>JAIXWM010000050.1 GCA_027491255.1 Rubrivivax sp. | reverse complement strand
TCCTGCGCCACCGCCGTGGGCAGCTTCACCGCCATGCGCAGGATCGCCAGCGCGTCGGCCGAGGTCACCTTGCCGTCCTGGTTGGCATCGGCGGCCATGAACTGGTAGGGCGACACCTTCAGCGCCTGCAGAGCACCGGATCCGTCCGGATCAGGGTTGGGGTTGATGCTCACGGCCAACCGCAGTGCCGCCAATGCATCGGCCGAGGTCACGCCGTTGCTGCCGTCACCGGCGGCGCGCGCCGCGCTGATGCCGTAGCTGCCCGCGGGAAGCTTTGAGAATGCGAAGGCGCCATCGGCTCCGACAGTGGCCCCTGCCATGCCAAAAGCCAGGTCGGGAACCGAGGAATCCCCTACGCGCACCTCGGAGAAAGCCAGCTGCACGTCGCTCGCCCCGGCCGCCAGTTGCACCTCCAGTGTGCCCAGCCGCGTGGGTGCCGTCAGACCGGTGGCGCTGACGTTCGAAAGATAGGCCCCCAGCAGCAACTGCCCCGGCTGCGCCGTATTGGACAGCGCCGTCCAGTCGGCCCCGAGTGCGGAGGTGAAACTCAGCGTCGAGCCGGCAGGGCCAGTCGCCGTGAAATCGGCGGTCTCGACCGTGACCGCCGGGTTGGCCCAAACTTCAACCGTGAGCTTGCCCGTCACCGGGTCCAGCGACGCAGCGCGTAGGTCGAACGATTGAGTGGGCGTAGCGGAGACGGCCGATTGATCCACCGCCTGCACCGCGACCTTGTCCAGCAGGGCGTGGCTCTTCCAGTGGTAAGCCACTCCTTTCAGCGCCACGCCAGGGGCCGGGTCGGCAAAGTCGATCTTCAGGGTGCTGCTGGTCGACCCGGACACGCCCCCCCCATTGCCCATGGTGAATGCATCGGAGCCGATGGCAACGGTGAGATTGCCCACGTCGTTTGCGTTCGCATGGGCGATCGCCTTGCCGATGAAGCTGAGCGTCGCGGTGGTTTCGCTCGTTTTGATCACCTGTGCTGTGAGCCCGTCGGGCACGTTCGTCACCGTCACGCCCATCAGCGCTGAGCCGTCCTGGCCCTTGAAGCTGTCCCCAGTCAGTGTGATCGTCGACGCCTGTATGACCGAGCCGTCGTTGGCCGGCGCCTCGACGAAGACGGTCCGGTCGTAGGACACGGCACGCGCGGGACCCGACATGCCGATCTCGACGATGCCGTAGTTGCCGTTCGCCGGGTCGGCGTCGTTCCAGAAGCCAGGCATCGACGACAGCGGACCGGGTTCGGGCTTCAGGTAGAGGTGCGCGGCGTCCTCGACACCGCCCAGATTGTTCGGCTCCTGGCCGAAGTAAGGATTCAGGTACCAGTTCGTGAAGCTCGAACCCTCGTCCGCCAGCCAGCGCCACTGACCCTCGACCTCCTGGTCGTTGTAGCCGATCCAGGCCCGCTGGGCATAGGGTGCGAAAGTCGCGGTCAGGAAGTCGTTCTCGGCACGGCTGGAGACCGTCACCAAGTGCCCGCCCAGGGTCTCGGCCTGCGTGCGGGCGGCGGCCCACGTCGGCCCGCTCACCAGGGCGTACCGGCTGTTGCCGAAGTCAAACCAGGGCGTGACTGCACGTCCGACAGCGTCGATCCTGGCGTCAGCGAACTGTAGGAACTCCACAGCCCGCACCGTGTCGGACCCGTCGCGCCCAGCCACGCGGTCGGTCACTGTCATCTGGCCGTCGGCGGCATAAGCAAGGATGTAGTCGGCCCAGGCGCCTGTGAAGCGTACCGTGTCGGTCCCCGCACCACCGTCGATCGTGTCGTCTCCACCGCGACCGGTGAATCCGTTCGCCTGCGCGTCCCCCGTCAGCGTGTCACCGTAGATCGAACCGTGGACGTTCTCGATGCTGATCAGAGTGTCGTTGCCGGCCGCGCCGGTGGCGGAACCCAGTGCGAGGTTGACCTGTACCGAGCCGCTTTCGTTGTTGTACTCCGCAGTGTCGGTACCCGCCCCGCCGTCCAACGTGTCATTGCCGCCGCGCCCGTCCAAACGGTTGTTCGCCGCATTGCCGGTGATCAAGTCGTTGTAGCTCGAACCCTCGACACCCTCGATGCTGATCAGCGTGTCCGTGCCGCCCCAGCCGTCCGTGGCGACGCCCGTGACCAGGTTCACGGTCACTCCCCGGATGTCGTCGGGGTAGCTGACCTCGTCGTACCCGCCGCGGCCGTCGATCAGGTCATCGCCTCGCTGCCCGTTGAAGGATTCCTGTCCGTTGGGATTGGCGTCGCTGCCGCGCAGCGTGTCGTTGTAGATCGTGCCGACAAACTCCTCGATGCCGATGACGGTGTCAACATTGCCATAGCCGTCCTGGATCTGGCCACTGGCGAGGTTCAAGTCCACGTCGATAGCGCTCGGTGCGTCGAAGTAGATGACCGAATCCCACCCATCCAGACCGTTGATGGTGTCGTCGCCAGCGGCAGGATCGAAGGCTTCGGCGAGGGTCTCACCGAATTGGCGTCCGGTGCCCCCGCCGGTCAGTACATCCCCCAGGGCCGAACCCGAGACGCGATACACGCCGCTGAAGGTGTCCTGCCCCACCACGAGGCCCATGTCGCCGGTGCGGTCTGCAGGGTTCAGCGCCCGGGCCACTCCCGTGCCCAGGTTGACCTCCATGGCCACCATCGACCAGGTGTAGACGATCCGGGTCGCGCCGTTGCCGTAGATGGTGTCGTTGCCGCCGCGCCCGTCGAAGATGTTGTAAGCCCCGCGGCTGCCAGCGTTGATGGAAGAACCGGAGAAGCCCCGAGCGTCGAAGACATCGCCCAGTTGACTGCCGCGGATGCTTTCGACCGAGCGCAGCGTGTCGGTGCCGACCGAACTGTCGCCCGACACCGTGCCGGCCGCGAGGTTGACCGTGATGCCCGAACTGGCGTCCTGATACTCGGCTCTGTCCATGCCGCCCTTGCCGTCGATCAGGTCGTCACCCGCTCTGCCACGAAACGCCTCGGTGACGTCGTCGTTGCCACCACCGACAAGGGTGTCGTTGAAGCTCGTGCCCCGTAACCCATTGATCGCAGACAGCGTCTTCACCCCCAGTGCAGTGCCATTGACGTTCCGCAGGTGGTTCAGATCAACGGTAAAGACGCCTCCTGAAGCCGACATAACGGCGTTCACGCCCAGGCCGTTGGTAGTGGAGCTCGCAGCACCAAAATTGACCGCGGTCTCGCCGCTTCCCACCACGGTGTCGTTGCCCAGGCTCAGCCCAACATAGCTGCTCTTGCTGCCGGCGTAGTAGCTGCTGTAGTAGCCGCCAGTCATGCCGGTGAGGTTGAAGGTGTCGTTGAAATTGGTGTCGCTGATCACGGGAATGTTCAGCAACGTGTCTGAACCGGCCTCCTGAGTAGTGCCGTTCACGCCGTAGCTCACCACACCTGAATTGCCGGTGAATGTGGCGCTGATGCCCGTCTGCGACCACCAATAACTCAAACTGACTCCGTCGACCCAGGGTGTCCGGCCCATCTGCGCCTGAGCAATCGAGTCGCTGCCGCCGTAGCCGACGAACTCGATGCTGTGCTGGTCTCCTGCGGACTCGTTCCCTCCCGAGGGCAGAGCACCCTCGACGACATCAGACTGCCGGGTTCCACGTACGGCCTCGATACCGCGCAGGGTGTCGGTGCCCACAACCGTCGCGGCGCCACCCAGTCCCGTCACGGTCATCGTCGACAGGTTCAGGCGGATTGCGCCCTCCGTCACATCGCTGTGGTCGGCGTTGTCGTAATCGGCGAGCGGGTAGTGACGGCCCGACTTCCACGTCAAGCTGCGCTGCTCGCCGCCCTGCAGCAGATCGTCACCCGGGCCGCCGTACAGGTTGTCGTTGCCGAGATCACCACGCAGGCTGTCAGCGCCGTCCCCACCCCGGAGAGTGTCGTTGCCCCGGCCGCCGTCCAGCGTGTCGTTCCCCAACCCGCTCCGGATCAGGTCGTCGCCATCACCGCCATCGACCAGATCATCACCAGCCAGTGAGTCAATCGTGTCATTGCCCTGTAGCGCCAGAACGGCCTCGCTGGCGTCGGTTCCCGTAAGCGAATCAGGACCGTCAGTGCCCAGCAGGGGCGGGAGCGCACTGATCCGTTCGACGATGAAGCCGGTCGCATAGTCGTTAGACGCGTCGTTCCAGACCGAGTCCGAAAGCCACGGCACTGCGCCAAACAGGTGCGCGAAGTGTTCGCCGGGGTAACCACTGGGCTCGCCCCCACTCCATGAGGTGAAGCTCGGCACCTCACCCGAGTCCCAGACCCACCCGCCCGTCGGCTCGGCGCTGCCCGGCACCTGATACAAGCCGATCCACGAGCTGAGGTAGTTTGGATTGAGATCGGCGACGAACTGGTTCTCGGCAGCCGAGTTGATGCTGACCAGATAACCGCCCCGTGTACGCGCGATACTCTGCGCGTCCTCCCAAGTCACCCGATCCGCGAAGACCTCGTACAGTCGTCCACCGAAATTGCCAGTCACCACTGGAGAAAAGGTCGACGGAAGGTTAAGCGTCAGTTGCCTCCCATCAGGACTCAAAGCCAGCCGACTGGCATCGACGCCCGGCAAGGTGATGCTCAGATCCCAGCCGGGGGTCGCGTCACGCCCGAGCAGCAACTCGGTCGCGCCACCCTGCTGCTGCATGACGGCAATTTCACCAGCAATGAGGAATATCGGCTCCTTGTTGGAGAGCACAACCGGATCGAAAAATGCGATCTTGTCCCCGCGGACAAAGTCGGTGATCGTGTCGCGCTCCACAGTCGCGAAAACAAATCCATTGAGATGAATGGCCCCTAAGAGTTCCAGTAATGCGCTGTCTTCGAGCTCATAAGAACGGCTGTCGAAGGAAAATTCATCATCGCCGCCCCCACCAGTCAAAGTATCGTCGCCTGGCCCTCCCTCGATCTGATTGATACCTCCATCGCCGTGTAGCGAGTCACGGTCGAAGCTTCCTTGAATATTTTCGATGTCGAGAAGGGTATCGGAGCCATCTGCGCCCGAAGCACGCTGCTCTGATAGCACAACATTGACACCACCGAGCGCTGCATATCGATAAATCGCCGTATCGCTCCCTGGCCCACCATTCAGTGTGTCATCGCCCGCGAAGCCCAGCAGCAGTTCAGGCCCAGATGAGCCGATCAGCAAGTCGCTCGAACTGCTGCCGCCGATACCAATTACCTCGACGCCAGAAAGGGTATCAACCCCATCTACACCGTTAGTCTGTCGCCCACTATAGACGCCCGTGGCGACGTCAAAGGAGGCATTTACGACAAATTGAATTCCGGTTGAGCGGTCTCGGAAAAAATAACCCATTACGTCTCGGCCTGCGTTGCCATCGACCGAGTTACTGCCTGGCCCTGGAAACAGGACATCATCACCGGTCCCACCAAGAAGAGTATCGTTACCAGAACCACCTGTCAGTGTGCTCCTCCCAGAGCCGCCATCGAGCAGGTCATCCCCGGCTGCGCCATTAATCTGATCATCTCCCTCAAGACCAAGAATCGTGTCCGGATAATCAGATCCATACAGGACGTCATCCCCATTCGTTCCTTGCAAAAAGAGCCCTGCCTCGGCTCTTTCGACAATGAAGCCCTTCGCATAGTCAAATGGCGCGTCGCTCCAGCCTGTGTCCGACAACCAGGGGACGCCACCAGACAGCTTGACAAAGTGCTCGCCGGGTCCGGAACTCGGTTCGCCAGCTGTCCAGGATCGATAGCCGGAGATTTCTCCTGAATCCCATAGCCAGCCGGTATTGGACCCATCCTTTTGGGCGGCAATATAAAGACCGATCCAGGGCGTAAGCGAGTCTGGGTTCAGTTCGGCGACAAAAGAGTTTTCAGACGACGACGTAATGCTCACCAGATAACCGCCGCGGGACTGCGCAAACGACTGTGCATCCTGCCAGGACATCGATTCAGAATAGACTTCGTAGACATGACCGCCGTACCGGCCAGTGACGACCGGCGTCAGCGCCATGCCTGCGCTGACGCCAGGGATGCGGGTTACGAAACCGTCCGATCCACCACCCAAGGACACCAGCTCTGCAATGCCGCTGCTCGCCGCACCCGCGGCATAAAGTGTCCCGCTCACGGGGTTGATGGCGAGATCGCGAATGGTCTCGAAACCTTTTCCAGATAGGAGTTCAGTGAACTGGTGGTTGCCCATCGCGTCATAAGCGCGAATAAAGGCATCGCCAGTGCCACTGGTGACGAAATCCGCAACGCCCGCTGCGAGTCGCCCGCCAATGATGATCCGATCGCTCCCGTCGACAACTACCGAATTGACATCATCGTCACTGCTGCTGCCCCACTGTCGGGTCCAGAGTAGTTGCCCGTTGGGGGACAGCTTGCTCAAGAAGATGTCCTGCCCACCCTGAGAGCCTTGATTATCCATAGCTCCATAGGTAACCCCAGCTGCATAAATGCTGCCATCGGTTCCCACGGCGACATCAATAACCCGATCCTTGGCAGAACTACCGAACCTTTCAAGCCACTGCTGCGATCCGTTGGCCGAGTAACTTGCGACAAATGCATCCCCCACAAAAGGACCCGACTGCTCGAGTTCTCCGCCCACGATCAATTGTCCTTGGGCGGTGCGGGCGATCGCATACCCGTAATCCTCTCCACCCGTTCCTATGTATCGAATCCAATCAAGAGCGCCAACGGCCGAGACCTTGCCAATAAAGGCATCGCCAGCACCGCTGATTTTTTGTCCGGCAATAGATCCGTAGGTGTCACCAACGATAAATACATCTCCACTGCTACTGGCCTCATCGAGGACCAAATCCCGAAGATAGTCGTGATAGTTGCCGGATGATTGGATATTAAGGGTCCAGATGATCTGTCCTGTCGAACTCATTTTTCGAACAAATGAGTCCCAAGATCCACCCCCCATAGGATTGGGCACTCCATCACCTGGGGGATCGATCAAGCCTCCGACGACGATGCTTCCATCAGGAGCGATCGCAAGAGGCCCTGTCAGATAGGTACTTTCGGAGGCATTGACCGAAATGGTGTCAATTGGAACACCTGCCACATTGAAGCGAATGAGTCCTGATCCGCCGTCATTACTCTTGAGCCTCCCATCGAGATAACCTTCTGTTTCGGTGTAGACCGAGACCAGAACGCTTCCGTCGGGGGCAACAGCTACAGCCGTCGCGGCATCAAATCGTTCACCACCGATCAGTTGTGGCCACCAAGGATCAATAAAAGGGTAAGCCTCGAGATTGGTACTGCCCACCACGGTAAATGAGAAATCTGCCGTGTCTGATGCACCAAACTCATCAGTGACGGAGTACTTGACTTGCCTTGTGATACTCTCTCCGTCATCAAGTCTTACGTACTCCTGATCAGAAGGGTCCAAGCTCCATGTTCCATCTGGTTTGATAGAAAATCCAGGAATCTGTTTGCCGACAATCGAAAAAACTAGACTTGCCCCATCATCGGGATCGTTGGCGATCAGTTTTCCAGATACAACATCTCCACCCTCATCAACAAAAACATCCTCAGTCGAGCTGAGCGTCGGGTAATCATTTTTTCCAGTTATAATCAGCGAAAGAACTCCAGCCTCGATACCTCCTGATTGAGCATCGAAATTATAATATAATTCAATTTCTGATCTTTGGTTTTCTGCAAGATGATTAAATCTATCATCCGAAGGATCGATAGACCATCTACCACTGGAATCGATGAATATCGTCTCACCAAGTGAAGCCACACGCTGAGCCGACAAGACAACTGGCGGCTGCAAAGGAAGACTGACCTCTCCCCAACCGCTGTTTTGGACTTGAACGGCACGAATATTCTGAAGAGTCGTATCCGCCCCATAGACTATTCGACCGAAAACAGCATATCCACTGCTACTCGAGGATGCGTTAAGAAATTTATTATCAACTGTATTTATATAAAATTGACTGGTCGCAGAATTCTCAACAGATGTGCGAGCCATTGCCAAGGTTCCCACATCGTTACTCAAACCTGTAGTCGATGTACGCTCAAGGATGATTGGAGAATATGTTCCGCCCTTGGGTTGGAGGGCATTGTTGTTTACCGTGTAGCCACCGCCCTGAACCACGAAATTGCCAATTACACGATGAAATACCGTATTCGTATAATATCCCGCATCAACATATCTGAGGAAGTTATCGACGGTGATAGGAGCCTTATCTGCCTCAAGCTCGAATATCATTTCACCCAGCGATGTTGAAAGAGCCACCCTCGGAAGCCCACGCACCAATTCGAAGTTGCGACCATCAACTTGCGCGGAAGAAATTTTAAAACCTGTGCCGACCCCGGGCACCTGCCCGAACGATTCTTGATCTCCTTCAATCAAAATAGAGGCAGGCTCTGATGGCAAGACTTCTGAACTCGGTAAACTCGTTATTGCCTCAGAAAAACCCAAGGCATCGATATAAGTCGCACTGACCGTGAGGCTTTTCCCCACGTCAGCTTTTGTAGGCGTGTAGCTTGCGCCTGAACCGAGCGTGATATCCCCAGCACGCCATATGTAGGTAATCGCACCAATCCCGTCGGCGTCGGACAATGTGGTTGATACGGTCAGGGTCTGCCCCTGTTTAGGCGTACCGTTGATCGTGATGTTGCCAGTTGGTATATCGTTGACGTTGGCCACGGCAACCGTGGCTGCGCTCGTCACCGATTCTGCCGTGTTGCCGCCGTCGGTGTAGCTGGCCATGACGGTGATCGTCTTGCCGACCTCGGCCTGCGTCAGCGTGTAGGTGTTGCCGGTGCCAACGGTCACACCGCCCGTAAGCCAAGTGTAGATGACGGCTCCAAGACCGTCGGCATCGGCCAATGTGCTGGACGCTGTCAGCGTCTGCCCTTGAGTTGCCGTGCCTGCAACGATGACACTACCCGTAGGCGAATCGTTGACGTTGACGATGAGAGGTGAACTGCTTGAATAGACAGTCTCCGCGGTTGATTTCTTATCAATGTAATCAATAACAAATCGGATATATTTAAGCGAATCGGCATCACCCAGCGTGTATTGACTGCCTGTAGCACCATCAATGTTATTCCAGTTGTATTGATCAGACGAGATCTGCCAACGATAGATCAGGTCTCCAATACCGTCTGCATCCAACAGCTGATCGGTTATGGCATAGAGCGTTTCCCCCTCTTGGAAAGATGGACGATTCAGATCAGAAGAGTACTCAACAACATAACCGCCTAACTCACCACTCGGGTTACTCCCGGACACAATGCCTGTGTTGGGGGCGTCATTCCATAAGCCCGTTGTGTTCCAAAAGTGCAGATAGTCTTCATTAAATGAGTTATTAGGCTCTCCGTTTTCCCAATTTGAGTATGACCCAAACAAAGTCCCGGCCTCAGGACCGGCCATCCATTTCCACTGCCCTTCAACTTCTGCATCGCTAGCGCCGAGCCAGCGTCCGACCAAACTCGGATTGTTACTAATAACGAAAGACTGCTCAGCAGCACTGGTAATTGTGGCCAGATAGCCCTTGAAACCACCCATCTCCCGGCTCTCTGCAGCCGCTTTTGCGCCGAGCCACGTGATGCCGTTGGCATTTATATATTCATAAATGTGTCCATTGCTCCCATTGAACCTCTGGGTCGTAGGATCAATGATGTCAGCAATCGACAATGGACGGTATGCATTTCCACCAAATTGCACCGCACCGGAAGGCAGATCATTGACATTAGCAACCTGGGCCGTGGCAGCACTGGTGACAGTCTCCCCCGTGTCGCCTCCATCGGTGTAGCTGGCGGTGACGGTCAGCGTCTTGCCGACGTCTGCTTCCGTCAACATGTAGGTAGCACCTGTCCCGAGCGTCGAACTGCCCGCCTTCCAGATGTAGGTGATGACGCCCAGACCGTCGCCGTCAGTCAGCGTATTGGAAGCGGTCAGCGTTTGCCCTTGGGTAGGTGCACCAGTAATAATGACACTTCCAGTGGGAATCTGATTGAAATTTGTTATGGTAGCGATTAATCCATTCTCCGATCCCGAAAAATGTCTATCATCCATCTTGATCTCGTCAGCTGAGAGACTTCTATTCCAAATAGACACGTATCCTATTTCACCTGAAAAGACATCAATACCTTTTAGATTATTCTCAATGATAATTCCAGAACTTGTTGTATTCAAGTTTGGATAAGAAAAATTTTCGAAACCCGGAGTAGATGTGCTCGATTGAACATCTAGCACGCCATCTATATATATTGAAATCCTAGTCGAATCGTATGTAATCGCAACAGAATGCCAATCCCCATCGACCACGTTTTTTGATCCGACCAAATCTGCCTTATAGCCACAAAAATAGGGCCTTCCTTCCGATGTAATCAATAATTGGAAAAGTCTTCCAGCTGCCTGAGTAGATCCCATGAAAAAAATGGAGGGAAAGTTCGCTGACGAATCAATTCGAAAATAGGACTCAATAGTTCTAGATTCATTTTTATCGGGAACTTGATCGATGATGGAACTCAGATAACTCCCAGAGCCTTGATAGTCAAAAATCTTCATTTGATCTCCCAGATTCACCTGTCGGATATCATTGATTACGACATGGCAAATTTTGTTCTCAGCGATTTCAGATCATCCCCCGCTGGAATACACCCCGAACTGATCCATCGGCGCCCCGATGCGCTGTGACAGATCGACGAAAAAACCGGGCTGCAGTTCATCAAGGTCTTTTGCACCCGCTGGCGCCGTCCAGCTGCCGTTGACGTCGCCCTTCAGCACGCCCACCAGGTTCACCTCGCCCGGCGCCTGCGCTTCGATCGCACGGCTCCAGGCTGCGTTCGTGCGCGTCAGCGCCGACTGGCCCGCCGCCTCGTTCCACAGGTCGCGCGTCTCCTCGACGAACAGCCACTCCTGCGCCACCGCCGTGGGCAGCTTCACCGCCATGCGCAGGATCGCCAG
>JAIXWM010000148.1 GCA_027491255.1 Rubrivivax sp. | reverse complement strand
CCGGCGCGCTGAGCAGCAGCGGCGGCAACGTCAGCCTGGCGGGCACGACGATCGGCCTGACCGGTGCGACCACGGTCACCGGGCCGGCGACGATCACCGGCAACACGTCGGTGGGCGGAACGCTGGGCGTGACCGGGGCGACCGCCCTGGCCAACACGCTCAGCGTGGCGGGTGCGACGACGACCACGGGGATCACCAATACCGGGGCGCTGACGAACACCGGCGCGCTGAGCAGCAGCGGCGGCAACGTCGGCCTGTCGGGTGACACGATCAGCCTGACCGGCGCCACGACGGTCACCGGGCCGGCGACGATCACCGGCAACACGTCGGTGGGCGGCACGCTGGGCGTGACTGGGGCGACCGCCTTGGCCAACACGCTCAGCGTGACGGGTGCGACGACGACCACCGGTCTCACCAACACCGGCGCACTGACCAGCAGCGGCGGTAACGTCAGCCTGTCGGGTACGACGATCGGCCTGACTGGCGCGACCACGGTCACCGGGCCGACGACGTTTACGGGCGGCACAACGACGATCTCGAGCCTTGCGGTCACTGGGAACGCAGCCATTGGCGGTACGCTCAGCGCCACCGGCCAGACCACGCTGGGTGGGGGGTTGAGCACCACCGGCAACACCACGGTCACGGGCAATCTGTCCGTGACGGGTGGTGTGACGGCGGCCTCTGCCTCGGCTGCACCGGTGAGCCTGCAGGACGTGCAGACCCAGATCACCCAGGTCGCCACGTTCAACGGCAACCAGGTCACCCTGAAGGCGGTGGACGCGACGAACGCCCGGGTCAGTGTCGGCCAGAATCAGACGACGAGCGTCGGTAACCTGGTATCGGAGAATTCCGCTGCCAACGTGTTCCTCGACTTCTTCAGGCGCCTGTTCGGGCCCAACCCCTGATCGCGTGCAGCCTGGAAGCCCGGCAGACACCGACCTACTTACGGAGAGACGCGACCCTTGGAACTAGGCATCTACCAAAGCGTCCAGGTGCTGAAGGCTGAGGCGCATCGAAAGATGCGCGTTCGGCCCCTGAAGCAACTCGACTTCGCCCGGGACGTGACCGACTGCCTGCTGACCGTCGACGAGTTCGTCGCGGCGGCGCGCTCGATGCCCATCGTCTTCGGGCGCTCCGAGGAGGATCATCGCTACTTTCCGGCGGCGGTATTGGGGCTGGGGCGGCGGCGTAACTGGTTCGTCAACGACGAGGGCCAGTGGAAGGCCGGTGAGTTCATGCCGGCCTTCCTGCGGCGTTACCCCTTCGTCTTTGTCAAGGGCGACGACACCAACTACCTCGCCATCGACGAGCGTTGCAGCGCCGTCAACGAGCAGGAGGGCGAACTGCTGTTCGACGAAGCGGGGCAGGCCAGCTCCTATGCGCGGCTCGTGCTGGGTTTCCTGCAGGAGTACGAGGCCGCCCATGAGCGCACGCAGGCCTTCTGCCGCGAGATGACACACCTGGGCCTTTTCGAGAATATCGTGATCCAGAAGTGGATAGGCTTTCAATCGCCGCTGCTGCGTGGCATCCGGCGCATCAGCGAGCGCCGGCTGGAGCAGCTGACCACGTCCGAACGAGACTCGCTGGTCTCCAAGGGCTATTACAAGCTCATCGTCGCCCATCTGATTTCGCTGGGCCACATCGAGCGCTTGACGAATTAGGGATGGTCATGCTGACGAGCACGAGTCGATCAATGCAGGTCAGACCCAGGGGGCGATGGCAGGCCTTGAGTCTGGTTCTAGCTGCAGTCATGGCCGCCTGCGGCGGCGGCGGCGGCGGCGGCGGCGGCGGCGGCGGGAAGGGTCCTGCGCCGCTTCCGCTGACGGTCGCCGTGGAAGACGCCCCCATCGTCGGCGTCGTCGTCCAGGATAGAGACGGCCAGGCCGGGGCTCAGACGGCTTTCGCCGTGATTGTCGGCGGGATACCGACGGGCCGTTACACCTTCGAGAGTACTCCAGTTCTGCCTATCCGCGTGACGAGTCAGAATCTGCAGAGCCCCGATGGCCAGTTCAAGGTGGCGTTCGTCGACGGTTCGTGGTGGTCCTACGAAGATACCAACGGCGACAATGCGTACAACGCCGGCGATCGGCTCGCGCCGCTGAGCTTCCAGGATCTGGACGGCAACGGCCTGTATTCTCAGTCGGTCGATGTCCTGTACAACGGCAAGATGAAGCTCAACTTCGTGCCAGACGGCGCCCGCGAAGTGCGAGCCAACATCGTTGCCTCGTTGATTCCCTCGGGCTGGAACGGACAGACGGCTGTTGCCGGCCTATCGCCGGCCGTGTTGACGGAGGCTGCCACCGTTGGCCCTACACAATCGGAAAGTGCCGTGCTGAAGCAGACCACCGCCGTGCTGACGGCCATCTCTGAAGCGCTGGTGGCTACCGGTGCTGTCTTGCGGGACAACCTGGCGAACGTGGTCACGGCCGTGGCGGCGGCGCCAACCGTCAATCTCACGTCCACCGGCGCTGCGGCTACTGCGGCATTGGCCCAGGTGGTTGCGGCTGCTGTTGTCCCCGCGCAGGCCCAGGCCGCCCAGAACATCACCACCAACATCCAGAGCATCGTGGATACGGCCACGACAGCCGGCACGGGCACCACGACGCTTGCATCCAATTTCGAGGCGATCGTGAAGGTGGCGCAGGCTAACGCCAGCACCCTGGCGCAGTCGGTGCCTGCTTCTGGCTCGCAGACAGTGCAGACGCTGGCCAATCAAACCGTGACCGCATCGCAGCAGATCGCACTGGAGAAGGAGACAGCCGTTGTCGGCCTTGACCCCGAAACTGCGCGGGTGGCTTCGATGCGGCTCTTTCCGTGGCTGGACATCGCGCTGATCGAGAGGGGTG
Source organism: Rubrivivax sp. (assembly GCA_027491255.1). Classification (GTDB taxonomy): domain Bacteria; phylum Pseudomonadota; class Gammaproteobacteria; order Burkholderiales; family Burkholderiaceae_C; genus Rubrivivax. Next base: position 4,947 of record JAIXWM010000148.1, on the reverse strand, counting down.
AGGCTGTGCCTGACGACTTCGCGTTCCGCGCCGTTGGGGCCGGCCGCACGACGGGCTTCTCTCTCGAGCGAACCTCCGACGGCTCGATCAGGTTGCAGGCGACGGGCGAGCCTTTTGGCTCGGCGCTTGGCGCGAGCCTGGCCAACGGCAATGGGGTGGTGAATCTGCCTTTCGTGCCTGCGTCCGGTCAGTGGAGGCTGCTGCAGGGTGAGGGTGCGCAGCAGCAGGGTGTGCTGGTCGATCTGAAGAGCGGTTTCGAGGATCCGCAGTCCAAGGCCTACGTGCCTGGCGCGACGTTGCGTGTCTGTCTGCCGCAAGGCGGGGGTTGCTGGCCCTTCATGTTGGCAACCCAGCAGCAGATCTGCAGCCTGCTCAACGGCGGCGCATTCGCCAGCAACCCCGCGCGCCGCAGCAGCGCGCTCAGCGCGCTGCAGGGCGTCAACGCAAGCGCCGTGAACTGCCCGTGAGAAACCGTCCGTGCGGCGGGCGGCCGCTTGCCTTTGCGTTGCACGTTCTGCTCCTGCTGTCAGCGGCCAGCCTGCCCGCCTGGGCGGTCGACCCCCCGCCAGAGCGGACCACCCCACAGCCCGGCCGTCTGAGTGACCTGGAGGAACAGCTGCGCCGCTCCGGTGTGCCGCGCCCGGGTGAAGGGCCGAGCCAGCTCGATCGTTTGCGCCTCGAGGAAAGCGCCCGTCCACGCCCCGAGAGTCAGGTCACGGGCCCGAGGTTCGTGCTGCAGACCTTGAGCATCCTGGGCAACACGGCGATCCCCGAGGCCGCCATCGCTGAGCAGGTGCGCGAATTCGTCGGTCAGGCTGTGACTGCGGCTGATCTTCAGGAAATGGCCGCGCGCATCACGCGCCTGTATGCCCAGCGTGGGTTCGTCACCTCGCGCTGCGTCGTGCCTGCCCAGCGCGTGGATGGTGGCGCCGTCACGCTGCAGATCGAGGAGGACCGCCTGGGCGCGGTGCAGCTTGCCGGGGCCACGAGCTACCGCTTCGACATGAAGGTCTTCCTGGACCAACTCAATGACCTGCGCGGCAAGATCATCAACGCGCAGGAGCTCGAGGGCCGGCTTCGCATGGTGGCGCGTATTCCCGGCGCCCGGGTGGCGCCTTCGCTGCGCAAGTCGGCCTTCGGGATCACCGACCTCGTGCTCGAGCTGGCCGACCTCGATGACGTGGGCACGGTCTCGGTGGCGAACGACGGCAGCGAACTCACGTCGCGCAACCGCCTGTCGGTGTCGAAGACCGTCAACAACCTCACCGGCACGGGCGACGTGCTCAGCGTGTCTGCCACGCTGGCGCTGCCATCCACCCAGTATTTCGGCGGCTTCACCGGGGCCTACCAGGCACCGCTGGGGCGGCGCGGCGGGCGGCTCGGCGTCAATGCCTCGGGTTTGTTCTACCGGCTCGACCCCGCCAAGGTAGGCAACAACGCGATCCGCTACGAAGGCGGCTCGCGTACCCTCGAAGCCAGTTACGAGGAGCCTGTCGCCGCCCTGCGGCCTGCGCTGGGCAACCTGGCATGGTTCGCGGGCGCCGAATACCGGTCGGTCAAGGCGGCGACGGTCTACAACACCATCTTCGACAAGCCCGCCGGCTACCGCTATGTCGACGGCCGCGACGAACTTCTGGTCGTCAGTGCCGGCCTGCGCTACGAGTACTTCGACGACTGGTGGGGCCAGCGTGGCCGCTCCAGTGCGGCGTTGAGTTTCAAGCGCGCCCTGGCGGGCTGGTTCGGCGCGATGGACGAGGACGACATCTCGAACAAGCGCGAGAACCTGCTGGCCGGGCTGGAGCCGGTGGTCGGCCCGATCGGCGACGTGCGGGGGCTGCGGCCGGATTTCTTCAAGCTCTACCTGTCGGCTTCGCGCCTGCAGTCGCTGCCGGCATCCTTCGTGCTGCAGGCTTCTGTGGAAGGCGAGTGGGCCAACGCCAAGCGTGTACCCCAGTCCTACGAATTCACCGGTGCCGACAACGGCGTGAGCGGCCTGCGCCTTGGGGTGCAGGTGCGCCGGCCGCTCGGGGCCAGCGGCCTGCAGTTGGGTGCCGGCTACAACTGGGCCCGTGCTGTCAGCTACTTCCGCGATGCTGCTGGTGGCGGCACGCCGGCGTGCCAGACGGCGCCCGGCCTCTACGAGGCCCGCTTCCAGGGGCGCAACACCTGTGCGGCGGGCGTGCCCTTCGTGAGTCTGAGCTACCGCGACAAGCGTTTCTTCGGTGAACTGACGGTGTCCGATCCGCCCTACTTCGGGGCCAGCCAGCAGAAGGTGCGGGTGACGGCCGGGCTGCTGTGGTAGCCGGCTGAACCGGGGTTCTTTGGCGGGCCATGCGCAGGCCGCGGTGGATGTCGCCCCCGTCCCATGAAGAGGAACCCTGGATGAACTGGAAGCACGGCTACTACGCCGACAGCGGCTACACCTACGGCTACTACCCCGAGACCTCGCCGCTGCGCCTGGCCTGGGCGGCGCTGGTGCAGGGCCACCAGATGCCCACGCGGGGCTTCCGCTACCTGGACGCGGGCTGCGGGCAGGGCCTGAGCCTGATCCTGATGGCGGCGGCCCACCCGGATTCTGAATTCGTCGGCATCGATTTCCTGCCCGAGCACGTGGCCCACGCGGCCGGGTTGGCGCGCCGGTGCGGGCTGACGAACGTGCGCTTCATCGAGAGCGACTTCACCGAACTGGCGCCGGACGCCGCGGCGCTGGGGCAGTTTGATTACGTGGTGTGCCATGGCATCACCACCTGGGTATCGCCCGAGGTCAAGCGTGCGTTGTTCAGCCTGGTGGGGCGCGCGCTGAAGCCCGGTGGCTTGTTCTACAACGCCTACAACACCTACCCCGGCTGGCTGAGCGCGGCGCCCTTTCAGCACCTGGTGCTGCTGGAACAACGCAGCAAGACGGGCACCGCCGCGCTGGCTTCGGCGCGCGGCAGCATGGGCAAGCTGGCCGAAGCCGGAATGAGTTTCCTGGATTCGCAGCCGGGCCTGACCGGGCGGCTGAAGGCCATGGACGGGCTGGATCCAGCCTACCTGGTGCAGGAGTACAACAACCAGTACTGGCAGCCGGTTTACGTGACCCAGATGATGGACGATCTGGCGGCGGTGAAGCTGTCCTACCTGGGCACGGCCACGCTGCCCGAGGCTTTCGACTTCATGTACACCTCGGCGCTGCGCGAGCTGATGGCTGCCCAGCCCACGGCCGAGTTGAGTGAGCAGATCCGCGACCTCGGCGTTGACCAGGGCTTCCGCCGCGACTTGTACGTCAAGGGCATCCATCGGCCGTGGGAAGCCGATTTCCGCCGCAGCGTGTGCGATGTGCGCGTTGTCGCCAACCCCATCATGCCGCGCCCTGCGCCGGGCAGTCCCTACCCCGTGAAAGCGGGCAGCCGGACGCTCAACGGCGAGGGTGCAGTCTATGGCGCCGTGCTCGACCGCGTGCAAGCCCACCCCGAAGGTGTGGCCCTGGGCACGCTGGTGGACACCGAGCCCGCGGGACCCTGGAGCCCCATCCCTCCCGTGCTGCAGGTGGTGGCGATGCTGCTGCACACGGGCTACGTGCTGCCGCAGCAGACCGAGATGGACTGCGCGCCCGCCCGGGCGTGCAACCAGGTGCTGGCGGCTGCGGTCTGCGGCAAGGCGCCGTACCGCCATTTCAGCCTGCCGCGTGCCGGAACGGCCGTGATGGTGCCCGAGACCGAGTGGTTGGTGCTGGACGCCGCGCTCTCGGGCGTGGCGCGCCCCCAGTGGGCCGCGTACGTGAGCCAAAGCCTGCCCGGGCTGGGCCGCGGCCTGGTGCATGAAGGCCAGCCCGTCTCTGACGAAGGCCAGCAGATCCACCTGCTGGAACAGTTGATCGCCGATATGGCCGGTAAGCTGGAATTCTTCGGCCGGATGGGTGGGCTTTGAGGGCCATGCGGATACTTCGCGGACTTCAGCGACACCGTGATCGAAGGCCAGGTGTGCTACAGCGCCTGCAGCCAGCCAGGCCAAAGGTCTTGCCGCCAATCGGCAGCCTTGAAGGCCGAGCGCAGCTGGCCCAGCCATTGGCGCAGTTCTCGCGGGGTCAGCCACAGTTCGCAGGCGGGGAAGCCCGGGCCGTGAAACTCGAGCCCGCGCGTGCCGGCCTGGCCGGCCTTGAGCTCGATGCGGTGCACCAGCCCTTGCGACACATCGGGGTCCACCTGCACTGGCGCCACGGGCTTGCTGGCCAGCCGGGCCTCGAGCTGCGCATAGGCCTGCGCCGCCTGCGCCCGCGCGGCCACCTGCCGTTGCTGGGCTTCATCCCCCGCAGGCGCCGTGGCCGGGCCGGCGGGCGGCGGCTGCTGCTGCTGCGGCTCATCTTCCAGCGGCGCGGCCTCCAGCCCCTGCAGCAGCGCCGGCGCCAGCCGCTCGGACAGTCGCCGCGTCAGCCACAGCACCCGCCGCTGCCCCGCGGCGTCGGCCACCGCCAGACGCAGCCGGTCCTCGTCAGTGTCGTAGGCGGTGGTGAGGGTAGTGATGCGCATGGGGCAGGGGGCTAAACTTGATTTCAGTGTGCCACTGCTGCGGGACATGACAACTACGGATGGTTCCAGCGTACAGCCGACCGATCACTGCGGGTTGGTTGCGTCTGAATCAGTTAAACCTTCGGAGCCCTGCAGGTCAACGCCGTATAGATGCTTGTACACATGACCCAGCAGCGCGGTCAGTTGTAAGGTGCAACCATGAACTGCTCGTCTTTAGTCTTAGTACGTCGATATTGTGATATCTGGAGGTCTGGACATGTCTAGTCCATGTAAGCTCTGTCTAGGTGCGACAGCCCCTCAGTTCTCGAAGACGGTACTCGGACGCCATCGCCGACAGCCTGAACAACCGACCACGCGCCACGCACGCCTTCCACTCCCCGCTGGAGGTGTTCGCCGCGATGCTCCAAGCCGCCCATCAACCCTCAACTTCCGTCCACTG
>JAIXWM010000045.1 GCA_027491255.1 Rubrivivax sp. | reverse complement strand
TTCGGGGTCAAGGGCTTCGAGGCCAACGTGGCCGATTTCGTCACGCTGGGCGGCGACCTGGCCTTCAAGAAGGTGGGCAACGACATCGTGGCCGCGGGCCGCGACGTCAGCGCCTCGCTGGAAGCCGGGCCGGTGTACGTGCGGCTGGCAGACGCCGACTTCGGCCTGATCGCCGGCAGCGGCAAGACGGCCTTCGAGCTGTCGAACGGATCGTTCTCGGCCGGCATCGACGGCCTGGCGGGCATCTCGGCCGACGAGGTCATCGTCCAGTACACGAACGCCGCCACCGCGGTGGCAAAGGGCACGAAGGTCGGTGTGCTCGACATCGAGTACACCTTCGCGCAGGCGATCGCGGCCAATACGGTGGCCTTCGGGGTCAAGGGCTTCGAGGCCAACGTGGCCGATTTCGTGAAGCTCAGCGGTGACCTGGCGTTCAAGAAGTCCGGCAACGACATCCAGGCCGCCGGGCAGGCGGTGGATGCCAGCCTGGGCATTGACGGTGTCATCGGTCTGTCGCTGCAGGACGCCGGCTTCGGCCTGATCGCCGGCAATGGCAAGACGGCCTTCGAGCTGAGCCAGGGCAGCTTCTCGGCCTCGATTGCCGGCTTCCAGGCGATCACGGCGCGCGAGGTCATCGTCCAGTACACCAACGCGACCACGTCGGTCGCTGCCGGCACCACGGTGGGCGTGCCAGGCGTCAGCTACACCTTCGGGCAGGCGATCGCCGCCAGCACGGTGGCCTTTGGCGTGCGCGGCTTCAGCGCCAGCCTGGCAGACTTCGTCACGCTCTCGGGTGACATCGGCTTCAAGCAGCAGGGCAGTGGCAACACGCGCCAGATCGTGGCTGTTGGCAACGGGGTCACCGCGGCGCTGAACGCCGGGCCGGTGGCGAGCCTGAGCCTTGCGAACGCCGATTTCGGCTTCAAGTCCACTGCTGCCGGTGGCGTGGTGTTCGAGCTGGCCAACGGCGAGCTCGACGCCAACATCGCCAGCCTGGCCGGCCTTTCTTCGGACGCTGTGTTCGTGCGCTACGCCAATGCCCAGGGCAGCGCGGCGAAGAACGAGACGCTGTCGGTCGGGCCCATCGCTTACACCTTCGGCGAGGCGGTGGCGGCCGGCGCGCAGGCCTTCGCGGTGCGCGGCTTCGAGGCCGATGTGCTCGGTTTCGCCAAGGTGGCAGGCGACCTGGGCTTCTCGAAGAACGGCAACCAGCTGCGGGCCGTCGGCAATGCCTTCTCGGCTTCGCTGGAGGCGGGCGAGGCCGGCCATGTGCGCCTCGGCAATGCCGACTTCGGCCTGATCATCGACAGCGGCAAGCTCGCTTTCGAGCTGAAGAACGGCACCTTCGACGTCAGCCTCGCCGGCCTGGCGCAGGTCTCGGCGCAGAGCGTGAGCGTGCGCTACGCCAACCAGGCGGTGGCGGCGGGCACCGTGGTGTCGGTCGGTGGTGTGAGTTACACCTTCGAGCGCGCGCTGTCTGCGGGCACCGCGGCCTTCGCGGCCACCGGCCTGCGCGCGCGGCTGGCCGACTTCGTCAGCTTCGAGGCCGACGTCTTCTTCAATACCGTGGACGACACCCGCGTGCTGGTGCGCCAGGGCAGCGGGCAACGCGAGGAGACGGTCTCGGGCCTGAGCTTCGGCGCGAGAAACGCGAATTTCTTCGTCGGCGTGGACGCCGTCAACCCGGCCGACCGCCTGGGCTTCACGGTCCAGAACGCGGCCTTCGCATTCGCGGCGCTCGAGGGCGCCCAGGGCAGCTACACCTCGCTCGAGGCGAGCGCCAGCGCGATCGGCCTGGTGGGCATCGACAACGAGGTGCTGCGCATCGACGCGCTGCGCAACGTCGAGGTGGCGATCAACCGGGCCGCTGCCGACGGCAGCGTCATCGACTACCGCGCCACGGCTGCCGCCCTGGGCACCCGCATCGGCGAGACCGGCATCTTCGAACTCGATCTGGACGGTCGGCGCGGCCAGACCGAGGCGGCCTATTTCGACGTCGACGTGGCGGTGGCCGACTTCTTCCGTGTCTCGGGCACGCTGGGGGTGGAGCGCGTGACCCGCAGCGCCACGCTGTCCGACGGGAAGCTGGCGCAGGTGAAGGGCCTGGTGCTCAGCGCCGCCGACCTGGACGCTTATGCCGGGTTGAAGGGCGTGGCCGAGCTGAAGCTCGACGACGTCGACTTCGCGCTCGCGCTGCTCGACGAGGCGCCGCCGACCCCGAATGTGACCGGCCGTTCCTGGACCGGCCTGCAGGCGCGCGCCGCGAGCGCGAGCTTCGAAGGCCTGGGCGGCGAGGTGCAGGTCAGCGGGCAGAACCTCGATGTCGAGATCAACCTGGCTGCCGGCGACGGCACCACGGTCGACTTCCGGGCCGCCAAGAATGCCGGCGTGGGCTTCGGCAGCGAGCGCACCCGCGTGCTCGACATGGCCGGTCGCCCGGGCGACACGGTGCGCGCTTCGGGTTTCGTCAGCCTGACCGCCTTCGACTTCCTGCACGCGCAGGCGCGCCTGGTCTTCGAGCAGGCGCAGGAGACGGTGAAGCTGAACGACGGAAAGTCCGTCGCCGTCGACGTGCTCACCATCGGCGCCACCGACGTCACCGCCTTCGTCGGCATCGAACCCGGGACGCCGCAGGCTGTGGGTTTCGGCATCGAGGACGCCGACTTCATGATGCTGACGCTGGTGGAGTCGGCGCCGGCGGCGGGCAAGGTGGCGCGGCAGTGGTCGACGATCGCCGGCAGCGCGGCGCGCGCCGGCTTCCAGGGCGCCGACGCGCTGGAGATCACCGGCACCAGCATCGAGCTGTCGCTCAACCGCTCGGCGTACGACGACAGCCTGGTCGACTACACCGCCACACCGCTGACCTTCGGCGGCTTCACGGTCAACCTGCCGAAGATGGACCTGCCGACGGCGTCGATCGCGGGCACCTTCAACTTCAAGGCCTTCGACTTCATCGACATCTCGGTCGATCTGTCGATCACGCAGAACTTCGTCACGGTCGACGTGGTCGAGGCGGGCGGCACACGCAGCCAGGCCGACGTCGCCATCCTGAGCTTCGCGCAGACCGACATCGATTTCTTCGCCGGCGTGGGCGACATCGGCTTCACGCTGGAAGACGCCGACCTGGGCTTCGCGGTGGCGGTGGACCTGTTGAACCCCAGCCGCTACTGGCTCTCGGCCAAGGCGACGACGAGCAAGGTCGGCTTCACGGGGCTCGACATCCTGGAGGTCACCGCCACCGACATGGCGCTGGCCATCAACGAGAAGGCCCGCGACGGCAGCGCGATCGACTACTCGCAGCGCAAGATCGAGCTCGACGAGGGCTTCGGCCTGCGGCTTTCGCCGACGCAGGGCGGCGGCACGCCCAGCGGCATCGTGCTCGACATGGCGGGCGCGCGCTTCGACGTCAGCGGCGAGCTCGAACTCGACATGCTGGGTGTGCTGCAGGTCAGCGGCGACTTCAGCTTCTCCAAGGGCACCGAGACGGTCACGCTGACCGACGGCACGACGACCACGGTCGACGCGCTGAGCTTCACCGCCGAGGGCGCCGACGGCTTCGTCGGTGTCGACCTGGGCGTGGGCAAGCGCTTCGGTTTCGAGGTGCTCGATCTGGATTTCGGCCTGGGCATCTTCACCGACCGCGCCAATACCGCCCGCACCTGGACGACCATGGCCGCTGAGATCGGGCGCATGGGCCTGGTCGGCTTGCCGAACGTCGACCTGTCGGCCAGCAATGTCGCGCTGTCCTATGTGAAGCTGCCGATCGACCGCATCGGCATCGACCTCGAAGCCAGCCCCCTGAGCTTTGGCGACCTGGACCTGGACCTCGGCATCGACATGGCCGAGATCACCAAGGGCAGCAAGTTCACCTTCGACGGCCTGTTCGACATCGACCTGCTCGGCCTGGCCCAGGCCCAGGAGCAGGTGGAACTGGCGCTCGAGTTCGAGACCCTGGTGCTCAGCGACGGCTCGCTCGAGGACGTCGTCTACTTCACGCTCGGCCTGGGCGACCTGGACATCTTCGCCGGCATCGGCGACGAGCCGACTCGCAACGCGCAGGGCGAACTGGTCGAGAACGGGGGCGTCGGGCTGTTCATCGAGAACCTGGACCTGGCCGCCGCCGTGGTGCTGGGGCTGGGGGGAGACGTCTGGGTTGCAGCCAAGGCAGAGACCGACTACGCGGGTCTGGTGGGCCTGCCCTTCCTGGACCTGAGCGTGCAGAAGGCGGAGCTCGCGATCAACACCGCGAGCAAGGGGCGCACCATCGACTTCAGCGCCAAGAACCTGAAGGTGCCCATCGGGCTGGGTGTCAGCGCCGGTGACATTGATCTCGGCATCGGCGGCGGCGGCGGTGACCTGGTGCTCGACATCGATGGCAGCAAGGGCGAGACGGTAGAGGTCAACCTGGGCGGCGTGAAGTTCTCCGTCGAGAAGTTCGTGCACCTCAGCGGCGACCTGAGCTTCAGCCTGGGCAGGGGCGAGGTGGCGAAACTGGGCGGCACCAGCCTCCTGCAGGAGTCGACCCAGACCTTCGACACGCTGAACATCGTCGGCACGAACCTGAAGGCCTTCGTCGGCATCGGAGATCCCTACTTCGGCGTCGGTGACCCCGACGGCTCGATCGGCCTGTACGCCAGCGGGGTGAACTTCGCCTTTAGCCAGTACAAGAACGACAAGTTCAGCATCAACACGGCCGCGCTGCACGTGGACCAGGCCGGCATCGTCGGGCTGGATCCGCTGCTCACGGCGACGCTGAGCAACATCGACGTGGCGATGAACGCCGGCGGCAAGAAGGACGGCGGCGCCTACATCGATTTCAAGAAGACCTACGGGGCTGCCGGGCGCGAGATGAAAACCCTGGGCGGCTCGGTCTTCCTGAACCACGACCGGCGCATCCAGATCTCCGCCAGCGTCGGTCGAGCCCAGTTTGTCGTCGCGGAGTTCCTGCACCTCGAGGGCTCGCTGGCCTTCGCCATGGGCGAGCGCAAGCAGTTGGTACGTGTCGAGACGGGCATCCTGTCGAACTTCGGCCTGGACAGGATCTACCACGATGTCGAGATCATGACCGTGGGCGCGTCCAACCTGAGCGGCTATGTGGGCGTCGGCAAGCCGGGCACCGACGACTTCATCGGCATGAAGATCGAAGGTGTGGACCTGGGTCTGTCGCTGATGACGGCCACAGGCTTCGCCGGGGTGGAGATCAATCGCATCGAGAAGCTGTTCCCGAAGTACGTGTCGCTGAAGGCGCGGATCGGCAGCGCAGGCCTGGTGGGCATGGGCGATGTGCTCGACGTCCGGGTGGAGAACATAGAGGTCAACATCAACACCGGTCTGCTGCCGGGTCTGGGGAAGGCGGCGCTGTTCCTGCCCATGCCCTACATCGACCTGACCCAGGGCGGGCTGGACCCGAAGACGCTGCTCGAGGGCCTGAACTTCCCGAAGCTGGATGTGAATCTGCCGAAGCTGCCACCCGGTCTGCCGCTGGGCAACTTGCAGGGCGTGTTCGACGTGCTGGCCGACATCCAGACCGTGCTCGACGGCGACCTGACGCCCATCCTCGAACGGCTGGACCTGCCGCCGGTGGGCACTCCGGTCTTCGGCCAGGACGCCAACGGCCGCAAGGGTCTGGTGGTGCCGACCGGCAACCCGAACGCCCCTGCGCTGCTGAACTTCGCCGAAGATCTGGTGCAGGCCAAGATCGAGTACTTCCACGGCGACATTGCAGGCATCCTGCAGGCGGCTGGCTCGATGGCCTTCACGAAGCGCGGCGCCGAGACCGTGAAGTTGTCCAACGGCAGCGAGCGCGAGGTGACCTCGATCGCCATCGGCATGTCCAACGTCTTTGGCTTCGCTGGCATCGGCCGCTACTGGGGGGAGAACGCCCAGCGCCGCATCGACGGCACGGTCCGCAATTCCGACGCCTTCGGCATGAGGGTCGACAACCTGAACATCGGCCTGGTGTTCATGCTCGACACCAACATCACCAATCCTGCCGCGTACTTCGCGGGCAGCGTGAATCTCGACGCTGCCGGTCTGGTGGGCCTGGACGGCGTGACGGCCGAAGTGCGCGAGGCCATGCTCGAGCTGAACCAGGCGCTCAGCGGCGACATGGCGGTCGTGGACTTCTCGGAGTCGGTGTCCACCGTGCGCGTGGATGCGCGCACCGGCGAGCTGTACGTGCCGGGCGGGGTGCAGGGCACCCTGAAGGTGCGCACGGGCAGCGGCGGCGAGAAGAGCGTGGACTTCGGCCCCTCCACCACGCCGCAGCAGCGGCTGGCTGCTCTGCAGCAGGCGCTGGGTGCCGAGCTGACCGTCACGAGCACAGTCCAGGGCGGCTTCAAGGTGGTGATCGCCACCACCGACCCGTCGCGCCGCGATGTGCTGCTGCGCAACCTGGCCATCGACCTGCCGGGCTACCGCGTCGAGACCGGCAACGCCGCCGGCGCGATCATGCTGGACTTCGACGAGCGCATCGTGCGCCTGCAGGGCGAGGCCGAGTTCAACGTCTTCGATCTGATGCAGCTCGACGGCGTGTTCGAGCTCAAGCTCACCGACGAGGAGTTCACGCTCTTCGTCGACGCCCACGCGACGATCGGACCCTCGGGCTTCCAGATCGAGGCCGACGCGCAGTTCCTGCTGATCGCCAACGCCGATGGCTTCGGCCTGAAGGCGTCCATCACCGACCTGAAGCTCGAGCTCGGGCCGGTGGCGACGCTCGAGGTGCCCAAGTTCGAGCTGATCTTCTTCGCGGCTGACGAAAGCCTCGTCTACCAGGTGCCGTCAGAGTTCCAGGAGCGCCTGGGCGGCATCACGACCATCACGATCCCGAACATCCCGCCGGGGCAGAAGGACCCGGTGAACTTCTACACCTCGCTCAGCGGCAAGGGCAGCCTGGACCTGCTCAGCGGGGCGCTGAAACTGCAGGGCGAATTCGAGATCGTCATTTCCGAAGACGGGCTGAAGGTGGGCGTGGCGGCCACGCTGGACCTGCCCATCCTGGAGCCGCTCGACGTGGTCGGCACCTTGGGCATCGTCGAGGGCGGGATCTACGGCAGCGTGCAGATCGGCTCACCGGGGGAGAAGCTGCTCGAGGTCCCGGGGGTGTTTTCGATCGGGGCCAGCGTGCTGCTGCAGATCAACACCACCAGCACGACGCAGAAAGTCAAGGCGCTGAAGCTCGACGCCGACAAGGAGGTGGTGCGCGACGCCGCCGGCATGGCCGAACTGGTGGAGGAAGATCTCGAGGCACAGTCCCTGTTCCTGCGCGGCACCGGGGTCATCGATCTGGTCGGCATCGAGCTCACGGGCGCGATGGCGTTGAAGATCGACAAGACCGGCCTGCAGGCCGCGCTGGACATGAAGCTGGACCTCGGGGCCTTCGGCGAGCTGAAGTTCGAGGGCGCGGCGGCGATCATGGATCGCGGACAAGGCACTTTCTTCGCGCTGCGCGCATCGACGAGTGTCGAACTCGGCATCGCGGTGATCGGCATCAAGGCAGCGGCCACGCTGGAGATCAACACCGGGTCCGAGGACTACCAGCCGCTGCTCGGCGGTGAGGTCATCGAGGGCGGCACACAGTTCAAGCTCGACCTGGACGGTGCGATCAAGCTGTTGGCCTTCGATGTCAAGTTCAAGGGCGGCATGAGCCTGATCGGCGACGTTTTCGAGATCCGGCTTGACAGCGCCAGTCTCGATTTCTTCGACATCGACGTCAACATCAGCGGCTACCTGCGGTCCGACGGGAACTTCGAGCTGAAGGGCTCGGTCGACCTGACGGTGGACATGGAGATCCTGGTGCTGAAGGCCGGGATGTCCATGACCTTCAGCAACAAGATGTTCGCGGCCAGTGTCTACGGCAGCCTGGACGTGCATCTGGACCTGGGCTTCTTCGAGATCGACACCACGCTGGCCGGCTTCAGCGGCGAGATCCTGATCACTGCCGCCAGCGCCTCCCTGAGCGCCAGCGTCACGGTGGCGGGCATCAGCATCTCGGCCGGCTACGTGTGGAAGTACGGACCCGACCCGGTCATCAGCTACTCGGTGGGCGATACGCTGTATCTGAATATGGGGGATGCGAAGAACCGCTACGGTTCGGACATCTACGACGACATCACCCACGAAACCTACACTGTCCAGGCCGTGCGAGACCCGGAGACAGGCAAGTACACCGGCGAAATCGAGGTCAGCTCGCTGGGCTTCACCGACACATACACCGGCATCAACCGCATCGTCGCCCGCGGCGACCGCGGCAACGACTCCATCTTCGTCAGCGATGGCGTCGATGCGGTGCTGGACTTCGACGGCGGCGCCGGCAACGACACGCTGATCGTGCTTGGCGGGAGGAGCGGCAGCACCATCCGCGGCGGCGACGGCAATGACGTGCTGATGGGCGGCGGCGCCAGCGGCGTGCTCTTCGAGGGTGGCGCAGGCAACGACGAGTTCACCGGCGGCACAGGCTCCAACACCATTGACCTGGGCACCGGCAAGAACGAGATCGTGGCCGGCAGCGGCAACAACACCATCACGGTGCGGGGTTCGACAGAGACCGCGGTCGAACTTGGCGGCGGCGAAAACATCCTTTACGCCGACAACGCCGGCGTGCTGAAGATCAAGGGCGGCGCCGGCCTGGACCGCGTCGTGCTCGCCCCGCTGAACACGGACACCGACATCTTCCTCGAGTCGCAGCGCTACCGCTACAGGGACCGGGTCATCGAGTTCGACGACGCGCTCGACACGATCGAGGTGACCGACAGCGCGGCCAGGACGGTGCTGAACAACCCGACGGGCAACTCCTGGGGCGCCACGGGCCTGAAGCTGGACGCTGCGGGTGTGCTTGACGTGACCGAGGCGAAGCTGGTCGCACCGCTGGGCCACTTCAACCTGCAGTCCACCGGGGTGGCCGCGGCCGCGGGCGGAATCGGCACCGAACTGGGCACGCTCACCCTGGTCAACCGGGGCGCTGGCGACCTCACCATCCATGAGAAGGACAGCCTGAAGATCGCCGACGGCGCGCGCGGCGGCCAGGGCGGCCTGTACGCCAGCAGCGGCGCCATCAACGTGACGCTGGCCGGCCGCGAGGCGCTGCTCTCGCTGAACAGTGGCGTGATCGAGGCCGCCGGTGCCGGCAAGGACATCATCCTGGTGGCCGACGACATGGACTTCAAGTCCGGCGACGACCAGGTGCGCGGCACAGGACGGCTGGTGCTGACGTCCAAGGACGTGGCGCAGGACTACCGCATCGGCGGTGCCGGCCAGTCGGTCTACGGGCGCGACTATTCCATCGGCGGCGCCACCGGCACCTTCGACCTGGGCATGCGTGACCTGTCAGCGCTGCGCGACGGCTTCACCCACGTGGAGATCGGGCACCGTGCACCGGGCGTGAGGATGCAGATCGGCGATGTGAAGGACATCCCCATCGGCATCTTCGACTTCCGCGCCAAGCTCACCGATCGCGCCACCTTCACGGCCGAGCGCATCGACGTCATGGGCGACGTGCAGTCCAGCGACGTGCTGAACTTCCAGGCTGCGCTGATGGAGGTGCAGCGCGCCAACATCCGCACGCCGATGGAGCCGGGAGGCTCGGGTGTGCGCGGCCGCGAGACCCACATCGACCTGAGCGAGCAGCTGCTCGTCACCGGTTTCGTGCAGGGCGACACGCTGGTGGACATCCAGGTGCATGGCTCCACCGGCATCGGTGCCATGGTGAGCTACGGCACGGCACCCAACAGCGTCACCGCCGACACCGGCAGCAGCATCAAGACCTTCGGCAACGGCGGGCAGGTGAAGATCGAGACTTCGCACTCGGTCATCAGCGCCACGATGATCGAGGTCGAGGGTACCGGTGCGAGCATCTATGTGGATGCTGGCACGGGTATCCAGCTGCTGTTCGGCGGCGTGATCGCAGCGCGCAACGACGATGCGCTCGTCACGCTGAAGTCCCGGGACTACCTGTACGTGGACAGCGGCGCGGCCGTCACCGTGGGCGCGCGCTTCGACACCGTCGGCGGCCAGCAGGTGGCGGTGGCCACCGGCGCCCGCACCCGCCTCGTCATCGACACCGACGGGCAGATGCGGCTGGACGGCGCGATCACCGCCGCCGGCGGCATGAGCCTGGACTACGCCCGCAACACCGACGACTACGCGCGCTATTTCGACACCATCCCGGGCGCCGAGATCGCCGCGGTGGCCTTCGACAACGCCATCCTCGCGGCGCTGAAGAACCGCACCCTGCCCACCGCGCTGCGCGACGCGCTGGCGGCCAAGGGCATCACCTTGTCGCAGACGGCGGGCATCACGGGCCTGGCGAACTACACGCCCTTCAACTCGCTGCCCGCACAGGCGCGGGCCCAGATCGCGCAAAGCCTGGGCTACACCGTCTACACCAAGGGCGGCTTCCACAACGTGCCGGGCGGCTTCTTCGTCACCGGGCTGGAGCCGGCGAAGCTGACATCGACCCAGCAGGACGCGCAGGCTGCCGCTCTCGGCTACACCCGGCTCACGGGCACGGTGTTCTTCAACCCGGCCACGGGCACCTACAAGACCTCGCTGGTCGAGGGCGAGCCGGCGGACTATGGCAACGACCAGATCGACTGGGCGCGCGGCGGTGTGCCGGACCCCGGGGCGGGTGCCAGTTTCGACAGCCTGAGCCAGGCGCAGAAGGAAGTGGTGGCGCGCCAGCTCGGCTACACCGTCGAGCCCAGCTTCCAGTTCAGCAAGCGGGCCAGTGCGCCGGGGTACCAGGCTGGCGCGCCCGACAACCAGCGCAGCACCTTTGGCGTCTACTACTACGACCCGACAGCCGATTGGGAGGTCGACAGCCAGGGCAAGAAGGAGAACGTCGATCCGCGGCCCGCCAAGAAGTACAGCGAGCTCACGATCAACCAGAAGATCGCGGCGGCCAGGTACCTGGGGTATTTCCCGGAGTACGACGTCCACGGCATCGACTGGGGTGCAGTCACCGTGCCCGATGCCGACACGGCTTTCGGCAAGCTCACGCCTGCGCAGAAGGCGAAGGTGGCCGACAGCCTCGGGTTCGACACCCAGGCCACGGGCTACTACTTCAGCAACTTCGGCGCCAAACCCGAGAAGCGGGTGATGACCACCTTCACGCAGGGCGTGGTCACCGACTACCAGAACAAGGACATCTACTGGGGCAGCGCGGGCCGGCCGGGCACCGGAACGTCCTTCGGCGCCCTGAGCCCGGCGCAGCAGAAGCAGGTGGCCTACGCCCTGGGCTACGAGGTGTTCACCGGCACGAGCTACTACAAGAAGACCGCTCCCGCCGGCGAGCAGATGGTGCAGGGCTTCCACCTGCAGGGGCAGGTCGACTACAACCGTATCGACTGGGGCGGCGCCGGGCAACCGAAGCTTCCCGATGGCAAGTATGCAGAGTTCGCCCCCTTCGAGGACCTGAACCTGGCCCAGCGCACCCTGGTGGCCCAGACGCTGGACTACCGCTTGTACGGCGAGCAGGTCTTCTACAACCCGACGACGACCGAGAAGGACCCCCAGGGCAAGATCCGCACCACCATCGAGGACGCGGACTACAGCATCGACGAAGTCAGCTGGGGCGACACCACCAAGCCCGAGGCCGGTACCGCCTTTGCCGACATGAGCGTCGAGCAGCAGGACCGTGTGCTGGAGAAGCTGGGCTTTGTCCGCTTCAACGGCGTGGTCTGGTTCAACGACAAGACCAAGGAGTTCAGGCTCGCCTTCACGCAGGGCGACGAGAGCAAGGACGACGAGGGCGAGTACGTCACCATCAAGACCCCCTACGACTACCGCAACAGCCTGATCAGCTGGACGGTGGTCACGCCGCCGAAGGCCGATGCCCGCTTCGAAGGCGAGCTGACCGAGGAGGAGATCGACGCCGGGCAGACGGTGCTCACCGCGGCCCAGCAGTTCCGCCTGCTGCAGCAGACCGGCTTCGAGTGGTACCCCTACGAGGTGTATTTCAAGGCCGACCCGGACGCGAGCCGGCAGCAGGAAGCGGTGATGACGCGCTTCACCGAGGGCGTGCACTACAGCAACTCGGAACTGCCATCCGCGAGCCGGGAGAACCGCTGGATCGTGACCGACGGGGGCAAGACCTACGTCGTCTACGCGTATGACGAGACCAACGACGGCGTCATCGACAGCTTCAAGCTGCAGGAGCCCAATGCGCTTCTGGGCCAGCGCGGCTACGGCTTCCTGCTGACCGGCACGCTGACGACGCTGGACGCCGGCCAGGGTCTGACGGTCAGCGGTGATCAGGACGTCATCATCCGCGGCAATCTCGACCTGCGTGGCGCGGGCGCCGACCTGGTGCTGCAGTCCGACCGCTTCGTCTACCTCGAGGGCACGGCGCGGGTCTCGGGCGACATCAAGCTCTACGGCGGCGTGGAACTCGATGGCAGCCTGCCCGCCGGCGCCAGCGCCGGGGGCGCCAACAGCAAGGGCGTGAGCGTCTACACCCACGCCACCTCCTTCATCAACACCACGTCCGCTGGCTCGAGCATCACCATTCGCGGCGGGCAGGACGTCGAGCTGCACGGGGCCACGATCGCCGGCGGCTCGGTGGGCGCCACGGGCACGGTATGGTTAGGCGACGGCGACGCCACGATCGCCGTCAGCGCGGGTCAGCGCATCCTCGTGAACACCGGGCTGGCGGCTTCCAAGTCGGTGACGCTCACGACGCAGCGCGCTCCTGGTGCGGGTGACGACGGCGTTTCGGTGCGCGTGACGACGCTGGGCGGGCTCACCGCCGCAGGCCAGACTTCCAACCACAGCGGTGGCCTGGTGAAGATCGACGCCGTCGGCCATGTCGAGTTGGTCGGCATGGTGCTCGCGGGCGGCACGGTCACGCAGGTCTACGAAGCTGGCGTACTGAAGTCGGAGACGGTCAGCTACTCCGACGAGTCTTCCACGGCCGACATCCGGGCCGGCGGTCAGCTCTGGCTTGGCGGGATGACCGAGACCAAGAGCGGTGCCCTGGTCGAGATCGGCGGCAGCGTGCGCGCCAACCAGACCATCAAGCTGACCGGCGGCAGCGGGCGGGTGGTCAGCGAGGGCGGCGTCAGCGTCAACGACGGCATCGGCGTCAAGATGCCGGGCGGGGCCCACGTGGCCACCGCCCATGCCACCGGCGAGATCGTCGTCAACGCCGCCGACGACGCGCAGCTCTACGGCCTGCTGGTGGCGGGTGGGCAGATCCTCGACCAGCTCGACGCCGCGGGCATGGTGGTCGGCACGCTGGTGCAGTACGGCACCGGCGCCTCGAAGATCTCGATCTCGGCCGAGAAGCAGGTGCGGCTGGGCCGCGATCTGTATGCCGGCGCGCTGATCGACGTGCGCGGTGGAAGCGGCTCGGCCCGCGCCGACCGCCTGTACGCCGACCAGGGCGTGGTGCTGCTGAGCACCGTGCACCTGAAGACCGGGCTCGAGAACAGCACGATCAACCTCAGCGCCAGCGGCCACCTGACCGTGCAGGCGCCGGCGTGGTCGCGCCAGGTGGCGGCAGCCGCCTTCACCGAACTGGCCACCGGGAAGATCAGTGCCGACACCAGCCTCGCGCTGGAGGTCGACATGGGTACCTACAAGCTGCGCGGCGTGGTGACGGTGACCCAGGCCGCCACCGCGAACAACGCGGGCTTCACCACGCTGATGGACGATCTGAAGACGGCGCTGTATTCGACGGCGTTCACCGTCTTCGACAGCACCGGCCAGGCGGGCGCGCCGGCCAATGGCGCGTCGCAGACCCTGACCGCCGCCGTGCTCGGCGTCGAAGAGATCAACGGCCGGCTGGTGTTCACGAGCGACCGCGACTTCGCGGTGCTGGCTCAGGGCTCGGTGGGCGCGCAGCGCCTGGGCTTCACCCAGCTGGCCACCACCGCGCGCCTGGCGGCCGCGCGCGAGTACGCCATCGACGCGAGCCAGCGCGGGTCGGTGGTCAACCTAGGCAAGGCGGGCGTGGCCGGTGGCAGGATCTCGATCGACAACTGGGTCGTCGGCCATACCGCGGTGAACCTGAACGCGGGCTCGGTGGAGAGCAACGCCGCGAAGGACCTGGAACTCGGCGTGCTCGGCGTCATCGAGACGCGCAGCGGCAACATCGTGCTGAACCCGGCCGGCAACAGCACGCTGCTGGGCAGCCTGATCGCTGCCGGCCCCAATGCCGACGTGCTGATCAATGCGCGCGACCGGCTCGACATCAAGGGCAAGATCAGCGCCAGCCGCGACATCGTCGTCAACGCCGGCAGCAATGTGCTGCCCGGCCAGACCAGCCTGCAGACCTGGGCCAGCAGCAGCCTCAGTTCCACCGGCAGCAGCGGCCGCATCGTGCTGACCGGCGTCAACGATGTCGTGATCGACAGCCGCGTCGGCGCTGGCAACCCGGGCCTGACGCTGGTCAGCGCCACCTCGCAGACGGGCACGCTGAAGCTGGCGCGCAGCGGCGGCAAGATCGAGACCGCGGGTCAGCTCAACCTGCGCGGCGACAGCATCGTGCTCGAGGGCTCGGTGCTGAGCAGCCGAGCCACCGCCTCCAAGCTCGACTTCGAAGTGCAGGTCAACGCCGTCAAGGACCTGCGCCTGAGCGGCGAGTTCAAGCTGCAGGGCTCGGCGCAACTGGTGGCCGGGCGCGACATGGACGCGCTGAACACCACGATCGAGGCCACCAACACCGGCGAGCGCCTGCTGCTGCAGGCCGGTGGTTACCTGAACCTGGGCAATGTGCTGCCCCAGGCGGGCGACACCAGCCCTTATGGGGTGCAGCTGGCAGCCGACGCGCTGCTGGACCTGCGCGCCGGCGGCGTGATGACGGTGGCTGGCGACAGCGGCCTGTACACCCACGGCGCCAACAGCACGCTGCGCCTGCGTGCGGGCACGCTGGAACTCGGCGGCACGGCCTGGGCGGGCCTCGATGCCGACCGCACCGTCAAGGGGGCCGGCGCGCTGCTGGACGTGCGCACCGACTATGGCGCCCACCTCGGTGGGCAGCGGGTGGATGTGGCCACCGGTGAACTCGTCACCGCCACGGCGCAGATGCAGGCCAGTGGCGACCTGACCTTCATCACCGGCCAGCAGAGCAACGGGCTGGGCCTGCTGGTGGGCGCCGGCAGCGAGATCGGCACGGCCAGCGCTGGCAGCCAGGTGCGCATCAGCAGCACCGGCAACGTCACGGTCGACGGCACCGTCGAGGCCATCGGCGCAGGCGCCGATCTGACCCTGAGCGCTGGCGGGCTGCTGACCGTCAACAACCGCATCGAGGCCGCCGACCGGCTGGTCATCAGCGGCGGCACGCACAGCAGCCGCGTGGGCGTGATCGTCGCCGCGAAGGACGAGGCCCAGGGCATCGCCGGCGGCGTGCTCGACACCGCGCTTGGCGGCAGCATCACGCTTTCGGCCAATGACACCATCCTGATCAACGCCAACATCGGCACCGCGCGCCAGGACGTGAACACGCCGCCGGTGCCCAACAAGGTGGCGAGCATCAGCATCGCCTCGGCCGGCGGCAACGTCACGGCCTACGGCCAGATCGACGCGGTGCAGAGCATCAGCGTCACGGGCAACCAGATCAACCTGCTGCCGGGCAGCCATGCCTACACCACGGGCACCGGCGCCAGCGTCACGATGGTGGCGCGGCAGTCCATGGTGCTGGCCGGCAAGCAGGTGCAGCCGCCGCTGCAGGACGCGATCATCCAGACCGACGCGCTGATCCACCTGGTGGCGCCGACGATCACGATCGACGGCGTTCTGAAGACGCTGAGCGCCACCGACGGGCTGCTGTTGCTGAACGCCGGCACGCAGCTCGTGGTGGGCGGCAGGATGGTGTCGGGCAAGGACGTGCGCATGAACGCGGGCGTCGACGTGCTGCAGAGCACGACGACGCTGGCCGGCACGATCGACGCGGCCACGCTGCGCGGCGGCCGCATCACCGTGATGGGCCAGGGCACGATCGAGGCCCCGGGTGACGTGACGCTGCAGGCCGGCGGAGATGTCAACATCCTGTCCGATGCGGGCATCGGTGACGAAGACAAGCTCAAGCGCACGTTCATCACCATCGTTCCCCAGCAGTACCAGGAGGTGGTGGGCACCCGGCAGGTCGATTCCGGGCGCACCTACACCACCTATACCGAGTACGAGAGCACGGTCACGAAGATCCAGCGCGTGAAGGACGAGCTGGTCGAGGTGGAGAGCAACTTCACGCAGTTCAAGGTCACGCTGTCGCA
The DNA here is from genome assembly GCA_027491255.1 of Rubrivivax sp. Lineage (GTDB taxonomy): Bacteria > Pseudomonadota > Gammaproteobacteria > Burkholderiales > Burkholderiaceae_C > Rubrivivax. Next base: position 20,260 of record JAIXWM010000045.1, on the reverse strand, counting down.
GATCGGCTACTACAAGCCCAACGCGCCGGCCGGCCAGCAGATGCGGGAGTTCTTCATCGAGGGCGTGGACTACTTCAACACGGAAGTCAACTGGTCCAACGCCGGCAGCGAGGCGCTGCCCAACCGCAGCGCCGAGTCGGTGACCGCAGACTACAAGGCCACGGAATACAAGACCTTCACCCAGCTCAGCGATGCGCAGCGCCAGGCGGTGCTGAACCACCTGGGCTACATGCCGCTGTACCGCATGAGCTACGCCAGCGGCGACGTCGGCGTGCAGGGGGCCGCGAACTACCAGGCCAGCCAGTTGGACAAGGTCAAGGTGACCCGCACCCGCAACGGCACCACCACCCAGAACATCGAGGACGCGAGCTGGAAGAACAACAGCACGAAGATCTACCACATCGACGTCGCAGGCTGGAAGGACAAGTACATCCAGATGCCCGAGGGCGCGCAGAACGACATCCTGCGGGTGGTTTCCGAGGGCGAGGCGCGTTATCTCGACAACGACACCGACATGAGCGGCACCGACACCGCAGGCAACTGGGTGAGCGCCAGCGCCGCGACCAAGCCGGGCGAGTGGGTGGGGCAGTACAAGGACGAGGCCAAGGTCTTCTACGAGCAGCAGGGTTCGCGCACGACTGCCGCCAACGCCGCTTCGATCATCAGCGGCAAGAATCTCACGGGCTACTACAACCTCACGCAGAGTGACATCGGCTCGGCGGTCTGGGCGGCGGGCTACACGCTCGATACCGGCACGCGCTACTTCAACCTGGCCGACAAGACCACGGGCGACAACAAGGATTACGAGCGCGACTACGACCCGTCATGGGCCTGGGCACCGCCGCTGGAGATCCTGACCCAGGACCCTGCGGTCGACGGCAGCTACACCAGCAAGTCCTACAACGAAAGCACGGGTGGTGTCACTTACGCCACCGCGACGACCCGGGACGTCAGGGCCGACGAACGTTACTTCGACGCACTCGAATTCGACACGAACAGCCTGACCCAGCTCGAGGAGAAGGCCCGGCCGACCAAGTCCGATGCCTACAACTTCAGCTTCTGGAAGGACTCGAATCAGTGGAAGTGGCGTGACATCAACAGCTACTCCTACATGTCCTGGGGCTGGCGCAAGGACTACTGGAACACCAAGCCGCGTGTCAGCAACGACACACCGCGCTACTACGACTTCAGCCACCCGCACACGCACCCGATCACCGGGGAGACCCTGCAAGGCCACACCGAGGTGTGGACGATGGCCAGGACCGACCCCGCGCCGATCTTCGAGCGCAACGACAAGGAGTACTGGATCCAGTACAAGGACCAGTTCTCCGTGACGATGAAGGAGACGTTCTACGACTACAGCCAGCAGTGGGTCTCGAAGTGGCACGACATACGCGACCAGCGGGTGCAGGTCTTCTACGAGCTGACGACGCAGGCGAACAAGGTCTACGCCTACAAGCCCGTCTACGCCGAGGTCACCACCAAGCAGGTGACGCAGGTGCCCGAGGTGCACACGATCTGGGAAACCGTCGAAGACGTGGTCACCAAGTCGCGCGACGTGCGCGTGGAGCAGACCGAGGAGATCAGCGTGCGCGGCGCCGACTTCGCCGGCGAGACGGTGAAGGCCCGCAACATCACCATCACGGCCGGGGGCAACAGCCGCATCAGCGGCTGGCTGCAGTCTGCAATGGACCTCACGGTCTTGGCGCGTGGCAATCTTGAGCTCAGCGGATCGGTCTTCACCAAGAATGGCGTCACCGGCAGCTCGCAGGCCTTGCTGGTGGCCGGCGACGACGTCACGCTGAGCACGGTGTCTGGTGACATGACGGTGGCGGCCACCGCCCTGGTCTCCGGCCGTGCGGTGGACCTGCGCTCGGGCGACGACCTTGTCGTCGCCGGCCTGCTGGGCAGCGTGGTGCCGAGCAAGTCGATCACCCCGGCGGCGCCCGCGGGCACCGCCTACACCACCGAGACCGTCAGCCTGCGGGGCGGCGCCGACGTCAGCTTGCTGGTCGACGCCAACAGCCCGATCCGGGCCAGCGTCCTGGCCCGCGATGCGGTATGGATACAGGCCGGCGCCGGCAGCAGCAAGGACGGCGACATCCGCACCACGGCCGGCGCCGTGATCGAAGTCAGCGGCTCGACCGCAGCCGCCGGCCGCGCCGAGATCGAGCTGAGCGCGGGCGAGCTGGGCGGCGTCATCAGCCTGAACGGGACGGCACTGACCGCCCGTCATGCCAGCGGCGACATCAAGCTCAGCGCCGCCGAGGGCAGCATCCGGCAGTCGGCGGGGCAGATCACGCGCACCGTCGGCGGCGTCACCAGCACCATCAGCACCGATGGCCTGATCCTGGCTGCCACTCTGAGCGCAAAGGCTTTCAATGCCATCGACCTGAAGTCGGCCGTCGGCACGGCCTCGCTGGAGCTGATCGGCGCCGGTGATATCGTGCTCGCCAACGCCGGCGCACTCGACCTGAAGTCGGTGTCTGCGGCCGACGGCGCGATCACCATCGTCAACACCGGCGCGCTGGTCGTCACCAGCGTGCGCGCGCTGGGCAGCAGCGACCGCAACGACATCAGCCTGACCGTCACGGCGACGACCTCGGGCACCCCGCCCACCCGCGTGGAGGCCGGCATCACGGTTCACACGCTGAGCAGTGCCGACCGCGGCGACATCGCGCTGAGCGCGCAGGGCACGGTCAAGCGCGCGGCGGCGGGCAGCGCGGACATCTTGGCCGACCAGCTGACGGTGCTTGCCGATGCCGTGGTCGCGACCGGGGGCCGCGCCATCGAGCTGAACACCCAGGCCCGCGCGCTGCAGCTCGAGACGCGGCGTGCCGGCGAGGTCTGGGTGAAGCAGGGCGATCGCGACGTCGCCGTCGTGAGCACCCGCGTGGCCAACGGTGACTTCACGCTCGACGCCTCGGGCCGTGTGGACCTGGCGAGCGTCGAACTGTTGTCCAACGCCACGGGCAACGACATCGTCGTGACCGCCAGGAAAGACCTGTCGGTGCAGCGCGTCGTGGCCGGCTCGATCGATCTGGCCGCCCAGGACGGCACAGCCACCGTCACCCAGATCGGCTCCAGCGGCAAGGTGATCCTCGAGTCCAAGGAGGGCGCGATCCGCGAGAGCGAGGACGACGCCGAGGCCGACGTGGTCGCAGCCCACCTGAGGCTGCGCGCGGCCGCCGGCATCACGAACCTCGAGACCCGGATCGCCACGCTGAATGCCGAGACCACGGCGGGCAGCATCGTGCTGAGCGACGTCAATCCCTACGGCAACACCACCGTTGCGGGCCAGAGCGTCAACCGCGGCCTGACAGTGGAGCGTGCCGTCACCTCGACGGCCGGCGGCACCGAGGTGCGCATCCAGAGCCAGAACAACCTGACCGTGCCCGCAGCGGCCCAGGCCGGCGAGACGCTGCCGCTGGTGCGCGGCGGCAGCCTGCACCTGGCCAGCGTCCGCGGGGACCTGACGGTGCACAACCCGAGCAGCGGCGATTCGCTGGCCTATGCCACCGGCGTGGGTTTCGTGGCCGGCGGCACGGTGGATCTGTACCGTTTCTTCGACGCCAGCGGCCGCATGGAGTACCGGGCGGGCGAGCGCTTCCAGTTCGGCACCACGGCCGCCAACAAGTCGGTGGTGCTGCCCAGCAGCATCTCCTCGGACACCATCATCATCGAGAGCGGCGACATCCTGTCCTTCGCCGGCACGCTCACCGCCAAGGACAGGCTGGAACTCGTCTCGGCCAAGGACGTCTTCCTGAACGCTGACATCCTGGCCAAGTCCGGCAGCGCCATCGGCACGGTGATCATCACCGCGCGTGGCCAGGGGCAGGTCAAGAGCTACCTGAACATGGCCCAGGATGTCGGCACCACGCTGACGCAGGCCCAGATGGACGCGCTGTCGGCTTCCGCCACGGCGCGCGACACCGGCTTCATCAGCATCAAGGCGCCCCGGTTCCAGGCCGACGAGTTCGAGCTGCGTGCGGCGCGCGACATCTACGTCGGCCTGCAGAGCAACTGGGCGCTGAGTGGCTTTGTCGGCGGCCTGAGCGGCTATGGCAAGGCGCGCAACATCGAGCTCAACATCGCCGGCAAGCTGTCGCTGGAGGGCGGCATCGTCGGCGCCACCGGCGCGATCAAGATCGACGCGACCGAGATTTCTGCCGACGGTGCCTCGGTGTTCATCGCCGACGACCTGAGTGTGCGGGCCAGCAATGCGATCCAGCTGAACACCCTGGTCGAGTCGATCACGGCCCGTTCCACCACCGCCGGTGACATCAGCATCAGCGAGGCCACCGGGCTGTATGTCAAGCAGGTGGAGGCGCAGAGCGGCGTCGTCTCGATCGACGCGGGCGGCCCGATGTGGGCGCGCGACATCTCCGTGTACGCCGACAGCAGCGCCACCCGTACGGACGGCAGCGGGCGGCCGGTGTCGACGATCACGCTGAAGTCCAGCGGCAACCTCTACGTGGATCGCGTCGAGGCGGGCGTGGTGGCCGGCACCGAGAAGCAGCACACCAGCATCACGCTCGACAGCGCCGGCACCATCTTCGAACTGCCTGACCTGCTGCTCGACAGCGCCGGCAACCCTCAGACGGCCAACTGGAAGGACCTGCTGCCCGTCGACCGGGAAACCAGCCCCACGCCGCGGACCGGCGCAGGCATCGCCTGGTACGACAACGCGGGCGCGGATGTCTGGGCCAGGACCGTGTTGCTGCGCGGCACCGTGGGCGGCGGCGCCGCCCAGGTGCTCATCAGCGCTGACGATCGCGGCGCGGACACCCAGATCGAGGTCCGCACCACGCTCAATGCGGCCATGGGGTCGACCTCGCCCGGCGTTTCCTACAGCTCCACCACCCTGAGCGCCGGCAGCACCAACGTGCCCGATGGCGCGTATGTGGACATCAACCCCAGCACCTCGCAACAGGCCGTCACCGCCCGCGCGCAGACCAGCCGGCTGAGCTTCTCCCCGGCGCTCACGCTGGGCGCGGGCACCAGCTTGAGTGTGAAGGTGACTGCAGGGTCGGTGGTCTCGACGGTCAGTGTGAAGGTGGGCGACACCGAGGGTGGGCAGACGGTCACCCCCACCTGGGCCAGCCTGCTCGGCGCGTTGGCCAGCCGGCTGGCGGCCCTGGACGCGATCGGCACGGCCGAGGCCGACAGCACGGCGCGCACGATCACGCTCACCGGGGCTGGCGGGACGGCCTTCACCCTGAGCGATCTGCAGGCGGGCACCACGGTCAGCAGCACGCTGCAGGGCGCCGTGCAGAGTGACGGCTCGGAGGCTACGGTGCTGGCCGGCAACGTGGCCACGCAGGTGAGCTACGTGCAGTTCTCCGGCGCGGCGCCGGCGGCCGACAGCGTCTACGTGATCGTCGTCGACGGCACGACGGTCAGCGCGACCACGGGCAGCAGCCCGGGCTGGGGCGACGTCACCTCGGCCCTGACGGCGGCGCTGTCCGCTGCTGCGGTGCCGGTGACGGTGGCGGTGGCGGCAGCGCCTGCGCCCGACACCGGGCAGCGGCTGACGCTGACGGCGAATGCCGCGAACACGCCCTTCACGGTGACCTCGGCCTTTGTGGCGGCGCTCGGCCTGGTCAACGACAGCGCCTACGCCACACCGCGGCAGGCCGCCGGCGCCAGCCAGCCGCAGCGCAGCGTCGTCGAGTTCTACGGAGACTTCGACACCAGCGCCGTCTATCGACTGACGCTGGACGGCACCGAATTCCAGGTTTACGGCAGCGCGCTGACGCCGGCGTCCGTGGGCACCGCGCCGCAGACGGCCACCACCACCCCGAATGCCGGCAGCCCGCAGGTCAGCGTGGTGCGCTTTGCCGATACGAGCCCTGTGGACGGCACTGACTACACCGTCGAGATCGACGGCAGCGCCTACACCAGCACGGCGGGCGCATCGTCGACCTGGGCAGGTGTTCTGGCTGACCTGAGGACCAAGGTGGCCGCCCACGCCAAGGTCGGCAGCGCCAGCCTCGTGGTCGTCGATGCGGGCGCGCGCACGCTGCAGGTCACCGGGAAGGACATGGGGGTTGCTTTCGCGGTCACCGCTGCTGCCGACGGCAGCGCGCAGACCGTCGACACCACGCCGGCGGTGACCCCGGTCAAGCAGGTCAGCACCGTGACCTTCGTGGCCGGCAGCGCGCCGCGCCAAGGCTATGCCTACAGCGTGACCGTCGACAGCGGCACGCCCCGCACCCACACGGCGGGGGCGTCCGACGACTGGTCGGCGGTGCTCAATGCCCTGAAGACAGCGCTGGCGCCGGACGTGGATGTCACGGTGGACGCCGCCGCGCGCAAGCTGACGCTGACGGCCAAGACCGCGGGCGTGGGCTTCGCCGTCACGCAGGCCGGTGTGAAGCATGCCAGCGCTGCCAGCTGGGCGGCGCTGGGCGCCGTGTTCGAGGGGCAGGTCGAGAAGGCAGCCGGCGTGGCCACTGGGTTCGTGGTGGACGCGGCGACCGCGCAGCGGCTCACGATCGAGAAGGGCGACAACCAGAGCTTCGCGCTGACCAGTGTGCGCGTGACCGATACGGCCGGCGCCGACAAGGCCGGCCATCGTGTCAACGAGCGCGCCTACGGCACGCCGGTGACGGCTGCGGCCAGCGGCGTGGCCCAGGTCAGCGAGTTGCAGTTCCTGGGCGATGTCGACCCGGCGGCCACCTACCGCGTGGTGCTCGACGGCAAGGTGTTCGATGTTCCAGGTCTCAAGCCCACCGACTCGACGGCGACCGCCAGCTGGTCGGAGGTGTTGTCCGGGCTCGAGACCCGCATCGAAGCCTCGAAGACCGGTGACGTCAACGACGGCTACGTCGTGACCACCGACACCACCGCAGGCCAGGCGGCGCTTCGAATCAGCAAGGGCCTGAACCAGGCGTTCACGCTGGCCGCTGCCGCGGTGGTCACCGACCTGAATGCCGCCAGCCGGGCAACCACCACGGACGCCGGCGAATCGCGCTTCGAGAAGCGTGAGGTGCGCTTCGATACCGCCGCCGTGCCTCTGGCAGCCGGCCAGCGCTACGGCCTGACCGTGACCTCCGGTGCCGTCTCGTCACCGGTGCAGGTGACGGCTGCGGCCAGCGACACCATCGTCACGCTGATCGGCAAGCTGGTCACGGCGATCAACGGGGCTTCAAACCTGCCGGTGACGGCCTCGTATGCATACACCGCTGCCGACAACAGCGACAGCGAATTCCCCATTCCTGAAAGACACACGCTGATGCTGACCGCAGATGTCATCAATACGGAGTTCGCCGTCAGCGCCGTCGTGGTCGAGGCCGACCTCACGACGCTGATGCCCAACGCCATCGGCAGCAGCACCAGCAGCACGGCCGTCGCCGGGCGGGCGCAGGTGACTGCGCTGGCTTTCACCGGCGCGCCGAGCACCGCCGTCACCTACAAGGTCAGCATCGACGGCACCGAGTACGCCGTGCGTCCGGGCACCACGCAGGGCGTGACGGCGGCATGGGACTCGGTGCTGGGCAAGCTCAAGGCCCTGATCGATGCGGGCCCGCAAGCCACGGCCACCTTCTCTGGCCAGACGCTCACGCTCACCGGCAAGACCACGAACGCCTTCAACGCCCAGGCGACCCAGGTCGACGAGACGCTGCTGAGCGCCAGCTCGGTCACCAAGACCGGCGATTTCGTGCTGATCCTGCCCACCCGCGCCGCCGGCGACTACGCGTTGCAGGCCACCGGCAGCCTGTCGGTGGTGGCGCTGGCCGTCAGCGCGGGCGACAACATCACGCTGGGCGCGCAGGGTGGCGATCTGGTGATCGTCGATGCCATCGACGTGGGCTCGGGCGACCTGAGCTTCAGCGCGCCGGCAGGCGGCATCGCGCTGGGCGGCCTGATCCGCGCCGACCAGCTGAGCCTGACGGCCAAGGACAACCTGAGTTTGACCTCGCAGGTGCAGAGCCTGAAGCTCGACATGACGGGCGCGGGCCATGTCAGCGTCAACCAGACTGGCGCGCTGACGCTGGCCGATGTCGACATGGCCGGCGGCAACCTCAGCCTTGTCACGACGGGCGATGTCACGATCACCAAGCTCACCGGCACCATCGGCACGCTGTCGATCCAGACCACCGGCAAGGTGACTTTCGGCCCTGGCGTCGTCGCCACGGCGCAGGCGGTGCGCATCGTGGCCGGTGACGTGGTCAGCGGCAACCTCCGCGCCGCGAGCCTGGACGTGACGACCAGCGGCGATGCGGTGGACCTCAGCAACACCGGCGCGCTGGTGGTGAGCCGCCTGGACAGCGGCGGTGCGCCCATCACGCTGGCCAATGCGGGGGCCTTGACGGTCGACGGCGCGCTCGTGCTGGCTGGCACTGCGGCGCTGAACCTGAGCACCAGCAGCGGGCTGCTGCGGTTGAACCAGGCGGTGACGAGCGGCAGCGGTGCGGTGTCGATCAGCGGTGCCGCGGGCCTGACGATGGGAGCCCAGGGCGACATCACGTCTTCGTCCGGCGAGGTCAAGCTGGACGCCGGCACCGGCGCGCTGACGATGGACGACCTCACGGTGGTGGATGGCGGCAGCGGCCTCATCAGCCTGGAGGCCGACGGACTCGTCACGCTGGGCAAGCTGCGCTCGGCCGCCACCGGCAGCACGGCCGTGCTCAGCATCACGGCCGCGGGCGTCAAGGACGCCGGCGAGGGTGGTATCGACATCGTTGCGCCCGACACGCAGCTCGTCGTCCGCAGCAGCGCCGGCTTCGGCGAGGCTGGCGACGCGATCGAGACCCGCGTGGCTTCTGTCGACCTGATCGATACGGGCGCGGCCAGCGCCGTCCACCTGGAGGAACAGGACGCTCTGACGGTCAGCCGCCTGCAGCAGACCGCGGCAACGGCCAGCGGGACTGTGACCGTCGCCACGGTCAACGGCGCGATCACGGTCGCTTCGACCGACGGCGTGGGCATCCGCACCGGCACCGGCCTGCTGAAGCTCTATGCCGGCGGCGGCGCCGGGGCTCTGACCGTGAACGCCGACGTGCGCACCACCGGTGGCGGCGTCAGCGGCACCGCGGAGGGCGGCGACATCGTGCTGGCCGCGGGCATCCGCGTGCAGGGGGCGCCGGGCGCCACGACCGGCGGCGTGACGCTGGCCGCGCCGGTGGGTCGCATCGTCAACGACATCCGCGCCGTCGGCTGGCTCAGCAACGACGTCGGCACGGTCAGCTACCCCGTGGCCGGGCAGACGGCGGAGGTATCGCTGCAATCCCTGGCGGTGGCCGTCGGGCGGGCCTATTTCGTCACCGTCGGCGGTCAGGCCTACACCTACACGGCGGTCACCGGGGATACCGCGGCCAAAGTGGCTACCGGTCTTGCCGCGGCCATCGGCGCGCAGGCCACGGTGGCCGGCAGCATCATCACGATCACCGGCTTGGCCGGCAACGCCGTCAGGTCCTTCGTCTTCGAGGCCGACATGGACTGGGCGATGCGCCAGGGCCTGTTCGCCTCCGATGAACTGACGGGCAGGATCGAGACCGACATTCCGGCACGGCTGCAGTCGGCTTCCCGCATCGCCGACGCCACCGTCATGCGCCCGGCCGACGGGACGATGCTGCAGGCCACCGGCGGGCGCATCACGCTGTCGGCGGCCTACGAGGTGGGGCAGGCGGTCTCGGGCTTCCTGTACAGCCCGCGCGCGCTGGTGCTGGACGCGAACGAACTGAGCGTGATGAGCTCGGAGCGGCGCAACGTGTCGGTCATCGCCACCGGCGAAGTTGAGGTCGTCAACGACAGCGCCACGGTCAGCAACGACGGCTCCAAGGGCGGGGCGACCGGGGTCATCACACTGTCGGGTAGCCAGACGGTGTCGGCGCCGGTGGACGCGGCTGGCGAGAACCTGAGCTTCGTCTCCAACGATCTGGATCTGTCGGCGCCGCTGCGCAGCGCGGGCGCGACATTGACGATCCAGCCGCTGAACACCGACACCAAGATCCAGCTCGGCAGCACGGCCGGCGGGGCCAGTGGCTCCCTTTACCTCGACACCACCGAACTGGGCAAGCTGCAGCCGGGCTTCGGCCAGATCGTGATCGGCAGCCCGCAGACCAACGGCCTGATCCAGGTGGGCGATGCCGGAACCGACGGCGATGTGGTGAGCTTCGCCGACGACCTGGTGCTGATGAGCCCGGCGGCGGGCGGCGAGATCGTGCTCAACGCGAGGCTCGTGGCCAAGTCGGTCAACATCGTCGGTTCAGGCCACACGACGCTGCTGGCCGATTCGATCGACGCGACGAATGCCATCACGATCAACGATTCGACCGAGGTGCAGGGTGTTCGGGCCATCACGTCGGGTCGGGGGGTGACGCTGGGTACGAGCAGTTCGCATACCTTATCCGCTAAGGCAGGCAATCCGACGTCCGACGCGTTGACCATCACGGCCGGCACCGATGTCGTGGTGAATGCGCTGGTGGGTACCGGCGACGGCACCGAGCCCCTTCTCCAGGGCCTGACCATCAACGCCACGTCCGGTTCGGTGACCTTCAATCAGAACGTCACGATCCAGGGCGATCTGGTCATCAACGCCGGCAGTTCAGGAGTGGTTGACTTCAAGGGGAGTGTCTACACCACCGGCGGCAAGTTGACCATCAAGGGCGCGAGCCAGGTGATCTTCCGTGGGCAGGTGATCACCGGCGCCGGCGACATCACGATCGAGGCGAACGAGATCGACTTTGCTGGCGGCGGCGGCTCAGTGCAGGGCACCGGGCGCATCGACCTGCGCACCAACGTCGGCAGCAAGAGCTGGGCGGTGGATGTGGCCAACCCATCGACCACGAATCCGTTGAACAGCACGCTGAACATCGACAACACCGACATCGCGGCACTGGCCGACGGCTTCAGCAGCATCAACATCGGCTGGTACGACAGCGGCACCAACTTGGCAGACGCTGCCTCTACCGGTGCCGTGACGCTGGGCGCGGTGCAGTCCTTCGAGACGGCGACCTTCGTCGACAACCTGAACGTCTACGGCGGCAGCATCACCGTGGCCGACGTGTCGAACCGGGACTATGTGCTCTGGATCCAGGGCAACCTGCGCCTCGATGCGGTGAACAACATCGTGATCCGCAACGAGGTGGTCGCGCTGAACGCCGACTTCACGACCTACCGCAACGTCGTGCTGTACTCCGCCTCGGGCAGCATTGCACAGCAGGATGCACCGGCCTCACCCCGCGACTCGGTGCTGAGCGAGCCCCTGCGCGCCGCCGACCTGAACGTCCGCGCCGCCACCGGCATCAACCTGGGCTTCACCGAGATCGCCACACTGACCGCGGTGAACACCACCTCGGGCAACATCGCCATCACCGAGACGGCCACCGGCGGCGATGTGTCGGTGACGCTGATCTCGCAGCAGAGCACCGGCAGCGACAGCGGCAACCTGAGCCTGCTCACCACGGCAGGCAGCATCACGGTGGCGGCCAGCGGCACCGGGGTGCGCAATCTGGGTACCGGAAGCCTGACGCTCGAGGCGCGCGGCACGGCGAAGACGCTGACGATCAACGAGGCCCTCTCGGCGACCACCGGCCAGGTCACTCTGAAGGCCACGGGCGCCATCACCAACACCGACGACACGGCCACCGGCGGCAGCGCGCTCGACGGCACGATCACCACCGCCGGTGGTGGCATCCAGATCGATTCCAGCGGCGCGGCCGTCAACATCGCCGGTGACATCACGGCCGCGGGCGGCCTGATCGACATCCACGCCGAGACCTCGATCACGATGACCGACGGCAAGTTCGTGTCGTCGATCGACCCGACGGGCAATGCGGGGGCCGTGACGCTGCTGGCCGACACCGGCGACATCGGGCTGAGCATCGTCCGCGCCGACGGCAGCGTGGGCCTGACCGCCACTGCAGGCAAGATCAGCGATCTGCTGACGGGCACAGGCGCCAACATCGACGGCGACACCGCGGCGGTGACCTTCAGTGCGGCCACCGGTATCGGCGCGGCGACACCGAGCCTCTACACCAACCAGCGCCTCGGTGCCCTGTACACCCAGGTGGCGTCCATCAGCGCCACCAACACCGCCAGTGGCGGCCTCTACGTGCGCGAGGCCACGGCGCTGTCGCTGGGCAGCACCTCGCTGTCCGGGACCGGCGGGAATCTGGTGGTGGTCACCGACAGCGGCAACCTGGGCATCACGGGGACCCTGAACACCTCGGGTTCGACCGGTGACATGCGTCTGGAGGCCGTCTCGGGCGATCTGACCGTAGGGGCCAACGTCGGCAGCGGCCAGGGCAGCATCAGCCTGCTGGCCAGCGGCAGTGTGGCCATGACCGACAGCAATGGCGCGAACAGCGTACCCACGGTCCAGACCTCGTCCAGTGGCGAGACCATCGACGTTCAGGCGGGTGGCGCCCTGACGATGGAGGCGGACGCGCGCCTGATCACGGCCAACGGCAATGTCCGGCTGGTCAGCACGCTGGGCGCGGTGACCGTGGGCGTGGTCAGTGCCGGCACCGGCAAGGTCAGCATCGAGGCCGCCACCAGCATCCTGGACGCCCAGACCGACCCCGAGACCGTGGCCAATGTCACCGCTGCCAGCCTGCGCCTGAGCGCGGGCACCGGCAACATCGGCAGCAGCGGCAACCTCTTCGACACCGCGGTCGGTACGTTGGCGCTGTCCGTGACGAGCGGCAGCGCCTTCGTCCGCGAGGCCGACGCCGTGACCGTCGGCACCGTGGCCGCGGGCGAAGCGTTGGTGAACCGGGTCAAGGACGACGGCACACTCGACACCACCACGGCCACGCACGCTGCACTGAGCGGGCTCGGCACCGCTGCCAACGGCGCGCTGGTGCTGGTGGCTGGCGGCAACACCACAGTCGGCCAGGCGATCACGGCTGCGGGCAGCGGACATCTGTTGCTCGACATCACCGGCACGCTGGCCCTGAACGCCGCGCTGGACGCGGGCAGCGGCAGCGTGAGCGTGGTGTCGAGCGGCAACCAGACCTACGCGGCGGCGGGTGACATCACGACCACGGCGGGCACGATCGACGTGCAGGCCACGGGTGCTGCGAGCACGATCGGGATGAACGCGGGGTCGACGCTGCAGACGGGCGGCGGCCATGTCCGCGTGACGGCCGGGGGCAGCATCACGCTCGGCGTGGTGGATGCGCGGGTGGCCAGCGACCGTGGCGCGGCAACGACGAGCGACGACACCCTGACGCTGCAGTCGGATGGGACGACGCCCTGGGGCTCGGTGAGCCTGGTGAGCACGAGCGGCAGCATCCTGGACGCTGCGGCAGCGGGTGACACGACGGTCAAGGTGTACGCCAACGCGCTGCGCCTGACAGCCGCAGGCAGCATCGGGCTGCTGGGGGCGGGCACGACGAACGCGCTCGAGACCGAGGCGGCCACGCTTTCCGCGCAGGCTGCCAGCGGTGGCATCAGCCTGGCCGAGGCGGGTGCCGTGACGGTGGGCAGCGTGGCGGCCGTGCCCTTGAAGCGCGTGACGAGCACGGGCGCGTTGGCGGGCAGCGACACCACGGACGCGGCGGCGCAGGCGGGTCTGGTAACCACGGGCGGCAACGGCCCGGTCGTGCTGGTTTCTGCCGGTACGCTGACGGTGAGCGACGCCGTCACGGCCCACGGCAGCGGCAACGTGCGTCTCGAGACCACGGCCGGGGATCTGGCGCTGAACGCGGCGCTGTCCAGCACCTCAGGCCATGTGACGGTCATTGCCAAGGCGGCGCTGACCCAGAACGCTGCGGGCGACGTCACCACCGGTGGCGCAGGTACGGTGGACGTGGAGGCCGGCACGAGCATCACGATGACCGGCGGCGCAGACGGTGCCGACACCGTGGTCACTGCCGCGAAGGACATCCGCTACCGGGCCTTGGGTGGAAACCTGACACTCGGCCGCTTCGTGACGGGCACCGATGCCGCCGCGGGCGGCACCGTGGTGCTGACGGCCAGCGCCAGCATCACCGACGGCGACGCCGGGGTCGATGTGACGGCGAACCAGCTGTACCTGCAGGCTGGCAGTGCCGGCGGCATCGCGGGCGGGGCGGACGCGCTCGAGACGAGCGTGAACACGCTGGCGCTGTCGGCGGGCTCGGGCGGCGCGTTCGTGCAGGAGTCCAGCGGGCTGACTGTGGGCACGGTGAGCCTGCCCACGCTGCAGCGCGTGGCTGCGACGGGCGTGGCGAGTGCGCAGACGGGCAATGGTTCGGGCACGGCGGGCACGGGTTTCGAGGATCTGGCCACCAGCAACGACGGGGCGCTGGTGGTCAGCGTGACGGCGGGCGATCTGACCGTCAACGGCGGCAGCACCACCGCGACCAGCGGCGTGAATGCAGACGGCGCGGGCCACGTGCTGCTGCAGGCCGTGGCGGGTGGGCTGGCGCTGAATGCCGGGCTGGATGCGGGCAGCGGCAGCGTGAGCCTGCTGTCGAGCGGCTCGCAGAGCTATGCGGCAGCCGGCGACGTCAGGACCAGCGGAGCGGGCACGATCGACGTCAACGCCGCGGCCGCGGGCAGCACGGTCACGATGGCCGCGGGCGCGGCGTTCGAGACCGATGGCCGCAACATCCGCCTGGTGACCGGCACGGACGGCGGTTCTGGGCAGGCCGGCGGGACCATCACGCTGGGCGTGCTGGATGCCCGCACGGCGGCGAACCGGCTGGACGGTCAGTCGACCGGCCAGGCCTCATGGGGCTCGGTCAGCGTGGCAACCACCGGCGGCAGCATCCTGGACGCGGACGCGCCGGTGGGCGGCATCGACGACGCTGCCAGCAATGTCTTCGCGGCCGGCCTGCGACTGTTCGCCCAAGGGGTGGCGGGCAGCACGACGAACCACCTCGACACCTCGGCAGCGAGGCTGACGGCCCGTGCCCTCGGTGGCATCTACCTGCTCGAGGCCGACGACGTGAGCGTCGAGAGTGTGGCGGTCAGCGTGGACCGTGTTGCCGACAGCGGCACGATCGGCAGTACGGTCACCGACAACCCGTCACGCAATCTGCGCACCCGGATCCTGAGCGCGCCGCCCGGCAGCGACGGCAGCGACGGGAACATCGTGCTGCGCACGACGGCGGGCAGCATCACGCTGGTTGGCGATACCAACAATGACGCGGTCATCGCCCATGGTTCAGGCAATGTGCTGTTGCAGACGCTGGGTGCGAACACCGACATCGTCGTCCAGGCCGATGTCTCGAGCACCAGCGGCAACATCAGCCTGTTGGCGGCGCGCAGCGTGTCGTTCGAGGTGCTGCCAGCCTTTGCAGCCACCGCCCAGACCGGCATCCAGACCACCAGCACCGGCGCCGGCAGCGGCAGCATCGAGGTGGTGGCCGGCACGGGCTCGATCACCCAGGATTACCGCAGCCTGCTGACCAGCACCGGGGGCACGGCGCAGGCGCGGCTGTGGGCGGCGCAGGGCGTGACGGTGGGCGACATCGTCGTCGGCGGCAAGGTCAGCATCACCGCGCAATCCGGCAGCATCGTCGACGCCGATGCCTTGGTGGGGGCCGGCAGCGACACCAACGACGCCGACCAGGACATCACCGCCACGAGCCTGCGGCTGAGTGCCGGCACGGCTGTGGGCGGCGCAGTCAACCACCTCGAGACCACGGTGGACACGCTGAGCGCCCGCGGCGGCGGGGGCGGCATCTTCGTGCTGGAGGCCAACGACCTCGGCGTCGGCGACGTGGCCGTGACGGTGAAGCGCGTGGGGTCCACCGGCGGCGTGGCGGATTCGACCGATGCCGCGCCGGCGCAGAACGACGTCCGCACGACGGCCGGCAACGGCAGCATCGTGCTGCGCACGGCCGACGGCGGCATCACCTTGGACGGCGCCGTGAGCGCGAACGGTACGGGCGCTGTCCTGGTCCAGGCCCAGGGGGTTGGCAAGACCATCGCCGCCAATGCCGACATCGCCAGTGGCGGCGGGCATGTGAGCGTGGTGGCCAGCGGCGCGCTGACCCTGTCGGCCGCGACCGACGTGACGAGCTCGGGCGCCGGCACACTGGACCTGCGCGCGGCCTCGTTGACGATGACGCACGGATCGACGCTGTCCACAGGCAGCGGGAACGTCCGGGTGGCGGCCACCGGGGCGATCGCGCTGGGCGCGATCAGCACCACGGGCGATGTGAGCCTGAGCGGCTCGACGATCACCGACGCCTTCGCCAGCGGCACCGACACGGTGAACGTGACGGCCGACGAACTGCGCATCGTGACCACGGGCACGGCGGCGGGCAATGGTGCGGGCACAGGGGCCAATCACCTGGAGGTGAATGTTGCGAAGCTGGCCGCCGACGTCAACGGCACGGGCACGGGCGGCCTGTACCTGACGGAGTCGACGGCGCTGCAGATCGGCGCGCTGAATGCGATCCACGTGAACCAGGTGGGCACGGACGGCTCGACGCTGACGGCCACGACGGACGCGGCGCTGTCGGAGGTGGATTCCGACGCGAACCTGGTGGTGGTGACGCTGGCGGGCTCGATCGAGACGCTGGCGACAGGAGGCGCGGTGACCGCCACCGGCAACCTGCTGCTGAAGGCAGGGGGCGCAACGAGCAACCTGACCGTGGGCGCGGTGGTGACGAACACGGCGTCTGGCGGACATACGGGCCTGGATGCGGGGCAGGACGTGCTGCAGAACGCGGACGTGCTGTCGCAGACCTCGGGCCGCACGGTGGACGTGCTGGCGGGCCGGCACATCACGATGGCGCAGGGCGTGAGCATCGTCAGCACCGACGGCAACGTGCTGCTGCACTCGGTGGCGGGCAACGTGACCGTGGAGACGATCACGGCGGGCACGGCCGGGGTGAGCATTTCGGCGGTGGCGACGAGCCCGTCGGCTGGCGCGGGTGCGATCGTCGACGGCGATGCCGACGGTGACGCGGAGGTGGACATCACGGCGGCGAGCCTGATCCTGCGCGCGGCGCATGGTGTCGGCTCGGGAGCCAACCACCTGGAGACCACGGTGACGACGGCCAGTGCCAGCGCGGGTGCGGGCGGCGTGTTCTTGACCGAGACGAGCGGGCTGGTTGTCGATGCCCTGACGGTGGCCGTGAGCCGCGTGGGCACGGACGGCACGGTGCCGGGCAGTGCAACCGGCACGGCCACGCTGACGCAGGAAGACGCGGCAGCGAGCGCTGGCGGTGCGGTGGTGCTGACGGTGACGGCGGGCGATCTGACGGTCAATGGCGGCACGGTCACGGCGGCCAGCGGCGTGACGGCCGCGGGCGCGGGCCATGTTTTGCTGCAGGCGGTGGCGGGCGCGCTGGCGCTGAACGCCGACGTGGACGCGGGCAGTGGCAACGTGAGCGTGGTGGCAGGCGGTGCACTGACGATGGCGGCCACGGCCAACGTGCTGAGCACGGGTGCGGCGACGGTAGATGTGAGGGCAGCGTCGGTGACGATGACGCACGGATCGACGCTGTCCACGGGCAGCGGGAACGTCCGGTTGGCGGCCACGGGGGCGATCGCGCTGGGCGCGATCAGCACCACGGGCGATGTGAGCCTGAGCGGATCGACGATCACGGACGCCTTCGCCAGCGGCACCGACACGGTGAACGTGACGGCCGACGAACTGCGCATCGTGACCACGGGCACGGCGGCGGGCAACGGTGCCGGTACGGGCACCAACCATCTGGAGGTGAACGTCGCGAAGCTGGCCGCCGACGTCAACGGCACGGGCACGGGCGGCCTGTACCTGACGGAGTCGACAGGGCTGCAGATCGGCACGCTGAACGCAATCAATGCGAACCAGGTGGGTACTGACGGCACGACGCTGACGGCCACGACGGATGCGGCGCTGTCGGAGGTGGACTCCGATGGGAACCTGGTGATCGTGACGCTGGCCGGGGCCGTCGAGACGCTGGCTGCCGGTGGCGCGGTCAAGGCCACGGGCAACCTGCTGCTGAAGGCGGGGGGCGCGGCCGGTGACATCACACTGGGCGCCAATGTGACCAGCGTGGGCGGTCACATCAGCCTCGACGCCGGTCGTGACCTGGTTCAACAGGCCGATGTCGTGGCGCAAGGCAATGACCGGACCATCGATGCCTTCGCGGTCGGCAGCATCACGATGGCCGATGGCACGCGCACGACCACGGTGGGCAGCGGCAGCGTGATCCGCTACAACGCCTCGCCTGCCGGCACGGATGCCGTGGGGGCGACGCCCACGTCGTCGAACACGCTGCGCATCAGTTCCCTGCAGGCCGGCTCAGGCAACGACCTCGGAGACGTTAGCCTGCGCGCCGGCCACATCCTTGACAACGGCGACGCCCACATCGACGTGCTGGCGCGCAACCTGCGTGTGCAGGCTGCGGTGGGCATCGGCAACGGGACCGGCGGCGTCAACGCCCTCGACACCCAGGTGGTCACCCTGAGCGCGCGTGCGGCGGCGGGTGGCATCTTCATCAACGAGCTTGATGCGCTGACCCTGGACGCCGTCGGGCCGCTGACCGTCAACCGGGTGCTGGCCGACGGCACGGTCACCAACTCCTTGCGTACCGATGCCGCCCAGACGCAGGTGGCGGTCACGGGCGCAGGTTCCATCGTCGTCGAGGCCGGCAGCATCCTCGCGATGCCTGACACCGGCGCCCAGAGCGTAGCTGTCAGCGCTGCCCTCGGTGCGGGTCATGTCCGTCTGCAGGCGCGAGGCGACAACGGCACCTCGGGCGACCTGGATGTTCGTGGCCTCGTGCGCGGCGGCTCGGGCAACGTCAGCCTGATTGCGGCGCAGGACGTGCTGCTGGCGGGGTTGGCCAACATCGTCAACACGACGGCCAACACGAGCATCGAGGTCCAGGCCGGACGCGATATCTCGATGGCGGCTTCGGCGACCGTGACTTCGGTGAGCAACGATGGGGGCGGCAACGCTCGGTTCGACGCCGGGAGGGACATCGCTCTGGCCACCGTCAGCGTGGGCACTGGACGGGTCGCGCTGCTGGCCGATCGCAGCATCATCGACGCACACACCACGGCGGGCGACCAGGGCACCGGCACCGTCAACGTCGTGGCAAGCCGACTGCTGCTCGACGCGGGCCAGGGCGTCGGCGCCGGCAGCAACCTCATCGAGACGACCGTGGACCGCGTCTCGGCCAAGGCGGGTGCGGGTGGGGTGTTTGTCTACAACACGGGCTCGGTCAGCGTCGACGAGGTCAGCGTCACGACACAGCGCGTGCTGAGCGACGCGACCCTGGCTGGCCAAGCCAGCACGCCCGTCGGCCCCTTCGTCGACACGCTGAGCGACTTGCGGACCGCCTCTGATGGTGCCATCGTGCTGCGTGCCGCGGCCAATTTGACCGTCAACCCCGGGGGTGATCCTGCAGGCGCTGTACTGGCGGCAGGCACAGGCCATGTGTTGCTCGAGGCGGTGGCCGGCACGCTGACGATCGCCACCGGCGCGGTTGTGGACGGCGGTTCGGGCAGCATCAGCCTGCGCGGACACATGGGCATCTTGCAGAACGCCGACGTCATCACCGGCGGCTCGGGCACGCTCGACTATCGGGCAGACGGCTCCAACACCGCCGCCATCACGATGGCATCTGCGGCGCAGGCGCGCACCGACGGCGGGAACGTTCGCATGCTGGCGCGCGGCGACGTGACCGTGGGTATCGTCGATGCGCGCAAGGCGGCGCTGGGTGGGGGCTTCGAGCCCGAGGCGCAGTGGGGAATTGTTGCCCTGCTCGCAGGCAACACGACCAATGTCGGCTCTGTCTTGGACGCGCAGTCCGACGACGCAGAGACGCGGGTGGAGAACGTACGCGCCGCCGCGCTGCTGATGAGCGCTGGCACTGCCATCGGTGCGAGTGCGAACCACCTGGAGACGGCGGTGGGCACGCTGAGCACGCGCAGTGCAGCGGGCGCCACCTTCGTGACGGAGTTGGATTCGGTGTCGGTGGACACGGTGAGCGTCGATGTGAACCGCGTCGTAGCCGCCGGGACGGCGGCCCTGACGGGCAGCATGTCGGTCCAATCCGACCTGGTGACGGGATCGAATGGCTCGATCGTGCTGGTGGCCGGCGGGACGGTGACGCTGAACGACGGCACGGCCAACGGCATCGTTGGCGGCGTCGAGGTGGGCGTGAGCGGCACGGCGGTGGTTGCGCACGGGTCGGGCAGCGTGAGGCTGGACGCCAACGGGTCGGGCAGCGACGTGACGCTGAATGCGGACGTGAAGAGCACGACGGGTCACCTCACGCTGCGCGCGGCGCAGACGATCGATCTGCAGGCTGGGGTGGATGTGAGCACCGGGGGCGCGGGCAGCCTGGACGTGGTGGCGACCACGGGCAGCCTG
>JAIXWM010000143.1 GCA_027491255.1 Rubrivivax sp. | reverse complement strand
TCGCCGTACTCGGCCAGGTAGACCCCGGCAAAGATGCCGATCGGGGTGGACACCAGCACCGCGAAGCCCACCATCATCAGACTGCCGACGATGGCGTTCAGCAGGCCGCCGCCCTCGGTGCCCGGCGCCGGTGTCGACTGCGTGAACAGGTTCCAGTCCAGCGCCGCGAACCCGTTCTTGAACAGCACGAACAGGATCCACAGCAGCACCGCCAGGCCGAGCGCCATCGCTGCCATCGACAGCGACAAGCCGACGGCGTTGACCACTTTGCGGCGCCGGTACAAGGACTGGTCGAAGGCGTGAGGCGTCATCATCTGCTCCTCGGGGTGGCTCAAAGGCCCTTGGCCTTCTCGGCACGCGAGATCATCAGCTTGGCCAGCGCCAGCACGACGAAGGTGATCACGAACAGCAGGAAGCCGAGCGCGAACAGCGTGGACAGATGGAAATCAGCCGCCTCGCCGAACTCGTTGGCCAGCGTCGAGGCGATCGAGGTGCCGGGCGAGAACAGCGAAGCCGACAGGCGCTGCGAGTTGCCGATGACGAAGGTCACCGCCATCGTCTCGCCGAGCGCGCGGCCCAGGCCGAGCATGATGCCGCCGATCACGCCTTTCTGCGTGTAGGGCAGCACGACCTTGCGCACGACCTCCCAGGTGGTGCAGCCCAGGCCGTAGGCCGACTCGCGCAAGATGGGCGGGACGATCTCGAAGACGTCGCGCATCACCGCGGCGATGAAGGGCAGCACCATGAAGGCCAGCACGATGCCGGCAGCCAGGATGCCGATCCCGTTCATCGCGCCGCCGAACAGAGGGCCGACCAGCGGCATCTGGCCGAGCGTGGACTGAAGCGCCGGCTGGCCGTACTCGGCGAACAGCGGCGCGAAAATGAACAGGCCGAACATGCCGTAGATGATGGAGGGCACCGCGGCCAGCAGCTCGATCGCCGTGCCCAGCGGGCGGCGCAACCACACCGGACAGGTCTCGGTGAGGAACAGCGCAATGCCGAAGGCCAGCGGCACCGCCAGCAGCAGCGCGATGCCCGCGCTCAGCAGCGTGCCCACGATGGCGATGGCGGCGCCGAACTCCTCGTTGACGATGTCCCACTCGACGCGCCAGACGAAGTTCAGTCCGAACTTCTGGAATGCCGGCCAGGCGTTGATGAACAGGGAGGCAATGATGCCCAGTAACGCCGCCAACACCAGCAGCGAGAACAGCATCGTCACCTTGTGGAACAGGAAATCCTGCCAGCGCTGCTTGCTGGCCACCGCGGCCACGCGCGCATCGGCGCGCGCGTCGGCTGGGCTGTCGAGGCTCATGGAGGCTCCCGGGTTCATCGGACTTCCCGTCATTGGACCAGGATTCGGCCGGCGCGCTGCCGCTGGTACTCCAGCAGCCGCGGCACCGACCGACGCTTCAGCGCTGGATCTGTGACCAGACGCGGCTGCGGATGTCGGCCACCAGCTTGTCCGGCAATGGCACGTAGTCCAGGTCCACGGCCGACTTCTTGCCGTTCTGGAAGGCCCAGTCGAAGAACTTCAGCACCTCGGCGGACGCCGCCTTGTCGGCGGGCTGCTTGTACATCAAGATGAACGAAGCGGTGGAGATGGGCCACGAGTCTGCACCCTTGGCGTCCACCAGCGAGACCCCCATGCCCGGAACACTGAACCAGTCGGCTCCGGCAGCCGCCGCGGCAAAGGTCAGATCGTCAGGAGCAATGTACTTGCCGTCACGGTTCTGCAGCAGCATGTGGGGGATGTTGTTCTTCTTGGCGTAGGCGTACTCGACGTAGCCGATCGAGCCCTTGATGCGCGCCACGTTGGCAGCAACACCCTCGTTACCCTTGCCGCCGACCGAGCTGGCTGCAGGCCACTTGACGGCCGCGCCCTTGCCAACGGTGTCGGCCCAGGGCTTGCTGACTGCCGCCAGGTAGTCAGTGAAATTGAAGGTCGTGCCCGACCCGTCGGCGCGGTGCACCACGGTGATGGCGAGATTGGGCAGCGCCTTGCCCGGATTCAGCGCCGCAATCTTAGGGTTGTTCCAATGCGTGATCACGCCCATGAACACCTCGGCCAGCACGGGCCCGGTGATGCGCAGGTCGCCCGGCTTGAAGCCTTCCACATTGAACACCGGGACCGTGCCCCCGATGATCGCGGGGAACTGCACCATGCCGTCGCGGTCAAGTTCGTTGCCCGGTACGGGCGCATCGGTGGCACCGAACGTCACGGTCTTGGCGCGGATCTGACGGATGCCGCCCGAAGAACCGATGGACTGGTAGTTCAGCCCCGTGCCGGTGGCTTTCTTGTAGTCCTCGGCCCACTTGGCGTAGATCGGGAAGGGGAAGGTGGCGCCGGCGCCGGTGATGTCGGCGGCCAGCGCGGGGCCGCTGGCGAACAGGCTGGCCAAGGCGACGGCGGCGACGGACTTGAGAAATTGACGCTTCATGCGGAACCCCTGTGATGGAGGAATGGATGCTAAGGATGTCTTGAGGCGCGCCCGTTCCACTGGAACGATTTGCGTGGTTGCATCCAATGTAGAGATCTTCCATGAAGCTTTTGTGACTACCCTCCACCCTTCATGACCGACCGCGCCATGCCCTGGCGCTGTCATCGAACTGCCACGAACGGGGCGGAAACTCGCAGAAAAGATGGATTGCACCTTGGCCCGGGCCTCCCGGATCCCTCGCCGCCCGCACGGCAGACCGTACGGCAGACCGCATGATCGACCGAGAACTCTCCCTCCTGGCCTTCAACCGCCGCGTGCTCGCACAGGCCACGCGCTCGGACGTCCCTCTGCTGGAGCGGCTGCGGTATGTCACGATCGTCTCGTCCAATCTGGACGAGTTCTTCGAAGTCCGCTTCCCTGACTATCTGGAGATCGTGCGCACGACGGGCGACGAGGCCGTGCATCGGAACTTCGCCACCGTCTCGCGCGAGGCGCACGAGCTGATCGACGAGCAGTACCGGGTGCTGAACGAGCAGGTCATGCCCGCGCTGGCCGGACGCGGCATCCGCATCCTGAACCACGCCGAGCGCAGCGCCCCGCAGCGGCGCTGGGTGGCAAGGTTCTTCGAGTCCCAGGTCCGGCCCTTGCTGGTGCCTGTGGCCCTCGACCCTTCGCACCCGTTCCCGCTGGTGGCCAACAAGAGCCTGAATTTCATCCTGAAGTTGACGGGCGAAGACGTGCACGCGGCCGGCGGTGCGGTGGTCATCGTCAAGGTGCCCCGCTCGCTGCCCCGGGTGATCAGGCTGCCCGACCGCCTGATGCCTGTGGGCGAGCAGGGCTTCGTCCTGCTGACCAGCGTGATCCGGGCCCACCTCGAGGGCTTGCTGCCGGGCCGGCAGGTGCAGAGCTTCTCGCAGTTCCGCGTCACCCGCGACTCCGACCTCGACGTCGACGAGGACGAGATGACCAACCTGCGCCAGGCTCTACGCAGCGGGCTGACGACGCGCCAGTACGGGCAAGCGATCCGGCTCGAGGTCGTCAGCAGTTGCCCGCCCGAACTGTCGGCGCTGCTGCTGCAGCAGTTCGCCCTGCCCGAGCCCGCCCTGTACCGGGTCAACGGCCCGGTCAATCTGGTGCGCCTGAACGAACTGATCGAACTGGCGGAGGCGCCGGCACTGCGCTTCGAACCCTTCCGACCCGGCTGGCCGACGCAGGATCTGCCGTTCGGCGCCCCGATCTTCGCCCGGCTCAAGCGCGGCGACATCCTGCTGCACCACCCCTTCCAGAGCTTCGAGCCGGTGGTGGAGTTCCTGCGCCAGGCCGTCGAGGACCCGCAGGTGCTCGCGATCCGGCAGACGGTCTACCGCACCGGCAACCAGAGCGTGATCATGGACCTCCTGATGGAGGCGGTCCGCCGGGGCAAGGAAGTCACCGTCGTGCTGGAGCTCAAGGCCCGCTTCGACGAGGAGGCCAACATCAACTGGGCCGAGCGGCTGGAGGGTGTGGGGGCGCAGGTGGTGTACGGCGTGGTCGGGCTCAAGACCCACGCCAAGATGCTGCTTGTCACCCGCCGCGAGCCCCGTGGCGGGCGCGGCGCGCCGGCGCTGCGGCGTTACGCGCACCTGTCCACCGGCAACTACAACCCGCGCACTGCACGTCTGTACACCGACGTCAGCATGCTCAGCGCCGATCCGGTGCTGACGGCCGACGTCGAGGCCGTCTTCCTGATGCTGTCGAGCCTGGCCGCGCCTCGCAGCCTGCGCCGACTCCTGACCGCCCCCGACCACCTGCACCAGGCGATGCTGCACCTGCTGCGCCGCTGTGCCCAGGCCTCGCGCGCCGGACAGACGGCGCGCGTGGTGCTGAAGTTCAACACGCTGACCGATCCGACGCTCGTCGACGGTCTCGTCGAGGCCAGCCGCGCCGGGGTGGCCATCGACCTGATCGTCCGCGGCGCCTGCACGCTGCGCCCGGGCGTGCCGGGCCAGACAGAGACTGTTCGAGTGCGCTCGATCGTCGGACGTTTTCTGGAGCACTCGCGGGTGTTCTACTTCCGCTGGGGTCCGGCGCAGGACGACGAGGTCCTCTACCTCAGCAGCGCCGACTGGATGTCGCGCAACATGCTGCGGCGCGTGGAGATCGCCTGGCCAGTGTCCGACCCGGCGCTGCGCCAGCGCGTGATCGACGAGTGTCTGGTGCCCTACCTGAACGACCGGCGAGACGCGTGGGATCTCCAGCCGGACGGCAGCTACCGGCCTGCAACCGGTGAGGGGCCGGGCGCGCAGCAGGCCCTGATGGCGTTGCACGGGGGGTGAGCGTGGACCTCGTCCTGTGGCGGCATGCCGACGCGCGCGACGCACGCGATGGCCAAGGCGACGCCGATCGGCCGCTATCTCCCAAGGGTGAGCGTCAGGCGCAGCGGATGGCGGCCTGGCTGAACCGCCACCTGCCCGACAGCACGCGCGTGCTCGTCAGCCCGACGCTGCGCACGCGGCAGACGGCGCTGGCCCTGGACCGCAAGATCCGGCTGTGTGAGGCACTCGCGCCCGGCGCGGGCGTGGAATCACTGCTGGCCACGGCGCGCTGGCCTGACGCCCGCGAGCCGGTGCTCGTGGTCGGTCACCAGGACACCCTCGGGCTGACGGCCGCCTACCTGCTGTCGGGCAAGGTCCAGGCCTGGACGGTACGCAAGGGCGCCGTCTGGTGGATACGCCGGCGCGAAAGGCCTGAAGGCACCGAGGTGCTGCTGCACGCCGCGGTCTCGGCCGAGCAGGTGTAGCGGTCCGGCGCCTTGCCCGGCGCACGTCGGGCACGCGCGCTGCATCACTCCAGGGGCGTCGGCTTGGCTGCGCGGCGGCGGCCAAGCCGGCGAGGCCGCTCGCCCGGGAGCGCCGCAAAGAGCTCGCCATACTCGAGTGCGAGCTTGTGGCCAGGGTCCAGGTGGATCAAGGGCTTGCACTGCTGGTGCGACTCCCGCACCTTGACCGAGGCGCTCAGGCAGGGCTCGAGCACCGGCAGGCCCTCGTCGCGCAAGGCCTGGACCAGTTCGCCCGGCAGCCGGGCACGGGCCTGGAACTGGTTCACGACGATGCCCTGGACCTCGAGCGCGGGGTTGTGGTCCTGGCGCAGGTCCTGCACCTCCTCCAGCAAGGCGTAGAGCGCCCGGCGCGAGAAATCGTCGCAATCAAAGGGGATGAGGCAGCCGTCGGCGGCGATCAGCGCGCTGCGGGTGTAGAAGTTCAATGCCGGCGGCGTGTCGATCCAGACGCGGTCGTAGCGTTCGCCCAGCGATTCCAGCCCCTTGCGCAGCTTGTAGATCTTGTAGCGCGACTCGAGCTTGGCATGAAGCTCGTCGAGCGCCGCGCTGGCCGGCATCACGTCCAGCCCGGGGTAGGGCGAAGCCACGATGAAGGCGTCCAGCCCTTCCTCGCGCAGCGTGAACTTCAGCGACTGCTCGAAGAAGGCTGCCACACCGGGGACAGAAGCCTCGGCCTGCGGCCCCAGCAGGTAGCGCGTGCTGTTGGCCTGCGCGTCCAGATCGATGACCAAGGTGCGCAGGCCGCGCTGCGCACCGACGGCGGCGAGGTTGCAGGTGATCGTGGACTTGCCCACCCCACCCTTCTGGTTGAAGACGACGCGGCGCATCGGGCCTCCCTTCAAAGCTGGCGCCGATTGTCCACGCGCGCGGGTCCCGCACGATGACAGACGCGCGTGGCGCGCGGAGATCGGGCCGTCACCGACGCGTCACGCACGCTCCACGCGGCTGTCACAGCGCCGCTGCAGCATGCAGACATGCAAGAACACCCTCATTCATTCGAAGTTCCCCCTGCCGTGTCGAGCCGCATCGTGCTCGACCCGCGTGCAGGTCTCCCCATCCGGCCTGCGCCGGCCGCACGCCCTCGCCTGGAGGCCGTCTGGGCCCGTCACGAAGACGAGGTCCGTGCCGCACAGCGCCTTCGCCACCGCGTCTTCGCCGAGGAGATGGGCGCCCGCCTGCGGTCGCTGCACGGCACGCCGCCGGGGCACGACTGCGATCTCTACGATCGCCACTGCGAGCACCTGCTCGTGCGCACCGTTGCCACCGACGAGCACCCGTCCGAGGTCGTGGGCACCTACCGCCTGCTGACACCGACGGCCGCCCGGATGGTCGGCGGCCTGTACACCGAGACCGAGTTCGACCTGGTTCGTCTGGCCCGCCTGCGCCCGCGCCTGGCCGAACTCGGGCGCTCCTGCGTCGACCCGGGCTGGCGCAGCGGCGGCGTGATCCTGATGCTCTGGTCGAGCCTCGCGGACTTCATGGTCCGCAACCGCCTGGACCTCATGATCGGCTGCGCCAGCGTTCCCATGCGCGACGGCGGCTACGCGGCCGCGAGCCTTTGGCGCCAGTTGCGCCACTCGCACCTGGCCCCGATCGAGCGGCATGTGCTGCCACGCCTGCCGCTGCCGGTGGACGAGCTGCGCTGTGACCTGGACGTGGAGCCGCCGCCGCTCGTCAAGGGCTACCTGCGCTGCGGCGCGAAATTGCTTGGTCCCCCGGCGTGGGATCCCGATTTCGGCACCGCGGACTTGCCGCTGATGCTGGACCTGAACGACGCGACCGACGCCTTCCGCCGGCACTTCCTGACGCGTTGAGGGCAGCCGCGCGGACCTCTCACGCTCCCAGGTCGAGCTGCAATATTCCGCTGCGCTCCCAGGCCAGGGCCTCCTCGCGCAGCAGGTGCATCGTGCGCGGGTCAGGCATCAGGCGCGCCGGACGCCAGCCCAGCACCGCGGTGCGGCCGTTGCGACGCGCCATCAGCAGTTCCGGTCCGCCGAGGGCGTCGCGCGCATGGCAGCGAATGACGGCCAGCCGCAGACACAGCACGCGCCACGCGTAGGCTGCATCGACGAGTTGCTCCTCCACCTTGCGCAGCCCGCCCCGCTGCGCGAGCGCGAGCTGCGCCAGCCGGCGCTGCTGGCTCTGCGAGAAGCCGGGCGCATCCAGGTGTGCCAACAGGTAGGCGCTGTGGCGGTGGTAGTCGTGGTGCGAGATCGCCATGCCGATCTCGTGCAGCTCGCAGGCCCAGGCCAGCTCGCGCCGCGCCTGCTCGTCATCGTCCAGCGCCACGGCGTCGTGCAAAGCCAGTGCAACCTCACGCACGCGCGCGGCCTGAGCGGCATCCAGCTCGAAGCGTGACTGCAACTGGCGCACCGTGTCGTCGCGCTGGTCGTGCACACGCGAGCCACGTGCGGCGGCCAGGCGGTCGTGGAGATCGACGATCACCCCCTGACGCAAAGCACCCTTGGCCGGGCGCAATTCGCTCACACCGAAGTGCGTGAGCAGCGTGTAGAGGATGGCCAGTCCGCCCGCGATGACCGCGCGCCGGTCGTCGCGCAGGCCGGCCAGCGGCAAGCTGTCGACATGGCCCGCGTCCAGGCACCGTTCGATCAACCATGCCAGGCCGGCCGGGGTGACCGCGCCATCGGTCTGGCCGCACTGCTGCAACACCTGCGACACCGCACCCACGGTGCCGGACGACCCGAGCGCCCGCGCCCACCGGTCCGGCCCGAAGGTGGCCAGCGCCTCCTCGAACTCGGCCCCGGCCGCGACCTGCGCGGCGCGAAACGCCTCGGCCGTGAGCCGCCCGTCGCCGAAGTAGCGCATCGACAGGCTGACCGATCCCACCGCGAAGGACTCCGCCGCCAGCGGCTTGCGCCCCTGTCCGAGGATGAGCTCGGTCGAGCGCCCGCCGATGTCGATGACCAGGCGCGGCTCGTCACTGGGTTGCAGATGCGCCACGCCGGCGTAGATCAGGCGTGCCTCCTCTCGACCCGAGATGACCTCGATCGGGAAGCCGAGCGCCACCTGTGCCCGATGCAGGAACTCGTCGCGGTTGGCCGCTTCGCGCAGCGTCTGGGTGGCCACGGCACGTACGCGCGCCGGCGGCAACAGCTTCAGGTGTGCGGCGAAATCCTGCAGGCACCGCAGCCCGCGCTGGGCGGCCTCCTCGGTCAGGCGGCCGTGCTCGTCGAGCCCGGCGCCCAGCCGCACCGTCTGCTTCAGATAGTCGACCCGCCGGTAGCGCCCGCCGACGATGCGCCCGATCTCGACGCGGAAGCTGTTGGAGCCGATGTCGACAGCGGCGAGCAAGTCGGTGCCGGGTGGCGCAGGCATGGAAGACACCCTGTGATTGTCCACCGTCCGGCGACCCGACTCCACCAGACCGAGCCGTCCGACGTACAGCGGCCGCGCGCCATACCGGGCGGGGCCGCACCGCGCCCGTCTGACCGCGCCAATCGCCCGGTCCTCAGCGCATATCGGCCGGGCCGATCCCCGCTCGCGGCGCGCCGCCCGCATCCAGGCGCACCTGGCACAGCAGGTCAATGAAGCCAGCCAGCAAAGGGGTGGGCTTGCCCGGGACGTGTGCGGCATCGTCCCAGCGGCGCAGCGCGACGGACTGCTCGGCGTAGGGTGTGTCCTCGAAAAGCCAAACCTCGTCACGCGACATCCGCCCACCCTGAAGCACGAGCGCGGCGGACGCAGCCGGCGGCAGCGCAGCCGCATGGCGCGGATCGGTGGTGACGAGATAGCGCTTGGCCTGCACGTGCAGGCGGATCGGCTCCAGCACCTCACGCCCGAAGGCTGAACCCAGCAAGCCGAGCGCCCGCAATTCGTGCACGTCGTCGCAGGGGTGGGCCAAGGGCGCTGGCGCGAGCAGGTGCCCGATGTCGTGCAGCAGGGCGGCCGCCACCAGCGTGCGCGGAGCCTGGGCTCGCTCGGCCAGTTGCGCCGTCTGCAGCGAATGCTCGAGCAAGGTCACTCCGCCATCGGCCCCGCGCGGCCGACGCCGCCCAGGCCCTTCCAGGAGCTCGATGACCTGGCTCACCACGTCCAGCGCCTGCGGTCCGGTCGGCACCGCACCAAAGGGCCGCGCGCGCGCCTCGCCCTCGAAGAACTCACGATCCTCCTGCGCCATTCCCGCCCCCGTCCGCCGTGCTGGCGATTACGCAGCGGATGGTGCAGCGCGGCTGTGAAGCCGGCGTGACAGCCGCGCAGGACACGAGCAAAGTGCTGTCACGGTCAGAACGCTCACGGCATCGGCGACCACCTCGTCACGCGATAGTCACAAGGTCGTCAAGGTCCAGTCGTGAGCCGCGCGGAGCATCGGCAGATGAGCGAACCCATGCCGCGCGGCTTCCACCTGCTGATTGCAGCCCAGTTCACGTCGGCACTCGCCGACAACGCGCTGCTCATCGTGGCCATCGCGCTGCTTGTCGAGCAGTTGCTGCCGCCCTGGTGGGCGCCGATGCTCAAGTTCGGCTTCACGGCGTCCTACGTCTTGCTGGCACCCTTCGTCGGCGTGTTGGCGGATGCGGTGCCGAAGGCGCGCCTGATGGCATGGATGAACGCGGTCAAGATCGCCGGCGTGCTGGCGCTGCTCGCCGGGGCGCACCCGGTGGCCGGCTTTGCCCTGGTCGGGCTCGGCGCAGCCGCCTACGCACCCGCCAAATACGGCATGGTCACCGAGATCGTGCCCCCGCGCCAGCTCGTTGCGGCCAACGCCTGGATCGAAGTCTCGGTGGTCTGCGCGGCGCTGCTGGGCACGGTGCTTGGGGGCGCGCTCGTGAGCGCAGGCTTCACCGGCAGCGCGGTGTCCCGGATGATCGCTTCGATGCAGGCTGCACCGCTCGCGGACGGGACGGGCAGCGCCCATGCCGCGGCGCTCGCCGCCCTGCTCGGGACCTACGCGCTGGCGTCGTTGCTGAACCTTGGCATCCCCGACAGCGGGGCACGGTATCCGCGTGTCCGGGCAGATGCGGCCGCGCTGTGTCTGGACTTCGCCCGCGCCAACCACACACTGTGGCGCGACCGCGACGGAGGCCTGTCGCTGGCGGTGACCACTCTGTTCTGGGGCGTGGGCGCCACGCTGCAGTTCGTCATTCTGCGCTGGGCCGGCGAGGTGCTGCACCTCGGGCTGGAGCAGGCGGCCTACCTGCAGGCGGCCGTGGCGGTCGGGGTCGTCGTCGGCGCCGCTGCGGCAGGCCGCTGGGTGCCTCTGCACGCGGCACGGCGCGTGCTGCCCGTCGGCGTCGTGCTCGGGCTGCTGCTGCCCGCGGTGGGCAGCGTCCAATCTCTCTTGCCGGCGGTGCTGCTGCTGGCGCTGGCCGGCGCCGCCGGCGGCTTGCTCGTCGTGCCGCTGAACGCCCTGCTGCAGCACCGCGGCTGCGCGCTGCTGACGGCCGGACGGTCGATTGCGGTGCAGGGCTTCAACGAAAACGCGAGCGTGCTCGCGATGCTGGCCGTCTACGGGGCGCTCGTCGCCGCCGAAGTGCCCATCGTGCCCTTGATGTGGGGCTTCGGCCTGCTCATCGCGCTGGCAATGGCTGTGCTGATGCGGTCGGCGGCACGGTCCCGGGCCGCTCCGGCTGGCTGACCGCGGACCGAAGCACGTCCTCGAAGCGTTCAATCACGCCGTCCCAACCCAACCCGAGCGCGGTGGCGCGAGCGGCAGACCCCAGGCGTGTCAGGGCAGCGCGGTCGCGCGCGGCCGCCAGCGCCTCGCCGACGAATCGCTGCGCGTCGCCCAAGGCCACCCGCAAGCCGTTGCGGCCCGGTTCGATCAGCTGCGACGCGGCCGCATGGTCGTAGGCCAATACCGGCAGACCGCTGGCCATGGCCTCGGTCACCACATTGCCGAAGGTCTCGGTCATGCTGGGGAAGACGAAGAGGTCAGCACTCGCGTAATGCGCAGCCAGGTCCTCGCCCGAGCGCTGCCCCGCGAACACGGCTTGCGGACAGCGCTGCGCGAGCGCGTCGCGCAGCGGACCATCACCCACGAAGACGAGCCGCAGGCCTGAGTCCGCGCCGGCGCCGGCCGCTGCGTACAAGGCCTCGTAGGTCTCGAGCAGCAGTTCGAGGTTCTTTTCGGCCGCCAATCGACCGACACAGAGGACGACGAGCGTGTCGTCACGCGCGCCCCAGCCCGTGCGCAGCACCGGGCTGCGGCGCGCCGGGTCGAAGAGCTCGGTGTCGACACCACGCGCGACGACTCGCAAGCCCTTCAGGCCGCAAGCCTCGAGATCACGCCGCAAGGCCTCGGTGGGCACCATCGTGCACAGCGTGGCGTTGTGGAACTTGCGAAGGTAGGCCACGATGGGCTTGCGCAACCAGCCCACGCCGTAGTGGCGGCTGTAAGCATGGAAGTTGGTGCGGAAGTCCGAGGTCACCGGCAACTGCAGGTGGCGACAGGCCTGCAGCGCCGACCAGCCCAACGGCCCCTCGGTGGCGATGTGCACCACATCGGGCCGCCGCAGCGACCACAGGCGCACCAGCTGGCGCTTGGACGGCACGCCCATGCGCAGTTGCGGGTAGCGCGGCACGGGCAGGCCGCGCATGAGCACCTCGTCGAATCGCGCCGGTGCCTGAGCAGCTTCTGCAGCACCGCGTTGGCGGGGGCGCACGAGCTGAAGGTCATGGCCGCGACGGTGCAGACCCTCGACGACCCGGGCCACCGTCAACGACACACCGTTCACCTCGGGCGGATAGGTTTCGGTGACAAAGGCCACGCGCAGGCTGTGGCGGGCCGCCGGGATGTGCTCGACGTCGAAATCCATGTTCCGCAGCAGATCGTTCATGCGGACATCGTGGCCGGCCTGCGCGACCGCTGCGTGACGGCATCGCGACAGCACCGACATCGAAACGTCACCGGAATTTCATGCAGGCGGCCGACCATCGGTGACCCCGGCACTCCACCCACGATCAGAGGCCGGCCGATCCACGCCATCACCGAGGACCGCCGTGAAGGAATTCCTGCAAGAGCTCGCCGTCCAGCGCTGGGACGACCACCGCTTCTACCACCACAGCCGCATCAACCAGAGCCTGCACCTGCTCAGCGCCGTCAGCTTCGTCGTCGCCTACGGGCTGCTGTTCGTCGACCCCGCCTGGGCAGCCATCCTGGCCTGGTGCGTGTCGATGACAAGCCGCCAGGCCGGACACTTCTTCTTCGAGCCACGGGGCTTCGACCACGTCAACAAGGTCAGCGACGAATACAAGGAAGAGATCAAGGTCGGCTACAACATCCGGCGCAAGATCGTGCTGATGAGCGTTTGGATCGGTCTGCCGCTGGTGCTCTGGCTCGAGCCTTCCTTGTTCGGAGCCATCGACCCAGCAGAAGGCTGGTCGGGCTTCGTGCACGACGTCGGCATGGCCTGGCTGGCTCTGGGGATCACAGGGCTGGTCTTCCGCGTGCTGCAGTTGTGGTGGCAGCAGAGCCTGCGCACCGGGCTCGTGTGGATGACGAAGATCCTCACGGACCCCTTTCACGACATCGCGCTGTACCACCGCGCGCCGCTGCACCTGCTGCGCGGCGAGCTGATCGACCCGATGCAGCACGTGCGGCCGCATTGAACCGCTGACCCGGGCTGCACCCGCGCTCCCGCGCGGATGCAATCAGCCGCGTCGGCGCAGCATCTCTGCCAGGATGCGGCGCTTGATCGCCCGGTCGGTCAGCGCCACGTCGGCCCACCACCAGCCGTCTTCGCGCATCTGCCGCGCTGCCGCGACGAAGCGCTCCAGCACCTCGGCGACCTCGGCGTCGCCGTAGTTCAGGCTGAAGATCAGGCGCCCGGTGCCCACCCAGCTCAAGGCCAGACCATGCGAGCGCAGGTAGAACTGCAGCATCCAGTTGTAGCGCGAGGGCCGCGTGTAGGTCACGGTCCACACCGTCGACAGGTTGGCCACGCGCAGCGGCAGGTCCTCGGCGGCGAAGCGCTCGTTGAAGCGTTGCGCATGAGCGTTCCAGCGCTCGTCCAGCCCGTCGTACAAGGCGGCGGTCTGCGGGCGGTCGAGCCGGTCGAGAAAGGCCTTCATCGCGGCCATCACGTAGGGGTGGGCGTTGAAGGTGCCGCGCGCGAAGCAGATGTCGGCCGGCTTGTCTTCGCGGAAGCGCTTCATCAGGTGCGCCCGGCCGCAAACCACCCCCACCGGCAGACCACCACCCAGCGTCTTGCCGTAGGTGACCAGGTCTGCCCGCACGCCGAAGTACTGCTGCGCGCCGCCGGGCGCGAGCCTGAAGCCCAGGAAGACCTCGTCGAAGATGAGGACGATGCCGCGCTCGGTGCAGACCTCGCGCAGGCGCTTCAACCACGCGGTGTAGGCGGCACGGTCGAAGCCGGCGCGCCGGCTGCTGTCCACGAGCGAGGAATCGCCGGGCGCGTTGGCATTGGGGTGCAGGGCCTGCAGCGGGTTGACGAGCACGCAGGCGACATCGCGGCGGGTGCGCAGCACTTGCAGGCTGCGCTCGTCCATGTCCTTCAGCGTGTAGGTCTCGCGGGGCGGCGCCGGGTTGCCGGGGCCGGGCTGCACGTCCTCCCACCAGCCGTGGTAAGCGCCGCAGAAGCGCACCACATGCGTGCGCCGCGTGTGGTAGCGGGCCAGGCGCACCGCCTGCATCACCGCCTCGGTGCCCGACATGTGGAAGGACACCTCGTCCAGGCCCGATATCGCCTTCAGCCGCTCGAGGATGCCGAGCACGCAGGGGTGGTAGGCGCCGAGCACCGGGCCGAGGTCGCGTGCTTCGCGCACGGCCTCGTCGATGCACTCCTTGTAGAAGTCCACGCCGAAGACGTTGACGCCGTAGGAGCCCGTGAGGTCCATGAACTCGTTGCCGTCGAGATCGCGCAGACGCACGCCGGCGGCGGCCTGCAGGAAGCCACCGATCTTCAGGTGCCGGCGCAGGTGGGGGCTGTACTGGAAGGGCACGCGGTAGGTGCCGGTGAACTGCAGGTCCGAGATCGTCTCGCGCGCCAGTGCAGTGCTGGCGGCGCTGCGGGCGTAGCGCTCCTCGTACAGGTGCGCCAGGCGGGCGAAGGCGTGTCGGCGCTGCGCCACCACCGGCGCCGGGGCGCCGTCGGAGTCGAAGAAGCGCGCCTCGTCGTAGGCGTAACCCGGGATCAGTGCAGCCAGTCGCTTGGCGATCCTCGAGTGCCCGGCCAACGAGCGGTGCTTGGCGCGCGACAGCTGCAGGCGGCGGTGCGCCCGGGGCAGCGCCCAGGCCAAGGCGCCGAGGGTCAGCGCAGCGACGGCGCCCAGCGACAAAGTTTCTTCCATGGCGGGTCTCATTCGAAGCGAAGCCCTGGGGTGTACCCCTCACGATTGACAGGTCGATGAAATGAACATGACGAAGGCATGGCAGCGCCTGCTGCAGCAGGAAGATCTGAACTTCCTGCTCACCAACCGGGTGCCCCGGATCGCGCTGACGCGCTTCATGGGCTGGTTCAGCCAGATCCGCCATCCGTGGATTGCGAGGGCGTCGATCGCGGTGTGGCGCCTGTTCACCGACCTCGACCTGAGCGACGCGCGCCGGCAGCGCTTCGACAGCCTGCACGACTGCTTCACGCGCGAGCTGCGCCCCGGCGCGCGCCCGGTCGACCTCGACCCGCAGGTGCTGACCAGCCCCAGCGATGCCATCGTCGGCGCCTGCGGCCGGGTCGAGAAAGGGCAGGTCTACCAGGCCAAGGGCTTCCCCTACTCGACGGCCGAACTGTTCGGCCCGAGCCAGGACGCCAGCGTCTTCGAGGGCGGCTCCTACGTCACGCTGCGCCTGACCTCGGCGATGTACCACCGCTTCCACGCGCCGCAAGACCTGCGCGTGCAGCATGTCACCTACCTCAGCGGCGACACCTGGAACGTCAACCCGATCGCGCTGCGGCGCGTGCAGCGCCTGTTCTGCCGCAACGAGCGCGCCGTCATCCGTGCCCGCCTGGCCCGCGGCGGCCACCCCGTGGCGCTGGTGCCCGTGGCTGCCATCCTGGTGGCCAGCATCCGGCTGCACTTCCTCGACGTGCTGCTGCACCTGCGCTGGCCCGGCCCGAACGAGATGCCCTGCGACGTCGCCTTCGACAAGGGGCAGGAGATGGGCTGGTTCCAGCACGGCTCGACCATCATCGTCTTCACCCCGCCGGGCTTTGCGCTGTGCGAGGGCATCGAGCCGGGGCGCCGCCTGCGCATGGGCGAGCCGCTGATGCGGCTTCCGCATGCCGCAGGCGCCGACGCACGCCCATCGGAGGCTCGCGCAGGCTTCACATCTTCGTCATCGTCGGCCCCGAGTATCCAGTCCTGCGCATGACCACCATCGACTTCGTGTTCTTCAACGCCGGCGGCGGTCACCGCGCCGCAGCGCTTGCGCTGCAGGAAGTGATCGCGCAGCAACGCCGCCCTTGGCGCGTACGGCTCGTCAACCTGGTCGACATGGTCGACCCAAGAGCCCGCTTCCAGCGCAGCCTGGGCTTCCAGCCCGAGGATTTCTACAACCTGCGGCTGGCCCGGGGCTGGACTGCGGGTCTGGCGTGGGAGCTCAAGCTGCTGCAGGGGGCCATCCGGCTGGGCCACCGCTGGATGGTGCAGCGTATCTCCCGGCACTGGGAGGCATCGCCGCCGGACCTCATCGTCTCGCTGGTCCCGAACTTCAACCGGGTGCTGCACGACGCCGGCCGACGTGCCGCGCCCCGCGCGCCCTTCGTCACGGTGATGACCGACATCGCCGACCTGCCCCCGCATTTCTGGATCGAGCCCGGTATCGCCCAGCACGTGGTCTGCGGCAGCGGTCACGCGGCCGCGCAGGCCCGGCGTGCCGGGCTGCCGCCCGATCGCGTCTGGCTCACCTCGGGCATGGTGTTGCGGCCTTCGTTCTACGCGCTGCCTCCGATCGACCGGCTGGCCGCGCGCCGGTCACTCGGCCTGGATCCGTCCCGGCCCACCGGGGTGGTGCTGTTCGGTGGTCACGGGTCGGCGCAGATGCTCGACATCGCGCGCGCGCTCGACGACGTGCAACTGGTGCTGATGTGCGGGCACAACGAGCGGCTCGCCGTCGCCTTGCGCAGCCTGCAGCGAAGCGCAGCCCATGCCGTGGTGGGCTTCACTGCGGACGTGCCCCACTACCTGCGGCTGGCTGACTTCTTCGTCGGCAAGCCCGGGCCGGGCAGCCTGAGCGAGGCGGCGCACCTGGGCCTGCCGGCGCTGACCTTCGACAACGCCGCGACCATGCCTCAGGAGCGCTACAACCTGCAGTGGCTGCGCGGCGAGGGACTGGGGCAGGCTGTGCGGCACCCGGGGGAGTTGCGATCCGCACTGCGTGAACTGCTCCACCAGGTCGCGGTGCCTGGACCCGATCCGACCGGCCAACCCGCCAACCGTGCCGTATTCGAGATCCCGGAGATCCTGGCCGATGTGATGACTGTGGCTCAGGCCAGGCGGGCTGGCGGCCGAGCGCGCGCCGCTGCCGTACCGTCGGCACCGAGCGCTTGCGACCCTCGGCCGGGGCTGGGTGCCCTGGACGCGTCGCGCTGAAGCCCAGCCACCACCGGCTGCGGCGTGGCGCCGGTTTCCGGCAGGCTGGCTGGTGCGGTCGCCGGTATCGCCGAGGGCGCGGACATCATGTGACTGCAGTCCACGATTTCCAGCCGCCCGTCGTGGTGCTCGACCAGCGCCGTCAGTGACTCGACCCAGTCGCCGTCGTTGCAGTACAGCACGCCATCGATCTGGCGGATCTCGGCGTGGTGGATGTGGCCGCAGACCACGCCGTCGGCGCCGCGCCGCCGCGCCTCGCGCGCCACCGCGACCTCAAAGTCGCTGACATAGCTGACCGCGCGCTTGACCTTGAGCTTGAGGTACTTCGACAGGCTCCAGTAAGGGAAGCCCAGGCGCGCGCGCAGGCGGTTCAGCCAGCGATTGACCTTGAGCGTGAACTCGTAGGCTACATCGCCCACATAGGCCAACCACTTCGCGCATTGGATGACGCCGTCGAACAGGTCGCCATGGGTGATCCACAGCCGCCGACCGTCGGCGGTGACGTGCATGCAGTCGTCGACGACCTCGATGCCGCCGAAGTCGTGCGCCACATAACGGCGTGCGAACTCGTCGTGGTTGCCCGGCACGAACACCACGCGCGTGCCCTTGCGCGCCTTGCGCAGCAGCTTCTGCACGACGTCGTTGTGCGGCTGCGGCCAGTACCAGGAACGACGCAGCTGCCAGCCGTCGACGATGTCGCCGACCAGGTACAGCGTGTCGCAGCGGGTGGTGCGCAGGAATTCGAGCAAAGCCACCGCCTGGCAGCCGGGCGTGCCCAGGTGCAGGTCCGAGATCCAGACGGTGCGTACATCGAGGGTCGCGGCAAGGTCCTGGTCCATGGTGTGCGCTGGTCGTCGCTTTACCGCATGGTCGCCGGGCCAAGTGACTGGCGCGTGACGGACGTTCCGTCGCCCATCGCGGCGCCGCAGGAGCGCCACAAACCGCGTGCTGCGTGGGGTCTTGTCGTCAGCTTGTCACATACCGCAGCGATAAGCATCGTCCTGCTTCCATTGATCCATGTCCCTCGGTCCGTCTCTGCCCGCGCCCGTCCCGATGCTGCCCTCGCGCGATGACGACAGCCTGATCTGCGGCTACCGCTTCCGCCCGGGCCTGCCGGCCGAACCGATCGGCACGCTGACGCAGGCGCAAGCGCTGCTGCAGGAGCCGGCGGCATCCGACGGCTTCGTCTGGCTGCACATGAACCTCAGCCATGCCGCGACGCTGCACTGGCTGCGCCGCCACACCGATCTGGGGGAGCCCTATTTCGAGGCGCTGGCCGACGGCTCGCGCTCGGCGCGCATCGAGCGTGACGGCGAAGCGCTGTTCGCGGTCCTCAACGATGTGACCTTCGATTCCACCGTGGACACGCAGGAGGTGGAGACGCTTTGGCTCAGCGTGGCGCCCAGGCGGGTGATCAGCGTGCGGCGGAGGCCGCTGCGCTCGGTCGACCGGCTGCGCACGGAGGTGCGTCGCGGCCAGCCGTTGGACAACAGCGTGGACCTGCTGGACCACCTGCTGCACGACCAGGCCGACGAGCTGCAGCGCACGCTGCGCCGCACCGCCGAGCGCCTGGACGAGATCGAGGACGATGTGCTGGCCGGTCGCCACCGACGGCACGCGCCAGAGCTGGCGCGGCAGCGCCGGCTGACGGTGCGGCTGCAGCGCCTGCTGACCCCGGAGCCGGGCTCGCTGGCGCGGGTATCGACACGGCCGCCAGGCTGGATGCAGCCGGCCGCCGTGCAGCAGCTCGCCCAGGCCAACGAGGAGTTCACCCTCGTCCTGCGCGACATCGCCGCGCTCCAGGACCGCATCCGCCTGATGCAGGACGAATCGGCCGCCCGCACCGCCGAAGACACGAACCGCAGCTTGTTCCTGCTGACGATGGTGACGGTCCTGGCGCTGCCTATCAACCTGGTGTCGGGCCTGTTCGGCATGAACGTCGGCGGCGTGCCGCTGGCCGAGGACAGTGCAGGCTTCTGGCTGATGCTCGGGCTGATCGCCTCTCTGACCGGGCTGATAGGCTGGGCGCTGGTGCGCCGGCTCGGGCCCGGACGGGAGTGAGGCCGCCCGGTCTCGGACCCTCAGCCCTGCTGCCGCGGCCGGCCCAGCTTCACGGGCTCCAGCCGGCCCAGCGCCGCCGCCAGCGCCTTGGGCGACTGGGCGGCCAGCAGGCGCAGGCCGGCGCGCAGCAGTTCGCTCTTCTTGGCCGGGCGCCCGGCGGTCGCCGCGCGGGCCTTCAGCTCGGCGATCAGCGCAAAGTCGGCCTGGGGCATCGTGAAGCTGTCGCGCACGAGGGTGTCGTTGGTCTTTTCGGCTTTCTCGGCCTTCGGTGCCTTGGGCGCCTTGGGCGCCTTCGCAGGCTTGGCCGCCTTCTCGACCTTCTCGACCTTCTCGACCTTCTCGACTTTCTCGACTTTCCCGGGCTTGTCGGCCTTGGCAGCCTTGGCGGATTTGGCGGGCTGGGGAGACGGGGCTGTGCCGGTTGCCATGGCCTGGGCATCAGGCCCGGTCACTGCTGCGGCTGCCGTTGACGGAGCCACCGATGCCGCTGCCTTGGCGCGGGAAGCCCGAACTGGAACGGGCGGCGACGCGACGGACGCAGTGGGCAGTGTCGTGGACGGGGCGGGAGAAGAAGCGGCAGCGGACTTGCGCGGCATGGCAGGACTCCTGGAAATGGTATAAATAATTTATACCTTTTCTCGAACGAGATCAAGCCCCTGGCAAGGTAACGGGCTCTGGGTCTCAGGCTGGGATGGCCAGCCGCGCCAGTACCCGGGCCGGCCCGTCGCCGTTTGCGGGGGCAAGCACCAGGCCCTCGCCGGGCGAGCTCCCCTCCGCCGTCAGGTCGGCTAGCACAAACATGTGAGTCACCCAGACCTCGAAGCCGGCGGGCCGCGCCCTGGCCGCGGCCAGGGCTGCGCGCAGCCGGC
This sequence comes from Rubrivivax sp., assembly GCA_027491255.1. GTDB lineage: Bacteria > Pseudomonadota > Gammaproteobacteria > Burkholderiales > Burkholderiaceae_C > Rubrivivax. Next base: position 1,913 of record JAIXWM010000143.1, on the reverse strand, counting down.
GCAGCGACGCCGCCCGCTCGTCGGCCGGAGCCCCGTGGGGTGAGCCCAGGGCCGGCTCCACGCGTCCGCCGCCGAAGGCCAATTGCGCGGTGTCGATGCAGCGGCACCAGGGGCTGCTGAGCACCTGACGCGGCACCAGCGCGCGGGCCGCGAACCACTGTCCGATGCGGCGCGCCTGCTCCCGCCCAACCGCGTCGAGGTTGCGCTGCGTGCTGCAGTCTCCGAGCCGGAACTCCGGCGGATCGAAGGTGCCCGGCGCCAGCGCGTGACGGAACGCGATGAGGGCGCCGCCGGCGCGCAGCAGCGCGGCCACCGTGTCGGGCTGCGCAGTCACGCGCGGGGCCGCTGACAGCGCAGCCAGCGCGCCCAGGGTCAGGGCCTGTCGCCGCCCCGGGACGGTGAGCGCGGCAGCGGGTCGGGCGCGACCTGGATCGCGGATGGAGGACATGGCGGCATCTCCGTCGGCGGGCATCCCGTTCGCGGCGTCTTTCGCCGCGCCCCGGTGCAGGAGAGCGGAGAACGCCATGGACGGGCCGGATCGTAGCGGCGCTCCATGCCGCTGCGGGCCTCGGGGTCTTGCCGACCCGAGCAGACAGGCCGGTCCTTGTCATCGCCGCGTCGCAGCGTTGAAACATCCCAGGCAGACGATGGAACTCTCTCCAACCTGACCTCACGATCATGAGCAACATCTTTCTTCCCCGTCGGCGCTTCCTCGCGACGTCCGTGGCCGCATCGGGCCTCGGGCTGAGCACCATCCTCGCCCACGCCCAGGCGCCCGCGCTCGTCACCTCCAACCGAACCCGGCCCGGCTTCCCGTCGGGCGTCCAGAGCGGCGACGTGCTCGCCGACCGCGGCGTCGTCTGGGCGCGCAGCGACCGCCCTGCCCGCATGTGGGTCGAGTGGTCCACGGCGCCCAGCTTCACCCAATCGCGCCGCGTGCGCGGCCCGCATGCGCTCGAAGCCACCGACCACAGCGCGCGCATTGACTTGACCGGCTTGCCCGCCGGTCAGGACATCTTCTACCGCGTCCGCTGGGAAGACCTCGCCGGAGGTGGTCTGTCCGAGCCGATGGCCGGCCACTTCCGCACTGCGCCAGACGCGGTCAGGGATGTCCGTTTCCTGTGGTCCGGCGACACCGCTGGCCAGGGCTGGGGCATCAACGCCGACCAGGGCGGCATGAGGATCTACGAGGCGATGCGCAGACTCGCTCCGGACTTCTTCATCCACTGCGGCGACACGATCTACGCCGACGGGCCGATGCTTCCCGAGGTCAAGCTGCCCGACGGCAGCATCTGGCGCAACACCGTGCTGACCGAGGAGAAGACCAAGGTCGCCGAGACGCTGAAGGAATTCCGCGGCAACTACCGCTATAACCAGCTCGACGAGAACGTGCGCCGCTTCAACGCCGAGGTCATGCAGGTCTGGCAGTGGGACGACCACGAGGTCACCAACAACTGGTCCGACAGCAAGGACCTCTCGGCCGACGCCCGCTACAAGGAGAAGAACCCCGCGCTGCTGACCGCCCGCGGCACCCGTGCCTTCCTCGAGAACGCCCCGATGCGCTGGCACACGCAGGACGAGGAGGAGCGCGTCTACCGCAAGATCGCCTGGGGGCCGCTGCTGGACGTGTTCGTCATCGACATGCGCAGCTACCGCGGGCCCAACACCCACAACCGGCAGCCCGAGCCCGGCGACGACACCGCGATCCTCGGCGAAGCGCAGCTGCGCTGGCTGCGCGAAGGGCTGAAGGCCAGCCGCGCCACCTGGAAGGTCATCGCCTCGGACATGCCCATCGGCTTGAACGTCGGCGACGGCAAGGACGCCCAGAGCCGCCCTCGCTGGGAGGCGGTTGCCAACGGCGACGGCCCGGCGCTGGGCCGCGAGCTCGAGATCGCCAACCTGCTGTCCTTCAT
>JAIXWM010000164.1 GCA_027491255.1 Rubrivivax sp. | reverse complement strand
TGGGGAAGGCGGCGGCCACGTGGTACTTGCGGCCCTCGGGCGAGGTCACGCCCAGCACCAGCATGTGCTCGGCCAGCCAGCCCTGGTCGCGCCCCATGGTCGAGGCGATGCGCAGCGCGAAGCACTTCTTGCCCAGCAGCGCATTGCCGCCGTAGCCCGAGCCGTAGCTCCAGATCTCGCGCGTCTCGGGGTAGTGGACGATGTACTTGGTCTTGTTGCAGGGCCAGGCCACGTCCTGCTGGCCGGGCACGAGCGGCGCGCCCACGGTGTGCACGCAGGGCACGAAGTCGCCGTCGATGCCCAGCAGGTCGATCACGGCGCGGCCCATGCGCGTCATCGTGCGCATGCTGACGACGACGTAGGGGCTGTCGGTCAGCTCCACGCCGATGTGCGAGATGTGCGAGCCCAGCGGCCCCATCGAGAAGGGCACGACGTAGAGCGTGCGGCCCTGCATGCAGCCGCGGAACAGCGCCTGCTCGCCGGTCTGCAGCAACGCACGCATCTCGGCCGGGGCGACCCAGTTGTTCGTCGGGCCGGCGTCGGCCTGGTGCTGGCTGCAGATGAAGGTGCGGTCCTCGACCCGGGCGACGTCGCTCGGGTCGCTCCAGGCCAGGAAGCTGCCCGGGCGCCGGGCCGGGTTCAGGCGCCGCATCGTTCCGGCGGCGACGAGCTGGTCGCACAGGCGCCGGTACTCGGCGTCGCTGCCGTCGCACCAGACGACGTCGGCGGCCTGCGTCAGCGCGGCGATCTCGGCGACCCAGGCGATCAGGCGGGCGTGTTTCACGTGGGCCGGCGCGTTCACGCGCAGCCCGGGCATGGCGGGGTGGTTCATGGAGGGACGGGGAGGTTGGGAAGACGGTTTCGGGCCAGTTTCCGACGGCGCGCGGCAGGACCGTGCCAGGAAACTCGCCGCAAACCGTGAGCCGTGGTCTCGAGCCAGAGGGTGCGAGGGTGCGACGATGGTCACACCAGACGAGAGATGATCAGCCCAACATTGTCGATCGGATGTAATCACGTGGTAACGAGCCCGCTCAAGGAAACTATGCAAGAAGCGCATGAGGTCATGAGTGCCGCAACGCTGCACGTCCGCCACGTCAATCTCGGGCGTGCGCGGCCGGTACGCGTGGGCGGGCGCAGCACGACGAGCGCCATCGCCAAGCAAGCGGCGCCAGGCCGGGTGGCCGTGGGGCCGCTCGGGCTGGTGGGTGATGAGCAGGCCGATCTCACGGTCCACGGCGGGCTGTCCAAGGCGGTCTATGCCTACCCGGCGGCGCACTACCCCTTCTGGCAGACGGTGCGGGCGCAGGCACGCGTGGCGCTGTGGGACGAGCCCCTGCCTGCGGGCGCGATGGGCGAGAACCTGACGATCGAGGGCCTGGACGAGGCGCGGCTGTGGATCGGCGACCGCCTCGCGCTGCCGGACTGCGTGCTCGCGGTGAGCGAGCCGCGTCTGCCGTGCGCCAAGTTCGGCGCGGCCATGGGCTTCCCGCAGGCGGTGAAGCTGATGGCGCAGAGCGGCTACTGCGGCGCTTACCTGGCCGTCGTGACCCCCGGGACGGTGGCCGCCGGCGACGCTGCGTGTCTGCAGCCCGGCCCGCGCGACGTGAACCTGCGCGAACTGTTCAAGGCCCGCCTGGGCCTGTGAGCCTCGGACGGTCGTTCAGCCGGCGCGCCGCAGCCGCCGCGACTCCCAGCTCCACAGGGGCCGGGTCAGCAGCAGCACGGCGACGTAGCGCAACAGTTGCAGCGCGGTGACCACGGGCACGCCGAGCTGCAGCACCTTGGCGGTGAGGCTCATCTCAGTCATGCCGCCGGGGCAGGTGCCAAGGATCAGCGTGGCCGCCGGCACGCCGCTGGCGGCGGCGAGCGCCCAGGCGAAGCCGGCCGAGGCGGCGATCATGGCCAGCGTGCCGGTGGTCACGCTGAGCAGCCAGCGCGGCGCGGCGCGCACGAACTCTGCCTGGAAGCGCGTGCCCAGCAGGATGGCGATCGCAAGCTGGCCGGCGTTGGACAGCGCCGACGGAAAGGCCGAAGGTGACCAGCCCATGGCTGCCAGCGCCACCGAAACCGCGAGCGCTCCCAGCATCCAGGCATTGGGCACGCCCAGCCTCGACGCCAGCGCGCCGCCCGCCGCCGTGCACAGCGCCAGTGGCAGCAGGCCGTCCCAGCGCACCTCCAGGGCGCCGGCCACGTAGATGTCGCTGCCGTGAGCGCCGGCCCACTGCATCGCGAACGGGATGAGCAGCACCACCAGCATCACGCGCAGCGCATGCGCCGAGGCGACGAGGTCGACGCGACCGCCGCGCTCGTCGGCCAGCAGCGCCATCTCGGAGGCGCCGCCGATGGCCGAGGAGAAGAAGGCGGTCTCGCGCGTGAGCCCGTGGTGACCGCGGTTGAGGCGCCACAGCCAGTGGTAGTACGCATAGCCGCAAAGCAGCGCCCAGACCGCGGCAGCCCCGATCACGGGCAGCAACGCCGGCATCTCGCCCAGGAACGCAGGCGTGAAATACATGCCCAGCGCGGTGCCGATGGCCCACAGCCCGGCGTTGCGCAGGCGCGGCGAGGCCCGCACCGGCAGGCCCGCCAGCGTGCAGGCCGCGCTGACCAGCAGCGGGCCGATGAACCAGGGCAGCGGCACGCCGAGCGCGGTGCAGGCCTTGGCGCCCAGCGCCGCAGCGGTGATCGTGCCGGCCAGCCGGGCCGCGTCGCGCAGGTTCACGCGGCGGGGGGGTAGTCGGTGTAGCCGCGCGCACCACCACCGTAGTACAGGCTGCGGTCGGAGTCGGCCCAGGGGAGGTCCTCACGCAGGCGGTGGCCGAGGTCGGGATTGCCGATGAAGGGTCGACCGAAGGCCACCAGGTCGGCAGCGCCTGCGGCCACCGTCTGCAGCGCCAGCGCCCGGTCGTAGCAGTTGTTGACCATCCACGGGCCGTCGAAGGCCGCGCGCAGCCGCGCGTAGTCGAAGCCGCCGAAAGCCCGGTCGCCGCGGGTCTGGCCCTCGATCACGTGCAGGAAGGCCAATTTCAGCGGCGCGATGCGTTCGACCGCACGGCCGTACAGGGCCTGCGGTGCGCTGTCCAGCGCGGCGTCGTTGCCCGGATTGGCCGGCGACAGGCGCACGCCGGTGCGCCCCGGCCCGGCCTCGCGCGCCACCGCCGCCACCACCTCGGCCAGCAGCCGCGTGCGGTTGTCGATCGAGCCGCCCCATTCGTCGGTCCGGTCGTTGATGCTGTCACGCAGGAACTGGTCGATCAGGTAGCCGTTGGCCGCGTGCACCTCCACGCCGTCGAAACCGGCATCCATCGCGCAGCGCGCGGCGTGCGCGTAGTCGGCGACGATCCCGGCCATCTCCTCGGCGCGCAGCGCGCGCGGCGTGGAGCAGGGCACGAGATCACCACGGATCCAGGTCTTGCTCTGGGCCGCGCGCGCCGTGGACGACACCGGCGCGGCGCCGCCGGGCTGCACGTCCACGTGCGAGATCCGGCCCACGTGCCAGAGCTGGCAGACGATGCGCCCGCCGCGCGCGTGCACCGCGTCCGTGACGACCCGCCAGCCGGCGACCTGCTCGCGCGTGTGCACGCCCGGCGTGTCGCTGTAGCCTTGGCCCTGCGGGCTGATCTGCGTGGCCTCGCTGATGATCAGGCCGGCCCCGGTGGCGGGATCGGCGCGCTGCGCGTAGTACTCGGCCATCAGCGCGTTGGGCACGCAGCCGGTGGCGCGGTTGCGCGTCAGCGGCGCCATGACGACGCGGGTGGCGATCTCGATGTCGCCGAGCTGGAAGGGGTCGAAAAGACTGGGCATGGCGGGGGGTGTCGGTTCAGGCGGGTAAGCCCGGCATTGTGTCCGCCCCGGGGAGCCGGCCGCGTCGAGGCGCGCAGCGCGTACAGTCCACTCCCCATGCTCGCCTACCGCCACGCCTTCCACGCCGGAAACCACGGCGACGTGCTCAAGCACCTCGTGCTGCTGGCGGTGCTGCGCCACCTGAATCTCAAGGACAAGGGCTGGCGCTACATCGACACCCATGCCGGGGCGGGCGGCTACTCACTGCAAGGGACGTTCGCGCGCAAGAAGGCCGAGTACGCGCAGGGCATCGCTCTCGTGCGCGCCCACGCTGCCGGCGCGCCGCCGCTGGTGGCCGACTACCTGGAACGCGTGCGCGAGTTCAACGGCGGCGATGCGCTTCGCCAGTACCCGGGCTCGCCCGCCATCGCGCATGCGCTGCAGCGCCCGCAGGACCAGCTCAGCCTGTTCGAGCTGCATCCCACCGACCACCGCGTGCTCTCCTCCTACCTCGGCAAGCAGGCCGGCTGCGAGGTGCGCATGAGCGACGGCTTCGAGGGGCTGAAGTCGCGCCTGCCACCACCCACCCGGCGCGGCCTCGTGCTGATGGACCCGAGCTACGAGCTCGAACGCGACTACGCGCTCGTCGTCGCCACGATGCGCGAGTCGCTGCAGCGCTTTGCCGACGGCACCTACCTCGTGTGGTACCCGCAGGTGGGCAAGGTCCAGGCCGCGCAACTGCCCAAGCGCCTGCGCAACCTCACCACCGGCGCCTGGCTGCACGCGCGCCTGACGGTGGCCCGCCCCGACGCGCGCGGCTTCGGCATGAGCGGCAGCGGCGTCTTCGTCTTCAACCCGCCGCACACGCTGCACGCGCAGTTGAAGACCTTGCTGCCCTGGCTGCACGGGGTGCTGAAGCAGTTCGACGGCGGCGGCGTGCTGCTGGAACAGAAGGCCGACTGAGAGACCGGGCCCATCGCCGGCCCCGTGCGGGCCGACAATCCTGCGCACCATGACTGACCGTTACGCCGTCATCGGCAACCCCATCGGGCACTCGAAGTCGCCCTTCATCCACCAGAGCTTCGCCCGCGCGACCGGGCAGGACATGGACTACACCGCCTTGCTGGCGCCGGTGGACGGCTTCGCCGCTGCGGTGGACGCCTTCCGCGCCGCGGGTGGCCGTGGCCTGAATGTCACTGTGCCCTTCAAGCTCGACGCCTGCGCCTACGCCACGGTGCGCTCGCCCAGCGCCGAGCTGGCCGGCGCGGCCAATGCGATGCGCTTCGACGGCGAGCGCGTGGAGGTCGAGAACTTCGACGGCATCGGCCTGGTGCGCGACGTCGTGCACAACCTGGGCGTGCCGATGCGCGGCCGGCGCGTGCTGCTGCTGGGCGCCGGCGGGGCCACGCGCGGGGTGCTGCTGCCCTTCCTCGACCAGGGCGTGGCCGAGGTGGTGATCGCCAACCGCGACATGGACAAGGCGCAGGCCGTGGCAACCCTGGGCGCTGCGCACGGGCCGGTGCGGGCCTGCCCCTACGCGGCGCTGGCCGGGCAGGGCTTCGACCTCGTCTTCAACGGCACCTCGGCCAGCCTCGCGGGCGAGCTGCCGCCGGTGGCGGCCAGCGTGTTCGCGCCCGGAGCGCTGGCCTACGAGATGGTCTACGGCAAGGGCCTGACGCCCTTCCTGCGCCTGGCCGCCGGCGCCGGCGTGCAGCACCTGGCCGACGGCGTGGGCATGCTCGCCGAGCAGGCCGCCGAGGCCTTCGCCTGGTGGCGCGGCGTGCGCCCGGACACGAAGGCGGTGATCGAGGCACTGACGGTGCCGCTGCGGTGACAGGCTGAGAACCCTGGCCCCCAGCCCGCCCGGCACGCCGGGCCCGGTGTGGTGCGATCCTCAGCCGCAGGCGCCGACGAAGCCGCAGGCGGTGCAGTGGTCGCAGCCGTCCGTGCGGATCATGGCGCGCGCGCCGCAGTCGGGGCACGGGCGGCCAGGCATCAGGCCCGGCGTCGCGACAGCCGCGGCACCCACCGGGACGTCGGCGGTGCCGCCGGGTGCCTCGCCGGCCGCGCCAGCCACAGCGCCCGCGCTCTCGGCCGCGCCGGGCGGTTGGCGGCCGGCGCGGCGCGCCAGGATGTTCTGCAGCGCGTAGGCGATGGCCGAGACCTCGGAGTCGTGCCACAGCGGCACCTGCGCGCCGTCGTCGCGCAGGCGGTGGCCGTGGCGCACCGGACCGCGGTCCCAGGCGACCTTGCGCATGTCGGCCAGCGCGCGGTCGAGGAAGCCGCCGCGCGCGGCCAGCGAGAGCAGGCGCATGCTGGCCGTGATCCACTGCTGCGACTCGCCGCTCTGGCCCACGGGCATGAAGAACTCGATCGCCCGCTCCAGCGGGCCCGCGCCGTCGGCGCGCGCCACGGGCAGGAAGGACACCACAAGGTACAGCGTCTTGTGGCCCTCGTTCGTCCAGTACTCGATCTTCTCGACGACGGCGTCCAGCGCGCCCTTGGGGCGGCTTTCGATGACGGCGCGCATCGGGTCGACCGCGGCCGCACCCGGCGACGGGGCTGAAGGCGCCACGGCCATCGTTCCCCCCGGCGCAGGGCTGTCGAAGGGCCGGGCATCGCCGCGGCCGGCGCCCGCGGCCGGCGCGGCCTCGAGGACCGCGCCCAGGATGGTGTTCGGCCGGTAGGTGGCCAGGCCCTTCAGGCGCGCGCGCCAGGCCTGCAGGTACAGGCCCTGGAAGTCGGCGTAGGGGCAGTCGGCCGGCACATTGACGGTCTTCGAGATCGCGGTGTCGATGAAGGGCTGCACCGCCTCCATCATCGCCACATGGGCCTGCGCGCTCATCTGCAGCGCGCTGACGAAGGCCGGCGGCAGGTGCTGGAGGTCGCCACCGAACGCGCCGTACAGGCGCCAGGCGTGGTCCTGCACCTCGTACTCGGTGCGGCTGCCGTCGGCCTCGCGCTTGCGGCGCACATAGGTCCAGGCAAACGCCGGCTCGATGCCGTTGGAGGCGTTGTCGGCGAAGGCCAGGCTCACGGTGCCGGTGGGCGCGATCGACAGCAGGTGGCTGTTGCGGATGCCGTGGCGGCAGATCGCCGCCTTCAATGCCGGCGGCAGGCGGCTGGCGAAGGTGCCCTCGGCCAGGTAGCCCGCGGCGTCGAACAGCGGGAAGGCGCCCTTCTCACGCGCCAGATCCACCGAGGCGGCATAGGCCGCGTCACGCAGTCGCTCGGCGATGCGCCGGGCCATCTCGCGACCGTCGTCGGCGTCGTAGCGCAGGCCGAGCATGATCAGCGCGTCGCCCAGGCCGGTGAAGCCCACGCCGATGCGGCGCTTGGCCTGGGCCTCGGCCTGCTGCTGCGGCAGCGGCCAGTGGGTGAGTTCGAGCACGTTGTCCAGCGCGCGCACCTGCAGCGCCACGGCCGCGCCGAAGGCGTCGAAGTCGAAATCCGGCGCGCCGCCGTGACCGAAGGGCTGGCGCACGAAGCGCGGCAGGATCACCGGCCCGAGGTCGCAGCAGCCGTAGGGCGGCAGCGGCTGTTCGCCGCAAGGGTTGGTGGCGCTGATGGACTCGATCGCGCGCAGGTTGTTGTCCTCGCGGATGCGGTCCAGGAACAGGATGCCCGGCTCGGCGTAGTCGTAGGCCGAGCGCATGACCCGGTCCCAGAGCTCGCGCGCGGGCAGCGAACGGTAGACCCACAGACCGTCGGCGCGGCGGCGCGCGCCCGCGCGCTGCTGGTCCGGGCCGGGCTCGGCGCGGTGCACCAGATCCCAGGGCCGATCGGCGAGCACGGCCTCGACGAAGGCATCGGGCACGCCCACCGAGACGTTGAAGTGGTTCCAGCGCCCGGGCGTGCGCTTGGCGCCTATGAACTCGGCCACGTCGGGGTGGTCGATGCGCAGCACGCCCATCTGCGCGCCGCGGCGCGCGCCCGCGCTCTCCACCGTGGCGCAGGACTGGTCGAAGACGTTGATGTAGCTGCACGGGCCCGAAGCCGCCGAGCCCGTGCCGTGAACGAGCGCGCCGCGCGGGCGGATGCGCGAGAAGTCGTAGCCCACACCGCCGCCGCGGCGCATGGTCTCGGCGGCCTCGCGCAGCGCCTCGTAGATGCCGGGCAGGCCTTCGTCGTCGCGACCCTGGATGCAGTCGCCCACGGGCTGCACGAAGCAGTTGATGAGCGTGGCCTGCAAGCCGGTGCCGGCGGCGCTCATGATGCGCCCGGCGCCGATGGCGCCGGCGTGCAGGTTGCGCCGGAACAGGGCCTCGAATCCGGCGCGCCGGGCCGGCGCCTCGACGCTGGCCAGGGCGCGTGCGACGCGGTCGTAGAGTTCGTCGACGCTGCGCTCGCCGTCCTTCAGGTACTTCTCGCGCAGCACATCCAGGCTGATGGGCTGGGGCGGCAGGGCGGGCCGGGCAGCGGCGCCCGCATCGGCAGCGGAATCGTCGGTGGGGTTCATGGCGCCTCGCAAAGGTGGCGCCGCGGGATCGGCGATCGGGCCTCGGCCGGCGCGGGACCGCGGCCCGCATGGACCGCCGGCCCCCGCCGCGCTGCTCAGAGGCCGCGCAGCATCACTGCGCTTCGATCTTCGCGTCGCGGATCGCTTTTTCCCACTTCGCGGTCTCGCGCGCATTGCGCTGCGCCAGGTCCTCGGGCGTGCCCGGCTCAACACTGAAGCCGGTGGCGGCGAACTTGTCCTGCACGTCCTTGCTGTTGGCCGCGGCGTTGACGGCCTGGTTCAGGCGCATGACCACGTCGCGTGGCGTGCCCGCCGGCGCGAAGACGGCGAAGTAGGCGATGAGCTCGTAGTCCTTCAGGCCCAGCGCCTCGTTCACCGTGGGCAGCTCGGGCACGACGGCCACGCGCTTGCTCGACGTCACCGCCAGGCCACGGATCTTGCCGGCTTTGTGCTGCGGCACGGTGACGGCGAAGTCGGCGGTGAACATGTTGACCTGGCCGCCGATCAGGTCAGTCATCGCCGCGGGGCCGCTCTTGTAGGGGATGGCGTTCATGCGGATGCCGGCCATGCTGGACAACATCTCCGACGACACCTGCTGCGAGGTGCTCGCGTAGGCGAAGCTGACCTCTCCGGGCTTGGCCTTGGCCAGGTCGACGAACTCCTTGAGCGTCTTCGCCGGCACGTTGTTGTGCACCGCCACCATCAGCGGCACCGAGCCGATGTAGGCCACCGGCGCGAAGGCCGTGTCCTGGTCGTAGGGCAGCTTCTTCATCAGGAACTTCAGCGCCGCGTTCGTGCTGTTGGTCCCGATCAGGATGGTGTAGCCGTCGGCCGGCGCCTTGGCGACGATGTCGGCGCCGAGCATGCCGCTGGCGCCGGGCTTGTTGTCGACGACGACCTGCTGGCCGAGCAACTGCGACATCTTCTCGGCAAAGGCGCGGCCGATCTGGTCGGTGGCGCTGCCGGCGGCAAAGGGCACGACAGCGCGGATCGGCTTGTTCGGGTAGGCCTGGGCGAAGGCGGCGGCCGTGCTGCACAGCAGTGCGGCACCGATCAAGGCCTGGCGACGGCGAAGGGCTTGCATGCGGGGTCTCCTGGTGAATGGATGGGACATCGAAGGGGGCGGGCGCAGCCGCAGGGCGCGCGCCAACGTGCACCGGCCCGGGCCGGGCCGGGCCGGGCGCGCCACAGGCCCGAAGTGTCAGCCGGACGGCGCTGCAGCGGGAACGGCGGGGATTTTCAGGCAGCCCCGCAGCGCCACCGGCACCTGCAGCGGCAGCGTCATGAGGTGGAAGGACAGTGTCTTGCCGTGGCTGTCGAGGTTCAGCGCATCGTTGACCCCGCCGTCGAGCACCGCATCGAGGACGAAGTTCAGCGCATGCAAGGTCGGCAGCGCGTGGCGTGTGACGCGGGCCGGCCGGCGCGCCGCGAACAGCCGGGCCAGCGCCTGCTCGGTCACCTGCTCGAGCAGCAGCGGGTACAGCGCGGGGTGCCAGGCGATGACGCTGATGTTCGAGCGGTCGCCCTTGTCGCCGGTGCGGCCATGGGCGGCCCAGCGCAGCGGCACGGTGATCAGGTCGTCCGCGCTCACGAGACGAACTCCACCCGCGTGGGCACGCGTTCGCGCGGCACCAGGCAGGCCCGTGAACCCAGGCGCTCGCGCAGCGCCGTGCGCACGCCGCCGCCCCCGGCCGGGCCGCAGGTGTACAGCGCCGTGACCTCGCGCGTCAGGCGCTCGGCCGCGGCGCGGGTGGGCTGTCGTGTCGCGACGCGCAGGCGCACGTCGCGCGCGTCGCCCTCGGCATGGGCAGCCAGCCAGTGTCCGGCGTCGTCACCGAAGACGCTGCACACACCGATCAGGTCGGCCCGCAGCGCCCCGGCGTCGCCCCAGCGCTCGCGCAGCACCTGCGCCGCCAGCCGGGCCCGCGCCTCGGCGCCCGGTCCGGCGTAGGAAATCTCGCCTTCGGCCAGCCAGCCGGTGCGGCGAAAGACCAGGGCCTTCAGCGTCGCCGGTCGTGGGTGGCCGCGCACGCCCGACAGCCTGACGCGGTCGGGACCGAGCTGCTCGACCGTGGCCGCGCTGATGTCGGCAACCACATCGGGCGTGAGGTAGGCCGCGGGGTCGTGCAGCTCGTACAGGAGCTGCTCCTTGACGGTGTGCTCGTCGACGCAGCCGCCGGTGCCGTCGGCCTTGAAGATCACACAGCCGCCGTCGGCGTCGACCTCGGCAATCGGAAAGCCCACGCGCGCCAGGCCGGGCACGTCCTTGAAGCCGGGGTCGGCGTAGTAGCCGCCGCTGACCTGGGCGCCGCACTCCAGCAGGTGGCCGGCCATGGTCGCGCGGGCGAGGCGGTCCCAGTCGTCGTCGGCCCAGCCGAAGTGCGCGAGCGCCGGGCCGACCGTCAGCGAGGGGTCGGCGACACGGCCGGTGACGACGATGTCGGCGCCGGCGCGCAGGGCCTGGGCGATGCCTTCGGCGCCCAGGTAGACGTTGGCGCTGGCGATGTCGATGGCCTCGCCAGGGACGGGACCGGTGGGATGGGCGGGATCGGCGGAGGCGGCCGGTCGCGGCAGCCCCGTGCCCGCCTCGGGCGCCGGGCCGGCGGCCTCGCCCAGGGCGTGCAGCAGCAGTGCGTGGTGGCGCGCGTCGGACAGGTCGTCGCCCTCGACGACGGCCACGCGTGGACGGCGCCCGCCCAGCTCCTCGGCCAGCGCGAGGATGCGCCGCGCCGCGCCGCGCGGGTGGGCGGCGCCGAAGTTGCCGACGATGCGCACGCCCTGCGCGACGCAGTCGGCCAGCACCGGGCGCAGCATCTCGTCGAGCAGCGGCTCGTAGCCTGCGGCCGGGTCGGCGCGCCGCGCCTGCTGCGCCAGCGCCAGCGTGCGCTCGGCCAGCGTCTCGAAGATCAGGCAGGCGGGCCCGCCGCGCGCGAGCAGCGTGTCGACCACCGGTCGGGCCGCGTCGGTGCGGTCCCCGGAAAAACCGGCGGCACAACCGACGAGGAGCGGGCGCGACATGGGCGCAAGTATCGGGCCGGCGCGGGGCGCGCTCGCCTGCACATCATGATGAATGCCGCGGCGCGGCGGCGGGGGCGGCGCGCGCGCCGCGTGGCCACGCCCGAGAATCAGGCATGGACCTCGAAGTCTTCGACGCCCGATGCGCCGCGAAGGCCTGCGCCACCGGCGCGACCACAGCGCCTCCGTCGCCGACCCTCGCCGCCCGGACGTCCCGCCCGATGCGGCGGTGCCGCGCGCCTGCGACACCCCGGCCGCACGGCGCGACGGCAGCGGGCGGTCACATGCGCGGCCGCGCGCGTGTGCCGCCACCGAGCCCGTCCCGCCCGGGCGTCGAGCGTCGCCCTGCCGCCGCCCGGCACACCTGCTGACGCGCCGATGCTCGACTGGCTCGCCACCCCCCTGAGCGGCGCCGCGACGCACACGATCGAGGCCGCCGTCTACTGGCACGCGCGGCTGATGGTGCTGGCCTGGGGCGTGCTGCTGCCGCTGGGAGCGCTGGCCGCGCGCTTCTTCAAGGTGCTGCCCGGGCAGGACTGGCCGCGCGTGCTCGACACCAAGCCCTGGTGGCACGCGCACCGCGCCTTGCAGTGGTCGGGCGTTGCGCTGATGACGCTGGCGCTCGGGCTCGTGCTGGCGCGCCAGGGCTTGCCGGGCGCCGGGCCGATGGCGCTGTCCCACGCCTGGCTGGGCTGGCTGCTCGCCGCCGCCGCGTGGCTGCAGGTGGCCGCCGGGCAGGCCCGCGGCAGCAAGGGCGGGCCGGGCTCGCAGACGCTGCGCGGTGACCACTACGACATGACACCGCGGCGCGTGCGCTTCGAGCGCCTGCACAAGGGGCTCGGTTGGGCGGCGCTGCTGGCGTCGGTGGCCTGCACCGTGCTCGGCCTCGTCGTGGCCGACGCGCCGCGCTGGATGTTGCTGGTGCTGGGCCTGTGGTGGGCGCTGCTGGCGGTGGCCTTCGCCGCGCTGCAGCGCGCCGGCCGCTGCGTGGACACCTACCAGGCGATCTGGGGGCCCGACCCCGCCCACCCGGGCAACCGCCGCCCCGCGGTGGGCTGGGGCGTGCGGCGGCCGCTGGGGTGAGCACCGGAGCGGCGGGCCCGCGGCGGCAGTTCCGGCAACCGTCCGTTCAGGACGCCATCAGTCTGACTTCTTCGCCGGGGATCGGTGTGTAGCTGCTGCCCCCGCGTGCCAGGATGGCCTGCGCGCCGCCGTGGCGCTGGATCAGCGCAGCCTGATCGCGCTTGGCGCGCCGGTCGGTGGCCTCGTGGTCGCAGACGGTGTGCAGCAGTGCATCGAAGTGCGCGAGCAGCGGTGCCGAACCGGGCCGGCCGGCCAGATCGTCCTGTTCCTCGGGGTCGGCCTGCAGGTCGAAGAGCTCGGGCGCGTGGCCGGTGTAGTGGATGAACTTGTGGCGGCCCTGACGCAGCATGTAGGCCGCGCTGACCGAACCCGCCGCGTGGTACTCGCTGAAGACGTGACGCTGCGCCTGCGCGGGGGCGGGTTCGACGAAGTCCTGCAGCGCCTGGCCACGCAGCGGCACGGGCAGCGCCGGGGCCGGCACGCCGAGCGCGCGCAGCACCGTCGGGAAGATGTCGACGTGCGACACCGGCGTGTCCACATGCCGCCCGGCCGGCAGGTCCGGGCCCGACAGCATCATCGGCACCGCGGCCGATTCCTCGTACATCGTCGACTTGCCCCACAGCGCGCGCGCGCCCAGGTTGTCGCCGTGGTCCGACAGGAAGAGCACCCGCGTGCAATCGGCCAGGCCCGAGGACTCGAGCGCGTGCATCAGCAGGCCCACGTGGTGGTCGAGGAAGGACACGAGGCCGAAGTAGGACGCGATCGCGACCCGGCGCTGCTGCTCGCTCTCGAAGTGGCGGTCGAATCGGTAGCAGTCGTCCCAGGCCTGCACCCAGGGGTGCAGCGGGCGGGTGCGGGGCTTGGGCAGCGGGACGCGCGCCGGGTCGTACAGGCCGTAGAACTCCGGCGGCGCGATCAGCGGCGAGTGCGGGGCGATGAAGGAGCAGAACAGTGTCCAGGGCCGGTCCTGGCGGCGCCGGCCCTCGGCCTCGATCCAGCGCACCGCCTGCTGCGCGATGTCGCGGTCGTAGCGGGTGTAGCTGCTCTCGCCGGGGCCGATGCTGCGGGCCAGGTCGGCCGACTGGTGGCGCACCGGCAACGGATTGCGCAGCAGGCCGTAGAGGTCGCCCACGCCGGCCTCGATGTGCATCGGGATGATCTGCTCGGTGAAGCCGCCGTCCACGGCGTCGTTGCCGTAGTGCAGCTTGCCGATCGACACCACCCGGTGGCCGGCGTCGCGCAGCACGTGGGCCCAGCTGGGCGGGCGGCCGTCGTAGGCGATGGCGTTGTCCCAGCAGCCGGTGTCGTGCACATGCAGCCCGGTGGCGAGCGCTGCGCGCGCGGGCACGCAGATGGGCGAACTCGAATACGCGTTGTCGAAGCAGACGCTGCGCGCTGCCAGGCGGTCGAGGTTCGGCGTGCGCACCATCGGGTGGCCGTTGCAGCCGAGCACCTTCTTGTTGTGCTCGTCGTCCATGATGACGAGCAGGTTCATCGCGGTCATGGTGTGGTCCCCTTGCGGCACGCCTCGGTGGGTGCCTGCGGCAGGCCGCCCGCGACAGCCGGCGCCCGCCTCATGGCGCCGGCGGCAGTCGGTGTCCTGCTCACTGCGCGCGCGCCAGGCCGGCGTCGCGGGCGAGCGTGCCCCAGCGCGTGGTCTCGCGTGCCGTGAAGTCGGCCAGCTCGGCGCCCGTGCCGGCGCGTGGCTCGGCGCCCAGCCGCTCGAAGTCCTTGCGGATCGACTCCTTCTGCAGCGCCGCGCGCAGCGCGGTTTCCAGCGTGGCGCGCACCGGGGGCGGCAGGCCGGCAGGCGCATACAGCGCGTGCCAGTTGTCGACCTCGAACCCCGGCTGGCCGGCCTGCGGCGCCGAGGGCACGTCAGGCAGCGCGGGCGAGCGCGTGGCCGAGGTGACGAACAGCGCCGTCACGCGACGTGACTGCAGCAGCGGCAGCGCCGCCGGGATGCCTGCAAAGGCGAGCTGCACCTCGCCGCCGGCCACTGCCGTCATCGCCGCCCCGCCGCTCTTGTGGGGCACGTGCAGCAGGCGCACGCCGAGCTGCTTTTCGAGCAGCACGCCCGCGAGATGCTGCGGGCCGCCGATGCCGGGCGAGGCATAAGGCGCCGGGGCCGCGGCCGTGGTGGCGCGCAGCTTCGCGCCCAGCTCGGCCACCGTCGTCGCGCCGGTGGACGTCGCGGCCACCAGCACCAGCGGCACCGAGGCGACCATGCCCACCGCCGTGAAGCTTTCCACCGGCTTGTAGCGTATCGGGTAGAACGAAGGCGCCAGGGCGATGTTGGCCACCGTGCCCATCAGCAGCGTGTAGCCGTCGGCCGGCGCCTGCGCCACGGCTGCTGCCCCCACCGTGCCGGCGGCGCCGGCGCGGTTGTCGATGACGACAGGCTGCCTGAGCAGCGGCTCGAGTTCCTTGGCGAGGCTGCGCGCGATGACGTCGGGCGCGCTGCCCGCCTCCGAGCCGACGACGATGCGCACGGGCTGCGTCGGGTAGGCCGTCTGCGCCCACGAGGCGCCGGTCAGGGTCAGCGCCGCGGCGATCAGCGGCAGGCAGCGGCGGCGGGTGGGGGCCAGGCTCATCGGGAGTTCTCCATCACGGCGGTCGGGGGCACGATGCTAGGGGCGTCTTTCATTCCCGGAAAATCGAAAGATATGAAGCATTCATCACCTCAGGTTATGAAAGAGCCGACGCCTGCCGAGGCCTGGCCCGGGCGCAGGCGCCTGCTGAACCGGCTGCGCATGCGCCAGGTGGCGCTGCTGCTGGGCCTGGCCGAGGGGCGCACGCTGAGCGCGGCGGCGGCCGAGATCGGCGTCTCGCAGCCGGCCGCCACCAAGCTGCTGCGCGAACTGGAGTCGGCACTCGGCGGCGTGCTGTTCGACCGCGCCGGGCGGCAGCTGCGCGTGAACGCGGCCGGCCGCCTGGTGATCGCGCAGTTCGAGGCCATCCGCGGCGCGGTCGAGGCGCTGGGGCGCGACCTGCAGGCTGCCGGCGAGGAGGCCGGCACGCTGGCCGTGGGCGGCATCATCGCGGCGATGTCGGACCTGCTGTCGCCGGCGGTGTGCGCGCTGCGCGCCGAGCTGCCCCGGCTGACGGTGCGCCTGAGCATCGACGCCAGCGACCGCCTGATCGACGCGCTGGCGCGTGGTGAGTTCGACGTCGTGGTCGCGCGCCCGGTGGGCCGCTTCTCGCACCGCGAGTACCTGTTCCGCGAGCTGTCGGGCGACCCGCTGGCGCTGGTGGCCAGCCCCGGCCACCCGCTGGCGGGCCGACGGCGCCTCGCCCTGCGCGAGCTGATGGGCGAGTCCTGGGTGCTGCCGCCGCCCGACCGCGCCGTGCGCGACCAGGTCGATCGCGAGTTCAGGCTGGCGCGGCAGGACCTGCCCGCCGGCCTGATCGAAACGCCGTCGATCTACGCCATGACCTGCCTCGTGGCCGAGGGCCGGCACGTGGCCGCGATGCCGCTGTCGGTGGCCCGGCTGCTGGCGCGGCACGGCATGCTCTGCGTGCTGCCGGTGCGCATGCGCGCCGGCCCCGAAGCCTACGGCACCATCGTCAGCCGCCGCCGCCCGCTGTCGGCAGCCGGGGTCCGCCTGGTCGAGGCCCTGCACCGGCTGGCAGACGGCGGCGGCTCGCAGCGGCTGGAATCTGGGATACAAACCCCGTGAGCGGCCTGCGGCCTCGCCCGCGCGCCCACCCCTGCAGAAACGACAAAGGAGACCTCATGACCCGTGGCACGACACTGATTCCCGCGCTGGCGATGGCCGCCGCCGCGCTGCTGGCCGGCGCGCCGGCGGCGGCCCAGGACTTCCCCAGCCGCCCGGTGCGCATCGTCGTAGCCTCCGTGCCGGGCAGCGCCCCGGACGTGCTGGCGCGCGTGCTCGCCGAGACGCTGGCGCCGGCGCTGAAGCAGCCGGTCGTCGTCGACAACAAGCCCGGGGCGGGCGGGGTGATCGGCGTGGACAGCGTGGCCAAGGCGCCCGCCGACGGCCATACCCTGGTCGTCGGCCACGACGGCACGATGGCCATGAGCTTCGTGGTCCAGCCCCGGATGCCGTACGACCCGCAGCGGGACTTCACGCCGGTGGCCTCGCTCGGCTTCAACGAGTTCGTGCTCGTCGTCCATGCCGGGGTGCCGGTGCGCAACTTCCAGGAGTTCCTCGCCTATGCCCGTTCCCAGCCGGGCAAGGTCCGCTACGGTTCAGCCGGGACCGCCACGCCCAACCACGTCATCATGGAGCAGCTGGCCCGCGCCTCGGGCTTCAGCGCCGTGCACGTGCCCTACAAGGGCGGCCCGGCCGCCGTCCAGGACCTCGTCGGCGGCCAGATCGAGGCCATGATCGCGGGCATTTCCCCGGCATTGCCGCACATCCGCTCGGGCCGGCTCGTGGCGATCGCCGTGCCGCAGTCGGTGCGCTCGCCGGTGCTGCCGGACGTGCCGACGATGGCCGACACCCTGCCCGGCTTCTCGGTGAAGAGCTGGTTCGGCCTGTTCGCCCCGGCGCAGACGCCCGCGCCCGTGATCGCGACGCTGAACCGGGAGGTCCGCGCGGCGCTCGAGGCTCCCGCGGTGCGCCAGCGCATCGCCCAGCAGGGCATGGCCGTGGAAGTCGGCACGAGCGCGGCGCTCGCAACCCAGGTGGCCGAGGACATCGCCCGCTACCGGGTGCTGGCCACGCAGATCCGGCTGGACGGGCAATGATCGGCGGCGGGACCGGCGCTGCGGTTCATCCTCACGCCGCCCGGGCCGGCCGGCCCAACATCCTGCTGATCACGACCGACCAGCACCGCGCCGACCACCTCGGTTGCGCCGGGGACCGGCTGCTGGTCACGCCGCACCTGGACAGCCTGGCGCAGCGCGGCGTGATGTTCGAGCGCTGCCACGTTGCCTCGCCGGTGTGCATGCCCAACCGGGCGGCGATGATGACCGGGCGCATGCCCTCGGCAGCGGGCGTGCGGATGAACGGCATGCCGCTGCCGCTGCAGGCCAGGACCTTCGTCGACCAGCTGCGCGAGGCCGGCTGGCAGACCGCGCTCATCGGCAAGGCGCACCTGCAGCCCATGACCGCGCGGCCGGCGGCATGGCGGGGCCGGGCAGACAGCCCGCAGTCCCAGGCCTGGGGCGACCTGCGCGACGGTGAGGCCTACCGCCAGGAATCGGTGACGCGCTGGTCCGACCCCGCGCACCGGCTGCGCCTGCCGTACTACGGCTTCGACCACGCGCAGCTGTGCCTCGAGCACGGCGACCAGGTGGGCGGCGACTACGAGCGCTGGCTGCGCGCGCAAGGCGCGGATCCGGCGCGCCTGTGCGGCCGTGGCAATGCGCTGCCCAGCCAGGTGCCGGCCGTCCTCGACGCCTGGCGAACCCGGCTGCCGGAGGAACTGCACCCGACCCGCTACGTCGCCCTGCGCACGATCGAGTGGCTGCGCGACCACCAGCGCGGGCACCAGCGCGGCCAGCCCTTCTTCGTCCACTGCTCCTTCCCCGATCCGCACCATCCGTTCAACCCGCCCGGCCGCTACTGGGACCAGTTCGACCCGGCCGACGTGGTGCTGCCCAGGCACTGCGGCGCGGCGACGCCGGCCGATGTGCCGCTCAAGCGCGCGCTCCACGCGGAGCGGGAGGCGAGCCAGCGCCCCGCGGGCACGAGCCGCGCGATCGCCGTGACGCCGGCGGAGGCGCGGGTCGCCATCGCGCTCAACCACGGCGCCATCGCCTTCATCGACGAGGCGGTCGGCAGGCTGCTCGCGCACCTGCGCGAGTCGGGGCTGGACCGCAACACGGTGGTCGTCTTCACCTCGGACCACGGCGACTTCATGGGTGACCATGGCCTGCTGAACAAGGGCCCGCTGCACTACCAGGGCCTGCTGCGGGTGCCCTTGATCTGGGCCGACCCGCAGGAGCCGCCGGGCGGGCGCGACCACCGGCTGTGCAGCACGCTCGACCTGGCCACCACCGTGCTGGCGCGCTGCGGCCTGCGCCCGGCGCACGGCCTGCAGGGGCGCGACCTGCGGGCGCCGTCCGGCCCAGGCGACAGGGACGCCGTGCTCGTCGAGGAGGAGGCACATCACCGCTACCCCGGCGCGGCCTTCCCCTTGCGCGTGCGCACGCTCGTCACCGGGCGCTGGCGCCTGTCGGTGCGCGCCGACGAACCCGCGGGCGAGCTCTACGACCTGGCCGAGGACCCGCTCGAACAGACCAACCTCTGGAACGATCCGGCCCACATCGGCGCGCGCGCCGACCTGACGGCGCGCCTGGTGCAGGAGATGCAGCGCCACACCGACGACGTGCCGCTGCCGATGCAGGTGGCGTGAGGCGCGGGTCTGCGCCCGACGCTGAGCAAGCGCAGCCCGGCCGTCGCGGCCCTGGCGCATGCTCACTCCCGTGTGCCTGAGGGCGGGGGGGAGGATCATGTTCGAGACCACGGGAATCGGGGCGGCGCTGCTGTCGCTGCTGCTGCTGTCAGGGCCGGTCCTGGCGCAGTCGGGCGGCAGCGGAGGTCATGGCATGGGGCCGGCGTCAGCACAGAAGTCGACGCCGGCGCCACGCTACGGCACGGACTACACGCCCGGCTGGTCGATGATGAGCAAGGAAGAGCGTAATGCGCACCGCAAGCACATGCACGAGTTGAAGACCTATGAGGACTGCCGCGCCTACCTGGAGCAGCACCGGGAGCAGATGGCCCAACGCGCCCGGGAACAAGGTCGCAATGCGCTGGCGCCGCCGCGGCGTGACGCCTGCGCGGCCTTGAAGAAGCCCTGAGCGCGCGCTCAGGGTGGGTCCCGTTCTCGGCTGAGGAGCCGATACGGGGGCGCAGCGGCGGTCGGCCAGCACGGCGGCTCCTCCGTCGGGCTCGACGCAGGTATGCTCTGCGCCCCATGCTCGAGCGACGTACCGACCCCAGGGCTGCGCGACGGCGCGCGGGCGGGGCGCTGCGCCGCGCAAAGCCGCGCCAGCCCCGCGGGCGGGGTTGGCGCACGGTCTGCGTCATCGCCGGGTGCGTTGCCGCCTTCGCCGCGGCGGCAAGCCCGCAGGCATCGGCTGGCGTGCCGGCGGGCAGCGCGAGCACGGCAACGGCCCCACCCCCCCGGACGCTGCAACTGACGCTGTCCGGCCGCCAGGTGGCCGTCGACGTGTACCGGCCGGCCGGCACGCCGCGCGGTGCAGTCGTGCTGTCGCACGGGTTCACGCGCAGCCGCACGACGCTGGGCGGGCATGCGGCCGCGCTGGCCGGCGCCGGCGTGCTCGCGCTGACGCCTGACCTGCCCCACACCTTCGACTTCCGACGCAATGCCCAGGGGCTGGCGGAACTGGTGGCCCTGGTCAGGGCCGGCAGCACCGCGGCGGGCGCCGCGCCGGCGACCACCGTGCTGGGCGTCGCGCCCGGGCCCGCACTCGGTGGGCCGGTGGACCGGGTCGTGCTCGTGGGCTTCTCCGCCGGGGCGCTGTCGAGCCTGCTGGCTGCCGGGACCCCGGGCGTGGTCGGCTATGTCGGGCTCGATGCCTTCGACCGCGTCGAACGCTCTGCCACCGGCGGGGGGACCACGGCGCTCGGTCTGGAACACGCGCGCACGCTGAGGACCGAGGCCCTGCTGCTGCGCGCCCCCGCCTCGAACTGCAATGCGCAGGCCGTCTCGGCGCCCTGGGGCGCGGCGCTGCCCGCACTGCTCGCCGACACCGTGATCGAGGGCGCCACCCACTGCGACTTCGAGTCCCCGACGGACTGGATGTGCCGCCTGGCCTGCGGCGCGGCCGACCCGACCCGCCAGGCGCGGGTGCGCGCGGCGCTGCTGCAGGCGGTGCAGCGCTGGCTGCAGTGATGCGTGTGCGACTGCAGGCCGGGCGGCGCGCCGGCCGGCGCCGCTAGCGCAGGAAGTCCGGCGAGATCAAACCGGGCAGGAACAGCGAGACCTGCGGCCAGACGATGACCAGCACCAGCACGCCGAGCATCGGCATCAGCATGATCATCACGTCCTTCAGCACGTCGCCCAGCCGCACCCCGGCGATCGAGCACGAGATCATCAGGCACAGCCCGTAGGGTGGTGTGACGAGACCGAAGGCCAGCGAGACGATGCCGATCATCGCGAAGTGCACCGGGTCCAGCCCGGCCGCCTTGGCCACCGGCTGCAGGATGGCGCCGACGATGATGATGGCCGGGATCGCGTCGAGGAAGCAGCCCACCACCAGAAAGACCGCGGCGATGAACAGCCCGGCTTGCACCGGCCCCATGCCCCAGGTCAGCACGTTGCTCAGCAAGGCCTGCGGGATCTGGTAGTAGGCCATCATCCAGCCGAAGGCGCTGGCCGTGCCCACGCAGAACAGCGTCACGCCGGCCAGCTTGCCGGTGTCCACCAGTGCCGCGCGCAGCCCCGCGAAGCTCAACTCCCGGTAGACGAGGATCGACAGCACCGCCGCGTACAGCACCGCGATGCAGGCCGATTCGGTGGCGGTGAACCAGCCGAAGATCTTGCCGCCGATGATGATCACCGGCGTCATCAGCGCCGGCAGGGCCACGAGGAAGGCCACCGCCATCTCGCGCAGCGTGCTGCCCGGGTAGGTGGGGTAGCCGCGACGCTTGGCGTAGGCGTGTACCGTGGCCATCTGCACCAGGCCCAGCAGCAGGCCCGGCACGATGCCGGCCAGGAACAGCGCTCCGATCGATGTGGTCAGCACCCCGCCCCAGACGATCATCAGGATCGACGGCGGGATGATCACCGCCAGCACCGCCGACACCGCGGTGATCGCCACCGAGAAGCTGACGTCGTAGCCTTCCTTGACCTGCGCCTCGATGAAGATCTTGCCCTGGCTCGCCGCGTCGGCCGTCGACGAGCCCGAGATGCCGGCGAAGAAGATCGACAGAACCACATTGACCTGCGCCAGGCTTCCGGGCATGCGGCCTACCAGCGCGCGTGACAGCCGCACCAGCCGGTCGGTGATGCCGCCGGTGTTCATCAGGTTGGCGGTCAGCAGGAAGAAGGGCACCGCCAGCAGGATGAAGGAGTTGTAGGCGTTGAAGGTCTCCTGCACGAGGCCCATCAGCGACAGTTGCTTCTCCAGAGCGAGCATGGGCACGCAGGCCAGGCCCAGTGCCACGGCCACCGGCACGCGCAGGAGCAGCAGCAGGAAGAAGATGCCGAACAGCAGCGCCGCGGCCTGCCCGGGGCTGAAGAGGAGGTTGCTCACGTCAGGGCGCCTCGGGGCTGCGCAGCGCCACGCGTGCCATGTCGACCAGGTGCTCGCCCTGGAACAGTACCCAGGTCACCCCGAGTACCGGCCAGGCCACGTGTATGGTCCACAAAGGCAGTTCGGCGAGTTCCGATATCCGATAGAAAGCGAACTCGGTGAACTCCCAGCCGGCCCAGACGAAGATCAGCGCGAAGGCCATCGTTGCGACGCCGGAGACCAGCTCGACGACGGCGTTGGCGCGTGGAGACAGCCGCGGCCAGATATCGACCACGAAGTGCAGGCGCTCGCGCATGCCCACCATGGCGCCCAGCATGATCAGCCAGATGAACATCAGCCGCGCCATCTCCTCGGTCCAGATGTAGGTGGGCACGAGCGAGGTGTGGCGCGAAAAGATCTGCAGCGTCACCGGCACGATCAGCACCAGCAAGGCCACCACCATCAGCGTGCTGAGCACGCGGTACCAGGCATCGCCCACGCGGCGCCAGGCACCGCGTCTCGGGCGGGCTGCTTCGGTCATCGCTCCGATCGGGATCGCGGCGCAGGCAGTCTCAGGCCGCGAGGATCTTCTCGTGCACCGCCGTCGCGTCGATCTCCTTCGCGTAGGCCGCCATCACCGGGTCGACCAGGCGCTTCATGCCGGCGCGGTCGGTGAAGGTCACGCGCTTCAGGCGACCGGCCTTCTCGAGCGTCTCCAGGCGCTGGCCGTCGCTGCCCGACTCGAGCTCGCCGCCGTACAGCCCGGCTTCCTTGCCGGCGCGGATGACCGCGTCCTGCAGCGGCTTGGGCAGGTTGGCGAAGGTCTTGACCGAGAAGCACAGCGGGCGGATCGTGATCGCGTGCTGCGTCATCGCCAGCTGCGGCGCGACCTCGTAGAACTTCATCTGCTCGACACCGGCCGCCTCGTTCTCGCCGGCCTGGATCACGCCGTTCTGGATCGCGTTGTAGACCTCGTTGTAGGCAATCACGGTGGGCGCCATCCCGGCCGCGGCGAAGGTCTTGCTCCAGATCGGGGCGCCCTGCACGCGCACCTTCAGGCCACGCATCTCGTTCAGGTTGGACACCACCTTGTTGGCGAAGATGTTGCGCACGCCGCCACCGCCGTAGCCGATCAGCATGACGCCGGCGCGCTTGGCGATGTCGTCGGCGATGGGCTTGAACAGGTCCTGGTCGAGCACCTTCTTCCAGTGCGCGAGGTCTCGGAACAGGAAGGGCGCGTCGATGAAGGGCGCGGCCTTCGAGAACGTGGACATGTGCGCGGGCGAGGCGACGGCAAAGTCCACCGCACGGCCGGCAGCCATGTACTCGACGTACTGCTTCTCCAGCCCGAGCGAGCTGTTCTTGTGGATGACGAAGTTGACCGGCTGGTTGTAGTAACGCTTGATCAGGTCGGCGAAGCGCTGCATCGCCATCGTGTACGGGTGGTCGTCGTTGAACTGCGAAGCCCCGTTGAGCGTCAGGGCCTGCGCCTGGGCGCGGCCGAGGAAGGCGAAGCTGGAAACGGCGGCGCTCGAAGCGGCGGCGCGCACGAAAGTTCTGCGTTGCATGGCGGCTTGTCTCCTTCGTGAAACCGGCCAGGATTGGCCGGAGATTGGCGCGGTCTATTGCCTGGACCACCCTTGTTGTCCGAGTGTAGGGCGCTTGGTCACCAGCGCACAGCCCCTCATTCCCAGGTGTTTCCCCGAGTAGGACGGGTGCTGCGCCGGCGCGCACGCAAGCCCTCGAGAAGGGTGCACTACGATATGGGCCCACTCACCGCTGCACCTGCAAGCCCCCCCGTGCCCGCCCTGACCCCGGACTTGCTGCACACCTTGTGCGCCATCGCCGGCACGGCCAGCCAGGAGGTTCTGGATGTGTATGCCGGTGCCTTGGCCAGCCGCGCCAAGGCCGACGGCAGCCCGGTGACCGAAGCCGACCTGCGCGCCGATGCGGCCATCCGGCGCGGGCTGGCCACGGCCTTTCCGGGCGTGTTCGTGTTGTCGGAGGAGTCGGTGGCGGCCCCCTCGGGGCCGGCGCCCTGCTTCTTCCTCGTGGACCCCCTGGACGGCACGAAGGAGTTCCTGCAGCGCAATGGCGAGTTCACGGTCAATATCGCCCTCGTGGAAGACGGCGAGCCGGTGGCGGGCGTCGTGCTCGCGCCGGCGCTCGGCCAGTTGTACTGGGGTGCGCGCGGGCAGGGCGCCTGGCGGCGCGACTGGGGGCCGGCCTCGGCCGGCTCGCCCGCCATGGCCTTGCGCGTCGCCCCGGCCGGCGCCGGGCCGCTGCGCGCGCTCGTCAGCCGCTCGCACCGCGATGAACGGGTCGAGGCCTGGCTCGCGCGGCAACCGCGCCCGCACACGGCCGTGGCCGCCGGCAGTTCGCTGAAGTTCTGCCGCATCGCCGAAGGCGGCGCCGACCTCTACCCGCGCGTCGGCCCGACCAGCCCGTGGGACACGGCCGCCGGCCAGTGCGTGCTCTGCTGCGCCGGCGGCACCGTGGTCGACTTCGGTGGCAGCCCCCTGCGCTACGACGCTTGCCGCACCGGCCCCAATCCCGACTTCCTGGCCCTCGGCGACCCGGCCTGGTTGCGCCTGCTGGATCTGTAGCACGTTCCCGGCATGCCCCACGCCGCGCCGCGGCGACACAAGACCAGCCCGCAAGCCGCGTGCAGACCCGGATGCACCTCGCAGGGGGCCGTCATGAAGAGGCTGGCTTGCGCTGCGTCAGCCTGAACCCGGCGGCCACGCGCGGCGGCCCCGGTGCCGCGGGCACAATCGTGCCTGTCCGTCACGTCCGACCATGCTCTACCGATTCCGCAGCAAAGCCACCGGCGACATCCTGATGCTCGGCCCGCAGGCGGAGCAGTTCTTCCGCGCCCTCGGGCGCGAGCCGACGCCGCGCGGCATCATCGAGGTCGCCGCGATGCCGCAGTCGCTGCAGGCCCTGCGCGACGCGATCGAGGCCGACGATGCCGCCCGCGCCACGACGGATCAGGACGAAGCGCAGCGCGAGGCCGCGGGTCGCGATCCGGTGGCACTGCGGCAACGCCTGTGGCCCCTCGTGGAGATGCTGCGCCGGGCCCAGGCCGACGGCGAGCCGGTGGTCTGGGGCGTGTGAGCGCGCCCGGGCGCGCCGGTCCATCCGAAGACGATCACGACGAGCACCGAGGTCGAGGAGCGACACGATGAAGCTGACGAGCAGGAGCTGGATCAACGGGGACCGCATCCCGGCACGCTTTGCCGCAGGACGCCTGGCCGACGACGGCACCGTGGGGTTCGCCGACAACCTCAATCCGCAACTGGCCTGGACGGACCTGCCGCCCGGCACGAAGTCGCTGGCCTTGATCTGCCACGACTTCGACGTGCCCAGCCGCGGCGAAGACGTGAACCAGCCCGACCGCGAGGTGCCGGCCGACCTGCCCCGCGTGGACTTCTTCCACTGGGTACTCGTCGACCTGCCCCCCTCCCCCGGCGAGATCGCCGAGGGCGAGTTCAGCCGCGGCTTCACCGCGCGCGGCAAGCCCGGACCGCAGGCGCTGCGCGGCTCGCGCCAGGGCTTGAACGACTACACGGGGTGGTTCGCCGGCGACGCGCAGATGGCCGGCCAGTACTTCGGCTACGACGGCCCCTTCCCGCCATTCAACGATTCGCTCGTTCACCACTACGTCTTCACGCTGTACGCGGCGTCGGTGCCGCGGCTGGCGGTCGAGGGCGCCTTCACGGGGGCGACGGTGCGCGAGGCGCTGGCACGCTGCACCCTCGGCTCGGCCACGTTCTCGGGCACCTACACGCTGAACAGGCGGCTGGCCTGATGGCGGCGCCACACGCGCCGACGCCCGCAGCCGCCGAGTTGCTGCTGACGCGTGTGCTGGTCATCCGGCACGGCGAGACCGACTGGAACGTCGGCGCGCGCATCCAGGGCCATACCGACATCCCGCTGAACGCGCGCGGCATCGAGCAGGCGCGCCGGTTGGCGCAGGCACTGGCTGACGAAGAACTGCATGCCGTCTACACGAGCGACCTGGCACGCACGCGCGAGACGGCTCGGGCCCTCGCGCAGGCGCGCGGTGTGCCGCTGACCGAGGACCCGGCGCTGCGCGAGCGCCTGTTCGGCACCTTCGAGGGCCTGACCTTCGACGAGATCGAGCAGCGCTGGCCCGAGTCATCGGCGCGCTGGCGCCGCCGCGACCCCGACTTCGGCCCTGAAGGAGGCGAATCGCTGCACGCCTTCCACCAGCGCTGCGTCGCCGCGGCGTGGCGCCTGGCCGCCGCGCACGCGGGACAGACGATCGCCCTGGTCGCGCACGGCGGGGTCCTGGATTGCTGGTACCGCGCCGCGGCACGCCTGGACCTGCAGGCACCGCGCACCTGGCAGGTCGGCAACGCGGCGGTCAGCCGCCTGTTGTGGACGCCCGAAGGCTTCACGCTCGTCGGCTGGAACGACGAGGGGCACCTCGCAGCGATCGACGACGCCGGCGCCTGAGTGCCCGAGAAGGGTGTCGCGCCCCGGGGATTGCGCCAACTGAACGAGCGCCGCCGTCTTGAGTCCCGCGGAAGCCTTTGAGGAACACGCGCGTCCCATGTGGATTCGTCCAGGGCGTGCCTGCCGATGCCCGGGCCGCCGTCCCCGCGCATGCGGCCATCGCCTCTGCCCCGACAATCCCGGCCCATGGAACTCGGAGCGCGCTCCCTCGTTGCCCTGCTGTGGCTGCTGCAGCACCTGCCGCTGGCGCTGCTCGCGCCGATCGGGCGCGGCTTCGGCGCGCTGCTGCATGCCTTCGGCCACCGTCGGCGCGCCATCGCGCGCCGCAACATCGACCTGTGCTTTCCCGAACTCGGCGCGCACGAGCGCTCGGCGCTGGTGCGCGAGCACTTCGCGCTGCTCGGGCGCAGCCTGCTCGAGCGCGGCTTGCTCTGGTATGCGAGCCCGGCGCGCATCAAGCGCCTGATCCACGTCGAAGGCGACATCGGCCTGGCCGAGCGCAGCAGCCGCCCGGTGATGTGGCTGGTGCCGCATTTCATCGCGCTCGAGGTTGCCGGCGCGGCGGTGCAACTCTTCCAGACGCGCAGCGGCATCGACATCTACCGCCCGCAGAGCAGCCCCTACCTGGACCGCGTGCTCAAGCAGGGCCGCCTGCGCTTCGGGCGCGGTGAGTGCTACCCGCGCGGCACGCCCATCCGCACCTTGATCAAGCGCATCCGCGAGGGCTGCCCGCTGTTCTACATGCCCGACCAGGATTTCGGCGCGCGCGACTCCGTCTTCGTGCCCTTCTTCGGCGTGAACGCCGCCACGCTGGAGGCGCCGTCGAAGATGGCGCGCCTGCTGGACATGGTCGTTCAGCCCGTGCTGACCGAGATGCTGCCCGGTGGCCAGGGTTGGCGCGTGCGCTTCCTCGAACCCCTGCAGGGCTGGCCGACCGCGGACCCGGTGGCCGACGCCGTGGCCCTGAACGCCCTCATCGAGGCGCAGGTGCGCGCGATGCCGGCGCAGTACCTCTGGGTCCACCAGCGCTTCAAGACCCGCCCGCCGGGCGAGCCTGCGGTGTATTGAACACCCTGCGCTGCGCGGCCCGGGCGGCCGCGGCATCCGAACGCACGGCTGTGCGACGGCGCTGCGGGCGCGCGGATAATCCGCCGCCATGCGGTTGCGCTTCACGAAGATGCAGGGCGCGGGCAACGATTTCGTCGTGCTCGACGCCACGCGCGGCGCCCTCGAACTGAGCGCGGCGCAGGTGCGCGCGCTGGCCGACCGGCGGTTCGGCGTCGGCGCCGACCAGATCCTGGTGGTCGGCCCTGCACCCGCGCCGGGCGTGGACTTCGGCTACCGCATCTTCAACGCCAGCGGCGAGGAGGTCGAGCACTGCGGCAACGGCGCGCGCTGCTTCCTGCGCTATGTGCGCGACCGCGGGCTGACCGCGCGTCGCACTGTGCGCGTTCAGACCGTCAACCGCCTGCTCGAGTTGCGAGAGCGCGACGACGGCCGCGTCAGCGTGGACATGGGCCCCCCGGTCTTCGAGCCCGCACGGGTGCCCTTCGACGCCCGCGGCCTGGTCGGCCGCGGCCCCACTGCGCCGGGCTTCGCCCTGTGGCCGCTGGCGCTGCCCGGCGGAGAAGAGATCGAGGTCGCGGTGCTGTCGATGGGCAATCCGCATGCGGTGCTGCGCGTGGATGATGTCGACGCCGCGCCGGTGGGCCGCATCGGCCCGCTCGTGGAAACGCACTCACGCTTTGCGCAGCGCGTCAACGCCGGCTTCCTGCAAGTGCTGTCGCGCACGCAGGTGAAACTTCGCGTCTACGAGCGTGGCGCCGGCGAGACGCTGGCCTGCGGCACCGGCGCCTGTGCCGCCGTCGTGGCCGGCATCCGCCTGGGCTGGCTGGACGCCGAGGTCGACGTCCACACCCGCGGTGGACTGCTGACCATCGCCTGGGAGGGCGCGCGCGACCTCGCCGCGCCGGTGCTGATGACCGGCCCGGCGCAATCCGTCTTCGAAGGAGAGATCGAACTGTGAACACCCCGCCCCCTCCCGACGCTCCGATGTCGCACGACAACACCGAGCAGGCCATCGCCGAGTACCTGAGCTCGAGCCCCGGCTTCTTCGAGCGCCACGCCGAGCTGCTGGGCAGCATCCGCTTGTCCAGCCCGCACGGCGAGCGCGCCGTCTCGCTGCAGGAGCGCCAGATGGACATGCTGCGCGATCGCATCAAGGGGCTCGAAGGCAAGATCGTCGAGATGATCCGCCACGGCCAGGAGAACGTCGCCATCGCCGACCGCCTGCACCGCTGGACGCGCACGATGCTGCTGACCCAGCACGCCGCCGAGTTGCCCGGGCGGCTGTTGCATGAACTGCGGCACCAGTTCCTCATTCCGCTCGGGGCGATCCGCCTGTGGAACGTGGCCCCGGACTGGGCGGCCGAGCCTTTCACGCAGGACGTCAGCGACGACGTGCGCAGCCTGGCAGCCAGCCTGTCGCTGCCCTACTGCGGCGCGAATGTCGGCTTCGAGGCCGCGGGCTGGCTGGAGGACGGCGGCGCGACGATGCAGTCGCTGGCGCTGATCCCGCTGCGTCACGGCGCCGACGCGGAGTCCACCTTCGGACTGCTCGTGCTCGGCTCCCCCGACCCGACGCGCTACAGCGCCGACATGGGCGTGGAATTCCTGATGCGCATCGGCGATCTGGCGAGCGCCGCGCTGTCCCGGCTGCGCTGAGCGCCATGAACGACCCCGAGCTCGCGCGCTACGCCGAGCATCTCGTCGTCGAGCGCCGGCTCGCGCCGCGCACGGTGGCGATGTACAGCGACGCACTGCGCTGGCTCGAGGACGGCGCTGCCGCCTGGCCGGTGGCGCTGCGCGAGGTGCAGCCGCACCACGTGCGCCGCTTCACCGCGCAGCTGCGCGAGCGCAGGCTCGGCCCGCGCAGCATCGCGATCGCGCTGGCGGCCTGGCGCGGCCTGTACCGCTGGTGGGGGCGGCAGGGCCTGATCGCAGCCAACCCGGTGGACGGCATCCGCGCGCCGAAGGCGCCGCGGCCGCTGCCCAAGGCGCTGTCGGTGGACCAGGCCGTTGCGCTGGCCGCCCACGCGCCGCAGCGCGGCGACGCCGCCCTGGGCGCGCGCGACCACTGCATGGTCGAACTGCTGTACGGCTGCGGCCTGCGCGTGGGCGAGCTCGTCGGGCTCGACGCCCGGGCGGGGCCCGGGGCCGCGGGGTGGATCGACGCCGCCGACGCCTCGGCCCAGGTGCTGGGCAAGGGCTCCAAGCGGCGCAGCGTGCCCGTGGGCTCGGCCGCGCTGCAGGCGCTGCAGGCCTGGCTGCAGGTGCGCCCCGGCCTCGCCCGGGCGGACGAGGCCGCCCTGTTCGTGAGCCGTCGCGGCACGCGGCTGACGGCCAGCCAGGTGCGCTCGCGCCTGAAGGCGCTCGCACTCGACGCCGGCCTGCCCACGCACGTGCACCCGCACATGCTGCGCCACAGCTGCGCGAGCCATCTGCTGCAGTCCAGCGGCGACCTGCGCGCGGTCCAGGAACTGCTGGGCCACGCCCAGATCTCGACCACCCAGGTCTACACCCAGCTCGACTTCCAGCATCTGGCACGCGTGTATGACGCCGCCCATCCGCGCGCGCGCGCGCGCAGCGGCGCGCCGGGCACCGAGGCCGCCGGATCGGCGGCGCAGACCGTCAAAGGCAGCGCATGAAAGCGATCCGTCTGCACGAAGGCAAGGAGCGCTCCTTGCTGCGCCGCCACCCCTGGGTGTTCGAGGGCAGCATCGCGCGCGGCCGCGCCGACGCCGGGGAGACCGTGCGCGTGGAGGCGGCCGACGGCCGCTTCCTCGCCTGGGGCGCCTGGAGCCCGAGTTCGTCCATCCGCGTGCGCGCCTGGAGCTTCGACGAGGCCGAGCGCATCGACCACGCCTTCTTCAAGCGCCGCATCGCGCGCGCGCTGGCGCTGCGCGCGCGACTGCCGATCGACAGCGACGGCGTGCGCCTGGTGCACGGCGAGGCAGACGGCCTGCCGGGACTGATCGTCGACCGCTACGGACAGACCTTGTCGGCACAGTTCCTCTCCGCCGGCATGGAACGCTGGCGTGAGGCCGTCGCCGACGTGCTGCTGGGGGCCACCGGGCTGGAGCGGCTGTACGAGCGCTCGGACTCCAGCGTGCGCGCGCTCGAAGGGCTGGAGCCGCGCGCCGGCTGGCTGCGCGGCGGGCCGCCGGGCTGCGGCCAGGGCGGCATCGCTGCCGAGCCGGCGACCACGCCGACACCCGCGCCGCCGACCTCGCTGACGATCCGTGAACACGGCTGGCAGCTCGGACTGGACGTGGCCGAGGGCCACAAGACCGGCTTCTACCTCGACCAGCGCGACAACCGCGGGCGCTTCGCGCAGTGGGTGCGGCACTTCGGCCTGCAGCGCGTGCTCAACTGCTACTGCTACACCGGCGGCTTCTCGGTCGCGGCGCTGGCCGGCGGCGCCGTGCACGTCATCGGCGTCGACTCCTCGGCCCCGGCCCTGCAGCGCGCGCGCGCCAACGTGGCGCTCAACGGCTTCGATGCCGCGCGCCATGAAGCCGTCGATGCCGACGTCAACCAGTTCCTGCGCCAGCGCCTGCAGGCCGGCGAGGCCTTCGACGCCATCGTGCTCGACCCGCCGAAGTTCGCGCCCACGGCCGCCCATGCCGAGCGCGCCGCACGCGCCTACAAGGACATCAACCGCCTGGCGCTCAAGCTGCTCGCCCCGGGCGGGCTGCTGCTGACCTTCTCGTGCTCGGGGGGGATCGGCGCCGAGCTCTTCCACAAGATCGTCGCCGGGGCCGCCATCGATGCGGGCGTGGACGGCGCGATCCTGCAGCGCCTGGAGGCTGCGCCCGACCACCCCACGACCCTGGTCTACCCCGAGGGCGAGTACCTGAAGGGCTTGGCGGTGCTCAAGGCGTCCTGAGTCCGCGGGCCGCCGCCCCCGGCGCGCCACGCGCCGGACGGGGCTTCACGCCACGGGCGGTGCCGTTTCGGCGAACGAGGGTCGCGTGCCGAGCTTGTCGGCCAGACGGGCGAGATTCGGATGGCGCACGCGCCAGTCGATCTGCGGGAAGCGGAAATCGAGGTAGCCGAGCGCGCAGCCGGTGGCGATGTCGGCCAGCGTGAGGTGGTTGCCGAAGCACCAGGTCTTGTCGCCCAGGCCGCGCGCCATGGCGTGCAGCGCGGAGTCGACGCGGCTCATGTGGCGCTCGATCCAGGCCTGGGAGCGCTCGCCCTCGGCGCGGCCCTTCCAGGTGGCCTCCAGGCGCGCGAGGATGCTCGCGTCGATCAGCCCGTCGGCCAGCGCCTCCCAGGTGCGCACCTCCGCGCGCTCGCGCCCGGCCGGCGGAATCAGCTTGCCCACCGGCGACAGCGCGTCCAGGTACTCGACGATGACGCGCGAATCGAAGACCGCCTCGCCGCCTTCCATCACGAGGCACGGCACCTTGCCCAGGGGGTTGGCCTCGAGGATGGCTTCGCTGTTCCAGACGTCCTCGAGCACGAGCTGGAAGTCCAGCTTCTTTTCGGCCATCACGATGCGCACCTTGCGCACGTAGGGGCTGGTCAGGGCACCGATCAGTTTCATCGTCATTCTTGCGATCTCCCGGGTTTAATCATTCTAGGAGGCCCCTGCCCGGGCCTGCTGCCTGCGGGGATGCCGGCGGCGTGCCCCGGGGCGGCAGCAGAAAGTCCACCGTCGCCGGCCGGCCCGGCAGCGCCAGTGCCGTCGCCGCGCGCGGGGTGCGCGCCAGCACCCGGCCGCCGCGCACCACCAGCAGGCGCGCCGCGCGCAGGCGGATCGCCTCGGCAGGCGAGCGCGCCTGCAGCAGCACGAAGTCCGCCCGACAGCCGGGCTCCAGGCCATAGCCCTCGAGCCCGAGGATGCGCGCCGGGTTCACCGTCACGGCGTCGAAGCAGGCCCGCATGCCCGCCTGCGAGGTCATCTGCGCCACATGCAGGCCCATCGAGGCGACCTCGAGCATGTCGCCCGAGCCCAGCGAGTACCAGGGATCGAGCACGCAGTCGTGTCCGAAGGCCACCGTGATCCCGGCGGCCATGAGCTCGGGCACACGCGTCATGCCGCGGCGCTTGGGGTAGGTGTCGTGACGGCCCTGGATCGTGATGTTGATCAGCGGGTTGGCCACCGCCGAGACGCCGGCCTCGTGCATCAGCGGGATCAGCTTGCTGACGTAGTAGTTGTCCATCGAGTGCATCGACGTCAGGTGCGAACCGTTGACTCGACCCTGCAGCCCCAGGCGCTGCGTCTCGAAGGCCAGGGTCTCGATGTGGCGCGACAGCGGGTCGTCGGTCTCGTCGCAGTGCATGTCCACGCGCAGGCCGCGGCGCGCCGCCGTCTCGCACAGCAGGCGCACGCTGAGCGCGCCGTCGGCCATCGTGCGCTCGAAGTGCGGGATGCCGCCGACCACGTCCACGCCCAGGTCGAGCGCGCGCTCGAGGTGGGCCTGCGCGTTCGGGCTGCGCAGCAGCCCGTCCTGCGGGAAGGCCACGAGCTGCAGGTCGAGGTAGGGCTTGACGCGCTCCTTCACGTGCAGCAGCGCCTCGACCGCCAGCAGCCGCTCGTCGCAGACATCGACGTGGCTGCGGATGGCCAGCAGCCCGCGCGCCACCGCCCAGTCGCAGTAGGCGAGCGCGCGCTCGACCAGCGCCTCCTGCGTGAGGTGGGGCTTGAGCTCGCCCCACAGGGCGATGCCCTCGAGCAGCGTGCCGCTGGCATTGACGCGCGGCAGCCCGTAGGACAGCGTCGCGTCCATGTGGAAGTGCGCATCGACGAAGGGCGGGCTCAGCAGCAGGCCGTCGGCGTCGACCACCTCGACGCCGGGGGGCGCGGGCAGGGCCGGCCCGACCGCCGTGATGCGCCCGTCCTGGGCGAGGACATCGACGCCGGTGCGGCCGTCGGGGAGGGTGGCGTTGCGGATCAGCATGGCAAGGCAGCATCGCGACGCAGGGTCGCGCGCGGAAAGTCGGTGCAATGAGCAGGCATCGGGCCACGCCCGAAGCGCGGCCCCGTGGAAGGTAGTCCGGTCACTTCGTCCCGAAGATCCGGTCGCCCGCGTCGCCCAGGCCGGGCACGATGTAGCCGTGGTCGTTGAGCTGGCGGTCGACGGCCGCGGTGTAGACCGGCACGTCCGGGTGGTGGGCGTGGAAGTTGCGCAGGCCCTCGGGCGCGGCCAGCAGGCAGACGAAGCGGATGGACTTCGGCCGCGTCTCCTTCAGGCGCTCGACCGCCGCCACCGCCGAGTTGCCGGTGGCGAGCATGGGGTCGAGCACGATCGCATCGCGCTCGTGCATCTCCTGCGGCATCTTGAAGTAGTACTCCACCGCCACCAGCGTCTTCGGGTCGCGGTACAGGCCGATGTGGCCCACGCGCGCGCTCGGCACCACCTCCAGCATGCCGTCGAGGAAGCCCACGCCGGCGCGCAGGATCGCCACCAGCGCGATCTTCTTGCCGTCGATCATCGGCGCCATGGTCTTCTCCAGCGGCGTCTCGATCTCGACCAGGTGCGTGGACATGCCGCGCGTGACCTCGTAGGCCATCAGCATGCTGACCTCGTGCATCAGGCGGCGGAAGCTGCTGGTGCTGCGGCCCTTCTCGCGCATGAGCGTGAGCTTGTGCTGGATCAGCGGATGGGTCAGGTGGTGGACTTCGGGGGCAGTCATGGACGCGGCTCCTGGCAGTACGAATCAGGCCCAGCCGGCGCCCAGGCGGCGCGTCAGCTCGGCGGCGGGGATCTCGCGGCAGGCATCGGCACGGCAGCCGGCCCACAGCGGCGTGAAGTCGTCGCGGCCCTGCGCCTCCGCGGTCGCGCGCAGCGGCGCGAGCACCGCGGCGGCAACGGGGAAGGCTGCCACGTCCGCGCTCATCGGCCCGCGCTCCCGCAGGAGCCGGTTGACGAGCGAGCGCGCCGGGCGGCCGGTGAACACATTGGTCAGCGCGGTGTCCCTGGCGGCCGAGCCCGGGGCTGCGGCCTCGCGCAGCGCTGCGCGGTGCAGCGCGGGGGTGGTCGCCTCCGGGCAGAGCAGGAAGGCCGTGCCGGCCTGCACGCCGGCCGCGCCGAGCGCGCGCGCCGCAGCCACCTCGTGCGAACCGGCGATGCCACCGGCGGCGATGACCGGCACGCGCACCGCGCGCGCCACCTGCGGCAGCAGCGCGAACAGGCCCTGCTGGGGCGAGACGTCGTTGTCGGCGCCGAGGAAGTGCCCACGGTGCCCACCGGCCTCCAGGCCCTGCGCGATCACGGCGTCGGCGCCGTGCGCCTCGAGCCAGAGCGCCTCCTCGACCGTGGTCGCCGACGACAGCACCACCGCGCCCCAGGCCTTCACGCGCGCCAGCAGCGCCGGCGCGGGCAGGCCGAAATGGAAGCTCAGCACCGGCGGGCGGAAGGGCTCGATCAGGTCGCACAGCGCTTCGGAAAACGGCGTTCGGCCCGCGCCGGGCGGCGCCGCCTCCAGGTCGATGCCGGCCTGCGCGGCATAGGGCGCGAGCGCGGCGCGCCAGGCCTGCTCGCGCTGCGCATCGGGCTCGGGCGGGCGGTGGCAGAAGAAGTTGAGCGCAAACGGCCGGTCGGTGCCGTCGCGCAGCCACTGCAATTCGC
Source organism: Rubrivivax sp. (assembly GCA_027491255.1). GTDB lineage: Bacteria > Pseudomonadota > Gammaproteobacteria > Burkholderiales > Burkholderiaceae_C > Rubrivivax. Next base: position 10,670 of record JAIXWM010000164.1, on the reverse strand, counting down.
TGCGGATCGCCTCGGGCGCCAGCATGGCGCAGGGCAGCGAGCCCAGGCCGCCCGCGCGGCTGACCGCCAGGGCCAGCGCATGCCCCTGGACGCCGGCCATCGGCGCCTGGATGACTGGCAGCTCGGTGCCCAGCAGCGCACACAGGGCGCGAGGCGCCATCAGAACACCGTCCCGTCGCTGTCGATCGCCACCGGCGGCAGGCCGCCGCGCAGTTCCTGCGCCACCTGACGCCCTGCCGCCCAGGTGCCGCCCTCGAGCACGCAGGCCAGCGGCAGCTGCTGCGCCGTGACGCCCAGCAGCGCGCGCACGCGCTCGGCCAGCTCGTCCAGCAAGGTGACGGTGAGCGCACGCCACTCGACGACGAACTCGTCGGAGGGCTTCCAGGTGCGCGCCAGGTCGCCCGCGGCGCGCGGCACGATCACGCCGCAGTCCAGCAGCAGGCCGCCGTTGCGGTACTCGGGCAGGCCGGTCAGCGCGTCCAGGCCGCGCACGCGGACGCCGGCCCATTCGAAGGGCTCGAGCAGGGAGTAGGTCAGCCACTGGCTGAGCTTGTGGAAGGGCACCCAGCCCGGGGTGACGCCATCGTCACTGCCGTCGCCGGCCTGGGCCCCGGCCCAGCGGTGCGACCAGACATCGCCCGCGGGCAACCCCAGCACGCGGCTGCCGCTGCGCCAGATCGGCGCGTAGTCGCGCACCAAGGCGCGCAGCAGCGCGCCGGCGTCGAGTGTGGCGCCGGGCCCGCCGTGGCTGCCGACGAGGCGGTCCCACAGGCGCCCCGGGCGGGCCTCGCCGCCCTGGGCCTGTGCCTGTGCGCGCAGCACGCCGCCCAGCGCGGCGAGCAGCGCGGCGCGCCCCTCCAGGCCGACCAGCGGGTTCGACGGGCTGGCCTGGAAAACCGCTCGCAGGGCCGCGGCGTCCAGGCGTTCGAGCGCGAGCGCGTCCACGCGCAGCGGGTCCCCGGGCGTGGACGAGAAGACGCCGGCGACGAAGGCGCGGAAGCTGGCCACGCCCAGGCCCTCGGAGCGCGCGTAGCTGCGCGCTGGCGCGGCGTCGGCCGCCGGTGGCGCGCCGGCGTCTTCGCCAGGAGCGGCGGTCGCCGCACCGCCCTGGGCGGCGTCAGCCTGCGTGCCGGGTGCAGGCTGCGCGGCGGCAGCGGCCGTCTCCTTGGCGCCTGAAGCCTGGCCCAGCATCGCCAGCAGGTCGTCGCCGCGCTGGCGGTGCACCGGCAGCGCCAGCGCGTCGATCTGCGGGCGCTCGACGTAGCGCCACTGCGCGCCCGCCCCGGCGTCGAGCAGCACGCTGACCACGGTCAGGTCGATGCGCGCGCGCGCCACCTCGGCCGGGCTGCGGCCGGCCAGCAGCGCGTCGAGCTCGCCCTTGCGGTCCACGCCGCCGGCCTCGAAGTGGCGCCAGCGGCTGTGGTAGGGGATCTTCAGGTCCGGGAAGCGCTCGCGCGTGAGCCGCGCCACGCGCTGCGCGGCGTCGTCGAGCCGGCTGCGGTCGAGCTTGAAATGGCCCGACAGGCCCTGCTCGACGGCGCGCGTGACGGCGCGGCAGCGCGCGCGCACCGTGCCCGGGTCGCGCAGCACCGACAGCGGGTCGCGCGTGGGCGCTGCGGCCGCGGCCGCGGTCGCGGTCGCGGCACCGGGTTCCAGCATCGCGCCAGGGCCCGCGGCGTTCTCGGGGGTCTGACTGGAATCACTCAAGGCCACGCCCCTTGACACGCGCCAGGTCGGCCTCGGTCGGAACGCTGCCGTCGGTGAAGTAGCCGGCGGCGATCTTGGCCTCGATCTCGACCTTGGCATCGGCCGGCACCAGCTCGTCGGGGATCTTGACGCGCTCGCCGACCTCGATGCCGCTGCCGGTGATGGCGTCGTACTTGTCGTTGCTCATGCTGACCAGGCGGTGGATCCTGCGGATGCCCAGCCAGTGCAGCACGTCGGGCATCAGCTCCTGGAAGCGCATGTCCTGCACGCCGGCCACGCATTCGGTGCGCAGGAAGTACTTGTCGGCGCGGTCGCCGCCCTCCTGGCGCTTGCGCGCGTTGTAGACCAGGAACTTCGTCACCTCGCCAAGCGCCCGGCCCTCCTTGCGGCTGTAGGCGATCAGGCCCACGCCGCCCTTCTGCGCGCCCTGGATGCACTCCTCGATGGCGTGCGTCAGGTAGGGCCGGCAGGTGCAGATGTCCGAGCCGAAGACGTCCGAGCCGTTGCACTCGTCGTGCACGCGCGCGGTCAGCGTCACGTTCGGGTCGGCGAGCGCGCGCACGTCGCCGAAGACGTACAGCGTCTGCCCGCCGATGGGCGGCAGGAAGACCTCGAGGTCGCTGCGCGTCACCAGCTCGGGGTACATGCCGCCGGTCTCCTCGAACAGCGCGCGCCGCAGGTCGGCCTCGCTGACGCCGAAGCGCTGCGCCACGCCCGGCAGCCACCACACCGGCTCGACCGCGATCTTGGTCACCGTGGCCGAGGCGTCCTCCAGCAGGATGCGGCCATCGATGGCCAGGCGCTGGAAGGCGATGGCCTGCTTGATCTCGGGCAGGTGGACGTGCGCCTTCGTGACCGCGATCGTCGGCCGGATGTCGTAGCCTTGGGCCAGGTAGTCGGCGTAGACCTGCTGCACGCTCGCGCCCCAGGGGTCGATCGAGACCATCTTGTCGCGCTCGCCCCACTGCGGGTAGGGGCCGATGGCATCGGTCGGCGCGGTGTTGGTCAGGTCGGCGCGGTGGCCGCGCGCCAGGTTGCCCGCCGCCACCGCGAGCGCCCGGTACACGCCGTAGCTGCCGCTGTGGGTGCCGATGACGTTGCGCTGGCGGCGCGTCGTCGTCGTGCCGACGATGGGGCCGCGCGTCAGCGGATCGCCCGCGCCCCAGTTCACCGCCGGCGCACCGCTCGGCCCCTGCCCCGGGTGCGAGGTCAGGCGGATGTGGCGCGCCGCCGGCGCGGCGGGCGGGGTCGCGGTCGAGACCGCGGGGTCGGCGGACGGAGCGGCGGGATTCATCGGCAGCACCTGTGGGGCACGGAGCCCTTCAAAGACGCGAAGGATACGCGCGCAAGCGCAGCGGCCGCTGCGCGCCCCCGTGTTTCCCCCAGCGCGAGGCCGGGGCGCAGCCGCAGGGCGGCTCAACAGCCCGCAAGCGCCTGCTCCCGGGCCCAGGCGCGCAGCGCGGCGCGCGCGTGCTGCCGCGCATCGTCGCCGAGGAAAGACTGGCCCGCGGCGTCCAGCCCCATGCGCACGAGGTCCGCCTCGGTGAAGCCGGCCTCACGCACGAGCCGGCAGGCCTCGCCGCTGGCGCTGACGCCCGAGATCAGGCGGTTGTCGGTCTGCACGCTCAAGGCGAGTCCGGCGTCCCACAGCGCGCGGATCGGGTGCTGCGCGACCGAGGCCGCCGCGCCGGTATGGACATTGCTCGTCGGGCAGACCTCGAGGTGCACGCCTGCAGCGCGCACTTCGTCCACCAGCGCCTGCTGCGCCGGGTCGGCCAGCAGATCCGCCAGGCGCACCCCATGCCCGATCCGGCGCGCGCCGTGGCGCACCGCCTCGAGCACGCGTGGCCCGGCGTCGGCCTCGCCGGCATGCAGCGTGATCGGCAGACCGGCACCGCGCACGCGCGCCAGGGCCTGCGCGTGGACCGCCGGCGGGTGGCCGACCTCAGCCCCGGCGAGGTCGAAGCCGATCACGCCGCGACCGGCCCAGCGCAAAGCCAGCTCGGCCGCGCGCAGCGTCTCCTGCGGCGGCAGGTGGCGCATCGCGCAGACGATGAGCCCGCAGCGCAGACCGCTGCGCGCCAGGCCGTCGAGCAGCGCCTCCACCGCCGCGTCCGGGCCGATGCCCAGGGGCTCGAACAACAGCGGCGCGATGCGGAACTCCGCCAGCACCGCGCCGTCGGCCTGCGCGTCCTGCGCCGCCTCCAGCGCCACGCGCGCCAGCGCCGACGGCTCGGCCATCGCCGCCACCGTCAGGCCGAAACCTTCGAGGTAGGCCTCGAGCGTGCCGGCGTGGGCGCGCGCGTCCATCCAGGCCTCGACGCCCGCGGCGTGCGGCGCCGGCGCCGGCAGGCCGCGCGCGTCCAGCAGCTCGAGCAGGGTCTGCGGCCGCAGGCTGCCGTCCAGGTGGTCGTGCAGCACCACCTTGGGCAGCGAGCGCAGGCGTGCCAGCAAGGGGTCTTCAGGATGCAGGTCGGAGTCGGGCATGGAGAGGATCGTAGGGCATGGTTCCCGGGCAAAGTCCCCTGTGTTCCCCGGGCTTCCCCGGGAGCGGCGCGGGCCCGGGGCTTGCTATTCTGTCGGGCGGTTCTTTTCCGTCCCATCTGCACCAGGAGCACCCCGATGACATCCCACCAGCGCCTGACCCTCGCCGCCGGCCTTGCCGCCGCGCTCGCCAGCCCCGCCGTGCTGGCCCAGCCCGCGGTCATCTTCGACATGGGCGGCAAGTTCGACAAGTCCTTCAACCAGGCCGCCTACGACGGCGCCGAACGCTGGAAGAAGGAAACGGGCAAGCCCTACCTCGAGTTCGAGATCAACAACCCGGCGCAGCGCGAGCAGGCCAAGCGCCGCATGGCCGAGCGCGGCGCCGACCCCATCGTGGGCATCGGCTTCTCGCAGGGTTCGAGCCTGGACAAGGTCGCACGCGATTTCCCGAAGCTGAAGTTCGCGATCGTCGACTTCGTCGTCCCGCTGCCCAATGTGCAGAGCATCGTCTTCAAGGAGCACGAGGGCAGCTTCCTCGTGGGCATGATGGCGGCCATGGCCAGCAAGACCGGCAAGGTCGGCTTCGTCGGCGGCATGGACATCCCGCTGATCCGCAAGTTCCAGTGCGGCTACGAGCAGGGGGCCAAGTTCGTCAACCCGAACATCGGGCTCAGCGCCAACATGACCGGCACCACGCCGTCCGCCTGGAATGACCCGGCGCGCGGCGGTGAGCTGGCCAAGAGCCAGTTCGCCTCGGGCGTGGACGTGGTCTTCGCCGCGGCCGGGGGCACCGGCGTGGGGGTCTACCAGGCCGCCAAGGACGCGGGCAAGCTGGCCATCGGCGTGGACAGCAACCAGAACCACCTGCACCCGGGCACCATGCTGACCTCGATGGTCAAGCGCGTGGACGTGGCCGTCTACAACGCTTTCAAGGGCGTGCAGCCCGGCGTCAGCTCGCTCGGCCTGAAGGAGGGCGGTGTGGACTACGCGCTCGACGAGCACAACGCCAAGCTCGTCACGCCCGAGATGAAGCGCCGGGTGGATGCGGCCAAGGCCGACATCATCGCGGGCAAGATCAAGGTCATCGACTACATGGCGGCCAATGCCTGCAAGTGAGGCCCGGGCACGGCGGCGGCTCAGCGCGGACGCCGCGTGAACGCCGTCGCCGGCAGGAACGCCGCCACGGCGGCGGCCGGCATGCCGCCGGCCGTGCGCCTGCGCGGCATCGACAAGCGCTTCGGCGCCGTCCACGCCAACCAGTCCGTGGACCTGACCGTGCGCGCCGGCACGGTGCACGGCATCGTCGGCGAGAACGGCGCCGGCAAGAGCACGCTGATGGCCGTGCTCTACGGCTTCCACCGCGCCGACGCCGGCCAGATCGAGATCGAGGGCCAGCCGGTGACGATGGGCAACCCCTCGCAGGCCATCGCGCTGGGCATCGGCATGGTGCACCAGCACTTCATGCTGGTCGAGGACTTCAACGGCCTGGACAACGTGCTGCTCGGCGCCGAGCCGCACTGGCAGCTCGGCCGCGCCCGCCGCCAGGCGCGCGAACGCCTGGCCGCGCTGATGCGCGAGACCGGGCTGCAGGTCGACCTGGACGCCCCGGTGGCCGACCTTCCGGTGGGTGAGCGCCAGCGCCTGGAGATCCTGAAGGCGCTGTTCCGCGGCGCACGCACCCTGATCCTGGACGAGCCCACCGCGGTGCTGACGCCGCAGGAGACCGACACCCTGTTCGCGGTACTGCGCCAACTGCGCGCCCAGGGCACGACGGTGCTGCTGATCACGCACAAGCTGCGCGAGATCCTGGCCCTGTGCGACCACGTCACCGTGATGCGTGGCGGTCGCGTCGTGCTCGACCAGCCCATCGGCGAGGTCAGCGTCGATTCCCTGGCCGAGGCCATGGTCGGGCGTCAGGTACGGCTGGGTCGCCAGGGCAGTGCCGAGGCCGCGACGGTGTCCGCCGCCGCGCCGCTGCTCGCCGCCGAAGGCCTGCGCGTGGTCGACGCCCTGGGTGTGGTGCGGCTGGATGGCGTCGGCCTGGCCCTGCGCCCAGGCGAGATCGTCGGCATCGCCGGCGTCTCGGGCAACGGGCAGAGCGAGCTGCTGGACGTGCTGGCCGGGCTGCAGGCGCCCGCCCGCGGCACGCTGACCCTGGACGACCAGCGCTTCGAGGCCGGTGGCGGGCGCTGGCTCGACCCGGCCACGGCGCGCGCGCTCGGACTCGCCCATGTGCCCGAGGACCGGCAGCGCCGCGGCCTGGTGCTGCCCTTCGCGGCACTGGAGTCGGCCGTGCTCGGCTACCAGCACCTGCCGCGCCATGGCCGCGGCGGCTGGCTGCGCCGGCGCGCGCTGCTCGAGGACTGCGCGCAGATGATGGAGCGCTTCGACGTGCGCCCACGCGCGCCCACGCTGCGCTCGGGCAGCTTCAGCGGCGGCAACCAGCAAAAGCTCGTGCTCGCGCGCGAAGCCGCACACGCGCCGCGCGTGCTGCTCGTGGGCCAGCCCACGCGCGGCGTGGACATCGGCGCGATCGAGTTCATCCACGGCCGGCTGCGCGCGCTGCGCGAGGCCGGCGGCGCGATCCTGCTCGTGTCCTCCGAGCTCGACGAGATCCTGGCCCTGGCCGACCGCGTGCTGGTGATGAACGCCGGCCGCATCGCCGGCGAGCTGCCGATCGCGCAGTGCACCGAGGCCGCGCTCGGGCGCCTGATGGGCGGCGCCGCGGCGCGGCACTGATTCCGCACCGGCACCGAAAAGGCAGGACGCAAGGCCATGGCTTCCACCCCCACCACCGGGCTGCCGCGCTGGGTCGACGTCGTCGTGCTGCCGGCTTTCAGCCTGGCGCTGGCCTTGGCGGCCGCCGGCGCGGTGTCGATGGCCGTGGGATTCGACCCGGCCCAGGTGCTCATGCTGCTGATCAAGGGCGCCTTCGGCTCGCGCGCGGGCATCGGCTATACGCTGTACTACGCGACCACCTTCGTCTTCACCGGCCTGGCGGTGGCGGTGGCCATCCACGGTGGGCTGTTCAACATCGGCGCCGAGGGGCAGGCGACGATGGGCGGGCTGGCGGTGGGCGTGATGGCGCTGGCCGGCGCCGCGCACCTGCCGCCGGTGCTGCTGCTGCCGGCGCTGATGCTGGCCGGCGCGCTGGGCGGGGCGCTGTGGGGCGCCATCCCGGGCGCGTTGCAGGCCTGGCGCGGCAGCCACGTCGTGATCACCACGATCATGTTCAATTTCGTCGCCTCGGCGTTGCTGTCCTACCTGCTGGTCAACACGCTGAAGGCGCCGGGGCAGATGGCGCCCGAGAGTGCGGCCTTCGCCGACGCGGCGCGCATGCCCGGCATGCACGAGCTGCTGGGCGCGCTTGGCATCGAGTGGCCGCGCACGCCCTTGAACGCGAGCGTGCTGCTGGCCGTGGCGGCGGTGCCGCTGGTGCACCTGCTGCTGCAGCGCACGCGCGCCGGCTACGCGCTGCGCGCGGTGGGCCATGCGCCCGAGGCGGCGCGCTACGCCGGCATCCGCCCGCCCTGGGTCATCGTCGGCGCGATGGCGCTGTCGGGCGCGCTGGCCGGCCTGGTGGGCGTGAACGAGATCGCCGGCATGCACGGCCGCCTGCTGCTGGACTTCGTGGCTGGGGCGGGATTCGCGGGCATCGCCGTCAGCCTGATCGGGCGCAACCACCCGGTGGGCATCGTCTTCGCCGCGCTGCTGTTCGGCGCGCTCTACCAGGGCGGGGCCGAGCTGACTTTCGAGCTGCCGGGTTTCTCGCGCGACATGGTGTTCATGCTGCAGGGGCTGATCGTGCTGTTCGCCGGAGCGCTGACCCCGGCCGTGTCGGGCTGGCTGCTCGGCGCGCTGCGGACGCTGCGCGGCCGGCAGGCCGCGGCCTCGGGTTCGGCGGCCGGTGCAGGAGCAGGCCATGGATGAGGCGCTGAACCTTGCGCAATGGGCCACGGTGCTGGGCACGCTGGTGGGCAGCACGCTGCGCGTGGCCACGCCGCTGATCCTGTGCGCGCTGGCCGGCGTGCTGAGCGAGCGCTCGGGCGTGGTCGACATCGGGCTCGAGGGCAAGATGCTGATGACGGCTTTCGTCGCCGCCAGCGTCGGCGTGCTCAGCGGCTCGGCCGTGCTCGCGCTGGGCGCGGCCATCGTCACCGGCGTGGCGCTTTCGATGCTGCACGGCTACGCCTGCGTCAGCCACCCGGGCGACCAGATGGTCACCGGCATGGCGTTGACGATGACAGCCTCGGGCTTCACCATCGTCGTCGCGCTGGCGGCGTTCAAGACCGGCGGCCAGACCCCGCCGCTGCCCGCCGGCGTGCGCGCCGAGCCGTGGCTGGCGGGCGTGGGGCAGGCGCTGGAGGCGCTGCCGCTGGTCGGGCCCACGCTCGGGCGCTTCCTGTCGCTGGCGCTGTTCGGGCACACGCTGTTCGTCTACGGCGCCTTTGTGCTCGTGGCTGCCGTGGCCTGGCTGCTCTACCGCACCCGCTTCGGCCTGCGCCTGCGCGCGGCGGGCGAAAACCCGGCCATGGTGGACGCCGCCGGTGTCTCGGTGCTGAAGCTGCGCTACCAGGCGCTGGCGCTGAACGGCGTGCTCGCGGCGCTGGCGGGCTCCTTCCTGGTGCTGGCGCAGAACCCGGCCTTCCAGCCGCACATGACGGCCGGGCGCGGCTTCATGGCGCTGGCGGCGCTGATCTTCGGCAAGTGGCACCCGCGCGGGGCGCTGCTGGCCTGCCTGCTGTTCGGCTTCATGGACGCGGTGGCCATCCGGCTGCAGGGCGCGCAGCTGCCGGCTGCGCTCGGTGGCGGCGCCGTGCCGGTGCAGGCCATCCAGGCCCTGCCCTATGTGCTGACGGTGGTGCTGCTGGCCGGCTTCATCGGCCACGCGGTGGCGCCCCGGGCCCTGGGCACACCTTATGTGAAGGAGCGGCATTGAACGCCACCGAAGACCTGCCCGAGACCACGCTGCAGGCCCTGCTGGCCGCCGCCCGCGGAGCGCGCGGGCGCGCCTACGCGCCCTACTCGCGCTTCGCGGTGGGCGCCGCCGTGCTGGACGAACAGGGCCGGGTGCACGCCGGCTGCAACGTCGAGAACGCGGCCTACCCCCAGGGCTGGTGTGCCGAGACCTCGGCGCTGGCGGCGATGGTGGGCGCGGGCGGGCGCGCGGCGCGCGCCGTGGTCGTCGTCGGCGAGGCCGACGAGCCCGTCACCCCCTGCGGCGGCTGCCGCCAGCGCCTGCGCGAGTTCGCGCGCGACGACTGCCCGGTCGTCGTCGCCGATGGCGCACACGTGCGCGCCCGCTTCACGCTGGGTGGCCTGCTGCCGGCGAGCTTCGGGCCGAGCCACCTGGGCGTCGGGGAAGGCCGAGAGCCCGCCGGTGCCGAGGCGACCGGTGCGCGCGCCGTGGGGGACACGAGCCCGGTCGACCAGATCCCGGGCCTGGGCCGCAATGCCGACTCGGCCCCGTCAGACCCGACGGTCGCGGCCAGGCGGGCCTTGGCCTGCCTGGACCTGACCAGCCTGAACGACGCCGACACCGAGGCCGACATCGACCGCCTGTGCGCGCGCGCCGTCGGCCCGCACGGCGCGGTGGCCGCGGTCTGCGTCTGGCCGCGCCTGGCCGCGCACGCGCGCCGGCTGCTGCCGCCGCAGGTGGCGGTGGCGGCGGTGGCCAACTTCCCGCACGGCGGCAGCGACATCGCCGCGGCCGTGGCCGACACGCGCGCCATCGTCGAGGCCGGCGCGCAGGAGGTCGACGTCGTGCTGCCCTGGCGCGATCTGGATGCCGCCCCGGCACTGCTGGCCGCGGTGCGCCGCGCCTGCCCCGGCCTGCGGCTGAAGGTCATCCTGGAGACCGGCGAGCTGGCCGACCCGGCGGCGATACGGCAGGCCTGCCGTACCGCGCTGGAGGCCGGCGCCGACTTCCTGAAGACCAGCACCGGCAAGGTGCGCGTCAACGCCACGCCCGAGGCCGCGCGCTTGCTGCTGCAGGCCATCGCCGACGACCCCGCCGCGCGCCACCGCGTCGGCTTCAAGCCCGCCGGCGGCATCCGCACCGTGGCCGACGCCACGCGCTACATGGCCCTGGTCACCGAGATCCTGGGCGCCGACGCCGTGAACCCGCAGCGCTTTCGGATCGGCGCGAGCGGGCTGCTGGACGACATCAACGCGGTGCTGGGCGGGGGTGGCGCGGTCGCCGGCCGGGGCGGCTACTGAACGGCCGCTCGCAGACCATGAACCTGACCCGTTCCCGCGTCAGGAAGTCGCGCAGGAAGTTGTTCAACGGTCAGTGCGGTCGCCGGTGATCAAGGTGTCAGGGGGCAGGCTGGACTGATTCCGCGAGGCCGGGTCACCCGAGATTCGGCAGTTGGGCGCGCCCGAGCGGGCTGTCATCGGCCGCGATGGCAAGGCGCGAACCGCAGCCATGGCCTGTGCCATGGCGAGGAGTCGCAACGCCGCCAGCGTGGTCGAGGGCA
>JAIXWM010000130.1 GCA_027491255.1 Rubrivivax sp. | reverse complement strand
GCAGTCAAATCAAGAAGGCGGCGGGCAAAGCAAGCGTAGTGCCATACGCGCCTCCGTGACGAGCTAAGCTGTTGATTTTATTTGGGTTGCGCTGAGAGGATGACAAACTCGGGCTAGGGTGAGGTCCGCATGCGCGCAGGGGGTGTAAGCCCGGGTGCCGCGCTCCGCCCCCGCCGACCATAATCGGCATTCCATGGAAGTCCAGTTCACCGAGCAGATCGAGCAGCTCAAGCTCGGCGAGGGCGCCACCTTTCACGGCGAGGGCATCCTCGCGGTGACGAAGGCGCTGCTGCAATCGGGCGTGGCTTATGTCGGCGGCTACCAGGGGGCGCCCGTGTCGCACCTGCTGGACGTCATGGTGCAGGCGCGGCCCTACCTCGACACGCTGGGTGTGCACGTGGAGGCCTGCTCGAACGAGGCTTCGGCCGCGGCGATGCTCGGGGCCTCGATCCACTACCCGCTGCGCGGCGCCGTCACCTGGAAGAGCATCGTCGGCACCAACGTCGCCGCCGACGCGCTGTCCAACCTGTCCTCGCCGGGCGTGGTGGGCGGCGCCCTGGTGGTCGTCGGCGAGGACTACGGCGAGGGCGCGAGCGTGATCCAGGAGCGTACCCACGCCTACGCGCTGAAGAGCACGATGGCGCTGTTCGACCCGCGGCCCGACCTGGCGACGATGGTGCGCTGCGTCGAGCATGCCTTCGCGCTCAGCGAGGCCAGCAACATGCCGGCCATGCTGGAGCTGCGCATCCGCGCCTGCCATGTGCGCGGCACCTTCACCACGCGCGCCAATGTCGCGCCGCGCCTGGGCACGCACCAGCTGATCGAGGAGCCGGCGCGCTTCGACTACATGCGCCTGGCACACCCGCCGGTGACCTTCCGCCACGAGAAGCTCAAGATCGAGCAGCGCATTCCCGCGGCCCAGGCCTACGCCGCTGCGCACGGCATCAACGAGACCTTCGACGGCCCGCGTGCCGAGGTCGGCATCGTCGTGCAGGGCGGGCTGTACAACGCGCTGGTGCGGGCGCTGCAGCAGCTCGGCCTGGCCGACGCGCACGGCGCGAGCATGCTGCCGCTGCACGTGCTGAACCTGACCTTCCCGCTGGTGCCGGCCGAGATCTCGGCCTTCTGCGCCGGCCGGCGCGCGGTGCTGGTGGTCGAGGAAGGCTCGCCCGAGTACATCGAGAAGGACCTCGTGCTTGCGCTGCGCCGACTCGACGTGCAGACCCCCGTGCACGGCAAGGACATGTTGCCCGCGGCCGGCGAATACACGGTGGAGGTGCTGGCGCAGGGCCTGCTGGCCTTCTGCGCGCGTCACCTGCCCGATGTGGACCTGGCGCCGGCACGCGCCTGGCTCGCCGCCAACGCGCAGCGCCGTGCCGACGTGGCCGCGGCCACGGGCGCGCTGCCGGCACGGCCGCCGGGCTTCTGCACCGGCTGCCCGGAGCGGCCGGTGTTCTCGGCGCTCAAACTGGCGCAGCAGCAGGTCGGCCCGGTGCACATCGCCGCCGACATCGGCTGCCACGCCCTGGCCACCTTCGAGCCCTTCAGCTCGGGGCATTCCATCCTCGGCTACGGCATGAGCCTGGCCAGCCGCGCCGGGGTCTCGCCGATGATGCAGCGGCGCGCGATCGCGGTGATGGGCGACGGCGGCTTCTGGCACAACGGCCTGCTCACGGGCGTGCAGGCGGCGCTGTTCAACGGCGACGACGCGGTGCTCGTCATCATGAAGAACGGCTACACCTCGGCCACGGGCACGCAGGACATCCTGAACACCCCCGACGACGAGGCCCGCGCCGAGGCCGAGCGCCAGGCGCGGCTGCACCAGAGCCTGGCCGACCGCAACCGCTCGATCGAGGACACGCTGCAGGGCATGGGCGTGAAGTGGATGCGCGTCGTCCACACCTACGAGGTGGACACCATGCGGCGCACGCTGCAGGAGGCGCTGACGAGCCCCTTCGACGGGTTGAAGGTCATCGTGGCCGAGGGCGAGTGCCAGCTCGAGCGGCAGCGCCGCATCAAGCCCTGGATCGCCGGGCGCCTGAAGCGCGGCGAGCGCGTGGAGCGCGTGAAATACGGCGTCGACGAGGACGTCTGCACCGGCGACCACGCCTGCATCCGCCTGTCGGGCTGCCCGACGCTGGCGCTCAAGGACAACCCCGACCCGCTGCGCGTGGACCCGGTGGCCACGGTGCTCGACGGCTGCGTGGGCTGCGGCCTGTGCGGCGCCAACGCCCACGCCGCCACCTTGTGCCCGAGCTTCTACCGCGCCGAGGTCGTGCGCCACCCGCGCCCGGCCGAGCGCTGGCTCGCGCGACTGCGCGAGTTCGTCACCGCGCGGCTGCGGCCGGCGTGAGCCTGTGCACTCCTTGCCTGATGCCGACGGAGACCCGCCGATGAAGACCCCTGCCGGAACTGCCGCCACCTGGGCCCAGGCCCGCCATCCGACCCGCCGCGGCGCGCTCGCCGCCGCGCTCGCGCTGCCGGCCGCGCTGGCCCTGGGCAGCGCCGGGGCGCTGGCGCAGGCCTGGCCTGACAAGCCCATCCGGCTGATCGTCAACTTCCCGCCCGGCGGCGCGGCTGACGTGATCGGGCGCGCGATCGCGCAGCAGGTGGGCGAGCAGTTGCGTCAGCAGGTCGTGGTCGAGAACCGGGCCGGCGCCAACGGCAACATCGGTGCCGACGCGGTGGCCAAGTCGCCGGCCGACGGCCACACGCTGCTGATGAGCAGCGGCGGCGCGGTCACGGTCAACCCCTTCCTCTACAGCCGGATGCCCTTCGACGCGCTGCGCGACCTGCAGCCGGTGGCCAGTGTCGCGCGCGTGCTCGTGTTCCTGATGGCGCATCCCTCGGTGCCGGTGGGCAACGTGCAGGAATTCATCGCCCACGCCCGCGCCAACCCCGGCAGGCTCAGCTACGGCTCGGCCGGCAGCGGCAGCTCGCCGCACCTGGCGGGCGAGATGTTCGCGCGCCAAGCCGGCTTCCAGGCCACGCACGTGCCCTACAAGGGCGCTGCGCCGGCGCTGACCGACCTGCTGTCGGGCCAGATCCAGTTCATGTTCGACCCCGGCCCCGGCCTGCGTCACGCACGCGAGGGCAAGCTGCGCCTGCTGGCCGTGGGCAGCCCGCGCCGCTCCTCGCAGTGGCCGGACACGCCGACGCTGGCCGAGGCCGGCATGGCCGGCTTCGACGCCGACACGCTGTTCGGCATCTACGCCCCGGCGGCGGTGCCCGGCCCCGTCGTCGCGCGCCTGCACGAGGAGATCAACAAGGCCCTGGCCACCGCGCGCGTGCTCGACGTGATCAAGGGCATCGGCGGCGAGCCGGCACCGCTGACGCGCGCTGAATTCGCCGAGCGGCAACTGCGCGACCGCGAGCGCTACGGCGCCGTGATTCGCGAGATCGGGCTGAAGCTGGAATGAGGCGGACCTTGCGCGGATCGGTCGGTTTCGGGCCCAGGGCTGCGGTCGCAGCGCCGCAGGTCGCCCGATGACCGCGCCCGTGACCGTGCTCGTCTGCGCCCTCGGCGGCGAGGGTGGCGGGGTACTGGCCGAGTGGCTGTACGCGGCCGCGGTCGGCGCCGGGCTGCAGGCCCAGAGCACCTCGGTGCCGGGCGTGGCGCAGCGCACCGGCGCCACCACCTACTACGTCGAGATCCAACCCGCGCCCTCGAACCCGGGCGCCGTTGCCGCGCGCCCGGTGTTCAGCCTGAACCCGGTGCCCGGCGCGATCGACCTGCTGGTGTCGTCGGAGCTGCTCGAGACGGTGCGCCAGGTGGGCCTGGGCATGGCCAGCGCCGAGCGCACGCGCATCATCAGCTCGACCGCGCGCGCGCTGACCGTGGCCGAGAAGATGGTGCCCGGCGACGGCCGGGTCGACGGCGCCCGGCTCGCCGCCACACTGCAGCGGCACGGGCGCAGCGTCGACCTGCTGGACTTCGGCGCCCTGGCGCGTGAGGCGGGCACCGCCATCAGCGCCACGCTGTTCGGCGCCATGGCCGCCAGCGGCGTGCTGCCGCTGCCGCGCGCGGCCTGCGAGGCCGCGATCCGGGCCTCGGGCAAGGGCGTGGAGGCCAGCCTGCGCGGGTTCGCGCTGGCCTTCGAGATGCTCACGCGCCAGCGCGCGCTGCGCGAGCAGGTCGAGACCGTACTGACCGCACCCGCCGCCGCAGCGCCCGACTTCCGCGCCCTCGGCCGTGCGCGCGTGGCGGCGTGGCAGGACGAAGCCTACGCGCGCCTGTACGACACCCGCCTGGCCCGCATCGACACAGCCGAGCACGCCGCCGATCCCGCAGGCCGCCACGGCGGCGAGATCGGGCGCGAGACGGCGCGCTGGCTCGCGCTGTGGATGGCTTTCGACGATGTCGTGCAGGTGGCGCGGCTGAAGGTCTCGGCGACGCGCCAGGCCCGGGTTCGGCGCGAGAGCGGCGCGGGCGCCGATGAGGTGGTGCGCATCTACGACCACTTCAAGCCCGGCGTGCCCGAGTTCGCCGCCCTGCTGCCGCCGGCGCTGGCGCAAGGCCTGCAGGCCTGGGACCGGCGCCGCATCGCGCAGGGCCGCGATCCCTGGGCCATGCCGCTCAGGCTGGGCACCCACACCGTCACCGGCACGCTCGCGCTGCGCGCGCTGGCGGCCACCCGGCGCCTGCGCCCCTGGGGCAGCCGCTTCCGGCAGGAGCAGGCGCTGATCGAGGAGTGGCTGGCCGCGGTCGAGCAGGGCTGCCGCGAGGACTGGGCCCTGGGCCAGGAGCTCGCGCTGTGCGGCCGGCTCGTCAAGGGCTACGGTGACACGCACGGGCGCGGCCAGCGCAACCTGCTGCACATCGTGCGCCACCTCGCCGCCCCGCAATCCGGCCGCAGTGCCGCTGAACGCGCCCGGGCGGTGCAGGCTGCGCGCGAAGCGGCGCTCGCCGACGACGCCGGCACCGCCCTCGACCGCACGCTGCAGGCCCATGGCGCCCCGCCGCGGCCGGTGCCGGAGCAGGTGGTGCGGTTTTACCGGCGACGGCCGGGACAAGCCGCGTAGCGCGGCGCGGCCCTCACTCCTGCACCAGCCGATCGCGTCGCCACAGGCCGGGGAACCAGCGTATCCACAAGGCCACGACGAGCAGGCTGCCCAGCGCGCCGGTCCAGACCGCGGCCACCGGCCCGAGCGCGGCAGCCACGGCGCCGGCACGGAATTCGCCGAGCTGGTTCGAGCCGCTGATGCACAGCGAGTTGATCGCGCTGACCCGGCCGCGCATTCCATCGGGCGTGTCGAGCTGGACCATCGTCTGCCGCACGACGACGCTGACCATGTCGGCGGCGCCGCCGATGGCCAGCAGGGCCAGCGACAGCCACAGCGCCGTGGACCAGGCGAAGCCGAGCATGGCCAGTGCGTACACGCCCACGCCGAGAAACATCGTCCGGCCCACGCCATGGCGCAGGGGCCACTGCACCAGCAGCAGCGACATCACCAGAGCGCCGACCGCCGGGGCTGCACGCAGCAGGCCGAGTCCGGCGCTGTCCAGCTGCAGCACGTCCTTCGCGTAGACCGGCATCAGCGCCACCACGCTGCCCAGCATCACGGCCATCAGGTCCAGCGTCAGCGAGCCCAGAATGGCCGGCTGGCGCCGGATGAAGCCCACCCCGGCCAGCAAGGTCGCCAGCGAGCGGGCCTGCGCCGGCGCCGACACGCCCGACTGGCGCACGCGGCCGTACAGCGCCGCGGCCAACAGGTGCAGCAGCAGTGCCAGGGCCAAAGTGGGAAGCGGCCCCCATATCAGCGCCAGGCCTCCCAGGGCGGGGCCGGCGATGAACATCGCCTGCGAGCCGGCGCTGCTGAACGACAGTGCGCGCGGCAGGAGTGCGGGCGGCACCAGCACCGCGGGCAGCGCCTGCTGCGCGGTCATCTGGAAGGGGCGCAAGGCCCCGAGCAGCGCTCCGACCGTCAGGACCATGCCCGGGCGCAGCAGCCCCGCCCCTTCGCTCAGCAGCAGCAGCAGGCACAGCGCGGCCTGCAAAGCCATCACGATGACGAGGACCCGGCTGCGCCGGAAGCGGTCTGCGGCGTCGCCAGCGGGCAGGAACAGCAGCAGCGAGCACAGGAACTGCAGCAGTCCGAACAGCCCGAGCATCCAGGCGCTGCCGGTCAATTCGTACAGGCGCCAGGCCAGGTAGAGCGAGACGATCTGGTTGCCCGCGGTCGCCAGCAGGCGGCCGGCCCAGAACAGCAGGAAGGATCGCTGCTGCAGCAGGCCCTCGGTCGAATTCCTCAAGGTCGTCGCCCGCTCAGCCCGGCGCGCTGCCGTCGTGCATCCAGCGCGCGTGCTGAGGCGCCTTGCGTGTGCGCGCCCACTCCTCGAGCATGGGCCACTTGACGTCGTCGAGCGCTCGGTACATCTCGGGCGTGCCGACGTCGGCCGCGAGTTCCAGCCGGTGGCCGTTCGGGTCGAAGAAGTAGATGCTCTTGAAGATCGTGTGGTTGGTCGGGCCGATGACTTCGATGCCCGCGGCCTCGAGCCGGGCCTTGGTCTGCACCAGTTCGTCAACCGTGGCAACCTTCAGCGCCAGGTGCTGCACCCAGGCCGGGGTGTTCTCGTCGCGGCCCATGGGCGGTGAGTTCGGCAGTTCGAAGAAAGCCAGGATGTTGCCGTCGCCCGCGTCCAGGAAGACGTGCATGTAGGGGTCGGGTGCCTTGGTCGACGGGACCTCGTTCTCGGCGATGGCGAGCACGAACTTCATGCCCAGGTGCTGCTCGTACCACTGCACGGTCTCCTTCGCGTCCTTGCAGCGGTAGGCGACGTGGTGGATCTTCTGGATCTGCATGCCGGGTCTCCTGGATCGGGGGCGGGTGTTCAGACGTCTTTGCGCGCGTGCTGCAGCGCCTCGCGCAGCACGGCGATGTCGCCGATGTGGTTGGACAGCAGCAGCACGAGCTTGGCGTTGACGAGCGCGCTCTGCGCGTCGCTCAGGTCGCGGTGGGTGTCGATCAGCAGCTGGTAGAAGTCGTCGCCGGGCGAGAAGTCGCGGTGGTAGCGGCGCCCGGGCTCGTGAAAATTCGGTTGCAGTTGCAGCGGCATCGCAGGCTCCGGCGGGGCGGGCAGTGACGGTCGTCAGTCGTTGCAGGTGGCGCGCGCCACCGCGGCGCGCACGCGCGCCAGGTCCGGCGCACGCCAGCGCGCGGCCAGGTGCTGGTCGGGCCGCAGCAGGAAGGCGCTGCCGTCGCGCGCGTCGTAGCGCCGCGCCACCAGGCCATGGGCGTCGTGCAGCAGGGTCGCGCCGCCGGGGCCCTCGGTGCCGGGCCGCGGCGAGACGACCAGCAGCTCCACCGGCACGGCGTCGCCCCGCAGTCCGAGCAGGGCGCTCACGTCGAGCGCTGCCGGGTCGTCGGCGTACACCATGAGCTGGAAGCAGCCGCCCGCGTGGTCGAGCAGCCAGCCCGGCCGCCCTGCGTGCGCGATCGGTGCGTCGTCCATGGGCGCGCCCGGCTCCATGGTGCCGGCGCCGGGTTCGTCCAGCGGCGTGTTCAGCGGCGAATCGACATAGAACGAGGGCACCGACAGGCGCCCGGAGTTGACGAGCTTGCGCGCGAAGGGATGCTCACGCGCCAGTTGCAGCACGGCGTTGCGCAAGGTGCGGCTGGCCGCGCTCTTGGGCGTGATGAAGTCGGTCGAGCGCGTGGAGTTCGTCAGGTTCTCGTCGGCGGCCCAGCCGCGCTCTTGCGTGTAGCTGTGGAGCAGCCGCGCCGGGGCCCTGCCGGCGACCACGAGCGCCAGCTTCCATGCCAGGTTGTCGGCATCCTGGATGCCGGAGTTCGCACCGCGCGCGCCGAAGGGCGAGACCTGGTGCGCGGCGTCGCCGGCGAAGAGCACGCGCCCGTGGTCGAAGCGTGCCATGCGCCGGCACTGGAAGGTGTAGACGCTGACCCACTCGAGCTCGAAGGCGCGCTCGTCGCCGAGCATCGCGCGGATGCGCGGGATCACGCGCTCGGGCTTGCGCTCCTCGTCGGGGTCGGCGTCCCAGCCGAGCTGGAAGTCGATGCGCCAGACGTCATCGGCCTCGCGGTGCAGCAGCACGCTCTGCCCCGGGTGGAAGGGCGGGTCGAACCAGAACCAGCGCTCGGCCGGGAACTGCGCCCTCATCACCACGTCGGCGATCAGGAAGCGGTCCCGGAAGACCTGGCCCTCGATGTCCAGCCCGAGCATGGTGCGCACCGGGCTGCGCGCGCCGTCGCACACCACCAGCCAGTCGGCCTGCAGCGCGTAGTCGCCCTCGGGGGTGCGCACCTGCAGCGCCACGCCGTCGGCCCCGGGCTCGACGGCCACGACCTTGTGCTTCCAGCGCATCTCGACGCCCGCGGACTCGCAGCGCGCGACCTGGTACTGCTCGAGGTAGTACTGCTGCAGGTTGACCATGCCCGGGCGCTTGTGACCGGGCTCGGGCAGCAGGTTGAAGTTGAAGACCTCGCCCTCGCCGAAGAAGGTGCGGCCGACGTTCCAGGTCACGCCCTTGTCGACGACGGCGTCGCCCACGCCCAGGCGGTCCAGCACTTCGAGCGTGCGCTTGGCGTAGCACAGCCCGCGCGAGCCCACCGAGACCGTGTCGTCGTCGTCCAGCAGCAGCACCGGCAGGCCGTTCAGGCGCAGGTCGATCGCCGCCGCCATGCCCACCGGGCCGGCGCCGACGACGACCACCGGTCGTCGGCCAGTCGCGGCGCCGTCGAGCTCGGGCGGGCGCCGGTAGGCGTACTTCGGGTAGGTGAACGTCTGGTGCATCGTGGCGCGGTCCCGGGTCCCGGCGGTGGGCGCTGCGGCCGGGGCCGCGCGCCGAATCGTCGCTTCCTCAGCCCTCCAGCGTCTCCCACATCTGGCGGTCGCGTTCGGCGGTCCAGACGCGCGGGTCGCGGTACTGCGTCGCCTCGTCGTAGGCGCGCGTCACGTCGAAGGGCATGCAATGGTCGAAGATGACCCAATGGCCGTATTTCGGCCGCAGGCGCTCGTAGGTCTCGCGGTAGACGGCGTGCAGGTCGCGCCCGGCTGCGGCGCCGGCGCTGACGCTGGCCCACAGGTCGCTGATGAAGGCGCGCGTGCCTTCCAGGCCGCGCTGCACCTGCTCCTCGCCCTTCAGGGCGGCGCCGCGTCCGGGCACCAGCGCCAGCGGCCGCAGCTGCGCGATGTGGTCCAGGGTCTGCGGCCAGTCGCGGAAGTAGGCATCACCGGCATAGGGCGTGGCGTCGAATTCGACCAGGTCGCCCGACAGCAGCGTGCGCTCGCCCGGCAGCCAGACCACGGTGTCGCCCTTGGTGTGGCCGCGCCCGAGCTGCAGCAGCTGGACCTCGAGCCCGCCGAGCCACAGCGTCATCTTCCCCGTGAAGGTCATCGTCGGCCAGGTCAGCCCGGCGGGCACGGTCTCGACGTTGCGGAACAGGCGCGGGAAGCGGCCGATCTCGCTCGCCTTGTCGGCCTCGCCGCGCTCGACGATCAGGTCGCGCGTGTCCTGGCTGGCGAGGATGTGCTGCAGACCCTCGGCGCGGTAGGCGCTGGCGCCCAGCACGCGCACCGCGTGGTAGTGCGTCAGCACGACATAGCGGATGGGCTTGTCCGTGACCTCGCGGATGCGCCGGATCACGTCGGCCGCCATCGCCGGCGTGGCCTGGGTGTCGGCCACGAGCACCGCGTCGTCGCCGATGACGATCCCGGTGTTGGGGTCGCCCTCGGCGGTGTAGGCCCAGGCGTGCTCGGAGAGCTGGGTGAAGCTGACCTTCTTCTCCTCGACATCGGCTTGCGAGGCGAACTTCTTGGTGGCGGTGTTCATGGGCGGCTCGTCAGGGGCTGGGGGCGCGGCGGCAGGCGCGCACGTGCAGGCGTGATCGTAGCGCCCATGCAGACCCCGACAATGCGCGACCACGCATCGCTGTCACCCGTTGCCATGACCACCCCTCCAGCCGCCCCCTTCCAGGGCACGCGCGTTGCGCTCTCGCTGCACGGCGCCACCGCCGTCGTTCGCCTGTCCAACCCCCCAAGCGGCCTGATGGACGAGGCGATGGAGGCCGAACTCGAGCAGGTGCTCGCGCAGCTCGATGACCCAGCCACCTGGCCCGGTGGGCGCGTGGTCGTGCTGACCGGGGGCGAACCGGGGGTCTTCGTCAGGCACTACGACGTGGGCGTGCTGCACCGGCGCGCCGCCGCGATGCGCGCGCGCGGCAAGACCTTCTCGCTCGAGCGCCCGGTGCCCGAGGCCGGCATCCACCGCTGCATTGAGCGCATCGACCGCAGCCGCCTCGTCTTCGTCGCCGCGGTCAACGGCACGGCCATGGGCGGGGGCTTCGAGCTCGCGCTCGGCTGCGATCTGCGCGTGGTGCAGCGCGGCGCGCACCAGCTCGGCCTGCCCGAGCTCAACCTCGGCCTGCTGCCCGGGGCCACCGGCACGCAGGCGCTGGCGCAGGTGCTCGGCCCGGCGCTGGCGCTGCAATGCCTGCTGACGGCGCGCGTCTTCCGCCCCGAGGAGCTGCCGCCGCTGGGCCTGGCCGTGGCCTGCGTCGACGATGCGCTGGCGCACGCGCTGCAATTGGCTGCGCAGCTGCAGGCGGTGCCGGGGCGCGCCTGCGCGAACATCAAGCGCCTGGTGCGCCAGGCCCCGCGCTGGCCCCGCGCCGAGGGCCTGGCGGCCGAGCGCACGCTGTTCTGCGACTGCATGGTCGACGCCGAGGCCGAGCCGCTGATGGCCGCCGTGGCCGAGGGCCGACGGACGATCGCCGACAAGCCGCCTCCGTCGGCGTGAACCGCTTCAGCCCTTCCCCGCGGGCGGGGAGCCCCCGGGCAGCGCGCGACGCCGCAGGCTGGTGGCCTGGAGTCCCGTGTCGTGTGCCCGACGGTCGCGCACGAATTCCCCCCCTTCCCCCCTCTCCCCAACCCCTCTCCCGCGGGGGGAGAGCAACTGTTCGGGCTACACGGTTGGGAAGGAACGGGCCGCTGCGTTGACCCAATGCTCTCCCGCGAGCTGGAGGCTCTGGGGGCTGACGGGTTTGGCGCAGCGGACACCAAAACTGCGGGGCGCCGAGCTGTGGATAAGTGGACAGTTCGAGCTGCGCTCGAACCGTCGGGCTTGCCGTGGACAACACTGTGCGTTGCCCACCGCGCCCGCCTCTGCCCACTTACCCACAGCCTTCACCAGCCACCCCTCAAAGAAATCAATTTGGAAGATACAAGGGGCTGAATTCCCGGGATCGCGGGGCAGGTTCCCGGGTAGGAGGCGCCGAGAACCGGTCAAGCTGCTCGCGGCATCAGCGCTATCGTCAGGCCCACCAGGGCGGCCGTGAGGCCGAGGAGGGTGGCCTGCGGCAGGCCTGGGCGCCGCTGCTTCGCGCCCGCGGCCAGCGCGATCGCCGCCAGCGGCAGGGCCTGCATCAGGTGGGCCGCCACGAAGTGCGCCGGCCGGGGGTCGTTGCCATCCACCCGCCAACCCAGCACAGGCACGGCCCAACCCGTGCCGATGGCCGACTGCGAGCGGCCCACGTCGACCAGGGCCTCGCCGGTCCAGGGCAGCAGCAGGCCCGTGGACACGAAGCCGAGTGCGATGCCCAGCGCGATGAGCCTGTCCTGGGCCATGAAAGCCGCGGACAGCATCCTTCCCGCCACGATCCCGAGCCAGAAGGTTCCCAGGCTCAAGGTTGCCGCGCCCGCGCCCATCAAGCTGAACATCAGGGCCTCGAACGCCGTCCGCTCGTTGAAGTGCGAGTCCACGCCCCGCGCGGCCTGCACGGCGATCCAGCCCATCTCGAAGACCAGGGCTCCGACCACGACGGGCGAGAGCCAGCGCCAACCGGGCACGCGCGTGCGAGACGACAGCCACTGCGCTGCCAGCGCCATCGTGACGGCGTACACCCCGAGCGACAGCGCAAAGCGCAGGGGCTTGTCCCAGGGCGAGCGCCCGAAGAGCGAACGCCCGTCCAGGCCCGCGACCAGGGCCAGCAGCGGCGACAGCGCGAGCAGCCCGGCGCCCGCCAGCAGCAGCGGATCCCGCCCGTGCCAGGCCCTGGTCACACCGAAGCCGCGCCATCGCATCCGTCGACCCCGCGCAAGCCGCCCGGCCGCCTACGGCTGCCACCTCAGGCTGAACGAAGCGCCGCCCCCGACCGCCTCGCCGCAGCTCACGGCCCAGCCGTGGGCGACGGCGATCTCGCGCACCAGCGCCAGGCCCAGGCCGGAGCCGGGGCGCGACTGACCGGGCGCCCGCCAGAAGCGCTCGAACACCTGGGCCCGGTGTTCGGCGGCGATGCCGGGCCCGCGGTCGTCCACGCGGAGGCCCCGTTCGTCGAGCCGGACCGTGACCTCCGAGTCCGGGGGCGAGAAGTCGATGGCGTTCTCGACCAGGTTCTTCAGCAGCACGAACAGCGCGCCCGCGTCGGCCTCGATCTCCACCTCGGTGGCGGCCTGCTGCAGATGCAGGGCGACGTCCGAGCGGTCCGCCTTGAAGGCCAGGTGATCGAGCACCTCGCGTGCCACGTCCGACGGCCGCACGAGGCCGCGTCGCATCGCCTGGGGGTCGGCCACCTGCGCCAGTTGCAGCAGCTGCTGGACCTGGCGGCCCATGGCGTCCAGGTCGTGCAGCAGCCGGTCGCGGTCCGGCTCGCCGTCGAGCCCGGCCTCGACGCGGGCCCGCGCCAGGGCCAGCGGCGTCTTCAATTCGTGCGCCGCGTTGGCGATGAAGCGCTCCTGCTCCTGGAACGAACGCTCCAGGCGCTGCAGCACGCCGTTGAAAGCCTGCACCAGGGGCCTGATCTCGGCCGGCAGGTGGTCTTCCGGCAGGCGCGCCGCCAGGTTGCGCCCGCCGACGCGGCGCGCGGCTGCCTCGACCCCCCGGATCGGCCGCAGCACCGAGCGGATGGCCAGGGCCCCGGCCAGGGCGAAGATCACGGCCGACAGGGTGCCCAGCAGCAGCACGGTGTCGACGATGGCCGGCGTCAGCGCCTCGCGGGCCAGCAGCTCGAAGCGATCACTGCGCGCGAGCTGCAGCACGTAGGGCCGTCCGTGCACGGTGCGCTGCCAGGCGCCGACGAAGAAATCCTGGCCGTCGTAAGGCACGACGCCGAAGAAATCGGCCTGCTCCGCCAGGCTGCGCCCGGCCAGTAGCGAGCGCCGGTCGGGCTCGCTGCTCGCGACGACCCGGCCCTCCACGTCGAGGACCCGGTACTTCAGGTTGGCGAAGAAGTCGTCGAAGCCCACCGCCTCGCCGGGCTCGAGCTTCACGCCCACGACGCGCTGCTCGGCATCGAGGACGAAACCGTCGAAGATGTCCTCGGCCTGTCCCTGCAGGCTCATGCGCGTCACCAGGTGGCCGAAGCGCTCGGCCAGCAGGGCCTGCACGCCCACTACCAGCACCGCCGTCGACGCGAAGGCCACGGCGAAGCCCAGGGCCAGGCGCAGGGCGAGGCTCGGGGTGCGGCTGGGCGCGCTGCCGGGCTCGGCATGCAGCCCCTCAGGCCGCACGATCACCTTCCTGGCCGCTGGGCTCGGACAGGGTCTCGAGGGAATAGCCCACGCCCTTGATGTTGACGAGGCGCACACCGCATCCCAGCACCTCGAGCTTACGGCGCAGCCGGTGCAGCGCCACATCCAGCGCGTTGGGGGTGACCGCCTCGGTCAGGCCCCAGGCCGCGGCCTCCAGCGCGCTGCGGCGCACCACCCGGCCTTCGGCGCGCACCAGCGCGAGCATCAGCTGCAGCTCACTGGGTGGCAGGTTCACGCTCGATCGTCCGCAGCTCAGCCGCGCGCCCAGGGGGTCCACCGTGAGGCCGCTCCACTGCGGCGCGCTGCTCACCCACGAGCGCTGGCGGCGCAGCAGCGCGCGCACGCGGGCCACCAGCTCGTCGCGCTCGAAGGGCTTGGCCAGGTAGTCGTCGGCCCCTGCTTCCAGGCCGTCGACACGGTCGTGCAGGGCATCGCGCGCGGTCAGCAGCAGGCAGGGCACGAGCACCTGGCGCACGCGCAGGCGCTGCAGCCACGGCAGTGCGTCGCCATCGGGCAGGCCGCGGTCCAGCACGAGCGCGCCGTAGCGCACCTGCGCCAGGCTGGCCTCGGCCTCGCTGACGCGACCCACCGCATCCGCGGCGATGCCCGATCGAGCGAGCTCGCGCACGACGAGCTCGCGCATGGCAGGGTGGTCTTCGACCAGGAGGATGCGGTCCATCGACGACACGGTAGCGCAGTCCTGCAATCTTCGTCCGTGGCGTACGAGGCGTTCAATCGAAGACGTACTGGTACCCGAGAACGACCTGCGGAATGCCACTGGAGGTGATCAAGGGGCTGTTGCGAATCGCTTTCGCATAGCGCTCGTAGTTGAAGTTCGCGAACAGGAACTGCTGCGGAGTCGCGCGCCATCGTACGAGCAGCCCCAGTTCAGGGCTGTAGGTCCCCTTGCCGGAGTACGCCGGCCTGACCGGGGTGGCCTCGGACGGACGAACCCCGTAGTAGTAGTCCACGTAGCGGCTGCTCTGGTACTCCAGGCCGACGCGAGGCACCAGGGTCCAGGCACCGCGGGCGAAGCTGCGGCTCAACTGTATCGACCCTACCGCGCCGCGATCGAATCCCGCATCGCGACGGGCGGCCTTCACGTGGTCGATCTCCACCTCGAGCCCCGCCCCGAGTTCGAAGCTTCCACTGATGCCGTAGAACAAGCCCCCTTTGCGGTCCGACATCCCGCTGAAGACGGCGCCGTCGCTCTGCTCGTAGCCATCGAAGCGGTACTCGATCCGCGGCCCTATCCACCAGGTGCGGCGCTCGTTGCCCAGGAGCCGCAGGTCGAGCTGAGGGCCGAAGAGATCGACCCATTTGTTGCGGATCGCCACGCCGGGCACGATGAGCGACTCTGCCCCGACACCACGGTAGCCGTCCTTGTCGACCAGCAGCACCGCACCGATGCTGTAGCGGGTTCGATCGGCCTCGCTCGGTTGCGCGCGGGCTTCACGGCCGGCGAGCATGGCAGCGACGGCCAGTGCGCAGAGGCCCGTTGCGGCCCGCAGGTGTTCGCCGCCTTTGCGGGGCGTCGGCGTGGTGGATGACGTTGCGGGGTCCATGGTTCGTGCTCCTTTCTTGTCGCCCAGGGGCGAATGGGTCGAAGTTCGCAATCGGCGGGACGCGCTTGGCCGGCGCGCGGCCGCCGCGACGCTCAGAAGCGATAGCCCAGCCGCGCCATCACCGTCGTGGCGCGGTACTTGGTCTGGTGTGCAGTCCCTCCGCTTGAAGGGGCAAGGCTGATCCGCCCCGATTGCGTCAGCGAGACGCCGACGTCGGCCACCCAGGGGCTGCCATAGTCCCAGCGCAGCCCGGCCATGAATTGCCGCGCGCTCGCGGAGCCCGAGTACTCCCTCGGCGCGCCGCCGGCGGTGAGGTCGGTGTCGACCTCCTGCGCCCGGCCGAGGCCCAGGCCCAGGTAGGGCCGCACACTGGCGGTGCCCACCTTGAAGGCGCCGAAGTCATGGAAGGCGTTGACGGTCAGGAACACCGAAGCCCAGTCGGCATCGCCGGGACGGGCATCGAAGCCAGGGCTGCTGACGCTCCTGACCGGGTTGTTCCGGTACATCACCGCAGCCTCGACGCGCCAGTTCGTCCCGACACGACGGCCGATGGCGCCGCCGAAGGCCAGGCCTTCGCGCGTGGTGAGGCGCCCGCCGGCGAAGTCAGGTTTGCCGGTGCTGGACAGCCCTGTGTCGACGGTGAGATACCAGGGGCGTTCCTCGGCGATGGCGGTGCTCAGGCCAAAGGTCAGGGCCAGGGCGGCAAGAGGGCGGGCGATGAGGTGGGTCATGAGGGGCTCCTGGAGGATTCGCCTCGTGGTCGTAGGCGAAGGCGCGGGTGAAGTCATGCAGCGCATCGTCGCTGCCATCGACTTACCGGCGTCTTTCCAGGAGTGAGCCGGGGCCCGCAGCGCCTGCGGATGCAGCGGACTCCAGCCCGGACCAGGAGCCTCCCAGAAAGCCAGGGAGTCAAGCCCCTCCCCCGCCAGGGGGGAGGGGAGTGCACGCAAGCTCAGTCCAGCTTCACGCCCGCCGTACGGATGTAGGCGCCCCAGCGGTCGTACTCGCTGTCGTAGAAGGCCTGGTAGGCGCGCGGGTCCATGCGCTCGGGAACCATGGCCATCCTGCGCATGGTCTCGATGACGGCCGGGTCGCCCTGGGCGGCATCGACGGCCTGGTGGATCTTGGCGACGATGTCGGCCGGCGTGCCGGCCGGGGCCAGGAAGCCCAGCCACGGGCCCATGTCGATGGCCACACCCAGCTCGCGCAGCGTGGGCACGTCCCTGAAGTCGGCCACGCGCGAGCGCGCGGCCACGGCCAGCATGCGGATGGTGCCGGCGCGGGCGTGCTGCTCGGCCACCGGGATCGGCAGGATCGTCGCCGTGACCTGGTTGGCCAGCTGGGCCTGGATCAGCGGCGCCGTGCCGTTGTAGGGCACGTGCAGCAGGTCGATGCGCGCGACCTGCTTGATCGCCTCGACCGTGATCTGGCCCGAGCTGCCCTGGCCCCAGGAGCCGAAGGTCAGCGGCTGGGCGGCGGCGCGCGCGGCTTGCACGAACTGTTCCCAGTTGCGCGCCGGGTTCGAGGCGTGCACGCAGAAGGCCAGCGGCGTGAAGCCGATCGGCGCCACGGCCACGAAGTCCTTCTTCGAGTCGTAGGGCATCTGCTTCAGGATGTGCGGCGCGATCGAGTGCGAGTCGGCCGCGCCGTAGACCAGCGTGTACCCGTCGGCCGGGCTGCGCGCCGCGGCCAGGCTGCCGATCGTGCCGATGGCGCCGGGCCGGTTCTCGACGACGATGGTCTGGCCCAGGCGGGCCGAGATCGCGGGCACCATCGCGCGCACCAGCACGTCGCCGCCGCCGCCGGCGGCCCAGGGCATGATGATCTTGATGGGCTTGGTCGGCCAGGTGCCCTGGGCCAGCGCCGGCAGAGCGGCGCCACCGAGCGCGGCAGCAGCCAGGCCGAGCACGTGGCGGCGGGTGGCGAGTGACTTGGTCTTCATCGGGTGTCTCCTTCGAGGGGTGGGAAAGTTGTCGGGCACGTGGTGGAGAGCGGGTGACCGCAGCACGGCACCCCCCTGAACGGCCCAGCGTAGTCCTTCGGGCTTGCCCGAGCGCGTCCGCGGGTCATCGGTCTGCCGGGCGCGTCTTCAGCGCGCGCAGGTCGAAGGCCCCGGCGCGGGGGTCCTCGCCGGGGCCAAAGATGCGGTTCTTCTGCAGCTTGTTGGTGGCGGTGACCGGCAGCTCGGCGCGAAAGGCCACCCAGGCCGGGGCCTTGTAGTAGGCCAGCTCGGCGCGGCAGCGCAGCGCCAGCGCGCGCGCCGTGGCCTCGTCGGCGGCCTGGCCGGCGGCGGGCACGACGACGGCCAGCACCTCCTCGTCGCGCATCTCGTCGGGCACGGCCAGCACCGCCACGCGCGCCACCGCCGGGTGTGCCGCGAGCACGGCCTCGACCTCGCCGGCCGAGATGTTCTCGCCCGAGCGGCGGATCATGTCCTTGCGCCGGTCGACGAAGTACAGCATGCCGCTGGCGTCACGCGTGACGACGTCGCCGGTGTGGAACCAGCCGCCGCGCCAGGCCTGGCGCGTGGCTTCCTCGTCGTCGAGGTAGCCGCTGAAGAAACCCTGGCGCGGGTCCGCGCCGCGCGCGCGCACGAGCAGCTCGCCCGGGCTGCCGTCGGGCAGCTCGCGGTCGGCGTCGTCGACCACGCGCACCTGCAGCGGCTGCGCCTCGCGCCCGAAGGCGCGCGTATGCGTCAGGCGCGGCTCGTGCTGGTTGGCGAGGAAGCGGCCGGTCTCGGTCATGCCCCAGACTTCGACGAAGGGGAAGCCGAAGCGCGCCTCGACCTGTGGGTGCAGGCTCGGGTCGCAGCCTGCGCCCAGACCGAAGCGCACGGTGTGGCGCGACTCCCAGTCCGATGGCCCTTGCTTGAACAGGGCCGGCGGCATGATGCCCAGGTAGTGGATGGCCGTGGCGCGTGAGCGCACGCAGTCCTCCCACCAGGTGCTGGCGTGGAAGCGGTCGGGCAGCACGAGGCAGTTGTCGGTCAGGCACATCGTGGCCACCGTCGTCATGCCGCAGTTCATGTGGAAGACCGGCAGCGGGTTCAGCAAGCGCTCCTGCGCTGGGCGCAGCGTCAGCGCGCCGCCGAGGTCGCGGTACCAGGCGCCGGCGGTCATCACGTACTCGTTCGTCAGCACACAGCCCTTGGGCGGGCCCGAGGTGCCGGAGGTGAAGAGGATCGCGACCTCGCGTTGCCAGGGCGTGCCTGCGGAGCCGGCGCGCGGCGAAGGCGTGGCGCGCGGCAGCACCGCGCGCAGCAGTGCCGCAGCGGTGCCGGGGCCGCCGGGCGGTGCGGTGTCGGCCCGGAGGTCCGTCTCGGCCGCTTCAGCCCTTGCGGCTGTCCTGGCTGTGCCCGGCAGGTCTGCCGCGTCCCCTGGATCGAGCGTGACGACGGGCAAGGCCCGCAGGGCTGCGTCCTCGGCCCCGGCCTGCGCCAGCGCCTGGGCCACCACCCCGGCGCGCTCGGGCAGCGCCACCACCAGGTCGGCGCCGGACAGGCGCAAGGCATGCCGGATCTCGGCGCCGCGGTGGTCGGGGTTCAGCGGAACGATGGATGCGCCGAGCCGGTTCAGCGCCAGAAAGTGGAAGAAGTGCCGCGGGTGGTTGCCCACGCCAAGCGCGACGCGGTGGCCCGCGCCCCAGCCCGCCGCGGCGTAGGCGTCAGCCAGCGCGTCGACCTCGCGCCCCGCCTGCGCGAAGCTCCAGACCCGCCCGCCGCTGCAGGCCGACTCGGCCAGGAAGGGCAGGGCGCCCGCACGTGCGCGCGCGTCGGCAAAGGCCGCGTGCAGGGTCTCGGGCAGTGCCGGACTCATCGCAGGGGCCCGCCGTGCAAGGGTGATGCTGGCGCGGCGGGACGGGCCGCCGGCGGGTGCCGCAGGCGGCTCATTGCAGCACCAGCGGCAGCCGCTCGGGGCCGCGCATGATCATCGCGTCCAGCCACTCCACCGGGGCGCTGCCCGGGCGCATGCGCGGGAAGCGCTCGACCAGGCTGCCGATCACGACCCGGGCTTCCAGTCGCGCCAGCGGCGCGCCGAGGCAGAAGTGCAGGCCCTGGCCGAAGGTCAGGTGGCGGTTGGGCGTACGTCCGAGGTCCAGCGCGTGCGGGTGCTCGAACTGGCGCGGGTCGCGGTTGGCGGCGTTGACCATCGCGAACACACGCTCGCCCGGGCGCAGCGTGCGCCCGCCGAGTTCGTGCTCCTGCGCGACGACGCGCGCGATGCTGTTGCTCGGCCCGTCGTAGCGCAGGCACTCCTCGACGGCGGAGGTGATCAGCGCCGGCTCGGCGCGCAGTCGCTCGCGTTGCGCCGGGTTCTCGAGCAGCGCGACGACGGCACTGCCCAGCAGGTTGGTCGTGGTCTCGTGCCCGCCGAAGAGGAACAGCATGCAGCAGGCCACGAGTTCGTCCTCGCTCAGGGCGCCGGCCTCGTCGCGCGCGGCGATCATGCGGCTGATCACGTCCTCGCCCGGCGCGGCGCGGCGCTGCGCGACGAGGTCGCGGAAGTAGGACGACATGCCGTCGGCGCCCTCGCGCGCGCGCCGGTACTTGTCGCCCTCGCCCTGCGCGGTGCCGATGAACAGGCGCAGCGCGTCCGACCAGGCCTTGATGCGGCCGAAGTCGGCCCGCGGCACCCCGAGCATGTCCAGGATGACGTAGGCCGGCAGCAGCACGGCCAGGTCCTTCATGAACTCGATCTCGCCCTGCGCGTCGAGCCCGGCGAGGATGTGCTCGAAGGTCGATCGCACCCCGGGCTCGAGCGCTTGCACCATGCGCGGCGAGAACACCGAGTTCAGGATGCGGCGCAGCCGCGTGTGCTCGGGCGGGGCCTTGAACACCAGCCACAGGTCGAGGTAGCGCATCACGCCGGACAGGATGTCGCGGCGCTCGTCCTTGAGCGCGTTGTAGAAGGGGCGCAGCCGGTCGGAGGACATCGTCGACGACGAGGTCACGAACTTCACGTCCTCGTAGCGGGTGACGATCCAGCAGCGCAGCGCCGGGCTCCAGTGCACCGGGTCGCGCTCCTGCAGCGCCTCGTACAGCGGAAAGGGGTTGCGCCGTGTCGTGGCGTCGTTCGGGTCGTAGACGGGGGCGTCGGCAATGGTCATGATGGTGTCGCGCAGGGTAGCAGCGAGCCCGGCTGCGGACGCACCGGACCTTCCCTATGCGGGATTCCGGCAGGACGTGCCGCTTTCCGGCGCCTGCGTGCGCTGCTGCAGCCGGCGGTCCGCTGCGATGCCGCGAGGTCAGAGCCTCATGCAGCGCCGTTGACGCCATCGGCGGGCGCACTGGAACCGCAGGGCCCGAATGGTACGCATTCGTTCCCTGGTTCCCCATACCTCGTCTCCCAGGCGAGGAGGACCGAAGGCCAGGGCTGCGTCTCGTGGTTCTTGGGTGGACCGATGCAGCGCACGGCGCTGCCGGCAGGTGCCCCGGAACCGGCTCCGCTTGGGAGGTTCCTGGGCAGGGGCAGGCGCAGGGACGCGCGCTGCGGCGGCCAGCAGGCGGGGAGCTTCTCGCCCTTGCCCGACAGTCAGGACCAAAAGCTGCTCAGCCTTCGAAGGCCTCGAAGGGAGCGTGCCCACAGCCTCACAGCGGGCGGCCCCACCAGGCCCCGCGCAACAGCACCTTGCCGGTGCGTGCCGGCCGGGCCGCGGCCTGCACCGCGGCCGCCACGTCGGCGAGCTCGTGCACGGCGTCGACGGCCATGCGCAGCGCGCCCGCGCTGAGCTGTGCCGCGAGTTCCGGGTACAGCGCCTTCGCATGGGCGCGGTGTGCCGGGTCGGCGAACCAGCGCGCCAGCCAGAAGCCCTGGACCGTGACGCCACGGAAGACGAGATCGTGGGCCGGCAGCACGCTCGGCTCGCCGCTCATCAGGCCGTAGACCACGACCCGGCCGCCGTCGTCGAGCGCTGCCGCGAGCCCGCCGGTGGCCTGGCCGCCGAGGGCGTCGAGCGCCAGCACCGCCCGCCCCGGCGCGACCGCCGCGCGTGCGCGCGCCAGCCCGGCCTTCAGCGTGTGGCTGTCGCCGGACGTGTCGACGACCCAGGCCGGGTCCTGCGCGGCTTCGGCGGGCACGGCTTGCGCGCGGCGCACGACGTTCAGCACGCGCAGCCCGAGCGCGGGCGCGAGCTGGCGCACGCATTGGCCGACGGCAGAGTTGGCGGCGTTCTGCAGCACCCAGTCGCCCGGCTCCAGCGGCACGAGGTGACGCAGCAGCACCCAGGCCGTGGCAGGGTTGGCGCAGAGCATGGCCTGCTGCAGCGCGTCGGTGCCCGCATCCAGCGGCACGAGCGCGCGCCGGTGCAGCACGCGCTCGTCGGCCCAGAAGCCGCCGGCGGCCAGTGGCAGCACGCGCGCCCCCACCTCCAGGTCGGTCACATCGGGCGCGGTCTCGAGCACCACGCCCACGCCCTCGAGGCCGGCGACGTAGGGCAGGCTGGGGCGCAGTCCGTAGCGCCCGTCGAGCTGCAGCAGGTCGGCCGGGTTCACGGCCATCGCCAGCATGCCCACGCGCACCTGCCCGGCGCCCAGCGGCGGGCGCTCGACGGCGCGCACGCGCAGGCGCTCCCCGAGCGGGCGCGATGGATCGGTGTCGATGACTTCGACCTGGCGGGGCGGGTGGGGCAGGGTGGGCACGCAGGGCATGGCGGTGTCGGGGCGGGTGGGGGCGGGTGGGGGCGGAAAAGCGCGAGCGTACCGCCGCCGCGCCAGAATCCTGACGATGAACCCGCCCCGCGACGACCCCCCCGTGCTGCAGGTGCGCGACATCGGCAGCTTCCACATCGGCGGCCGCGAGGCCCACCTGCAGGGCCTGCCGGCGCGCGAGGTCGTGTTCTCGCCTGGCAACCCGCCGGTGCGGGTGGACCCGAACGGCAGCTTCGAGATCGGGCAAATGTACGTGCAGTACGTGCGGCTGGCAGCGCCGCGCGCGCGCCAGCCGCTGCTGCTGATGCACGGCGGTGGCCTGTGCGGCGTGTGCTGGGAGACCACGCCTGACGGCCGGCCGGGCTGGCAGCGTCGCTTCCTGGAGGCCGGGCACGACGTGTTCGTCGCCGACGCGGTCGAGCGCGGCCGGGCCTCCTGGGCGCGCAGCCCCGAGTTCTTCGCCGGTGAGCCGCTGTTCCGCACCAAGGCCGAGGCCTGGGAGCTGTTCCGCATCGGCCCGCCAGGCTCGTGGCGGGGCAGCGCGGGCGCCAGCGCCGCCAGCCCCGGACAGCAGTTCCCGGTCGCGGCCTTCGATGCCTTCATGAAGCAGTCGGTGCCGCGATGGGCCGGCAACGACGCCGCCACCCAGGCGGCCTACGACGCCCTGGCTGCGGCGCACGGGCCTTTTGCCGTGATTGCGCACAGCCAGGGTTGCAACTTCGCGTTCAGGATGGCGCTCACGCAGCCCGGGCGCGTGGCGGCCATCGTTGCGCTCGAGCCCTCGGGCTTTCCCGAGCCGACCGCGCACGAACTCGCGCGCCTGACCGACATCCCGCACCTCTTCGTCTGGGGCGACCACTTCGAGGGTCACGGCACCTGGGCGCGCATCCGGCAGGGCCTGGCCGGCTACCGCGACGCGCTGCGCGACAGCGGTGTGCGTGTCGACGAGGTCGAGCTGCCCGCCCAGGGCCTGGCCGGCAACTCGCACATGTTGATGATGGACCGCAACCAGGATGCGGTGGCGGCCCTGGTGCAGGCGTGGTTCGTGCGCCACGGCTTCGCGCGCTGAGGCGGCGCCGCGTGCCCGTGAACCGCGGGCAGGCCTCGGGCCTTCAGCCCCCCACGCCCGAGGCACAGGGGTTGGCAGGAAGGGCGGCGCCGATGTCCTGGCGCGCATCCCACTCCTGCCTGCCCCTGCCCCACCCGGGAGGATGGAGCGCAAGGCCCTCGGCTGCAGCCGCTGGGGTTCAGGGCTCCGTGCGGATGCCCTTGTCCTCGGCCTCGCCCACCAGGCGCTCGGCGTCGCGCGCCAGCAGCAGGCGCTGCGCCACCTGGGCGTCGGTCGCGCGCCGCACCGCGGTGACGTAGCTGTCCTTCGTCGGGTAGCGTTCCTCGAGCGAGGGGCGCGGGTCGCCCGCCGCCTCGCGCTCGGCCCGCGTCGGGGCGAACGGGATGAAGGCGCCCTGGAAAATGCAGAAGCCGTCCTCGAAACGGTCCTTGCGGCCGACGTTCCAGGCCAGGTAGCTGCCGACGGGCACCTGCTGGTAGACCGACTTCAGCCCGGCGAGGTCGGCGCCGTCGGCGTCGGCCTGCGGCACCAGGATGCCGTAGCTCTGTGTGCCCTGCAGCGGCGGCTCGATCGTGATCACGCCGCTGGAATCGCCGGCCCGGTACTGCGGGCCGAAATCGAAGACCTGCAGCGGGTTGTGGTTGGCCAGGTAGCGCAGCGCCGGGCGGGGCACGCCGCCGTAGTTCGTCGCCGGTATCGCCGGGATGCGCGCCTGGTTGGGCGCGACGAGCGTGCCGTCCGCGATGCGCGGCACCACGCTCGGCGGCGGCGCCTTGCCGTCGCGCACCCAGGCCGTCAGCTCGGTCAGCAGGGCGCGCATCGCCCACAGGTGCGGGTTGGGGTTGGACTGCTGCACGCACATGCCGAAGGGGGGCGCCTTGGGCAGCGGCAGCGGGGCCGCGCTGTGCTGGGTGGAGGCGAGGATGAAGGTGCGCACGTTTGCCGGGTCGGGCACGTCGCGGCGCCCGAGCGGGTCGGTCAGGCCGAGCGACTGCCGGCCCTCCCAGATCTCGAGCGAGGTGGCGACGTGGAACAGGCGCGGGCAGGTCCCGTCGGCGGTGCAGCGGTCGAGAATGCCCTGGGTCCGGCCGGTGATCGGGTCGTTCAGGTTGGCGTAGTGGAAAGGGAAGTCATAGGCCTGGTAGAGGTGGTCGATCTGGTCGCCCCAGGCCCGGCCCGGATGCCCGAAGCGCACGTTCATCGGCATCAGGCCGCCGCCGATGTGGGGCTTGGCGCCGTCGAAGGCCGTGCGGCCCTGCTCGTCGCGGTTGAAGCCCAGGTGCAGGTAGGAGCGGATGAAGCGCCCGCTCTGCGAGGTGCCCAGCACGATGGTCTTCTGCCCCGGACGCCACACCGGGTTGGGCTGGCCGGCGGCGTCGGCCTGCTCGAACTTCAGGAAGGCGCCGACGTCGCGCAGCGCGGCAAAACCCACGCCCAGCACGATCGGGTCGCGGGCGCGGTAGATCAGCTCGTACAGCCGGCCGGGCTGGAAGCCGCCGTCCAGGCAGATGCGCGTGTCGCTGGGCCGAGCGGGCTGGCCTTCGGGGCAGTCGGCGAAGCGCCAGGCCGTGGCCGGCACCTCGACCCGGGGCGCGTTCTCCTTGGCCCGCACCGTCAGCGTCGGCTTGAAGCCATCGGCCAGCGGCGTGGTGTGGTCGACCGAGACCGTGGCGTAGGCGTGGTGGGTCTGCCCCGTGAACCAGCCCGCCGACAGCGGCAGGCTGCGCGCCGGCGCGGCGACGACGATCTCGGAGCGAAGGACGCCCGTGAGCGCCGAGCCGTCGGCCTGGCGCGCCACCGGGGCCTGCAGGCGCACGCGCCCGCTGCCGGCGACCAGGTCGGCCTGCCAGCCGAACCAGACCACGGTGTAGCCCTCGGACATCAGGAAGCCGTCGCCGGCCGAACGCAGGCCGTTGACGCTGGCCATGTCGGTCGGAACGTCGGCGTTGTAGTTCACGATCGCGCGCTTGTTGCCGCGATTGACGACGTCCACGAGGACCACGCCGTTGCCGCGCGCGGCTTCGCGCGGGCGCAGGATCTCGATGTCGGTGACGTACTCGACCAGGCCCTGGGCATTGCGTGGCGCGAGTTCGATGTCCTGGATCACTGCATTGGCCGGCAGGCGCGGGTCGAGCACGCCGTGGGCGCGACCGACCAGGCGGTCGTACGGGCCCGTGGCGCCGAAGCTTCGGCCTTCGAACGCGGGTTCGACGCGTTCGATGTCCACGCGCACGATGCGGGCCTGCGTGGCCGCGGCGGCCAGCAGGGACAAGGACACCAGCAGCAGCCGGGCCATCCGGGTGACGGGCATGGGGAGTCTCCTTCGTTTTGGTGTGTATCGAGAGGAGGTGATTTTGACGCCAGAACATCGAGACGAAGAAGCCGCGGCGGCCTGGGGCAGGGCCCGCCCGGCGGGTTCGGGGCGCATGGCATGGCGCGGATGATCAAAGAATGTTGCGCCGACATTGCGCGCAGTGCCCCGCAAGGCGTACACTCACCACTTCAGCGTCCCTCTGCTGCACGGCTTTATTCGCGGTGCCTGTTTCGGGGTCGCGTCGGGGCCGCGAGCGGGCCTCGCCCCCCACTCCTCGAGCGGTGGATTCCGGTCTTCCGGGCCGGTTCGCAGCAGTGCTCTCGCACCTGCGGCAGATGATGCCGCGAATCTGGTGCCCGGGTCGCTTTACCGCATCTCGCGTGTTGCCGTGCACGCCTTGTTGCCACACAGGCCGGCCATCTGCCATCTGCAATGCAGGCCAGAGAAAGTTCCTATCTCCATTCCTTTCCAAGTCGGGAAGTATCTCGTCTCCCCCTTGACCCGTCCGGCCGTCTGCGGCCGCTACGCGGCGTCGGTCTCCATCCGCTCGGGTCGCGGCAGCATGACGCATGATCGCGTGCTGCGCCTGCTGCCCTTGTTCAACTCCAGCGAGGAAGCTGCACGTCACGCAAGCGCCGAAGGCCTTGCCTGGATCGGCAGCAACTCCGTTTCTGCGCGCGTGGACATCGGGCCCGTTCCGACACCCGTGGACTGCAGCGCACCCATGAACCCAACTGCCGCTGCAAGGCGGCCCTCCCCATGGCCAAAGAAGAATTGATCGAAATGCACGGCACCGTCAACGAGGTGCTGCCTGATTCCCGCTTTCGCGTGACGCTGGAAAACGGCCACCAGCTGGTGGCCTACACCGGCGGCAAGATGCGCAAGCACCACATCCGCATCCTGGCCGGCGACAACGTGTCGCTGGAGCTGTCGCCCTACGACTTGACCAAGGGCCGGATCACCTTCCGGCACCTGGAGCGCCGCGGCCCGGTTTCGGCTGCCGGATCCGCCGGCGCGCCGCGTCGGCGCTGAGCGGCCGACACCCGGCCATCCCCTTTCCAACTCGATTTCCCAACACCGCAAGGAAGACATCATGACCACTGAAACCGGCACCGTGAAATGGTTCAACGACGCCAAGGGCTTCGGCTTCATCGCCCCCGACAACGGCGGCAAGGACCTGTTCGCCCACTTCAAGGAAATCCAGGGCACGGGCTTCAAGAAGCTTGCCGAGAATGACCGTGTGGAGTTCGAGGTCGCCCAGGGCGCCAAGGGCCCGCAGGCCACGCGTATCCGCGTGATCTGACGGCGCGCCGCGCGGCAGAGCGTCGTCCGGGCCCGCCTGCCGGCGGCTGCCTACCGGCTTCGGTCGGGCGCGCAAATGGCCGGTGGTCAGTTCATGACCCCGGCGTGATGACCGCATTTTCTCCGTCCCTCAGCAGGGTGGCGCTACGCGCCGTGCGCGGCCTGCTCATGCGCTCGACGCGGCCGCGGATGATGAATCCTCTGCGCCCGCACAGACGCCGGGATCACGGCGTCGATCCCGGTACGCAGTTCCTCATGGGAAGCCAACGGCCTGCCCCATCGCGTGCCGCGCTGCCAACCAGCCGAACACCAGCCCGGGCCCCAGCGTGATGCCCGGGGCGGGGTAGACGCCGCCCATGACGGACTGCATGTCGTTGCCTGCAGCGTACAGCCCCGGGATGGGCCGGCCCTGCCCGTCCAGGGCGCGTGCGTGCTCGTCGGTGGCGAAGCCGGTGGCCGCGCCGATGTCGCCGGGGTAGAGGCGTACGGCGTAGAAGGGCGGGGTGCGCAGAGGTCCGAGATTCGGGTTGGGCCCCGCCCAGGCAGCATCGCCGAGGTTGCGCTGGTAGGCCGTCTCGCCACGGTGGAAATCGGGGTCGTGGCCGGTCGCGGCATGGCTGTTCATCTGCTCGACGCTGGCCTGCAGCCCGGCGGCGTCGATGCCCAGCCGGCCCGCCAACTCGGCCAGCGTGGAGCCGGCCACGAGGTAACCGTCGTTCAGATAGGCCTGCAGCCCGCGGCCGCCCGGGCGCACCATGCCCAGGCCGTACTTGCGCAGCGCCTCGGCGTCGCACACCAGGTAGGCGGGAACGCTCGGGGCCTGCCGGTGCGCGGCCTGCATCGCCAGGCCGAACAGGTGGTAGGAGGTGCTCTCGTTCAGGAAGCGCCGGCCGCGCGCATCGACCGTGATCACACCGGGCTTGGCGCGGTCCATCACGAAGTGCGGAAAGACCCCGGTGCTGCCGTCGGGCCGGCGCCGTATGGACACCGGCGCGAAGAAGGCGTGCGACATCGCGCCTTCGCGGTAGCGCGCACCCAGGGCCTCGGCCAGCGTGTGCGCCTGCCCCGTGCCGCCTGGGGCGCCGGGGCACCAGCCGATGTCGATGCCCGGGGCCAGGCGCGCGCGCCGCGCCGGGTCGCGGTTGAAGCCGCCGCTGGCGAGCACGACGCCGCGCGTGGCCTGCACCGAGCATTGCGCCCCGCCGCCCGACAGCAGCACGCGGCCCACGCGCCCGTTCTCGTCGCCCTCGACGCGCTCGATCGCCTCGACTTCGGTGGCCAGCGCCAGCGTCACCGTTGCCCGCTTGGAAAGCGACAGCAGCAGCCGCCCGACCAGCGCATTGCCCATCACGAGCCGGGTGCCGCGCGGATGGCTCAGGCGGTCGATCGCGTGCCGTGTCAGCAGGCCCAGCGCATGCCGCAGCGAAGCGAAGGAGCGCCGCATGCCCAGCAGGTGGTTGATGTCGGTGCGGTCGACCATCATGCCGCCGAGCACGGTGAACTCCGGGATCGGCGGGCGCACCAGCGCGAACAGCGCGCCGAGCTGCCGCCCGTCGAAGGGCAGCGGCTCCAGTGCCCGGCCGGCGAGCGTCGAGCCGCCGAGTTCGGACAGGTAGTCGGGATGCCGGGGGTAGGGGCGGAACTGCAGGTCGCTCGCGCTCTCGGCCGCCTGCACCGCGGCGGCGCCGTGGCGCAGGAAGGCTTCGCGCAGCGCGGCGGGCGCGTGCCCGCCCACGGCGTTGTCGAGGTAGCGCCGCGCCTCGTCGAGGCTGTCCTCGGGGTTCACGCCAGCCGCATGGTGCGTGCCGGGCACCCAGGTCGTGCCGGCCGACCAGGCCGTCGTGCCGCCGACCAGGCCGGTGCGCTCGACCAGCAGCACCTTCGCGCCGTCGAGCGCCGCGAACAGCGCGCAGGCCATGCCGGCGCCGCCGGCGCCCACCACCACGAGGTCGAAGGGCTCACCCTCCTGCAGGCCCTGCGGCCCTTCGCGCAGCAGCCGCATTCAGGCCTCCCCGAGCAGGAACTCGACCATGCGGTCGCGCACGCAGGCGAACATGTCGCTGCCGGTCAACGTGGCGCAGCCGGCGGCGCGCGCGGCCACGATCAGCGGCGGCACCGCCGGGGCGGTGACGACGCAGCCGACGAAGCAGGCCGGCGCCAGCCGCGCGACGTCGAAAGGCAGCGGGTCGCCGGCGCCCATGCCCATCGGCGTGGCGTTGACGGCGATGTCGAAGCCCGCGGGGTCGGCGCTGCCGGCCTGCACGCGGCCGGGTGCGACCGCGGCCAGGCGCTGCAGCAGCGTGTCGCGCCGCGCCGTGTCGGCATCGTGCAGCGCGAGCGTCGCGACCCCGGCGTCGAGCAGCGCGTGCGCGATCGCCGAGCCCGCGCCGCCGGCGCCCACCAGCAGCGCGCGTCGGCCGGCGGGCTCGCCGCCGCGCTTGCGCAGCGCCTGCACGAAGCCCACGCCGTCGACCATGTCGCCGTGCCAGCGGCCGTCGGCCGCGCGGCGCAGCACGTTGGCCGCGCCGAGGAAGGCGGCGCGTGGCGTCGCCGTCGCACACAGCGCGAAGGCCGCGAACTTGTGCGGCACCGTGACGATGATGCCGTCGACGTTCTGCGCCCGGCCGGTGCCGTCCAGCCAGGCCGCCAGGTCGGCGGGCGCCACGTGCGCCGGCACGCACACGGTGTTGCGGCCAAGCGCTGCGTAGGCCTGGGTGACGCCGGCCGGCGACTTGACCTGGGCGATCGGGTCGCCGACGATGAAGAGCAGGCGCGTGGCGCCGTTCAGGGTCTCGAACATCGGCCCATGGTACTCTTTCTGGAATGCAATTCCAATGCTGACAGCCGTTCCGTCGTACTGCGGCGGGCGGCTCGGCTCGCCACGCCGCCGGCGTGCCCGGCGTCATCGACGCCTTTCACCTCCGCACCTCCATGACCCGCCCCTACGCCCTCGCCTTCCTGAACCTGCACCGCTGCACCGCGCCCGAGGCGGTGCAGGTGGCCGCGCGCGCCGGCGCCGACTTCATCGGCCTGCGGCCGTGGCAGAACGTGCCCGGCTCGCCCTACCAGCGCCTGATCGGCGAGCCGGCGATCCTGCGCGAGACCCAGGCGGCGATGCGCGACACCGGCGTGCGCGTCTTCGACGTCGAGATCATCCGCATCGACGCCGGCTTCGACGCCCACCGCTGGGACGCGCTGTACGAAGTGGGCGCGGCGCTGGGTGCCAAGGCGGTGACGGTGGCTGGCGACGATGCCGACGAGTCGCGTCTGTGCGACAGCTACGCCCGCCTGTGCGAGGCGATGGCGCCCTTCGGGCTCACCGCCGACCTGGAGTTCACCCCGTGGACCCCGGTGCCCGACGCACGTACCGCGCTGCGCGTGATCGAGCGCGCCGGCGCGCCGGCCAATGCCGGCATCCTGCCCGACCCGCTGCACGTGGCGCGCTCGCACACCACCCTGCAGGACCTGCGCGACATCCCCCGCCACCTGCTGCACTACCTGCAGATCTGCGACGGCGAGCCGGGCCTGCACTTCACGACCGAGCAGTTGATCCACACCGCGCGCTGCGAGCGCCTGCTGCCGGGCGAGGGCCGCATCGACCTGCGCGGCTACCTGCAGGCGCTGCCGGCCGATCTGCCGCTGAGCTGCGAGGTCGTCCACCTCGAGCGCGAGCGCGCCATCGGGCCGGCAGACTGGGCGGCGCAGTGTCTGGCGGCCTGCCGGCGTGCGGTCGAGGACGCCGAGCGCGCTTGAACCGGGTTCAGCCCGGCTCTCGCGGCCGCCAGGCGCGGTCGAACCAGGGCGAGACCACGCAGGCCTGGGCCAGTTCCTCGGCGGCCTGGGTCGTCAGCGGCACCAGTTCGCGCAGCCGCTGGTCGCTCAGCCGCACCGACGGGCCGGAGATCACCACCACGCCGACCGTGCCCTTGCCGCGCGCCGTCACGGGCACGCCCAGCGAGGAGATGCCGGCGCGGTAGGTCTCGTGCGTGATGGCATAGCCCTGCTTGCGCGCGGCGCGCAGCAGCTTCAGGAAGGCGCTGGGCCCGGTGGGCGCGTTGAGGCCGAATTCGCCCGGGCGCGGCCAGCCCTCGCGGGTGACGAGCTCGAGCGCCTCGTCGTCGGTGAGCGTCAGCAGCCAGGCCAGGCCGCTGGACGTGCACGACAGCCGCGCGTCGATGCCGGCGTCGGGGTCGTAGCGCAGGCCGCTGGTGGCGCCCTGCGCGGTGATGACCCAGGTCAGGTGGTCGACGTCGACCACGCCCATGCGCGCGAGTTCGCCGCTGGCCGTGGCCAGACGCGAGATGATGGGCTGGCACAGGTCGGTCACGCCGCTGAGCTTCAGGTGCGTCAGGCCCAGGCTGACCAGCTTGGTGGTCAGCCGGTAGTCGCCGCGCTCGCGCGACTGGCGCACGTAGCCCAGTTCGGCCAGCTCGGCCAGCAGCCGGTGCGCGGCGCTGCGCGGGATGTCGAGTTCGTCGGCCAGCGTGGACAGCGGCAGGCCGTCGACGTCGGCCGCCAGGCGCTCCAGCAGCGCCAGCGTGCGTTGCATGACACCGGACATCGGGACGGGCTCCGGGGCTTTCTGATGGACGTTCGAGCGGGCGTTCGGGGTGGGCGGGCGGCGGCGGGCGCGGGGCGAAGTGCAGCGGGCCGCGGCGTTACTGCAGCGGCTCCAGCGCCACCGGTGCGCCCGATTGCGCCGACTCGTGCACCGCCAGCGTGGCCTGCAGCGTGCGCAGCCCGTCCAGGCCGCTGCACAGCGGGGTCTCGCGCCCCTCGGCCACGGCGCGCAGGTGGCGCAGCTGCTCGGTGTAGGGGTCGGCGGTGTGCGGCACGCTGCGCGTGACGGCCAGCATCTCGTGCCAGCCGCGCGCGCCGGGGTAGCGCCACACCGCCAGCCGCGGCAGCGTCAGCGAGCCCTCGGTGCCCATCAGCGTGTGCGAGTCGATGTCCTGGCGCGGGTAGTGCGCGGCCTCGCCGGCGGCGAGGTCCCAGTTCCAGGGCGTGGTCGCGGTGTCGGTGGTCAGCAGCGTGGCGAGCGCGCCGTTGGCAAAGCGCATCACCGCCGCGGCCGTGTCCTCGACGGCGAAGCCGCGCACCGCGCTGGACGACTGCGCCTGCACCGAGACCACGTCGCCAAGCAGGAAGCGCAGCAGGTCCACGTCGTGGATCAGGTTGATCAGCACCGGGCCGCCGCCCTTCTCGCGCCGCCAGGCGGCGTTGAAGTAGGGGTCGGGCTTGAGCCAGGCGGCCAGCACGTTGGCCGCCACCGGCCGCCCCAGCACCCCGGCCTGCACCAGGCGTCTCGCCTCACGCGCGATCGGGTTGTGCCGCCGCTGGTGGCCCACCAGCACCGGCACGCCGGCCCGCGCGGCGGCGCGCACGATGTCCAGGCCGGCCTGCAGCGTGTCGGCCACGGGTTTCTCCACCAGCACCGGCACGCCGCGGTCGATGCAGGCCAGTGCCGCGTCGCGGTGCAGCGCGTTGGGCGTGGCCACCAGTGCCGCGCCGGGTTTGGTGGCGTCGAGCAGGCTCGCGGCGTCGGCGAACCAGGGGATGCCGTAGGCGGCGGCCCAGTCGCGCGTGGCCGGGCTCGGGTCGGCCACGCCGCAGAAGCGCACGTCGGGGTGGGCCACGGCGCGCTCGGCGTGCATGCGGCCGATCTGGCCGCCGCCGATCAGCGCCACGGGCAGGCGGGCGGCGGCAGCAGGCGCGGGGTGAGCGGAGCTTGTCGGGTCGGGGTTCATGCGTCCCATTATGGAACCAAATTTTTTTATTGAATAGTGTTCCATTTTCGAATAGAGTTCGGCCGCTCGCGAACCCGACGCCGAGGGCGGGCTGGCGTGACGCCGTCCCGGGTCCGCCGTCCTGACTCGGCCACGAGAAAGGTACTCCATGGCCACGCCCCGTACCCGCCTGCCCGGCGAACTGGTCTTCTCCTGCCTGATGCTGCTGCTGTCGGCCTTCCTGCTGTGGGCCGCGGTCGACATCTCGGGCCTGCAGTCCTACACCTCGGCCGGGGCCTACCCGATGGCCGCGGCGGCGACGATGCTGGTGTGCTCGCTCATCGTCACCACGCAGACCGCGCGCGCGGGGGCAGCAGCCCGGCAGGGTGACGAGTCGGCCCTGCGCGCCTTCCTGCGCCGCATCTGCCCGCCCGAGGTGATCAGCACCTCGCTGGCCATCGCGGCCTACATGCTGACACTGGAGTGGCTGGGCTTCGTCGTCTCGTCCTACCTCTTTCTGGCGGTGACGATGCGGCTGCTGGGCAGCACGCGTTGGCGCACCAACCTGCTGGTCAGCGCGCTGGTGCTGGGCGCGGTCTACCTGGTGTTCCAGACCGCGTTCTCGGTCGTGCTGCCTGCCGGCCGGCTGTGGCAGGGAGTGTTCTGATGAACGAGGCGCTGCAGTACTTCTTCATGAGCTGGGTCGACCCCAAGCTCGTGTTCCTGGCCGGCGCGGGCACCTTCGCCGGCATCTACATCGGCGCGATCCCGGGGCTGTCGGTGACGATGGCGGTGTCGATCCTGATCTCGTTCACCTTCAAGTGGCACGTCAACGAGGCGCTGGTGCTGATCGCCGGCATCTACCTTGGCGGCGTCTACGGCGGCTCGCGCAGCGCGATCCTGCTGAACATCCCCGGCGCGCCGGCGGCCATCGCCACCGGGCTCGACGGCTATCCGCTCGCCAAGCGCGGCGAGGCGGGCACCGCGATCGGCCTGACCACGGTGATGTCGGTCATCGGCGGCTTCGTCGGCATCTTCGCGCTCGCGGTGGGCGCACCCGCGGTCTCGTCGTTCGCGCTGCACTTCGGCCCGCGCGACTACCTGATGCTGTCGATCTGGGGCATCCTGCTGGTGGGTAGCCTGTCGGGGGGCTCGTTGGCCAAGGGCATCTTCGCCGGCGCGCTGGGCGTGCTGATCGCCTCGGTCGGTCTGGACCCGCTGACGGCCGAGAAGCGCTTCACCTTCGGCTCGGTGCAACTGACCGCGGGCATTTCCTACATCGCGGCGATGATCGGCTTCTTCGGCGTCTCGGAGATCCTGGCCCAGATGCACGAGCTGCACATCAAGGCCGTCAAGCAGGACGTCTCGAAGATCATTCCCTCGTGGGCCATGGTGCGCAAGTACCTGCCGCTGTCGCTGCGCACCTCGGCCATCGGCGTGGGCGTGGGTGCGCTGCCCGGCGCCGGCGGGGACATCGCCGCGCTGATGGCCTACGACCACGCGCGCCGCACGGTCAAGAACCCCTCGCGGCCCTTCGGCGAGGGCGCCTACGAGGGCATCGTCGCGCCCGAGTCCGCCAACAACGCCGCCGTCGGCGGCGCCTACGTGCCCATGCTCACGCTGGGCATCCCGGGCGATGCGGTCACCGCCGTCATCATCGGCGCGCTTTACATCCACGGCCTGAAGCCCGGGCCGATGCTGATGATCGAAACGCCTCACCTGTTCTGGTTCACCGTCGGCTCGCTGGTGCTGGCGAACATCTTCCTGTTGATCTTCGGCCTGACCGGCATCAAGATCTTCGCCAAGGTCGTCGAGACGCCCAAGCCCATCCTGCTGCCGCTGATCCTGGTGCTGTCGGCCGTCGGCGCCTAC
Source organism: Rubrivivax sp. (assembly GCA_027491255.1). Taxonomy (GTDB): domain Bacteria; phylum Pseudomonadota; class Gammaproteobacteria; order Burkholderiales; family Burkholderiaceae_C; genus Rubrivivax. Next base: position 17,649 of record JAIXWM010000130.1, on the reverse strand, counting down.
GCCATCAACAACAGCATCGTCGACGTCTACTGGATGCTCGGCTTCGGCGTGTTCGGCTACTTCCTGAAGATCTACGGCTACCCGGTGGGGCCGGTGATCCTGGGCATGATCCTCGGCCCGCTGATGGACCGCAGCTATCGCCAGGCCATGATCTCGGCGCAGGAGAACCCCATCACCTTCGCCAGCGAGTTCTTCACCTCGCCGCTGTCGGCGGTGATCCTGGCGGCGCTGACCTTCACGATCGTCAGCCAGACGCGCTGGTGGAAGCGCTGGCGCGGCCAGACCGTCTGAACAGGAGGCCTGACGATGTTCACGCTCAGCGACGAGCAGCGCATGCTGATCGAAACCGTGCGGCGCTTCATCCGCGAGGAGTGCAAGCCGCTGGAAGACGAGGTCGAGTCCTGCGGCGAGCTGTCGCAGGCGCAGGCGCAGGCGCTGCACGACCGGGCGCGCGCGCTCGGCCTGTACGCGATGAACATGCCTGCGGAATGCGGCGGCGGCGGCCTGTCGGTGGTCGACCGCATGCTGTGCGAGGAGCAGTTCGGCCACACCACCGACATCCTGATCCGGCGCGCCTTCGGCAACGTGTACGAGCCGCTGCTGGAGTGCCGCGGCGAGCAGGTCGAGCGCTGGCTGCTCCCGGCGGTGCAGGGCCGGCGCACCTGCGCGATCGCGATCACCGAGCCCGGCGCCGGCTCCGACGCGCAGGGCATCCGCACCCGCGCCGAGCCGCAGCCCGACGGCAGCTGGCGGCTGTCGGGCAGCAAGCATTTCATCAGCGACGGCTGGTGGAGCGACTTCTTCCTCGTCTCGGCGCGCACCGGCGAGCGCGAGATCTCGGTGTTCATGGTCGACAAGGGCCTGCCTGGCTTCACGCTCGGCAAGGACCAGAAGATGATGGGCCTGCGCGGCACGCCGCACATCGAGCTGTTCTTCGACCAGGTGCCGCTGGAGCCTGCCGCCTTGCTGGGCGCGCGCGGCCAGGGCTTCAAGCTCGTGATGGGGGCGCTGAACGTCGTGCGGCTGGCGCAGGTGGGCGCGCGCGCGGTGGGCAAGGCGAGCCACGTGCTCGAACTCATGACCGACTACGCCCGCCAGCGCCGCCAATTCGGCCAGGCCATCGGCGACTTTCAGCTCGTGCAGCAGATGCTGGCCGACAGCGTGATCGAGATCAACGCCGCGCGGCTGATGGTGCTGCAGGCCGCGGCCATGATGGACCGCGGCGAGGACGCGCGCGACTGGATCGCGATGGTCAAGGTGCATGCGGCCGAGACCCTGGGTCGGGTGGTCGACCGTGGCGTACAGCTGTTTGGCGGCATGGGCTTCTGCAAGGAGCTGCCGATCGAGCGCTACTACCGTGATGCGCGCATCTACCGCATCTACGACGGCACCTCCGAGATCCACCGCGGCGTGATCGCGCGCAGCGTGCTGAAGAAGGGCCCGGCCCTCTTCGACCTCGCGCGCTGACCGGCGGATCCGGACACGATACGAGGAACGGGGGCGCGGGCCGGATGCGTGACAAGTTCATCAGCGCCGACGAGGCGGCGGCGCTCGTGCCGGATGGCGCGACCGTGGCGCTGATGGGCGGCGGCGGCGGGCTGATGGAGGCCACCGAGCTGTTCCAGGCCATCGAGCGCCGCTTCCTGGCCAGCGGGCACCCGCGCGGGCTGACGGCGGTGCACGCGCTGGGCATCGGCGACAAGCGCTCGCGGGGCATGAACTGCTTCGCGCACGAGGGCCTGGTGCGGCGCGTGATCGGCGGCCACTGGGTCTGGAGCCCGCGCATGCAGCAGCTCGCGCAGGACAACCGCATCGAGGCCTACATCCTGCCCGGCGGTGTCTCGTCGCAGCTGTTCCGCGCCATCGGCGCCGGCGCGCCCGGGCTGATCACCCATGTGGGCCTGGGCACGGTGTGCGACCCGCGCCTTGGCGGTGGGCGCATGAACGAGGCCGCCCGCGACGACCTGGCCGAGGTGATCACGCTCGACGGCCGCGAGTACCTGCGCTACAAGCCCTACCGTGTGGACGTGGCGATCGTGCGCGCCTCGGCCGCCGACGAGGACGGCAACATCAGCTTCGAGCACGAGGCTGCCAACCTCGACGCCCAGGCCATCGCGCTGGCCGCGCGCAACAGCGGCGGGCGCGTGATCGTGCAGGTGCGCGAGCGGCTCGAGCGCGGGGCGCTGAAGGCGCGCGAGGTGCGCATCCCCGGGGCCTGGGTCGATGCGGTCGTCGTCGTACCCGGGCAGCGCACCAGCTACGACATCGTCTTCGACCCCGGGCTGAGCGGCGAGCTGACCGGCGCGGCGCGCGCAACGGCCGAGATGCCCGCCACTGGTCCGGCAGACGAGCCTTTCAGCGAGCGCCAGGCGGTGGCGCGCCGCGCCGCCTGCGAGCTGGTCGAGGGCGCGGTCGTCAACTACGGGGTGGGCATCCCCGACGCGGTGGCCAAGCTGGTGGCGCGACGCGGCGAGCTCGGCCGCATTCAGCAGACCATCGAGCACGGCACCTACGGCGGCAGCCTGCTCGACGGGGTGCTGTTCGGCTACGCGCGCAACGCCAGCGCGATGCTGGACGCGCCGACGCAGTTCGACTTCTACGGCGGCGGCGGGCTCGACATCGCCTTCCTCGGCTTCGGTGAGATGGACGAGCTGGGCTGCGTCAACGTCTCGCGCCTGGGCGGGCTGGCGGTGGGGCCGGGCGGCTTCATCGACATCGCGCAGAACGCGCGCAAGGTCGTCTTCTGCGGCACTTTCGCGGCCAAGGGCGTGGAGCTCGCCACCGGCGACGGGCGGCTGCGCGTGCTGCGCCAGGGCGCGGTGCGCAAGCTGGTGCGGCGGGTCGACCAGGTCACCTTCAGCGGCCCCCAGGCGCTGCAGCGCGGGCAGACGGCGCTGTACCTGACCGAGCGCGCCAGTTTCCGCCTGACGCCGCGCGGGCTCGAGCTGTTCGAAATCGCTCCCGGCATCGACCTGGAGCGCGACGTGCTCGATCAGATGGACTTCCGCCCGCTGCTGGCCGAGCCGGTGGCGGTGATGCCGGCCTCGCACTTCCAGCGCGACGACGACGGTTTCGGCGCGCTGTCGCGTCGCGCCGGCGCCGCACCTTGAATCCCCCTGACCCCCTCAACCACAACCGGAGGACGACGATGAAGACGATTTCCAAGCGATACCTGCTGGGCGCGGCCGCCGCGCTGGCCACGGGCCTGTCCACGCTGGGCTCCCAGGCCCTGGCGCAGGCGGCCTACCCTGCGCAGGACGTGAACCTGGTCATCCAGTGGGGTGCCGGCGGCGGCACCGATGTCTCGCTGCGGGGCTACACCGCCTACGCCGAGGAGGCGCTCGGGCGCAAGCTCGTCATCACCAACCGCCCCGGTGGCTCGGGCGCGGTGGGCGCCAGCCAGGTGCTGCTGCAGCCGGCCGACGGCTACACGCTGCTGGGCGGCGCCGAGCCGCAGGCGCTGTTCAAGGTGCTGGGCCTGGCCGACTTCGACTACGACCGCTTCACGCCTATCAACATCGCCGCGGTCGGCGACACCATCCTGGTCGTCGTCAACAAGGACCGCCCCTGGAAGACCTTCAAGGAGCTGCTCGCCGACGCCCAGGCCAACCCGAACAAGTACAAGCAGTACATCGCCGGGGCGGGCACGACGCCCTACATGGTCAACGCCATGGTCAACACGCAGACCAAGTTCCCGGTCGTCAACGTGCCCTTCGACGGCGACGGGCCCGCGGTGGCGGCGCTGCAGGGCGGCCATATCGACATCGCCTTCATGGCCTCGGGCCCGGCGATCGAGCACGTGCGCGCCGGGCGGCTGCGCGCGATCGCCGTGCTGTCGACCAAGCCCTTCCAAGGCATCCAGCCGATGACCGAGACCCTGCCCGGGCTGCAGAAGTTCCTGCCCTGGGGCCCGTGGTACGGCGTGTTCATCCGCAAAGAGGCGCCCGAGCCTGTGAAGGCGCGACTGATCGAGGCCTTCCGCAAGGCCGGCAACAACCCTGCCTACCGTCAGATGATGGAAAACCGCGGCACCACGGTGCTGAACATCGGCGGCGCCGAGGCCGAGGCCTTCATCCGCAAGTGGCAGTCGACGACGGCCTGGCTGCTGCAGGACACCGGCGCGGCAAAGAAGAACCCGGCCGAGCTCGGCATCCCGCGGCCCTGAGGCGACGACCCCTGGGGCCTGGCCGGGCCAGGCCCCGGCCCGCACCGGCCTGGCCGGGCCCTGTGCCATGATCGGGGCACTCTGCAGCATGAAGATCGGCATCGACTCCTACTGCTACCACCGCTACTTCGGCGAGTGGTACCGCGGCCTGCAGGCCGACCCCGGCGAGCGCCGCACCGTGTGGGACTTCCTCGAGCGGGCGCGCGAGCTCGGTGTGCAGGGCGTGTCGCTCGAGTCCTGCTTCCTGTCCTGGGACGACGCCGGCTTCATGGCCCGGCTGCGCGACGCGCTCGACGCCGCCGGGCTGGAGCGCGTCTGGGCCTGGGGCCACCCCAACGGGCTGCATTCGGGCGCCCGGCCCGAGGAGGCGGCATCGCTGCGGCAGCACATCGGCATCGCGCGCTCGCTCGGCGCGCGCGTCATGCGCGTGTGCGGCGGCAGCCGCCACACCCGACCCACCGACTGGGCCGCGCACCGCGACGCGCTGCTGGAGCTGCTGCGGCCCTTGGCCGACGAGGCCGGGCGCCAGGGTGTGGTGCTGGCGATGGAGAACCACATCGACCTGCGCGCCGACGAGATGGCCGAGCTGGTGCAGCGCGTGGACTCGCCCTGGTTCGGGGTGTGCCTGGACACCGCCAACAATCTGCGCCTTTTCGAGGACCCGGTGCGCGTGGCGCGCACGCTGGCGCCGTATACGCGTGCCACCCACGTCAAGGACGTGATCTCGCACCGCGGCGATCCGCACACCTTCGGCTTCTGGCCGAGCGTGCCGCTGGGCCGCGGCGCGGTCGACCTGCCGCAGGTGCTGCGCCTGCTGGCCGAGGCCGGCTACGACGGCCTGCTCGCCATCGAGATCGACTACCTGCACCCGGAGCACGGCACCGAGGACGAGGCGCTGGCGCGCAGCGTGGACTTCCTGCGCGGGACGCTGCCAACGCTGCGGGTCGCGGCCTGAGGGGCGCAGAGGTTTGACCCCGTGCCCGCCTTGCACATCTTGCCCGCCCCATCGTCGCGACTCTTCGGGCACTTGCTCGCGCGCGCAAGCGGGCGAGGGCCAGATCTAGGATGATGGCAACCTTGCGGTTTTCCCGGGCCGCGATGCATCTGCCACCATGAATCCGAACCACGACGCCGCCTCGGCGGACCTCGCCGCGCATCGCGCCGCGCTCGACGCCGCCATGTCGCCGGCGGACTACATCCGCAGCCACATCCGCACCGTGCCCGACTGGCCGGCGCCGGGCGTGCAGTTCCGCGACATCACGCCACTGCTGGCCGACCCGCGTGTCTTCCGCGTGCTGATCGACCAGTTCGTGCACCGCTACTTCGACGCCCGCCCGGACGCCATCGCCGGCCTGGACGCGCGCGGTTTCATCATCGGCGCGGTCGTTGCCTACGAGCTCAACCGCGGCTTCGTACCCATCCGCAAGAAGGGCAAGCTGCCCTTCACGACGGTGGAGGAGACCTACGAGCTCGAGTACGGCAGCGCCACCGTGGAGATGCACACCGACGCCGTCAAGCCCGGCGACCGCGTGGTTCTGATCGACGACCTGATCGCCACCGGCGGCACCATGATGGCCGGACGTCGCCTGCTCGAGCGCATGGGCGCGCAGGTCATCGAGGGCGCGGCCATCGTCGACCTGCCCGAACTCGGCGGCTCGCAGCGCCTGCGCGAGTCGGGCCTGGACGTCTTCACGCTGGTGGCCTTCGACGGTCATTGACGAGGGCGCGGGCCAGGGCCACAGCCGCCGCGGCGGGGATCAGCGCCAGCGCTGCATAGGCCGGCGCGTAGCCCGCGCCGGCACGCACTGCCTCGCCGAACAGCAGCGGCCCGATCATGCCGCCGCCGAAGGTGAAGAACTGCGCCGCGCCCGAGACGCCGGCCATCTGCTCGCGCGGCACGCGCTGCGCCAGGGCGCCGAAGAACACGCCGTTCCAGCCCATGGCGGTGCTCGCGCAGGCCAGCGCGGCCGCGCCCACGAGCACGGGCGACAGCATGCCTGCGGCCGCTGCCGCCAGACCCAGGCAACTGGCCGCCATCGCCGCTCCCAGGCCCACCAGCACCCAGCCCGGCGGCACCCAGCGGTCGCCCACGCTGCCGAAGATGATGCGCGCCAGTGCCGCCAGCCCCTGCGACAGCGCCAGCAGGCCGGCGGCCGCAGCGAGCGTCCAGCCCAGCGTCAGGTTCAGCATCGAGACGATGAAGGTGACATAGACCTGCTGGGTCAGCGTGTACGTCAACGACGTCAGGCTCAGCACGCGCAGTGTCGGGGCGCGCCAGACCCTGCGCAGCAGTGCCATGGGCGCTTGCGCGGCGGCCTCGGCCGGGTCCGGTCGCGGCGGCTCCAGGCGTGCCACCGTCGGCCACAGCGCCAGGGACATCGCAGCGCAGGTGGCGGCAACCGCCACGGCCGTGAACCGCCAGCCCAGCAGCGCCAGACCCGCGGGCATCACCAGGCCCGCCAGGGCCACGCCCAGCGGCACTCCGGTCTGCTTGACCGAGAAGAACAGGCCGCGCGCGCGCTCGGGCGCGTGCTGGCTCAGCACCGCAGCTGCCGTGGGGTTGACGACGCCATAGCCCATGCCGATCAGGACCGCTGCCGCCAGCAAGGTCTGCGGTGGCCCGAGCCCGGCCAGCAGCGCGCCGGCCGCACAGGCCAGCAGGCCACGCTGGGTCAGCGGGATCGCGCCCCAGCGCGCCACCCACCCCCCGCTGCGCAGGCCGCAGACCATCGCCGCCAGGTAGCCCAGGCCCGCGTACAGGCCGACGCGTTCGGGCGCATGGCCCAGCGTCGGCGCGACCGCCGGCGCCAGCACCGACGCCGCGACGAAGGTCATCGACGCCAGCATCTGCACCAGCAGCATCGATGACAGGGCGAGCGCGGGGTGGGTGGGGTTCATCTGCAGCAGCGGCGTGACTTGCCGAGCCTGCATCATGCCCCGGGCATGCCCACATCGCCGCGCCGGCATGCACCAGCGGCGCCTGCGTGCCGATACTCGCGCGGTTGATGAAGCTGCGGCACGGAGGAGACGCGATGATCGAACTGCATTCCTACCCGACGGCCAACGGGCTGAAGGTGATGGTCCTGCTCGAGGAGTTGGGGCTGGCCTGGCGCCACGTCGACGTCAACATCCGTCTGGGCGAGCAGTTCTCGGCCGCGCACCTGCGGCTCAGTCCCAACAACAAGATCCCGGCCCTGGTCGATCCGGACGGCCCTGGGGGCCGGCCGATCGCGTTGATGGAGTCCAACGCCATCCTCGTCTACCTGGCCGAGAAGCACGGCGCCTTCCTGGCACGCGAGCCGGCCGGGCGCTACGACGCGCTGCAGTGGCTGCTGTTCCAGTCCTCGCACGTCGGCCCGATGATCGGCCAGGCCAACCACTTCAACAACCACAGCGACGTGCAGTACGGCAAGGACCGCTACAACAGGGAAGTCGCCCGCCTGTACCGCGTCATCGACAACCGGCTGGCGGAGCAGCCCTGGATGGGCGGCAGCGAGTACGGCATCGCCGACATCGCGCTGCACCCGTGGTGCCGCACACGCCAGCACGTGGCCGTCGACCCAGGCTCGCACCCGAACTTCTTCCGCTGGTTCGACGCGATCGAGGCGCGCGCCGCGGTGCGCCGAGCCTACGCGCAGGGCAAGGAGATCCGCGCGCGCATGGACCAGGCCTCGTCCGCGGGCGCGATGATCGATCTCTACAACACCGCCGACAACCTCGCGCGCCTGAGCGGCGCCACCGCTCGGGCGGTCTGACATCGCCCGGCCCGCCGGCTTGAAGACCCGAAGGGCGCTGCCCGTCCGGCGGGGCCGTGCCAGGGTGCCTCAGGCCATGCCGTCAGGCAGGCTGGCGGGTCCCGACCACAGCGCGCGCGGGAAGTTCGCCTGCACATGCTCGGCGGCTTCGACGAGGACCTTCCTCAGCCAGCGCTGGGCCGGGTGCCGGTGGGTGCGGTCGTGCCAGTACATGCTCAGTTGGGCGTCGCCCATGGCCAGCGGCGGCGCCAGCACCTGCAGCCCGAGGGCGTGCGAAAAGGACCGTGCCACGAAATCCGGCAGCGTGGCGAGGAAATCCGTGGCCGCCACGACCGCCGGCGAAGAGATGGACGAAGGCACCCAGGCGCCGACGCTGCGCTGGCGGCCGGTGGGCGCGAGCGCGTCGTTGGCCGCGGCCTCCACCGCCGAGCAGGTGCGTCCGATCATGTGTATCGCATGCGGCCAGGCCAGGAACTGGTCCAGCGTGAGGCTGCCCCGCACGTCCGGGTGGTGGCGCGCCGCGATGATCTTCAGTTCCTGCTGCAGCAGCGGGCGCGAGCGCAGGCCGGCGGGCGCGCTGCGGGTGAAACTGACCAGCAGGTCGGCCCGGCCTTCCTCGAGCACCTGACGCGCGCGCGTCAGGTCGGGCACCTGGATCCTGAGCTCGACCCGGGGCGCCAGGGCGCGCGCGCGCGCCACCAGGGCGGGCATCAGGACGAAGGACGCGGACTCGCTGGCCAGGATCTCGAAGCGCTCCGACGACCGCGCGGGGTCGAAGCCGGCCTCGGGCGCCAGCGCGCCGTCCAGCAACTCCAGCGCGCTGCGGGCTGCGGCAGCCACCTCCTGCGCCCGGGGCGTGGGCACCATCCCCTTCTCGGTGCGCACCAGCAGCGGATCGCCGAACAGGGACCGCAGCCGCGCCAGGGCCGCGCTCATCGCGGGCTGCGTCATGCCCATGCGCTCCGCCGCACGCGTCACATGGGCCTCCGACACCAGCGCGTGCAGGCAGCGCAGCATGTGCAGGTCCAGGTGCTTGGGGTCCATCCGCAGGATCTTACGGGCATCGCTCGCGGCGATGTCGGCATGTGGCCCGGCCCATGGCGCAGGCCGGTTGCCCGTGCGCATACTGAGCTGTCGTGTCCGACAGCAACGAGGAGACACCATGAGCACGAAGTGGAAGCGCCTGCTTGCGGGCCTGTTCGCGATCACCCTGGCCGCGGCCGCGTCGGGCCAGGAGGCCTTTCCCAGCAAGCCCGTGAGGATGATCGTCCCCTACGGTGCAGGCAATGTGACCGACGTGGTGGGCCGCGAGCTCGCGCGCAGCCTGTCGCAGCGCTGGGGCCAGAGCGTCGTCGTGGTCAACATGGCCGGGGCCGGGGGCGCCATCGGCGCGGCGGCGGGAGCCCGTGCCGCGCCCGATGGCTACAGCCTGACGATGCTGGCCATGTCAGCGCTGGCCGTCACGCCCCGGCTGACCAAGGGCGGGGTTCCCTATGACCCGATCCGTGACTTCACGCCGCTGGGCATGGTGGCGGTGCCCTATGCCTTCCTCGCGGTCAACAGCAGCTTGCCGGTGCGCAACGTGCAGGAGCTCGTCAGCTACGCGCGCAGCCGCCGCACCGAGCCGCTGTTCTATCTCAACCCCGGCATCGGCACCCTGTCGCACCTGAACATGGAGCTGCTGAGCCGGGCGCTGGACTTCCCCACCCAGGGCGCGGTCTACAAGGGCAGCGCCGAGGGCATGACCGACCTGCTGGCAGGCCGCATCCACCTCACCATCGACCCGCTCAGCGTCACGCTGGCGCACGTGCAGACCGGTGCCCTGCGTGCGCTCGCCTACACCGGCCCGAGCCGTCATCCGGCCTACCCCGACGTGCCCACCGTCGCGGAGATCGCGCCGAACTCGGGGGTCTCCCCGGTCTGGCTGGGCCTGCTCGGACCCAAGGGCATGCCCGCGGCGCTGGTGGACAAGATCTCGAAGGACCTGCAGGCCATCCTGGCCGCCCCGGAGTTCGCCTCGCGCATGCCCGCGGGCCTGGTGGTCTCGGCCACGACCCCCGAGGAGCTGGGCGCCCAGATCCGGCGCAACCACGAGCAGTTCGGGCGCCTGCTCACGGAACTGAACATCAAGCCGGAATGAGGACCCCGCCACCCTCGCCGCAGCCGGCCGCGACCGCCCCGATCCAGGTGCTGCCCGAAGGCGGCACGCTGGGCGCGCGCGTCACCGGCATCGATCTGTCGCAGCCGCTGACCGACAGCGCCTTTGCCGTGGTGCTGCGGGCCCTCGGCGAGCACGGCGTGCTGTGCTTTCCGGGCCAGCCGATCGGCCCGCAGGCACTGCGCAGCTTCTCGATGCGCTTCGGCACGCTGCAGGTCACGCCCATCGGCCAGATGCCCGGGGTGCCGGACGTCTCCGTGCTGTCCAACATCCTGGAGAACGGCCGCCACATCGGCATCCCCGACGCCGGTCAGGACTGGCACACCGACATGTCCTACAACGAGGTGTTGGGCTTCGTCAACGTGCTGGTGGCGCAGCAGGTCCCGGTGCGTGATGGGGTCGTGCTCGGTGCCACCGAGTTCGCCAATACGCAGGCCGCCTGCGCCGACCTCCCGGCGGATCTGCTCGCGCGCCTGGAGGGCCTGACCGCCGTCCACGACATCAACAAGTTCTGGGAGCACATGCGGCGCGAGAAGGGCAGCCCGCGGCCGCCGATGACCCCGCAGCAGCGGGCCCGGCATCCGGCGTCGCGCCACCCGGTGCTGCTGACGCACCCCATCTCCGGGCGCAAGGTGCTGTACGTCAATCCCGGCTTCACCGAGCGCATCGAGCCCATGCCCGCCGCCGACAGCGACCGCCTGCTGCAGCAGCTGTTCGACCACATCCTGCAGCCGAGGTACCGTCATGTGCACCGGTGGTCGGTCGGCGACCTGCTGCTGTGGGACCACATCGGCACCTGGCACAACGCGGTCGCGGACTACCGGCCCGACGAGCACCGGCTGATGATCCGCTGCCAGGTCATGGCCGACCGGATCTTCGACCCCGCATTCACCCGGCAGGCCTTCGCGGCCGCCTGACAACCCCACGCAATCGCAGCAAGGACCCGGCCGCATGACCAAGCAGTACAGCATGCCCATCGTCGACTACACACCGCAGCAGATGGACAAGCGGGTCGCGCGCTTCCAGGCGCTGAAGTACCCGCCCAACCGCTACCACGACAGCCAGCTCCCGGGCAATGCCCGCAAGAACTACCTCGTCGTCGGCACCGGCCTGCTCGCCGAAGGCTCCAACGACCCCTGGTCTGCCATCCCGATCAAGGAAGGCTTCCAGATGTCGTACATCAAGGCCGTGCCGGGCAACGGGCCGGTGCTGCACAACCACGACACGAACGAGACCTTCGTCTGCCTGGAGGGCCAGTGGAAGGTCATCTGGGGCCTGCACGCCGAGCACTCGGTGCTGCTGGACAAGTACGACGTCTGCTCCGTGCCGCCCTACGTGCCGCGGCGTTTCGAGTGCGTGCAGGCCGAGCCGGGCAAGGAGGAGGGGCTGCTGCAGTCCATCCAGCCGGGCAATGAGCCGCGCGTCGAGTGGATCTGAATGGCCGTCACGAAGGCTTCCAGCTGGCTGGCTGCGCAGATTGCCCAGGCCGGGATCAGCCACGTCTTCTTCCTCGAGGCGATCCTGCGCGACACGCTCAACGAGCTGCGCCGGCTCGGGGTGCGCACCATCCTGCCGCACACCGAGAAGGCCGCCGCCTACATGGCCGACGGCTATGCGCGCGCTTCGGGCCGGCCCGGCCTGTGCTGGGCGCAGTCCGTGGGTGCCGCCAACCTCGCGGCCGGCCTGCAGGACGCCTGGCTCGGCCGCTCGCCGGTGATGGCGATCACCGGGCGCAAGCCGCAGCACGAGTCCGACCGCAATGCCTACCAGGAGATCGACCACGCCCAGGCCTTCTCGGCCGTGACGCGGGCCTCGCACTACGTCAGCCGGCCCCAGGACCTGCCCCGCATGATCGCCAATGCCTGGCGCGCCTGCCTCGCGGGTGCCCCGCGGCCGGTGCACCTGGACGTGGCCGGGCTGATGGGCGAGCACCTCGAGGCCGGCACGTTTGACGACCGCCTGATCCCGGCGGACCTGCTGCAGCGCATCGGCCGCACCGCCCTTGCGCCGTCGGCGCAGCAACTGGACGCTGCGGCGCAGGCCATCCGGCGCGCCGGCAAGGTGGCGGTCCTCGTCGGCACCGATGCCGTGGCGAGCGGCGCCGCAGGGGCGCTGACCGCGCTGGCCGAGCAGCTCGGGGCGCCCGTGGCCACCACCGTCGGCGCCCGCAGCGCCCTGCCGACGCGGCACCCGCTGGCCATCGGGACGGCGGGCAGCTACGGCATGCCGGTCACGAACCGCCTGCTCCACGAGGCCGACCTGGTGCTGGCCGTGGGCGCCCAGATGAGCGACCAGAACACGCATGCCTGGCGCATCCCGGCGGCGCACCAGCAACTGGTGCAGCTCGACGCCGACCCCTGCGAGCCCGCGCGCAACTACCCGCATGCCCTTCCCGTGGCGGGCGACCTGCGGCTGGCCCTTCAGGGGATGACCGAGCGGCTGGCCGGCCATGCGGCCGCCGAGCCGGCCTACGCGCAGGCTGCGGCGCGCGCCATGCAGGCATGGCGCGACGATGTGGCCGCCGCGCGCGGCAGCGACGACCGGCCCGTCAAGGTGGAGCGGCTGTGCGCCGAGGTCTCCGCCGCGCTGCCGGACGACGCCATCCTTGTGGCCGACACCGGCTACTCCGCGATCTGGACCTGCACGCATGTCGAGATGTCGGCGGGGCAGACCTACCTGCGTGCCGCGGGCTCGCTCGGGTGGTCGTTCCCGGCCGCGCTGGGCGCCAAGTGCGCGGCGCCGGACCGGCCCGTGGTCTGCTTCAACGGCGACGGCGCCTTCTACTACCACCTGTCCGAGATCGAGACCGCGCTGCGCTACGACCTGCCGGTGACGGTGGTCGTCAACAACAACTCCGGCTTCGGCCAGGACGCCTGCAACATGGTCGCGCGCGGCATGCCCTTGCCGCAGGTGCGTGAACTCGCCGCGTTCCGCTCGACGGACTTCGCCGCCATCGCGCGCTCCTTCGGCGCCAACGGCATCCGCGTGACCGATCCGGCAGAGCTGGCCGCGGCCCTGCGGCAAGCCCTGCGGGCCGACAAGCTGACGGTCATCGACGTCGTCACGGACTTCCTGTCGAGGTCACCGGACCCCTGGGCCCCTGCCGGCTGAGAGTCTTTCCTTCACGCTCGCCTCGCGCGCCTTTCGGGCGCGGCGGCGTCAGCCCTTCGTCGAGCCCGCCGCCACCTGACCCGGCGACAGCGCCAAGGCCTGCTCCAGGCGCCGCGCCACCCCCAGCACGCGTGCGTCGGTGCCCGCGCGCCCGACCAGCTGCACGCCGATCGGGGCGCCGTGGTCGCCCCGCAGTCCGGGCACGCTCACGCAGGGCCAGCCCAGCAGCGTCCACAGGCGGTTGAAGGTGGACGGTCCGGTGGAGTCGTAGCCCGCGGGCGCCTCGTCAGGGGCGCTGGGCGTCAGCAGCAGGTCGCAGTCGCCGAGCCAGGCGTCGAGCTCGCGCCGCGCCGCGGCGGCCACATGCTGGGCGCGCTCGTAGGCGTCGGCGGTGATCGACGCCGCGCCGTCGAGGTACTCGCCAAGGGTGGGCGAGAGCTGCGCGCGCGCCGTCGTCCATTCGTGGCGCAGGGCCGTGACGGCTTCGTAGCCCTGCACGTCGGCGTGCGCGTCGAAGGCCGCGCCGGCGATCGGCGGCAGGTCCACCGGCTGGGTGCGGATGCCGCAGCCACGCAGGGCCGCCGCCGCCGCCTCGACGGCCCGGCGCGCGGCCGGCGCCGGCTCGCCCCAGGGGTGGTGCCCGACGACGCCGACGGCGATGGCGCGGCCGGCGTCCGCGTCCTCGGCCAGCGAGCGCCCGCTCAGGGCCTGTGCGCACCAGGCGGCGTCGGCCACCCGGCGTGCGAACAGGCCGACGGTGTCGAGCGACCACGAGAAGCATTTCAGGCCATGCTTGGGCAGCCAGAGCGCCGTCGGCATGTAGCCGACGACGCCGCAGTAGGACGCCGGCCGGATGGTCGAGCCCCCGGTCTGGCTGCCGAGCGCCAGCGGCACGAGTCCGGCGGCCACTGCCGCGGCCGAGCCGGCCGAGGAGCCGCCAGGGGTGCGCCCGGCTGCCGCCGGGTTGCGCGTGGCCGTGGGGTGCAGGTAGGCGAATTCGGTGGTCGTGGTCTTGCCCACCACCAGCGCCCCGGCGCGGCGCAACGCAGCCACCACGGGCGCATCCTGGCGGGCGGGCAGCGCCGGGTACAGGGCCGGACTGCCGTAGCGGGTGGGCAGGTCCAGGGTGTCGAAGACGTCCTTCACGCCCACGGCGATGCCGGCCAGCGGGCCCGCGGCGCGAGCGGCCTGCGCGGCGAGCGCCTGCACGTCGGCCAGGCAGACGAAGGCGCCGAGCTCGGGCTCGCGCGCCTGGATCGTTCGCATCACCTCGAGCAGGTGCTCGCGGGCGCGTTGCGGATCGGCGGCGTGGGCCTGGGCCAGCGCCTGCACGCAGGCTTCACGGGTGTCGGGTTCAGGGTGGGTCATGGCAGGGCGGGCCTCGCAGCGGCAGGGGCGGACAGGGCCCGTCCGCCCGGCATGGGCTGGCGACTGTATCGCCCCTGGCCAGGGGTCGCGGCCGGCAGGCGCTCGATCGCCGGGTCTGGCTTCAGCCCAGCCGCGTGATCAGGCTCGACGTGTCCCAGCGCTGGCCGCCGGCCGCCTGCACGTCGGCGTAGAACTGGTCCACCAGGGCCGCCACCGGCACGCGTGCGCCGTTGCGGCGGGCCTCGTCGAGCACGAGGCCGAGGTCCTTGCGCATCCAGTCGACGGCGAAGCCGAAGTCGAACTGGCGGTCGACCATGGTCTTGCCCCGGTTGTCCATCTGCCAGCTCTGCGCCGCGCCCTTGCCGATGACGTCGAGCACGAGCTTCATGTCCAGCCCGGCGCGCTGGCCGAAGGCGATGGCCTCGGACAGGCCCTGCACGAGCCCCGCGATCGCGACCTGGTTGACCATCTTGGCCAGTTGCCCGGCGCCGGTGTCGCCGACGCGGGTGATGGCGCGCGCGTAGGCCATGGCCACGGGTTTCATCGCGTCGAAAGGCGCGGCGTCGCCGCCGCACATGACCGTCAGCACGCCGTTGACGGCGCCCGACTGCCCACCCGAGACCGGCGCGTCGACGAAGTGCAGGCCGCGCCCGCGCGCGGCGCCGTGCAACTCGCGCGCGACCTCGGCCGAGGCGGTGGTGTGGTCGACGAAGACCGCGCCGGCCTTCATGCCGGCAAAGGCGCCGTCAGCGCCGGTGGTCACGGCCCGCAGGTCGTCGTCGTTGCCGACGCAGGCGAAGACGAAGTCGGCGCCTGCGGCGGCCTGCGCCGGCGTGGGGGCGCTTGCGCCCCCGAACTCGGCCACCCACGCCGCCGCCTTGGAAGCGGTGCGGTTGTACACCGTGACATGGTGGCCGGCGCGCGCAAGGTGGCCAGCCATCGGATGGCCCATGACGCCGAGGCCGAGGAAGGCCACGTTGCGGGGCGGGACGGGATCGTAGGTGCGGGTGGTCATGGTGGCGACAGGTCTTTCAGGGTTCGGTGCGCGGTCTTGTCACGGCGTGGCAATGGCGCAGGGTGGCGAGGGTGTCCATGGGCGGCGCGCAGAGAGGGCGCCCAGGGGATGGTGCCGGGGAGCGCCAGGCCGGGCGATAAGGGTGCTGATCATCCCGGGAAGTTCTCGGGCGTGCGCGCCTGGCTTCGCGCCTCCACGGGCGCGATGACCTGACGCCGCACCAGGTCGGCCAGGTGCTGGTCCAGGGTCTGCATGCCGAAGGCCTGCCCGGTCTGGATGGCCGAGTACATCTGGGCGACCTTGTTCTCCCGGATCAGGTTGCGGATCGCCGGCGAGCCGACCATGATCTCGTAGGCGGCCACGCGCCCCGAGCCGTCGGCGCGCCGGCACAGCGACTGCGAGATCACCGCCACCAGGCTCTCCGAGATCATGGTGCGGACCATCTCCTTCTCGGTTCCTGGGAAGACGTCGACGATGCGGTCGATGGTCTTGGCCGCCGAGCCCGTGTGCAGCGTGCCGAAGACCAGATGGCCGGTCTCGGCCGCGGTGATGGCCAGGCGGATGGTCTCGAGATCGCGCATCTCGCCCACGAGGACGACATCGGGGTCTTCTCGCAGCGCGGCACGCAGCGCGTTGGCGAAGCTGCGCGTGTGCGGCCCGACCTCGCGCTGGTTGACGAGGCAGCGCTTGCTCTCGTGCACGAACTCGATCGGGTCCTCGATCGTCAGGATGTGGCCGTGGTCGTTCTCGTTGCGGTGGTTGACCATGGCCGCCAGCGTCGTGCTCTTGCCCGAGCCCGTGGGCCCGGTGACGAGCACCAGACCGCGCGGGCGCAGCGCGAGCTCGGCGAACAGCGCCGGGGCGCCGAGCTGCTCGAGCGTCAGCACCTTGCTCGGGATCGCGCGGAAGGCGGCGCCCGCGCCGCGCTGCTGGTGGAAGGCGTTGACGCGAAAGCGCGACAGGCCCGGCACCTCGAAGCTGAAGTCGCACTCCAGCGTGTCATCGAAGTGCGCGCGCTGGACGTCGTTCATGACGTCGCGCACCATCGCCTGCACGCGCTCGTGCGCCAGCGGCTCGACGTTCAGCCGCCGCACGTCGCCGTGGACGCGGATCATCGGTGGCATGCCCGCCGACAGGTGCAGGTCTGAAGCCCGGTTCTTGACCGCGAAGGCGAGGAGCTGGGTGATGTCCATCAGGTGACTGGCGCGAACACGCAGGCGCGCTCGGCTGCACGGCGCTAAGCTCGCGGATTATGACCAGCCTGCAATACCCTCCTGCGCGCGAACTGCCCGGCCGGCTCGCGCAGGTGCACGGCCGCATCGCCGCCGCCTGCATGCAGTGGGGGCGCGCTGGCGACAGCGTGCGCCTGCTGGCGGTGAGCAAGACGCAGCCCGCGGACGCGGTGCGTGCGGCCTTTGGCGCCGGACACCGTGCCTTCGGCGAAAACTACGTGCAGGAGGCGCTGGACAAGATCGCCGCGCTGACGGACCTGCGTGCGCAGCTGGAATGGCATCTGATCGGCCCGTTGCAGAGCAACAAGACCCGGGCGGTGGCCGAGGCCTTCGACTGGGTGCACTCGGTGGACCGGCTGAAGATTGCGCAGCGCCTTTCGCAGCAGCGCCCGCCGACGCTGCCGCCGCTGCAGCTGTGCCTGCAGGTCAATGTCAGCGGCGAGGAAAGCAAGAGCGGCCTGGCTCCTGCCGATGTGCCCGAGGTGGCGCGCGCCGTGGCCGCGCTGCCGCGGCTGCATCTGCGCGGGCTGATGTCGATCCCCGCGCCGGCGCAGGGCTTCGAGGCCCAGCGGGCGGCGCACCGGGCGCTGCGTGAACTGCTCGAGGCGCTGAACGCCCAGGGTCTTGCGCTGGACACGCTGTCGATGGGCATGAGCGACGACCTCGAGGCCGCCATCGCCGAGGGTTCGACGATCGTGCGCGTGGGCACGGCGGTGTTCGGGGCCCGCGGCTAGCCCGACTTTGTCAACTTTTCCCCCTTATCTGTCTTTGGCCAGCCGTAAGCCCTTGTCTGGATTGAACCCCACTCGCAGATCCATAATGTAGTGCCATAATATTATACGCCT
>JAIXWM010000173.1 GCA_027491255.1 Rubrivivax sp. | reverse complement strand
CAACGCATCGCCCTGGTCATCGGCAACGCCGCCTACGCCGACCGCCCGCTGCGCAACCCGGTCAACGACGCGCAGCTGATGCAGGCCACGCTGCGGGAGTTGGGCTTCCAGGTGCAGATGGCCACCGACGTCGACCGCCGGGGCCTGCTGGCGGCGCTGCGCGATTTCGAGGCCCGGGCGCGGGGTGCCGAGGTGGCTTTGTTCTACTTCGCCGGCCACGGCGCGCAGGTGGGCGGGGCCAACTACCTGATCCCGGTGAACGCGCCGATCCGCAGCGAGACCGACGTGCCCGACGAGGCGTTGGACGCCGCGAGCGTGCTGCGCCGCATCGAGGACGGCCGGGCGCGCGTGGGGCTGGTGATCCTGGACGCCTGCCGCGATAACCCCTACCCGGCCTCGGCCCGCTCCAGCGCGCGGGGCCTGGCGCGCATGAGCGTGCCCACCGGCACCATCGTCGCCTACGCCACCGCGCCCGGCAGCACCGCTGATGACGGCGGCAGTGGCCCCAACGGCCTGTACACCGGCGCGCTGGCGCGCTACCTGGCGACCCCGGGGCTCGACATCAAGGAGGTCTTCGACCGCACCGCGCAGGAGGTGGAGCGCCTGAGCAACGGCCGGCAGCGGCCGCGGGAGGAGATTGGGTTGCGGGGGCGTTTTGTGATGACTGAGGGCAGGGCGGCGCTGGCCGTGACACCCGCCCCGCCCACAGCGCAGACTAGCGGGGTCACCCTCGCCGATCTGGAGCGCGAGGCGCAGGTGCAGCAGCAGTGGGCGGCATGGCAGCAAAGGATGCAATCCGACTTCGATCGCGTTGCTGGCTTTCAGGCCGCCGCGGGCTTGCGCGTAGAGGCTTGGCAGCGCTTCCTGGGGGCGTGGAAGGACGACAACCCGACCAGCGGCGACGACGAGCGGCTGCGGGATCAGGCGCAGCAGAGGCTGGCAACGGCTCGCCAAGAAGTGCAAACGCAGCGCCCCTCGCCTGCTGGCGCGACGGCCCGTGTATCCGGTTCTTCGGGGACAGCGGGCGCTGGCGGTGCTTGGGGCGCGGGCGGCGCTGGTTGGGGTGCGGGGGGCGGTGGTATAGGGTCCGGCGCTGCCGGCGGTGCCTGGGGCGCGGGCGGCGGGGGTATGGGGTCCGGCATCATCGGTACGGCATCGCCTGGCCAAACCTTCGGGGACTGTGCTGAGTGCCCGGAGATGATGGTGATACCGACGGGCAGGTTCTTGATGGGCAGCCCGGAAAGTGAACAAGGCCGCGACAGCGATGAAAGCCCGCAGCGCTGGGTCGATGTGGCGAGTTTTGCAATGGGCAAGTTCGAGGTGACGCAAGGCCAGTGGCAAGCGCTGATGGGCAACAACCCGAGTCGCTTCAAGGACTGTGGAATGAACTGCCCGGTGGAGAACGTGAGCTGGAACGACGCGCAGGAGTACGCGCGGCGCCTGAGCCAGCGCACCGGGCACAACTACCGTCTGCCCAGCGAGGCGGAATGGGAGTACGCAGCGAGGGCGGGAACAACGACGGCGTATTTCTGGGGGGACCGTTTCGACGGCCAGCGCGCGAACAGCGGCAGTCGCGGTACCGTGCCCGTCGGCAGATATCCAGCCAACGCCTTCGGCCTGCACGACATGCACGGCAACGTCTGGGAATGGGTGCAGGACGTCTGGCATGACAGTTATGCGGGTGCGCCGAGCGACGGGTCTGCCTGGATGAACGGTGGTGATCAGTCGCGGCGGGTGCTTCGCGGCGGTTCGTGGTACATCACGCCGCAGGACCTGCGCTCGGCCGATCGCAGCGGGGGCGCGCCGGGGGGCCGCTTCTTCAACACCGGCTTCCGTATCGCCAGGACCTTTTAGGCTTTTTCACTCTTACCCTTTTGCTCTCTACTTCTTGTCCCCGTGAGCTCAAGCCGTCCCCGTCCAACCCTCGCGCTGATCGTCGCGGTCCTTGCGGTCGCACTGCTCTTCCCCCTGAGCTCATGGGCACAACGCATCGCCCTGGTCATCGGCAACGCCGCCTACGCCGACCGCCCGCTGCGCAACCCGGTCAACGATGCGCAGCTGATGCAGGCCACGCTGCGGGAGCTGGGCTTCCAGGTGCAAGTGGCCACCGATGTCGACCGCCGCGGCCTGCTGGCGGCGCTGCGCGATTTCGAGGCCCGGGCGCGGGGTGCGGAGGTGGCCTTGTTCTACTTTGCCGGCCACGGCGCGCAGGTGGGCGGGGCCAACTACCTGATCCCGGTGAACGCGCCGATCCGCAGCGAGACCGACGTGCCCGACGAGGCGCTGGACGCCGCGAGCGTGCTGCGCCGCATCGAGGAAGGCCGGGCGCGCGTCGGGCTGGTGATCCTGGACGCCTGCCGCGACAACCCCTACCCGGGCGCGGCCCGTTCCAGCACGCGGGGCCTGGCCCGGATGAGCGTGCCCACCGGCACCATCGTCGCCTACGCCACTGCGCCCGGCAGCACGGCTGACGACGGCGGCAGCGGCCCCAACGGCCTGTACACCGGCGCGCTGGCGCGCTACCTCGCCACCCCGGGGCTCGACATCAAGGAGGTGTTCGACCGCACCGCGCAGGAGGTGGAACGCCTGAGCAATGGGCGGCAGCGGCCCCGGGAGGAGATCGGGTTGCGGGGGCGGTTTGTGCTGCGCGACGGGGCTGCTTTTGCCGCCGCACCTTTGAGCAACACGCCGCCGACTCCCTTGCCGCAGGGGCAGGCCGGTGGCGTCAGCCTGGCCGATCTGGAACGCGAACAGCAGGCGCGGCTGGCCTGGGCGACTTGGCAGCAGCGGATGCAGGCTGACTTCGACCGAGTCGCGGGCTTCCAGGGCGCGGCCGATCTGCGGGCGCAGGCTTGGCAGCGCTTCATCGCAGCCTGGGGGGACGACAACCCGACCGGCGGCGATGACGAGCGGCTGCGGGATCAGGCGCAGCAGCGGTTGGCGGCGGTACAGCGCGAGTTGCAGGCGCAGCGGCTGGCCGTGGCCAGTTCTGCTGTCGTGCCCGGCACGGTGAGCGTCGGCAGCGCGGCAGCACCGGGCCAGACCTTCAAGGACTGTGCCGAGTGCCCGGAGATGGTGGTGATTCCGGCGGGGCGGTTTTTGATGGGCAGCCCGGAAAGTGAACCAGGACGTAGCGGCGACGAAGGACCGCAGCGCTGGGTGGACGTATCGCGTTTTGCGATAGGCAAGTTCGAGGTGACCCAGGGGCAGTGGCAGGCCGTCATGGGCAGCAACCCGAGTTGGTTTAAGGCCTGCGGCGCGAACTGCCCGGTGGAGACCGTGAGCTGGAACGATGCGCAGGAGTTCGTGCGGCGTCTTAGTCAGCTCACCGGACGGACCTACCGCTTGCCGAGTGAAGCCGAGTGGGAGTACGCCGCGCGGGCTGGTGCGTCGACAGCGTATTCCTGGGGAGATCGCTTCGATGGCCCGCGCGTGAACGGCAGCAGTCGCAGCACCGTGACGGTCGGCCTTTACCCCGCCAATGCGTTCGGCCTGCACGATATGCACGGTAACGTCTTGGAGTGGGTGCAGGACACCTGGCATGACAGCTTCACGGGCGCACCGAGCGACGGCTCTGCTTGGATGACCGGCGGTGATCCCTCACGGCGGGTGCTTCGCGGCGGTTCGTGGAGTTCCGCCCCTCAGATCTTGCGCTCGGCTGTTCGCAACTGGTACCCGCCGGTCGCCCGTAACGGCAGCACCGGCTTCCGTATCGCCAGGACCTTTTAGGCTTTTTCCCTTTCACCCTCTTACCCTTTGATGATGTTGGACGCTGCGATGACGTTGCTCTTGAACCAGGGACTTGGGGACAGAGCCCCAACGCCGAACGGCCCCGCCATCTGGCGCGCCCGCGCCCCAACCCGAGCCCCGTCGCCGCCCGCAAGAAAT
>JAIXWM010000068.1 GCA_027491255.1 Rubrivivax sp. | reverse complement strand
CCGACATCCAGTTCATGCCCCATCGACCCAGCCCCCCACACACACGCACAGCGCGCGATCAGGGCATTGTTCGCAGCCAGGGGGCCTCAGGGAAGAACGCCGACGGGTGAACGCTTACGCTGCGCTGCATCCAGCGTAGCGGTCTGGTCGATGACCCGCGCCGTCAGCGCTGGCACCTCGAGCAGTGCCTGTGCCCCTGACGTTGCCCCCTTGAGCAAGGCCTGCCCCTCAGGCTGCGCGGTCACCTGATCTCGGTCGGCCTGTGAGCGTTTTCCCTCATGAACATCCAAGGTGCGTGCGATACGGAAGCCGGTGAAGTTGCTGCGGGAGTCCGGCGTGTTCCCATTGCGATTGGCCGAGCGCAAGTTCCGTGGCGCATGGGCCCACGAACCGCCGCGAAGCACCCGCGGCGACTGATCACCTCCGGTCATCCATGCCGACCCGTCGCTCGGTGCGCCGGCATAGTTGTCGTGCCAGACGTCCTGCACCCACTCCCGGACGTTACCTTGCAGGTCGTGTAGGCCAAAGGTGTTGGCGGGGAAACTCCCCACCGGCGCCGTGTAGGCATGACCATCGCTGCAGTTGGCTACCTTCCAAGCACCCAAGCCCTCGATGCGCTCGCGCGCCGCCGCATCAACCCCGTTAGCCCAAGCGCATTGTTCCTCCGAACCCTCGTCATTGCCCCATGGGTAGCGAGTGCTCCCACGCCCCGCCCTTGCAACGTACTCCCACTCAGCCTCGCTCAAAAGGCGGTAGCCACGCCCTGATACCCTCTCGTTCATCCATTTCAAATAGGCCTGCGCGTCGTTCCAGCTCACGCAAACCACCGGGTGATCCTCCCCCTGCTCGAAACCCGGGCTGCGCCAGTAGCGGCCCGCCGTGTACTCCCACTTCGAGCCGCTCCAGGTCCGGCAGCCCTGCGCCCCGACATCCCGCTCCGCTTCCGTACGGTAGCCCGTGGCCGCCACGAAACGACCGAACTCCCGCCGCGTCACCTCATGTCGACCAACTTCAAACGTATAGCCTATACGCACATACCTGACTGGTCCCTCGTCCGCGTAATGCCCATCCTCCGACGAAAGCGAGCCCATCATAAAAGTTCCGGGTGGCACCACCACCAATTCAGGTTCAACTTTTGGCAACCGGCTATAAAAGAGTATTAGGACCAATGCAGTACTAGCTATCGTGGCGAAAACCTTAAAAGAAATCGACGCCGGGACTGGAGCAGGCACAGGCTCGGGTGCCGGCGTCGGTGCAGGGCTTGGTACCGGTCGAGGCGCGGGGGGAGGTGAGAGCGGAACCGGGGCGGGCATAGGGGCCGGACTGCGTTCCTTGACCCTGCTCTTCCCCTGACCCGCGCCGCCCCTCCCCTTGAGTTTGGGTAAGTCCGGAAGATCCTCAGCGGCCTTGAAGCTATGACCCGCATCACCGCTGACAAGTACCGTGCCTGGCAGTTCTCCACTGGCCAGGCGCCGCCTGAGATCTGCATCGCGTATCACTTCCACTGCCGCAACACCAGAGGCCTTGAGTCCCCACAGGCGCTCGCCGCTGCGCGAGAAGGCCGGAGCTCCATTCGGATCGGCGTCGTAGGCTTGACGGGACAGGCAGGCACGATCGCCTCCAGCGCTCTCCGCCGGCAGGTGCAACTTGCAGGTGGCGCACTTCAGGCGCGGCGCATCTGTGTTGAAGCAGGCCTCGCAGGCGCTGTCATCGCGATTACGCAGACCGCCACACTCGGGGCAGGTGTAGATCAGCGGCTCGCCGCAGCGCGTCTTGAGCAGACCTGCCTCGAGCAGGGCCGCCGAAGGGAAACGGGCCACGGTTCGGTCGCGTCAGCGCATGCCTTCGAAGGATCCCTCACTCGAACCCCAGGCGTCCTGGCCGAAAAGGGCACGCTCGTAGGCTACCTCGTTGCCCTGCAGCGAGGTCACGCTGATGCTCTTGGCCATCTGCCCCATGAGCTTGCCGAAGTCCACCGAACTCAGGCCGTCGCCGCCATCCACCATCTGCATCTGGCAGCCATCGGTCGAGCCCAGGGCTTCAAGCGCGGGGCTGTTGGGCGCAGCCACGAACAGCAGCACCCTGCGGTCGCCCACCTTCTTGATGAGATCGGGAATGCGGCCTATCTCGGCATCGATCACTGCGCCGTCCTCGAGCCTTTCATCGGAGAACATGGCCACCACTCGGCGCGTCTTGCCCAGCGGACCGAAGGGAAAGTCCAGGGCCATGTCCAGCGCCAAGAGGTTGTTCTCGTCACCCGACAGCGTGACGCTGCGCAGGCGCTTGATGAAGTTGTCGGACGAATCGGTAAACAGGGCGTCCCGCCCACCCGGCTCGTAGATCGGGTCCAGCCCACCGGGCAGGGTGATGGTGTCTACCAGACGGCCGCCCCCGGACGAGCGCCCCACCTTGAGGGCTACCAGCCCCAGACGAGTGCGGAAGTTGAAACCCTGCAGCGGCTTGAGGAACTGCTCGAGATGCCGCGCCAGACCATCGAAGCAGGGCTGCATGCTGGCGCTAGCGTCGATGACAAAGACGATCTCGACAACGGATGCACTCATGTGGACTCTCCAGAAGCGGGGGCGGGGGCAGACGGAATCTCTGGGGCAACAGTACCGTAGATGGCGTGGTACTGGTCCAGGGGGACCGGCACCTGCAATACATCGGGCAAAGCTCCCGGCGCAGCGCGGCCCAGTGCCAGAGTCTGGCGATAGCGCGCCGTGTCGTTGCTGAGGTAATCGAAGCCGAAGGCGTTGAGCGTCAGCAGCGGTACCGCCTGGTAGCCTTTGGGCTGTTCCGCACCACCAGCCACATGATCGTGCCCACGCACCACGCGCCTGATGGTCATCACCGGCTCGACCGCCTTGACGAAGCCTTCCAGATCACGCCAGCCGTAATCGAAATCTGATGAGCGGGCGCGCTTGTCGGGAGCGTACTGCCAGCCCCGCCGGATTGGTACTTCGGCCGCGCGGGTCCAAGTGAAATCGTCCAGCACCCGGGGATGGTGGAAAGCCTCGAGGGACACCAGGGAAGCCCAGCGGTCGGCCAGTGGTACCCCGCCATGGGTGGCCAGCAGACCATCTGGAAACACCACCGCCCTCGGCAGGCGCCGGCAGATCTCTGCCAGAAGGCGCAGAATACGATCAGCCTTGACCTGATTCAGATCGGGACTGCCGGCGTTGAGCCAGTCGACAAACTCCGATGGGTGGACCTTGCTCACATAGCGGGGCTCGCCCTCGCCCTTCTTGGCGTTGAAGCCGATGCCGTCTTCATGGTTGCCCAGGATCCACAGGATGCGGCCCGGGAAGCGTTCCACTGCCTCGAGCAGGGCGGCTAGGCACTCGATGTGGTGAGGACCGCGATCGATCAGGTCGCCCAGAAAGCACAGGCGGAAGTCCGGATCCTGTGCAACGCGCGCAAACAGCGTGTGCCAGGCCAGATAGTCGTTGTGCAGGTCGCCGATGAAGTACCAGTTGCCGACCGCTTCAGCGGCTGACAGCAGCTGTACGCGGGGCCGTGTCAGACCCCAGCCGAAGAGCTCCAGTTGGCCGCGTTCAACCTTGTCCTGGACCCGGTCAAGGATCTCCGTCCATGTCTTGCGTAGGCGTTGCAGGGCCTGACTGGCGGTTTCAGACTCAGGCTCCGGAGCCGCCGAAGGTGAAAAAAGATGGTCGAGAATCATGCGCGGAATAGGAAGTTCAAGCTGGAGCGTTCACGCCGGAATGCGCAAGGCAATAAGTTTCAATCGAGAAGTCGGATCGAGAGCTGGAGATACTTGCCCTTGATCGACAGGCTGTCACCGGCCTTGAGCACCTGCCCTTCGGCCGCAATAGAGGCACCGTTGAGGTAGGTGGGGTTGGTCGCATGCGACACGTTGTGCACGACCCAGCCCCCGCGCGCGGCCGACTTGTCCACGCGAAACTGTTCGGCCGAAGCAAAGCGGCTGCCGACGGGGTCAAGCGTGCGCAGCACAGACTGCCCCAGCATCGTGGGCAGGCGTAAGGCCAGCTCTTTGCCACCGGCCGCCGATGTCAGCACCACGCCAGCGGGGAACTTCGAATAGCCGCAACCGCCGGCTTCAATGGAATGGGCGGTCAGGGCATCCCCCAGACCTTCAACACCACACTGGGGACATTTCCAGCTCATGGTGCTTCTTCAGTCGGACACATTCACGGTGATCGGACACTTGCCGGTGCGGCCCAGGCTGATCGTCATGCCCGAGCGTAGCCCCACCGAGCTGCTCAGCGCCGTGCCGTCGACATTGGTGGCATTCACCGCACCCATGCAGTGCTCGATCATCCAGTTTCCCGATGCATCTCGGAATACGCGGAACTGCTCATTGCTCATGAAGCGCTCGAACTCCTCACCCCAACGCTTGAAGTGAGCCCGACCAAAGATCTGGGCCACCGCTGCGGTGATGGGCTCGCCAGGGCCCTTGAGGGTGACGCGCGAAACGTTGGGGGCGGGCGCAGGCACCGGTGCAGGCTTTGGCGCGGGTGCCGGGGCCGCCGGCTTGGGTGACGGCGCAGGCTCAAGTGATGGCGGCGGTATGGGCGACGGTGTCGGCGTTGCGACCTTGGGCTTCTGGCCGTCCCAGCTTTCGAGCACGCCGTTGAGCGCACGCAGCACCTGTTCGATGGTGGGCCGGCGGGCGGCTTCGGGCCTAAGGCATCCGTTGAGCACCGCGTTCAGGAAAGGCAGATCGGGCACCTTCTCAATCGGCTCACGGACCTCGATAGCCTTGAGTCGGCCAGCCTTGACCGCCTTCTCATAAGCCTCATCCGAACCCAGATGGACATGCGCCGGATGCGTCCCGCACAGCAGTTCGGAAAGGATGAGCCCACAGGTGAAGACATCGGAGGGCTTGCTGGGCACCTGCCCGTGCAGATGCTCAGGCGACATGTAACCCGGCGTGCCGACATAGCCCTCGCCACTGCCATCCCAGGGCGCGCGTCGCCCCTCGAGCAGCGAGAAGTCCATGTCGATCACCCGCAACTTGTAGCGTGCGGCCAGCGAGGCATCGGGGATGAGATAGAAGTTCTCGGGCTTGAGGTCGGTATGGATGACCCCAGCCTTATGGATGGTGTTGATACCCTGGGCCAACATCTTGGCAAACAGTACCCTCTGAGCCCAGGTTGCCGATGCAGGGGATGAGGCCGCTTGGTTCAGCATCTGCCTCAGGTCGCTGCCCCCCTCGATCCATTCGAAGACCTGATAGAACGCACGCAGCTTGGCGAGCTTGGTATGCTGCGATAGGTCGAAAAACTCGACGAACTCGTAGCACATGTTGCGTGCCCCCGGTTCGGACTGGATCTTCCTCTTGAGCTCGAGTTGATAGTCGATGAAGCCACCCAGCCAGGGAGAAGATCCACCGGGCCGACGATACTTCTTGAAGAAGACCATCTGGCCATTGGGCGCACGAGCCTTCCCTGCAAAGGCATAGGCACCGGGGTCGAAGACCTTCAGGATCTCGTAACCCTTGATCAGATCCCCGACTACGAACTGCTGGCCACTGGAATGCTCGCGTCCCATGGGGAACTCACGCAGCCTCGACTGCGACGCTCTTGGACAGCGACCTGGCGAGCTGCTCCAGGATCTTGGAGAACACGGCCGGATCGGCGGCCTTGCTCTTGATGGCATTCACGGCCGCTTCCGATGCGACGCGGCCTTCGGTACCGTCCTTGCCCAGACCGGCGATGGCCGGATATTCGGCCACCGTGGCCACGGCCAGCAATTGCGCCTTGTCCATCCCGCCGAGTGCATTATAGCCCTCCCACTCCGGATGGAAACCACACAGGATGATCTTGGCTCTGGTCAGGCGGATGATCACATCATCGATCCCACCACCCGAGGCTTCGGTCAGGGTCATCTGAGGGTGGAAGGTGGCATCGGTGAAGAAAATCACCGCGCGAGCAGACTTGCCGCGGGCACGCCACAGGTTCGGATCTTCGCCGTCCTGCACGCCGGCCTCACCCATAGACGCTACGCAGTACAACGCGTCCAGCAGAGACTCGGGTTCATCGCCGCCACCTTCGGCCTGCATAGTGGGTGCTGCGAGCTGGGCCTCCACCGAGGCCACATCGCGGGCAAAGGGGTTGTCCACCAGCCAGCCCGAGCCATCCTTCGCCTGATCGCGGTAGCCGACCACCTTCAGGCGCCAATCGGAAATGGGCGCGCCGTTGTTGGCATCGCCGGAGGTCATGGTCGTGATGAAGGTCGACACGCTGTTCTTCACCGCATCGATGCATTTCTGCATGCTGCCCGATACGTCCATCAAGACGACGATGTCGACGACACCTTTTATCCTCTTTTCTTCACTCATCTTCAGACTTTCCCTAACCAAGTCCCGCGAGGTTAACATCGACAAGAAGACTTAGTGGCGGTCTCCAAAACCCCCGGGCAAACGTGCTTGTCTGCCGAGGGAAGCTGAGAGACGATCTGCACCATGCAACAGACTGAACTTGGCCTTGGCCTGAGCACGAAGCGCACGCGCAAGCGGGAGTTCCTGGCCCAGATGGAGCAGGTGGTGCCGTGGGCCGAGTTGGTGGACCTCGTCTTGCCCTACGCGCCGCCGCGGAAGACAGGACGACCGCCGTTCGAGGCGCAGACGATGCTGCGCATCCACTTCATGCAGCAGTGTGGTTCACCCTCAGCGACCCGGCGATGGAAGAAGCGCTGCACGACGTACCGCTGTTCCGCGAGTTCGCCGGGCTGACCCTGGGCCAACGCCTGCCTGACGAGACGACGATCTTGCGGTTTCGCCACCTGCTGGAGCAGCACAAGCTGGCCGACCAGATTCTGGCGACGGTCAACGAACTGCTGCAGCGCAAGGGTCTGCTGCTGAAGACCGGCACGGTGGTTGACGCCACGCTGATCGCCGCGCCCAGTTCGACGAAGAACAAGACGGGTGAGCGGGACCCTGAGATGCACCAGACGAAGAAGGGTAATCAGTGGTACTTCCGGATGACGAGCCCGAAGGGCGAAGGACAGCGCGCAGCGCTGGTCCGCGAAGCGGATGTGGGCGTGAGCCCGCACAAGGCCCACATCTGCGTGGACGCTCACTCGGGTCTTGTGCACACGGTGCGTGACACAGCAGCCAACGTCAACGATGTCGTGGAGGGCAACAGCCTGCTCCACGGTCAGGAGAGCGACGTCTATGCCGACGCCGGCTATCTGGGCGCTGAGAAGCGGCCTCACGCCCGCAAGTCGACGGCCTGGCACGTGGCGGTGAAGGCCGGCAAGCGAAAGGTTCTGGACAAGGCGACGAAGATCGGGCGGCTGAAGGAGCAGTTGGAGAAGGTCAAGGCCAGCATCCGCGCCAAGGTGGAACACCCGTTCCGGGTGATCAAGCGGCAGTTCGGACATGTGAAGGGTCGCTATCGCGGGCTGGCGAAGAACACGGCGCAGCTGAAGACCCTGTTCGCCTTGTCGAACCTGTGGATGGTTCGCGAAAAATTGCGAGTACTGGATGGAAAAGTACGCCCGGCGAGGCCGATCGCGGCCTGAAATGGCCGGAATCGAGGCCCTCGGAGGCGAAATTGGTCTTCCGGTGGTCGAAACGGCTGCGAAAAGTGCCGGTTTCAGGGGGTGTCGCGCAGGGCGGGAACTGAACGTCACTTTTTCAGACTTTCCTTAGGAGTGTTCATGGGTCTTGCCAGTGGCGTGCCAGACGTACGATGCTTGGCACCTTGTCTGGAGGTCGTCTCCCGGCTCTACTTGGCCTGGGCTACCGGACGGTGTCGTGTGATCTCAGTGTGCGTGCTTGTCGCCACGCTTGCGTTGTCCCCCGCCTGTTGGTCACGCACTATCACCGTGGTCTATGACGACTCAGGCTCCATGAGGATCAACAGTCGTTGGTCCTACGCCAGTTATTCGCTCCAGGTGCTGCGGGGACTCCTGAGGGGAGACAACAAGCTCAACGTCTTCTACATGAACCAGGAGGGTGCTCCCGGTGAGTATATTGGTCCTCAGGCCCAAGCCGACATCGATGCTATCGCCGGGCGCGCTAATTACGCAGGCAACAATACTCCCTACGGTGCCGTAATCCGAGCGATGCAGTCGATAGAGGAGTCTGCCGAGACCGACCCATGGCTGCTCGTCATCACCGATGGTGGATTCGATGCTCCGCTTCCCGACATCGACGCACAGATTCGCGCCTTCATCACCAGGAAGCCCCAGGTTCGAGTCATCTTTCTTGGGATCGCCCAGTCCACGAACCCTGTCTTCGATATGTGGCGTGATGTAGTTGGTGCGGAGCTCTTCTTTGCCGAAAGCGTACAAGGCATCTTTCCTACTATGGTCAAGATCGGAAGCCGGATGACTGCCTTGGGCTCAAGTTCAGGGGCATCGAGCATCTCCCTGAATGTCGCGGGAAACTCGGGAAGCTTTGTGCCGATCTTCCCGCTGCGTCGGCTGGTGCTCATGCAGCAGGCGGATGCGAAAGAGTCTCTGCTCGAAGTACAGGCTGCTGGGTCGGGAGCCCAGGCCATGAGGGTGATTCCGCCGGTGTTCGCTGCCTCGCGGGGCAGCGTTCGACTGGCTGCGGCCATTCATCAAATCCAGCCGGCCACCGGGCAGTCTCTCCCGGCTGGAGCGCCGCTGCAACTGACGTTCGCGAAGAACGTTGGCCAAGGAAGCCAGTTCACGGTCTTTCCGGAGGTGGACGCCGACTTCTCCGTTGTCTACCGGGATAGCGATGGCGCGGCGCTTAGGACGGAGGGAAACACCGCAGTTGCTTGTGCCCGGAAGAAGGTGCGCATCGATGCCAAGGTGACTTTTCCAGCACCGCACGCAACGTCTGCTCTCCCGCGCGATCGCATCGAGGTGAAATCGCGGGCAGGGTCGACCTCCCTGGCCCATCGACTGGTGCAGGACACTTTCCTGGAGGAGGTCGACCTGCGCGTTGGTGAGCACTCGATTGTCACAACCGCCAGTTTTCCTGGCTACTTCTTCTTCCAGAAGAACGGGCTGATCCGAGTGGTGGAGTGTGCCCCGCGCCAGGTCTCCATCGCGGCAGGCCCTGCCGGCCAATCGCATGCCTCGGTTGGAAGCTGGAGCGCACCGGTGACCAAGCTGGATGAGGCGCCCGGCTTCGAGGTCTGGCCCATGATCGACGGGCGACGCGCCACTCCTGCAGAATTCGAGCAGATGGCGATGAAGTTCGATCTCGGCAAGCTGCATGCATCGGTCATCACCCATGCCGACCGTTGGGAGATCAAGCCGCAACTGAGGTGGAACACGGCTGCGCTGACCCGAGTTGGCGACTTTCCCATACCCATCGAGCTTGTCACCAAGCGCGCTGACGATGTCATCAACATCCCCAAGGCACTCGAGGTTCATATCGAGGATCCTGGATGGCTGGAGCGCTTCGGACCATTCGTCGGCAAGCTGCTTGGCATGCTGTTGCTGGCAATCTACATCTGGGGAATCTTGTCGAAAGACAGGTTCCGGCCGAGCGCAAAGGTCGAAGTCAGGAACAGCTACGGTGCAACCCGTACGATCTATCCGAAGGGCGGCTTGCGCGGCTGGATCGGCCGTTGGGTTGTGCCGTTCTCTGCAGAGCGGCTCGAGCGAACAGACATCCCCCTGTTGGCCGGCCCGAATGGCCGTCTGAGAATTCCGGCTCGAGCTATCCAGCCAGACTGGCGACGGGACGATAACCCCGATCCTGTCAGACCCGGACGTGACCTCTTGCTCAGGACTCAAGACATCCTCGTCACCGGCACGGACAGCGCACGAAAAACGTGGAAGTACATTTCCGGGTAGCCGCGACCCCGCCCGAGGAAGCTGCCCAGACCCCCCCAACACCGCGTTACAGGGAGAGCCCGAATGCCTGCCTCAGATACCCAGTTTCCCCCGACTCTGCTCATTGGAGTAGGTGGAATCGGCTGTCGACTCGCCGACGAGATCTACGGCAGAGTTCCTGCGGAGAGACGTCCGTTCGTGGCTGTGCATGGTTTCGACACAGACACGAACGAGTTGGCGATTCGTCCGAATCTGGCTGGCCACCTCACACAGACCTCTGGGCCGTGGACGGTCGGGCAGTATCTCTCAATGCGGAACAACGATGGCTTGAGCAGTTGGTTTCCTGCGGAGTCCCCGGAACTCAGGCGCAAGACTCTGACAAACGGTGCCGGGCAGGTCCGGGCGGTGTCGCGTCTGGCGTTTCGAGCCAAGATGGGTGAAGCGGGCCTGCGTGGATTGGAACGGGAGCTTGACCATCTCACACGGGCACGCGGGAGCCAGTACGCACAGACGTTGCGCGTGTCTGTCTTGGGTTCGCTGATGGGGGGCACAGGCTCCGGAATTTTCATCCAGATCGCCCTCTACCTCAGGGAGGTTCTTGCTCGGAGATATCAGATTGAGAACGTACTGATCCGCGGAACTTTTGTCTTGCCGGACGTACTCCTGCGCGGGGCGGACATGCCAGCCAGCCAAATCAACAATCTCAGAGCGAATGCCTATGCCGCCCTGAAGGAACTCGAAGCCATCAGCAACAACGCACGGCCCGGTGATCTGGACGAACACCTGCGCTCGCGTGTCAACATCGAACTCGAGTTTCGCCCAGATCAGAGGGACCAACGTGGAAATCCAACCGCGATTCTTCCCTCTTCCCTGGTTCCCTATAACTTCGTCAGCCTGTGGGACTACGAGGCGGTGGGCGTCAGTGACGGCGGGACGGCCAGTGGAATAGGCTCCGCCGGAAACTATCTCAGCCAGGTTGCCGATGCAGCCTTCTGCCAGTTGTTCCTGCCTCTGGGAGACAAGCAGTTCTCGATAGAGGATAACCAGATTCTCGATCTCGTGAGGCAGCAGTCTCGGAACCGCTACTGCAGCGCTGGAGTGTCCGAGGTCACCTATCCGAGAGAAGACATCACTTCCTTTTGCGCCCTGCGATGGAACGCTCAAGCCATCGACCGCGAGTGGTGCCATATCGACAGGCTGTATGAGGTGCATCGCCGAGAGTATCGAGAAGACCTCCGCAATGGTGTGTATCGCGAGAAGATCCCCGATCGGGTCGAGTATTTCCGAAAGCAGTTCGAGACGGAGGCGAACGCCGCCACGAACAACCGCACCTTCAGAAGCCTCGCCTCGCAGTTCTGGGAGAGCGATGGCGAGCGGACGCCCGAACTCCGCAGATCCAGTCGGTTCATGG
Organism: Rubrivivax sp.; assembly: GCA_027491255.1. Taxonomy (GTDB): domain Bacteria; phylum Pseudomonadota; class Gammaproteobacteria; order Burkholderiales; family Burkholderiaceae_C; genus Rubrivivax. The sequence continues at coordinate 11,192 of JAIXWM010000068.1, read as the reverse complement.
CTGCCCTGGAGGACTTCGTTTCGAAGACCGTAGCCAGTCAGGCTGACCTGCAAGACGCCTTCAGTCGGGCTGAACTGGACTTCGAACGTTTCAAGCGCCAGGAGCACGCGGCTGAGGAGCAGTACCGGGCCGAAATGGCGCTGGAGAAGTTGCGGAACAAGGTGATGGCCTTCCCTGAGGAGGCTGCGTGGGGCATCGTCAACGGAGTCCTGTGGCAAGGGTGGGACAGGGCAGAGCCACCGCTGTCAGATCCAGAAAGGAGCCGAGATCACGTCCTGAACCGCTGGTTGCTTGGCTCGGCTGGGGCTGAAGGTCCAGCCGCCCACCCATTGGTCATCCGTTGGCTGCTATGTGACATCCACCACCAGCTTCGAACTCGCCTTCACGAGGAGAGTGGTTTGGTCGTTGCCAACGCACGAACGGAGATTGCCATCAGGCGATACGACAAGGTCTTCGATCTTCACGATACGGACCAAGTCGAAACTGCTGCGGACAACCTCGAAAGGGCGCTCAGTCAGAACCCTCTGGCCAGGCTCTTCAAGTCCCGCTTCAAGGAGTGGGTAGAACAGTACTCAGAGGAAAGCTCAAATCAGCGCCAAAACCTCATGCGCTACGCCAACCAGAAACTCCTTGAGCTTGTCTTCACGAAACTCTTGGAGGCGCTGGATCCAGAAGGAGACGGCCTGCTCGCCCAATACCATCGTTTCTTCGACAGTCTTGAGGGGGAGGCTGAGCGCATGCGCCGGGAGTCGATGGAGCTGCTCGGCAAGCACGACGCTATCACGGCGGCTGATCCGACGAGGGTGTTCGCATCTGCCTCTCCGCAGGCAAAGGAGTCACTCTGGGAGGAGGTTCAGCGAGATTCCACCATTGGAAGCGATGACCTGCCGCGTCCGGTCTGCCACGCCGTCCACGCCGCCCTCTTCAAGAATGCTTTCCAGATCAAGTGGCAGAAACGTCAACCGGATAGCAGTGCGGACAAGGTCTTTGCCAACCACGTCATTCCTTGGGCGCAAGCTTTCGTGAGTGAGCGCTGTCAAGTGCTCAACATGAGCGTTGTCGATGCCATGGCCCGCGACATCCAACTCCGGATCCTTGGGCGCGATACTTCCGGACGGTCACCGACTCAGGAGGAGTTCCGCGAGACCATGATCGCCGTGCTGGATCGCGTCAACCGCCTCGCCACCCCGTACCTGATGCCGCGCGAGCCCCGCGAGCCCGACCAGTTCGCTCTTTGGGGCATGAGTCCTCGAGTCCGGCAGCAACTCATTGAGCGCAACGTCGAAGGGGGGGGCGACGGGCAGGCCCTCAACATCCGTGCCGCAGATCCGATCAGCGGTTTCCCGGACACTCGAATCCTGCGGTACCGCGTCGCCATGGGCTACCGGGCGGAGGATTTTTCGAAGTTCTATTCTGGTAGCGACCGATACCCTGCTGGCAACTACTACCTCGCCTATCGCGAACGTATTCTGGAAGTCGAACAAGGAAGGCAGATCACCCCCCACCTCGACATCCGCTGGCACCACCGTGACTTCATGCCGGACCTGAACGAGGAGGCAGCCAGACGCGACGAGGCCGCCGTCAACCGGGGGTTCCTGCTGGGGCTCGTTGAGGGACTCTTCACCATTGTCAAGGAAGACGGGCAGTCGAACTGGAAGTTCGTGGGCAAGGATGGGCAGTCGCGCAACGTCTTGAACGTGGACGGTACCTATGCACGCAACACTCTCCACGAACTGCATCGATCCCTCGGCTTCAACCCGGCGATCATCCGGGCGGCTCTGGAGCGGCACACGAGCTTTCAGGCCGACGACCGACGCAGTTGGCCCATGCTTCCGGGCAAGGAGGACAGCATCAGGAGTCATCGCTTTGTAAAGGGCCTGCTTGCCGATGGCGCAGCGCGGGGAGAGCCCACGTCGAAGAACTTCCTGGACTCGCTCCTGGGCTTCCACCTGGGTGATCCGGCTGATGCAAGGTTGACGCCCATCGCGCGTGGGACGCTGCTGCCCATGCTTTGCGACGAGTTGCTGGAGTACTTTCGCGGGTCATTGGGTCCGGACAGAAGGAACGCGGCTGACGACAATGCGCGCAAGCTGTTTGCCGATCTGGTCTCAAGCTCCTACATGCTTCAGCAACTCGAGCCCGCTAACCGGGAGGAGTGGCTCGCCGTGGCGCGGAGCAAGGGTCTCTGAGCATGACCATTTCATCGTGAGACGGAGCGCAGAAGCTCGTGGCGCCTGATTCTGAGAACCGGCCTGCCATGAGCAAGAGAACGGTCCTGCTGGACTTTACTGACGAAGGGCGAGGCCGACAGGGCGAGTTCGTGGATGGACTCAAGGCGGCCTTGAATCCGCTGCGCAGGGAAGGCGTCCTGCTGCCCCTGGAGGCCCGCCTCGAGACGGAAGGCTGGCGCTGGGGTGTCGAAGAGCAATGGCAGCGTCTTCTCGGTTCAGGTACGTTCCAGTTGAGCCGCAAGAGACCGCTGGAGCAAGTCCTGATTCTCTTCCGCTCGCGCGACGAAGGCTCGCCAAGGGAGCGCTCTCGTGTGCCACAGGTCCTCGAGATTTGGAAGACCTGGATCGATCCGATCTTCTCGTCAGCCCTTGGCGAATCTATGCGCGACGCGATCTCGGAGGAGTTGATCATCCGGTTCGTGAGCGTCGGTCGGGACCGTGACGACGCGTGTACCGCTTTCGAGCGCGAGGTACTGCTGGAGCAGGAGGCGCTGGCTCGGTCAGCGCACGTGCCAGAGACAGTCCGCACCGCAATACATGACCCCCTTTCCAAGCAAAGCCTTAATGATTGGACCGATAAGCTACCGGAGTACTCGCAGACCAAGGACGCTCTCAATGTTCTTCTCGGCAGCCATCGAAAGGACCGCGATGCAGCAGACTCGAAGCCCTACGAGACTGCGCTCGAGAAACTTCAAGTCAAGCTGATCGAATACTTCGATGAACCAACCCTGACAGCCCCTTGTTTGCCCAAGTTCAAGCTCGATCGAACTGAGTATCTGGCAGCCAGAGATAAAGGCCCACGAGAACAGGAGAAATTAGCCGAATCCATCATCAAGAAGTTTATTTCTACTCAGGCTCAGTACTATTTTGGACTCCCTGGACTTGAAATCCGTATGTCGGAGAGTTTTGAGCATCACCACAGAAGTATGCGAGGCTGCAGCGCGTTTGTCGAGCTTTTGCACCTCGACTTACTAAATTCGACCAAACATGGGGATGGCTTGATAATCCTCGTCGCGGCACTGTGCAATATTCCGGCGGTTCGTGAAGAATCAAAAATCCATCGTGTCGCATCGATTCGAGATGGGTATGCACTCGAACTCAGAGTTGGGCAAGTCGCTATTGAATTCCCCGAGCTAGCAGCCCCGCCTTCTTTTGGTCAGATTTGGTCGGCTTATATCAGTCGACTTCGCGGCCTGAAGTTGGCGTTGAATGAAGCGACGGCTCACGATTCAAATTCCTCCTCCGAATCAAGTTCGTCAATTTCGGAAAAGGCAAATGACTCAACTGCCGATACCGAGCATGATCGTAGGAGCGAGATTAAGAGTAGATTCAACAGCAAGGTCAAATTCGGATTCTTACAAAACTTCGAGCCAGATATTGAAGACGAGTCGAAAGACTTTGTTGACGAGCTAGAAGCTTACCCAAAAGAGTTCGGTGAATCGGTTGAGAACCAGCGAGAGGCGCTTGCGAAAATCAAAGCAGAAGCTCGAGTTCTCCGGGCCTACCTTCCGGGCTTGCAATCGACAGGGGATGCCCCTACGAGCCCAGGGGTTTTCGAGGCTCCGACGGCCGCGAGACATTGGTCAGACCAAGTCATCGATGAGGGTCGTGCCCTTACATCTTATCAACAAACAGCGATTCACCGTGGGCTACTCCGGCAGCAGCTTGCTACATACCTGAGCCGGCAATGTGCTTTGAAACCCTGCTTGATCAGTTCGGCATTTGCGTTCGTGGCTGTCGCTATAGGATGGATGGTTGCTTCAGTCAGTTTCGGTATTCCGAAGCCGGAAAACCTTTTGATGCCGTTGTTCGGCATGATAGGCGGAGTACTTCTGGTGATTCTGCTCGCACGTTGGCAGTGCCAGAATCGTCTCGGCAAGAGATACCGAGACACACTTCATTTCTGGGACAAACAGTGTGTCGACAGGTATTGCCATTTGGATAACACCCTCATCAAGGCTTCAAATCGATTCCAGTCTCTTGCAAGGAACGGCGTGAATGAGGCGAGAAATAATCGGGAAGCGCAAGAAAAGCAACTGCTTCTAGGACGCAACGGGCACTATTCCGACCACATCGATCGTATCATCGAGGTGGTTAAGAGAGATTATCTACTCGACCCCATCTCCGATTTACCCGCGAATGACGATTTCAGCGCTTCGGTGCGGGACCTGCTAACCGGTGAGATCCGTCCGGTTTGGCGTCTCGAAATCTTCGACCTTGAACTTTCGAGGACGGCCAAAGTCCAGATCGGTGACAAAGTCGAGATTCAGATGATTGGAGTGAGGCGTCTCTCCTCCTGACAAACCCATTTGCGGCAGCCATGACCCCCGGCGCGACTCATGTCTTCGTCACTATGGTGGCGGCCCTCCTGCTCATCGGGATACTTTGGCTCTTGAACCACCCGGTGGAGAAAAGGTTTCGTCAGGGAACCCTTGTCCTGTCGATCATTCTGGGGTGCCTGCTCTGTGCTGGTATTGGGTGGCAAAGCAGAAGTGAACAAGCGCCTTGGCACTTCGACGGAAGTGGCTCTGCGCCTCCCGTGGGATTCCTGCTCGGGGGTCCGTGGTCTTCGTCGCTAGTCGAGGCACTCGCAACGTTCTTGGGGTGGATCGGGTTGGGCGGGTGGTTTGACCTCCTCCTGTCCTGGATTGCAGGTCTTGGGGTCTTCGAGCGCGTGAGCTTGGACGTGCTCTCATCGGCTGTGCTTGTCAAGGCGACGGTACGGGCGACCACATCGCTGGTGGAAAAACTGAGCCGGGTTTTGAGGCGGCGTCTTCGGTCTGCGACGGATCCCACGGTTGAAGACATCCTGGACCCGCGCGAGGAACTCTCCGCGAAAGACATGTTCTACCGTTACGCGCTCGACGCGGGAATCGTATTGAGGAACGAGTGGTACTCGCCTCGAATCACCCTACGCATCGCCTCTGCAGCTGCAGTTTTGGCTCTGCTGATGCTGCTGTGGGCAGCAGCGATGCAGTGGCCCGTCAGCGTACCGTTGTCATGGTCGCTCTCATGCGTCGTGCTGCTCGAGTGTGCCTGGTTCCTGGGTGGACCGCTGGCTCGCGTGGAGCTTAGTGACACGGGACAGCCTCCCGGCCAGAAGGAGATGTGGGGCGACTATCGCCCGCTCTGGCAGGCGTACATGAACAAGTGGCCAGACCAGTGGCTCGCTGCACTGGATCCCCCTTCGGAGACCGACCTGTCGTTGAAGCACGACCTGGACAAGCTGGAGGGCTATCTCCGTAAAGGCAGGCATGTGCTGGCAACCCGTGTCAACCTGGACCAGGCTGCAGGGACGGTTCGCCGCAGGATCCTAGATTGCCTCCAGACGGGGCAGGATGTCGCCTTCATCACGCCGAGCCATGGATGCGAGAAAAGCGCGGTCGAGTTCTTGAAAGAGCTCCTTGCCGCTGCCGGTGGATTCGACAAGCTGGTCGACATCGAGCAATGGCCTCCAAGCGATAACAGACCATCCTCCGGACAGCCTCGCTGCCGGGTCATGAGACTGGGCAGACTCGCTTCCCCAGCAGCCCTGGACGACCTGAGCAGTACTGGCCTCGTCATTCTGAGCAACGTCACCGATGCAATGCTCGACCCATTTTCCACCGCCAAGGCCCTGGGCAGGCTTCATGGCAAGGCGCCGCAGGCTCAGTTCCTCTTGTTCGGCGAGCCTCGGGAGTATCTGAGTAACGCCCTTTCGATGTTCTTTCCTGAGGAGATCCACGAAGTGCGCCCGGCTCGGGCACATGCCAACAGCTCTTTGGTGTTGATATGGCCGGCTGAAGCCCGGCAGCGCTACCAAAACGAACTCTTTCGTGCCCATACCGACACCTACCTTGGAATCGAGCCGATCCTTGCCGCATTTTCCTGGGGTGCGGGAGCTATCACGGTTCGACTCGGGGACCAACGGACGGTGGGCTGGTCTCACTTTCGGGACACCCTGCAAAACAACAGGAACCTGTTCCTGAACGCAGCACTTGCGCCACCTTCCGGCGATGCTGGACAGCGGTCACTTCGCAACGATGAGCTCCACGACGCTGTGGATCGATTGTTCAAGTACTCGGCTGACAGCACCCTGTCGCCTACCGATCAGCGCGCGGTTCTTCTTGTGAGAGACGAACTCTGCAACGCCCCCGCTATGGTGGACAAGTGGGCAAGCAAGGCGGAGAGACAAGTGCTCCTGCACGTCGTCAGCCCTCCCTATCTCCTGAGGGACTACTTTGTCAGCAATCTCGACTACTTCTTCCAGGCGCCCTTCCTGCCTTTGACACCGAAACCCGACCCGAATCAAAGCGTCGCATGGCTCCTTGCCGAAACCATGCTGTCGCGCGAGGTTGACGAAACCGAGGCCCAGCGTCTTCTGGGCCGTCTGGGCGAAAGTTCTGCAGGTCTGACGAGACGGTTGAATGCACTGCTTCACCAATATGTGCTGGACGATCCCGAAGCGCGGGTGCAGTGCACGGAGCGAGTGGAACTTGAGGAAGGTGTTCCGACCACGCGTTTGTACTTTCGCCTGACTGGACCGGGAGCAGCGTACGCTGGTGAAGACGGGCAGGCCGAAGAAGGTGGTGTACTTCTGCGAGAGGATCCAGCTCTCTGGAAACTCGTTGATGAACGGGGGGCCACCGTGGCGAGTGTTCCGAAGTGGCGTGCCCTTCAGCTCTACCTGCCCGAGCAGCTCCATGTGATCGGAGAGCGGTACTACAGAGTCTTGCGGCATGAACTAACAACACGTCAGACATTCGTGCACACCGCTGCACCCAGGAGTGGGGAGACGCTATATCGACACGCCCTGCAGCTTCAATTTCAATGGGAAGATCCAGCGCAACCGGACTCCACGCCCTACCAGAAATGGGGCTTGGCTCAGCTCATCCAGCGTCAAATCAAATCGAGCAGGCTTGTTGTCGAGCCAGTCGGCCATTTTCACTTCCCACAAGGCGTCGTCGTTCGCACTGCCGAGCAGGGGGCGAAGTTCTACAGCTATCAGCCTGATCAACGTTCCGTCCTTCGGCGAGAGCGTGTGAATCCTGATGCCTGGGCATTCGAGTTCCGCCCAAGTACCACTGCACGAGGCGCAAAATCGGAGCCTTTCCAGCAGGCGCGGGCTGTGTCGAAGACACTCGCATTTCTGTTGGGTGAGATGTTGCCGACCTTGTTCCCAGGTAGCGAGGGATCGATTTACATCCTGTGTCCGTACAGTGAGCCTATAGTCAGTACTGAGGACTACCTTCAACGAATCGCCTGCAAGTTCCCCGATGGCACGGTGACCAGCGACGACGATCGCGTGCTCTTCGTCGTCGTCGAGGACTCTCCTCGAAGCCTGGGTCTGGCCAGAGCTTTCATGCAGGAATGGCCTACTGCCTTCTCGCTCCTTCACGACTACCTATACTGGTTACTCGATGAATTCGAACCGAGCCTACCGATGGTGGATCAGCCTCAAGGGGGGGAGTCACAGCAGCCTGCTGCAGGAGCATCGGGCGGCAAACCGCGCTGGGTCCAAGTCGGCCCAAAGGGGCGATCTTCGTTTCTCGCCTTTGGTGAGGATGGTCAGAGGTCGGTCTCGGAACTCGACCTTCACCACGTTCGCTCCTTCATCGCCTCGCTCCAATTGGGCGTGGCGAACTCGCATCACTCGCAACGCAGGCGTTACCTCGAGCAAGCCAGATCCGTCAATCAGGAGGCTGCGGTTGCATCAGCAAATGCTCCCGACGAACGTTCTTCCACCGATCCTGGGGTCAAGCGCTGCGACTTCTGTCACTGGAATGCCAGCGTCGAGTTCGAGGTCACTGTCGGCCGACGATTCGTCTGCGCGCGGTGCAGGCTGACGCTGGTCGAGACTGATGACGCTAGGGGTGTTGTGGCGAGGGAGGCGGAGAACCTCTTCCGTGCTAGCACAGGCCTGTCACCTCCGATAGCCAGAGTGGTCTTCATTGAGGACTCTGATCTCGTCTCGACTGGTTTGGGCAAGGCCGATAAGGCGACTTGGAGTTGGCCCGAGTTCTTTCACAGGCCAGCTGGACATTCCTATCAGACCTTCTCCGCTCTCATCAACAGGGAACAGCAGATACACCTGCTGATCAGGAAGGGTTTGCCACATGAATTTACCTGCATAGAGGTTATCCGCCAACTCGCCTTCCTGTGGGTTCGGGAGAACGTTGACTTGCCAAGCATGGCCAAGGATCTTCGGCGCACCGGCACCATCCCGGGCGACGGTGCAACGAATATGAGACTGCTTGTCGAGGGATCGGCGGAGTGGCTGGTTCTCGGGGTAATGAAGGCACACCAATTGATGCCAAATCTGCAATTGTCGATGCAATCCGATGAGCCCGCGACATTTCGCAAGCGCGGGTTGATGATGCTGATCGCCCTGAATGAGGGTGTCCCGTCGGATCTGTTCAAGAGGCTGCCCGACCTGAGAACCGACAGTCCAGCGGGACCGCTGCTGGGTATGGAGGCGCGGTGGCCACGACACCGGACTGAGGTGGCAAGGAGACCGCGCATCTGACGATCGACTGTGTATTCGACGCCATCGCGCACACAGTTCCACTGTGATTTGTACTGCATCTGTACGCTCGCGGGATGGCGAACACGGGTACTGATCGCACTTGGCAGGCGGCAATTTCGCATTTCAGGCCATCGTAGACAGTCATTTCAGGCAACAAAGGTAGAACGTCAATGCGGTGCTTGAGGGCTCAAAATTCGTAAGATCTCTCCACGTCCGTCCGTTGAGAGAAATATCTCACCTTGCCCTAATCGGCGAGACCAGGAAATCTCGGTATCGCTGTGCCACTCAGCAAACCAACCTTGTTTATGGAGCCGAAGGTATCGACGAAAGATATCTAACGCGGGAAACTCTGTTGGATACGTGATCAGGTCTGCTTTAGAATTCCATATCGAGCCCGACTGGAACTCCACATGGACTGCGCCATCACTCTGATATATATTCTGAATCTTGTCATTTTCAAACCTGCGCTGTGCCAATATTGAAGAGTGGGTCGACGCATATACTCTCACCACGCCCCCATTATCTTGTGTCGCCAAATACACTTCCACGACTACCATATGTACGACCATCTCGATTATTCGATAGTTTACATTTATTTTTAGTGAAATTTGAGGGTTTTCTAAATTCCAGGCAACAATCTGTCCGTGATCATTCCAGCCTATCAAAGTACGACCGCAGTGAGATACAGAAACACCCTTTACGGGCTCATCATCAAGGTGAGATCCCAACCCCAGAAGGTAAGATTTGTCATCAGTTCGCACATTGAATAAAGATATACTTCTTGAGTTCCATAAAACCAACCTTCCTTCGGCCGCAGGTAATACGTCATGCATTTCGTCAATAACCAATTTTCGAATAAGCGATCCAGCCTTATTATACAAATAAATAACATCCCCATGCCAAATCAAAACTTGCTCGAATCCGATCTTGACCCGATCGGCGTGTAATGATAATCCATAAGCCGAGAACTCAATCTGCGAACTGTCTTTGCCAAGAATGCATGTATCACCTTCGTTGCTGACGTAAGAAATTCTTCCTTGCTCAGTGATCCATGGACATATGCGGCATGGCAAATCGTCAGACCCACTCGATTCACCGCCCTTTCTAGACAACTCATGCAAATTCCATACTGCAATGACACCTAATGTCCGATCGAAGCTTACGATTCGATCACCACCAGTGTGAAGTATCTCAGCGTCAATTGAGATTTTTTCATTGAACAACTCAATCTCACAAAGTTCGCCATCTGGGTCCAAGACCAGAATCCTGTTCGCCGAAGGGAACCAACCAGGCCTCGTGGCGCAGCCGCTCGCGCTCGAAGGCGTCGGGCACCTCGGAGGCGGCGAACTCGGCGTCCAGCAACTTCCACAAGTCCAGCTCGATGCGTTTGGCCAGCGCCTCGGGGTTGGCGTAGGAAGAGACTGGCAGGCCGCGCGCGCGGATGCGACGCTTGAGTTCGGTCTGGCGGGCGCGGTCTTCAGGAGAGGGGAGGTAGTCACCGCCCTTGGTGCGGGCGTAGGCCGGGGAGCGGAAGTAGAAGAAGGCCCGGCCCTGCATGCGGCGGTTGTTGAGTACGCCGTGCAGGATCTCGAACTCGGTAACGCTTTTAACGCCCTGATGCTTCTTTAGCCAGGGCTGGCGCTCCAGCAGGTCGGCGGCGTAGCCATCCGGCAGCGGGATCCAGCCGTAGCGCTCACCCAGCATGCCAATGAAGTAAGGACGCGCGCGGTCGATCTCGGCCAGGCAGATGGGCAGCACCTCGCCACGCTCCGCCTCTTCGACCGTGATGCCCCAGCGCAGGTCCACATCCACCAGTTCGACGAAGCGATCCTTCAATCGGGCGCGCAGCGCCGGGAACACCCTCTTGACCAGCAGGTCACGCTCCTCGCCGAAGTCGCGGAAGGTGCTGGAGAGGAAAATACGGATGACGCGTTGGGTCACTTATTGGTGCGGCTGATCTGCTTCTTACGCCTTGTTGGTTTTTCGCTCGTCAGTTTGGCGCTCCTCCGCCATCCCCACTTGGCGCAGGTGGGCTGTCGTCCTCATGTTCGTCTTCGGGGCCGACGTACAGTTCGTTTCGCTGGCCGATCATGTTTCGCTCACGTGCCCTTCTCAGCACTGCACTTCGCAAGGCCGCCTGGAAGCCATGAACATCGACGATCTTGATCGCACCTTCGTTGTCAACAACCTCATAGTCCGTAAAGAGAAATCCGCATAAATCGCTTGGTACCGGCCTCTTGGCTGGCTTGAGAATGAAGAGATCCCGAAGGACGCCGCCTTGCTGGGCAATCGCCATACCGGTTTCGAGAAGAACGTTAGGGTTGAACCTTTTGCCGTCTGTTGCCGCCGGTACAAATCCGCCGTTATTCGCTGGCGAGGTGGCGGTTTTGATTTCTTCGGCCCCCGAAGTGCAGATGGCCCCGTGAGGGGCCATCGTCTTGGTGGGGTTGCTTGTT
>JAIXWM010000066.1 GCA_027491255.1 Rubrivivax sp. | reverse complement strand
CGCCGTGGTCAATGCCGCCGGTGGCGCCATCCTCTACACGATCACGTTCTCCGAGGCTGTGACCGGCTTCACCGCCGACGACATCACCGTCACCGGCGGCACCAAGGGCCTGTTCATCGCGCTCAGCACGACGCAGTACTCGCTGCTGGTCACGCCCCAGTCGGGCTTCGAAGGCAATGTCCAGGTCAGCGTGGCTGCCGGTGCGGCCACGGACGCGGCGGGCAATGCAAGCGCAGCTTCCACCCCCAGCCTGCAGGTGGTGGACACGAAGGCGCCGGCGGTGGTGATCACCGACAACCGCGCCAGCGTTGCCAACGGCGCGATCACCTACACCTTTACCTTCGGCGAATCGGTGACCGGGTTCACCGCGGACGACGTGGCGGTCGTCAACGGCACGAAGGGGGCTTTTGCCGGCAGCGGCAGCGTCTACACCCTGGTCGTGACGCCCACGGCAGGCTTCGAGGGCAACGTCACTGTCAATGTCTCTGCGTCCGCGGCCAGCGATGCGGCGGGCAACGCCAGCACGGCGGCCACGCAGAGCGTGCAGGCGGTGGACACCAAGGCGCCGGTGGTCGCGCTGAGTGGCGGCCTGCCGGCCATCGTCGTCAAGAGCAACGACGGCACCGGCAACCCCTCGACGGTGTCCATCACCTATGACAGCGACCTCGACGCCGCCAAGGCGCCGCTGGGCTCGGCCTTCACCATCGACGTCAACGTCGGCGGCGTGCTGTCCACGCGCACCGTCCAGGCGGTCGCCATCGACGGCAAGGTGCTGACGCTGACGCTGGCCGGCGCGAACATTCCCCTGGGCGCCACCGTCACCGTCGCCTACGCCGACCAGGCCGGCGACGGCGCTGGCATCCAGGACCTGGCGGGCAACGAGGCCGCTGCCGGTACCTTCGTCAAGATCGCCGACGGCTACGTGCGTGGCGCCAAGATCTACATCGACACCAACGGCAACGGCCAGGCGGATCCGAGCGCCGTGGGTGCCCTGGCGGCCGACTTCTATGCCGGCGAGACCGACGCCGAGGGCAACTTCTTCCTGCCCGCCAGTGCGCCCGTTGGCACGATCATCGCCGTGGGCGGCGTCAACATCGACACCGGCGTGCCCAACGACGTGCCCCTGAAGGCACCGGCCGGATCGACCACCGTCAACCCGCTGACGACGCTGGTGCACGCGGTGCTCGAGAACAACGTCGGCAGCGGCGCAGCGGCGCAGACGCCCGAGGCCGTCGCCGCCGCCACGCAGGCTGTGGCCGCGGCGCTGGGCATCACCGGTGCCGGCGCCGACCTGACACGCTACGACCCCGTCGCCGCCGCGGCCACCGACCCGAGCGCGCAGAAGGCGGCGGCCAAGATCGCCACCGTCTTCGCGCTGGCCGAAGGCGCCGGCGCGGGCTCGGGCCAGACCGTGCTGGAGAACCTCACCACCCAGGTGCAGGCCGCCATCGAGAACGGCGCCACCGTGGCGCTGGACGACGCGTCCACGCTGGGCGCGGTGCTGCAGGGCACCAACACCTCCCTCGAGGTGCAGAGCAAGATCGCCGATGCGGCCAAGGCCATCGCCGAGGCCGAGGACCTGGCCGACATCACCAAGGCGCAGAGCCAGTTCCTCGACACCGTGGCCCCGGCGTCGCCCAAGGGCTTGGACCTGCTGGCGGCGTCGGATGCGGGCTCGTCCGACACCGACAACCTGACCAACCGCACGGCGGTGTCGGTGCGCGTGTCGCTCGAGGTCGCCAAGGACGATGGCAGCGCCGCCGTCGTCGGCGACCAGGTTTTCCTGCTGCTCGACGGTGCCAAGGTGGGCGACGCGCGCGTGCTGACGGCCGCAGACATCGCCAACGGCTACGTCGACGTCGACGCCACCGGCTTGCGCAATGGCGTGAACAACCTCGTCGCCCGCATCGTCGACCAATCCGGCAAGTCCAGCGACGGCGCGCAGACCCCACAGCTGCAGGTCACGGTGGACACATCCGCGCCGCAGGGCGCGGTGATCAATGCCGTGGCCGGTGACGACCTGCTCAACGCCGCCGAGCAGGGCAGCACGCTTTCCGGCACCGCCGAGGCCGGCGCGCGCGTGGCGCTGACGCTGGGCAACGTCACGCGCAGCGCCACCGCCGACGCCAACGGCGCCTGGAGCTACACGCTGCAGGCCGCGGACATCACCGCGCTTGGGCAGGGCGACCAGCAGCTGGTGGCCGTGGTCACCGACGTGGCCGGCAACTCGAGCGCGTCGGTCACGCGCGGCTTCGCGGTGGACACGGTCGCCCCCACGGTCACGGCGGCCATCACGTCGGTGGTCGACAACGTCGAACCGAACGCCGGCGCTCTCACCTCGGGCGCCACCTCCAACGACCAGACCCTGGCGCTGTCGGGCACCGTCGGCGCGCTGGGCGCGGGCGAACGGGTCGTCGTCTACGACGGCGCCACGCGTCTGGGCGAGGCGACGGCCGGCTCCCAGGCCGGCACCTGGACTTTCCTCACGCCCCATCTGGCCAACGGCGCCCACGCGCTGAGCGCGCGTGTCGAGGACGCCGCCGGCAACGCCGGCGCGGCGAGCACCGCCTTCAACGTCACGGTCGACACGGCCGTGCCTGCGGCATCGGCCCAGGTGAGCGGGTTCCGCGTGGGCGCAGAGAACGACGGGACCTTGTCGGGCACGCTGACCAACGACGCCACCCCGCGCATCACCGGCACGCTGCAGGGCACCCTGGAAGCGGGGCAATCGGTGGTCGTCTATGACGGCACCGTGCGTCTGGGCACGGCGACGCTGGCCCAGGCCGGCGCCACGTGGCACTTCGACACCGCGGGCCTGACGGACGGCGCGCACGCCTTCAGCGCCGTGGTCGAGTCGGCCAGCGGTGTCCAGGGCGCGCGCAGCAGCGCGGCAGCCCTGCGCGTCGATACGGTCGCCCCGGCGGCCCCAACCATCGCCGTGGTGGCCGGCAACGACCTCATCGGCAGCGCCGAAACCAGCGCTACGCTGTCGGGCACGGCGGAGGCCGGGGCCACGGTTCGACTGACGCTGGGCACCGGCAATGTGCGCGAGGTGCAGGCCAATGCGGGGGGCGCGTGGACCTACTCGCTGCGGGCGGAAGACCTGCTTGCCATGGGCGAGGGGCCAGAGACCTTGCAGGCCTCTGCCACCGACCTGGCCGGCAACACGAGCACCCTGCCGGTGGAGCGGCCGATCCTCATCGACACCCAGGGCCCGGGCGCGCCGAGCTTTTTGGTGGCCGGCGACAACGCCATCAACGCCGCCGATCGTGCCCAGACCCAGACGGTCTCGGGGACGGCCGAAGCCGGTTCGTCGGTGACCCTGACGATAGGCAGCGGCGCCGGCGCCACGGTCTACCGGCTCGCCGCCGACACCACCACGGGCGCCTGGTCACACACGCTGAGCGACGCCGATTACGCCGCGCTGGGCCAGGGCTCCGGCAAGTCCGTGACGGCCGTCGCCACCGACGCGGCGGGCAACTCTGGACAAGGCCGCACGGTCCCGGTGGTCGTCGACACCGTGGCGCCCGCCCTGACACCCTTCGGGCTGGCGACGTCGAGCGACTCGGGTACCAAGGGCGACGGCCGGTCCAACGACCCCACCCCGACCTTCCGGGTGACGGCGGAAGCCGGCGCCAAGCTGGCCTTCCAGGTGGGCACCGGCGCCTTCGTGGACGTGGCCGACGGCACGGGGGCCGAGCAGTCGGTCAATCTGCCGGCCTTGTCGGGTGACGGCACCTACACGATCACGCTGCGCGCCACCGATGGCGTGGGCAACACGACGCTGCGCACCGGCGCCTACACCCTCGACACCACGCCCCCGGCCCCGGCCACCTTCGGCACCGTGGCGGGCGACAACGTCGTCAACGCCGCAGAGGCCACGGCCGGCGTCACCATCAGCGGCCAGGCGGTCGCCTATGCCACCATCGTGCTGCGCAGCGGCGCCGACACCGAGCTGGGGGCGGCCACGATCAAGGCCAACGCCGCAGGGGCCTGGTCCTACACGCTGACCGCGGCCGAACTCCAGGCCATGGGCCAGGGGGGCGAGCGGCTGTCCGTCGTCGCGCGCGACGCGGCCGACAACGACAGCACGGCGGCCCCGCGCGACATCGTTATCGACACCCAGGCGCCGGAGGCAGCCCCCGTCGTCCTGCAGGTGATCGACGACGCCGATGGCAACACGTTCACCGGCGCGCTGCCCTCCACCAATGCGGTCACCAACGACCAGACCCTGACCCTGACGGGCACGGCCAGCGGCGCCGTTGACGGGGACCGCGTCGCCGTCTTCGACGGCAACACACGGCTTGGCGATGCCGCGGTCGGGCAGGGCGGTGCCTGGAGCTTCACCACGCCCAACCTGTCTAATGCCGCGCACAGCCTGACGGCCCGCGTCGTTGACGCGGCGGGCAACGCGGGCCCGGCGAGCAGCGCCTTCGCCGTCACGGTCAACGCCGAGCGTCCCACGGCCGCCGCCGCCGTCACCGGCTTCCGGGTGGGCGAGGCCAACGCCTCCGTCCTGCAGGGTGCCGTGACGAACGACACCTCCCCGGCCGTGACCGGCACGGTCACCGGCACGCTCGCCCAGGGCGACGTGGTGGTCGTCTACGACGGCGCCGCCCGTCTCGGCCTGGCCCAGGTCACCGGTGCGTCCTGGCTCTACACGGCCAGCGGCCTGACGTCTGGCGCGCACGACTTCAGTGCGGTGGTCGAGAGCAGCGCCGGCATGCAGGGCACGCGCGGCACGGCGGTCGCGCTGACCGTCGACACCACACCGCCCGCTGCGCCGACCATCAACACCGTGGCCGGCGACAACGTCATCAACGTCCTCGAGCAGGGCGTGGCCATCACCGGCACGGCCGAGGCCGGCGCCCGGGTGGCGCTGGCGCTGGGCAGCGTCGGGCAGACGCCCAACGTCCAGTCCGTGACGGCGGGCGCCAACGGCACCTGGTCCTACACGCTCAGGGACGCCGACATCACGGCCCTCGGCCAGGGTGCCGGCATCGTGGTGAAGGCCACCGCCACCGACGCGGCGGGCAACACGGGCGCCGAGGCCGCGCGCACGATCGAAATCGACACCCAGGCGCCCGGGGCGCCGGTGATCAACGTGGTCGCGGGCGACGGCATCGTCAACGCCGCCGAGCGTGCCGCGGGTGTCAGCATCACCGGCACCACCAACGCCGGCGAAGGCAGCCGCGTCACAGTCACGGTGGCCGGCAACAGCTACCGTGTGGCGCCCGACGGCAATGGTCAATGGTCCTACCGCCTGTCCGACGCCGACTTCACGGTGCTCGGTCAGGGCGCCGACAAGTCTGTCGTCGTGGCGGCCACCGACAAGGCGGGCAACACCGGCGTCACCTCCAACCGCAGCTTCAGCATCGACACCGTGGCGCCGACGCTGTCGCCCGTGGCGCTGCTGGCGGGTAGCGACAGCGGCGCCAAGGGCGACGGGATCTCGAATGTCACGACGCCCGAGTTCAGCTTCTCGGCCGAGGCCGGCGTCACGTTCATCGGCCGGGTGGGCGACGGACAACCCCAGAACGTCACCGCCGTCCAGGACGGCGCCGGCCTGAAGGTCACGGTCCCTGCCGGGGCGCTGGCCGAGGGCCCCAACACCCTCACCCTGCGCGCCACCGACGCCGCCGGCAACTTTGCCGAGCGCAGCGCCAGCTACGTGCTCGACACCTCGCGCCCGGGCCTGGTCATCACCAGCGACGAGGCACCGCAGTCCGTGGCCGGCATCGCCGGCGGCAGCGTCGTCTACACCTTCATCTTCAGCCAGCCGGTGACGGGCTTCGGCGCCGACGACGTGACGGTCACGGGCGGCAGCAAAGGCACCTTCTCCGGCCTGAGCACGACCGCTTACCGACTCGAGGTCACTCCTGACGCCGGTGCCGAGGGTGCGCTAGGCGTGAGCGTGGCCGCCGGCGCCGCGCAGGACGTGGCCGACAACGGCAGCGTGGCGCAGCAGGCCGCGCCGCAGGCGTTCGACTTCCGGGCGCCGACGGTGGCCATCACCGACGACCGGGTTTCCACCACCAACGGCGCGATCACCTACACCATCACGTTCAGCGAGGCGGTGACGGGCTTCACGGTCGACGACGTGGTGGTCGTCAACGGCACGAAGGGCACTTTTGCCGGCAGCGGCAGCGTCTACTCGCTGGTCGTGACGCCGACGGCGGGCTTCGAGGGCAGCGTCACCGTGGACGTGGCGGCCAACGTGGCCGCCGACCGGGTGGGCAACCCAAGCGCCGCCGCTGTGCGGAGTGAGCAGGTCGTCGACACCAAGGCCCCCGTCTTCCAGAGCGCAGCGTCGGTCGACTTTGCCGAGAACGGCACCGCCGCGGCTTACACCGCCAGCGCCAGCGACGCCTCGGGACCGGTGCAGTACACGCTCACGGGCGGCGCCGACAAGGATCTGTTCAGGATCGACGCCGCCACCGGCGCCGTCAGCTTCAAGACGGCGCCCAACCGGGAAGCGCCGGCGGACACCGGGGCTGACAACATCTACAACGTGCAGGTCGCCGCCGCCGACACCTTCGGCCAGACCGCGGCGCGCGATGTGGCCATCCAGGTGACCGACGTCAACGAGGCGCCGACCGCCAGCGCCATCGGCCCGAAGATCGTGGCGCTGAACGTGGCGCAGGGTGGTTCGATCAGCGTCGCACCGGCGTTCAGCGACGTCGACGCCGGCGACGCATTGAGCTTCAGCGCCACCGGCCTGCCCGCCGGGTTGAGCCTGGGCACCGACGGCAGGCTCTTGGGCACGCCCACGGCGCTGACGCCGGCGGGCACACCGGCCAATGTCACCGTCACCGCTACCGACAAGGCTGGGGCGACGGCCACGCAGAGCTTTGGGCTGTCGGTTGTCAACGCCCCCTCGGTCACTTCGCTCGGCGCCAGCGTGCCCGCGGGCAAGCAGGGCACCCCGGTGGTGTTCACGATGACGCTGTCCGAACCGGTGAGCGTCTCTCAAGGGGCTTTGACCCTGACCTTGTCCGTCGGCGACCAGACGCTGACGGCGGCCTACGACGCTGAGGGCAGCGATCCGACCGCCCTCACGGGTGGGGTACTGAAGTTCAGCGCCCAGATCGGTGCAGGCGACAGCGCCAGCGTGGTCGTGAACGGCCTGAGCGGCGCCACGATCAAGGGCCAGTCGACCCAGCAGGACCTGACTTCGCCGGCGGGGCTGCAGGTGGCGGCGTTTCGCGTCGACAACACCGCGCCCAGCTTCCAGGGTGGCGACGCCGTCACGAAGAGCTTCGCTGAGGACGCCACGGGCGCCGTGCATGGCGCGCTGGCGACCGACGCCTTGCCGTTCAGCTACACCCTGGGCGGGGCCGATGCCGGCAAGTTCGACATCGCACCGAACGGAGCGATCACCTTCAAGGCTCAGCCCGACGCCGACCAACCTGGTAGTGCTGCCCGATCCAACACATACGTCGTCGATGTCATCGCCACTGACGGGGTTGGTCTGTTCTCAAAGCAGACCGTGACGGTCAACGTCACCAACGTCAACGACAACCCGGTGGTGCTGACGGACGGCAACACGGCGGCCAACACTGTGGCCGAGGACGCCGCGGTGGGTGCGACGGTGGGCGTCACGGCGTCGGCCACCGACGCTGAT
>JAIXWM010000115.1 GCA_027491255.1 Rubrivivax sp. | reverse complement strand
TTTGTCCAGCGTGGTCAGGTCGACGGCATGGACCCAGTCCTGCGCGACGAAGCCGGTGAGCAGATCTGCCACCACCTGCGGGTGGCTGAAGATGTTCTTGTAGGCGTTGTCGTGGGCGGCGTGCATGGCCGCACTGTAGGAAGCCGGGGCGTGGGCGGCAATCACTCTGATGGGGGAGATTGGATCCCTCTTTTGGGGGTGTGGTCGGCGGCATCTGGCTGGGGCCCAAACACACCCGGCGGCTTGCCTGCTGCTGCGTCGCGGGGCAGCGACGACATTGATCACAAACCGACCGCAAGCTACCGCACGCCTGGGGCGCAGGCGCGCGCCGGGCGGTGGCACTCAGAGGGCTTCGACAAGCTCAGCCCGAACGGAAAATTTTCGTCGGCGTCCGGTCACGCCCGTCTTGACGGTGCTGTGCTGGTCTGCTCAGCCGCCGGCGACAAGCGTCTCGCGGCTGCAAACCCAATGTGCGAGGCGAATGGCCGAAGTTGCCGCTGAGGATCACTTGTAATCCTGCTCCAGCTGATGGCGAATGGCACCGATGCGGACAACCTCGCCGCGGACTTCAAACGCGGCAATGAGTCCGGCGCTTCCGAAGGGGATGATCAGTTCACGCTGCCTGTGGTTCACGGCGCGAGCGGCCTTGCGACACGAGTACGGCGAGAACTCCAGCAGTCGAAGTGCGCGATCGACGGCGTCTCTGAGGCGCCGCACGACGTCGAGGTCAGGCGTTGCGCTGGCGAGTTCACGTTCGATGGTGAAATCCTCGATCCGGAGCAAGTCGCCAACAGCCTCGTCCGCGAGGACGACGCGATAGACGGTCACTGCTCCGCGCTCGGCTTACCTGCTGCCAGTCGCTGGCGCGCCGCCTCGAGCCGGACATCCATCTGCCGCAGCATTTCCTGCGCTGGGATTCCGCTGTCTTCACGCTCAGATCGCTCGACGGCGTCGCTGGCGCGCGCCAGGAACGCGTCTTGCGTACGCCGCCAGGCGATGCCGTCGCGAACGCACGATGCGACGAAATCGGAGAGGGATTCGCCTTGGTCAAGAACGGCCTCGGCATCGCTTCTCAACGCGGGCTCGACGCGCACGGCAGGCAGGGTGGAGGTCTTCATGTCCGCACTGTAATGCAAATGTGATGCGTGGACGAGCATGGTGAGGCGTTCCACCTCTGCCGTATCGTGTGAGGAGAATTTCGTTCGCATTCTGGGTGAGGTCATACCCAAATTGGGAGTGTCAGCAAATACGCCCCACGGTGTTGCCTGCGGTGTCGGCGCGGCGTGGTTGCGGCGCCAGGCGCGTACTGCGCGAGACCTTAGGGAAGGGCCGAATACCTGCATCACAAACGGCCCGCCCAAACTACCGCACGCCCGGGGTGCTGGCGCGCACCGGGCGGTGTGTGTGTATCGGAAAGGGGCTTCGACGGGGTCAGCCCGAACGGAGGCGTGGGCTTCGACAAGCTCGGCCCGAACGGGAACATTTTCAGCCTGAGCGGAAAGAAGCCCGTTCGCCCTGACGCCCACCACCGTTCGCCCTGAGCCCGTCGAAGGGCGGCTTGCCTGATGCTGCGTCTCGATCAAGTGCGTTCCGTTGCCGCGCCGCAGTGGCCCGCCGTTGTCCGCCTCGGACACAAGCCGACCAGGTGCTGACTTTTGGGAATGTACTGTTCAATGCGCGTTGCTCGCAGCATGTAACGGCAACATCAGTGTCATCGGGTTGGCTGGTGACGGCAGAAAGCCATAGTGACTGTAGAACTGACGAGCTCGATCGTTGAGGGCGTGCACCAGCAAGGCACGTATGCCGATGTCCTGTGCCACGGAGACAGCGCGTTGCAGCGCATCCTTGAGCAAGGCGCCACCAACTTGTCGCCTCTGCAAGCGTTGGTCAACCGCCAAACGGGCCAGCACCATCACAGGCACCGGGTCTGGCATGTTGCGCCGGATGCTCCCTGGCGATTGCTGGTGCGACACCGCGCCAGCCGCCACGGCGTAATAGGCCAGTACCTGCCCCGCCTCGTCAGGCACCACAAACGTGCGGCTGGCACCGGTCGTCTGATTGGTCAGCGCCCGACGGCGCAGCCACTCATCCAGCGCAGGCTCTCCGCAGGAGAAGTCTTCCTGCCGATGCTCGGCCTTCAGAGGCTGCGGTGGCAAAAGCTTCTGGCTCATGCAGGGTTCGCGTCCCACGGCGCCTTGACGCCCATCAGGCGTTCCAGACCTGCGTTGGGTTTGGGCGGGGCGTCGAGCAGAGCCACGAATTGGTCGAACTTATCGGCATCCAGCCGGAAAAACACCTGATCCAGCAGCACCGCCTGGGCGCGCTCGCAGGCGGCTTCCAGCATGAAGTCCGAGCGGTTCTTGCCCAAGGCCGATGCGGCCTGATCGATCAGATCGCGCTGTTCGGGTAGGGCTCTGAGGTTGATGGCAGCGTCACGCACGATGACCCTTTGTGTATGCGATAGATACACAAATTGTCGGCTCGATGTATAGCTGATGTCAATACGTTTGGGGTGCGCATAACTGATCCCCGCAGTTCTTCACATCCTGATTGACGCGCGGCACTGCGGGCTGACCAGCGCCCCAAAACTGGCACTGCAGCTCAAGGACTGGATCGAGGCGGACCTGCTGGTTCTCGACGACCTCTTCCTGGCCCGGCGCATCGCCGACGTGAGTGCGGAGCTGCTGCAGGCCATCGTCCACCAGCGCTACAAGCTGCGGCGCGCTGAAGTGGCCATCGGGGATGGGTGCTCGCCACGCAGCTCCTGGACCATCCGAACGGCCCGCTCGCGCACCTCAGGTGAGAACTTTTTCGACTTGCTCATGGCTCCATCGTCTCAAGAGTTGGAGCCTCCTCAAAACCCGGGGCGGTTCAGCAGTCCCTGCTCAAGGCCCGCGGCTTGGCCGTGGGGCCCGGCTCTACCGCCGTACCCGATGTGCGCTTCGAGTCCTCGCTGGCCCTGACCGGCATACCGCGACTGCGGGCCGGCACGAGCGGTTTCTAAACATATGTTTGTACAAAAATCGGTTTTTGATAAACTGTATTTATGCCCAAATCCTCGTCGGCCATAGCAGCTCTGCCTTCAGGAGCCGAAGCTTCACTTCGCATGCTCGGCCGTGATCTGGCGATCGCTCGCAAGCGCCGTGGCGAACCACTGCGCCGGTGGGCCCAGCGCATGCAGGTGTCTGTCCCCACGCTCCAGCGTGTGGAAAAGGGCGACGCGTCGGTGTCGATGGGTGTGTACGCGACCGCCCTGTGGCTGATCGGGCGGCACGACGCGCTGGCGAAGGCGGCCGATCCGAAAGAGGATGTTGCCGCGCTGGAGGCGGAGATTCAGCTGGCCCATCGTCGCGGGGTGCGCCGTGAACCCATCCCCTGATCTTCAATCGGCCTACCAGCCGCGCGACGAGCTCTACCTCTGGTGGCTCGCGGACCCGTCGCAGCCCAGGTTGATCGGGGACCTCAGCCTGGTGATGGGCAAGCGCAGCGTGGGTCTGCAGTATGCAGATGAATGGCTCGAGTCTGGATTTGCCTTGAGCCAGGACCTTGCGCTGCGCAGGGGCCTGTTCGTCCCGGCGGAAAAAGATGCCGTCGCCGGCGCGGTCGACGACGCGCGGCCGGACCGATGGGGCGAGCGTGTGATCCGCAGGTTCGAGAAGTCCGCGCGCCTGTCGCTGCTGGAGTTCTTGCTGTTCGCCGGCGACGACCGCTATGGCGCTCTGGGCGTCAGCCTCAAACGCCAGACCTACGAGCCGTGGCCCACTGCACCCGTTGCAAGGCTCGCGGACCTGCAGCATATGGCGCAGGCCGTGCGCAAGGTGTTGGCCAACGAGGCGGTGCCGGAGCTGGAGCGGCGCCTCATCCGACCTGGCGTCAGCTTGGGCGGCGCAAGACCCAAGTCGCTGATCCAGATCGATGGGCAATCCTGGTTGGTCAAATTCTCCGAGGGTGAGGAAGCTGACACCGAGCTCATCGAGCATGCGGCCATGACCCTTGCCTTGCGCTGCGGCATCCAAGTCGCTGCGACACGTGCGCTGCCTGTGGCCGGCCGCCACGCCCTTGCCGTGCGGCGCTTTGACCGCGACGGACTCGCGCGACGCCACGCCATCTCAGCACAGGTCGTGCTTCGTGCATCCGGTGACGCTTTTGGCTACCCGCAGCTTGCCCAGCAGCTCAGGCGCCTGGCTGCCGCGGACGCGATTGCACAGGCGCAGCAGGAGTTGTTTCGCCGAATGGTCTTCAACATCCTGATCGACAACACGGACGACCACGAGAAGAACCACGCGTTGCTGCGTCAGGCCGATGGGACCTACGCGCTGTCGCCGGCATTCGACGTGCTCCCCGCCGCGCAGGGGCTGGGGGTGCAGGCGATGGACGTTGGTGATCGCGGCGCCGAATCGTCCGTCGACAACGCCATGAGTCAGGCCGCCGCATTCGGCCTGCGCCCGGATGCCGCCATGCAGATCGTGTCGGCCATCGCTGGCGTGGTCGACCAATGGAAGGAGCACTTCCAGTCGGCCGGCGTGCGGGACGTGGACATCCAGATGCTCGAGCAGTACATCGATGGCGCCAACCTCGGGGGCCAGCGGGCCGCAGCTCTTGCAGCTGCGAACTCTGCGATCCCCGTCCGCTGGTCACGTGTGAAGTAGAGCCACGCACGTCGGTTCGCCAGCCACTTGAGAAGTGGCGCAATGCATGTCGGTCCGCCAGCCAGCGCGTAGCCTGAGCTTTCTTGGCAGCCTGCCGCAAAGCGACCCACCCGTCGGGTTGAAGCGCGATCGTCAGTGTGCGTTCTGTACTCAACTCAAGGCTTGCTCCTGGCCGGGTCCACGGCGGCGATGAAGTCCTCCACCAGGGCCTCGGCCGTGGTGAACCGGTAGGCGCGTTCGCCGCCGTCAAGATGGCAGTGGTCGCCCTTGCCGCGCTCGATGTCGAAGCCCACCACGCGAGCACCGTTCACCCAGTACACGGCCCGGTACTTGTAACCGTGGCTCGTCGGTGGAACCGGCTGCGGCACGCGCCAGACGCGTTAAAGGCGTGCTTCAGGCCACGTAGCGAGACTGATCAGCCGGATCGGCAGCCGCGGACGGCCCGCCGCGCTCACGTCCACACCGGCCACCGATGACCATCGCGCCTATAGCGGTATGTGGAAATTTCCCGAGCCCGATATCACTTGGACTGATCGTGGCGCGCCGGAATATGCCTGGCCAGATCCATGCTGTCGTGAAGCAGACGCAGGACATCGATGTATTGATCTTGGGTCTGTCTGAACACCACAAAGTGCCGGCCATTCCTCCCCCGGCGAGCCACGTGCAAGGTTCGAATGCCTGGCTGGATATCGTCCCGCGCTCTGGCACCCAGCAACTCCGGGCCATCCTGCAAGGCTTCAATGGCCAGTGTCAGAGTCTCAGCGTAGGTGTCAGTTTGGATCTCACCGAAGTTCTCAGCCGTCCAAGCCAAGATTTCCGAAAAATCCAACTCCGCCTGTGTTGTCAGGCGCAGTGTCCAAACGACGCTCATGCAGGTGCGGCAGCCTTGCCAGCGACAGACCTGAGGTGGTCACGCAGCGATGCTTTGGTTTCAAAAGACTTGAAACGGCCTGCAGCGATGTCTGCAGCCCCAACCTGCACAGCCGCACGAAGCGCTTCAAGACGACAGGCGTCTTCTGCCTCACGTTGCTCCACCAAGCGAAGCCCTTCGCGCAGCACTTCGCTGGCGTTTTGATAGCGACCGCTGGTGACCAACTGTTCGATCACGGTATTCTGGTGATCAGTGAGTACGACATTGCGTGTGGGCATGGCGATCCCCTAATCGAGATGAATGGCGGATGATGCCATGATGGGTATGTGACCGTAGGTGTTCAGCCCCTTCAGGGCTTGCGCATTGCGGGTCTGTCGCGGCACCCATGCGACGCCTCCACCCTTGACCTCGCCCCACCCGCACCAGACTCGGCGGCGCAGCAGGGCTTCGACATGCTCAGTCCGAACGGGTTCAGACTCCCAGCTCAGCTCAGCGACGGGCAGGTTCCTGGGTCGGTGCCGAACCCGTACACCACAAGGAGATACGTGGGTGAGGTCAGCGCAGAGGGGTAACGACGGCGCTGCCGCGCACGCCCGGAGGACGACGGTTCAGTGCGCGTCGAACACCGCCTGCCAGGTGGGCGCGTCGATGATGCGGTCGAGCCAGGTCTCGAGTTGGGGCAGGGTGGCCTGGTGGATGCGGTCTAGGGCCAGGGAGGGCAGCGGGCCGAAGCGGCGGGTGAGTTGGCGTTCAAGCGTCGATCTCGCAAGCTCGATTCGACCTTCCAGCAGGCCTTCCTGACGCCCTTCCTGCCGACCTTCCAGCCGCCCTTCCTGACGCCCCTCTTGACGTCCCTCTTGCCGCCCTTCCTGACGGGCCCGTACGTCCCAGCGGATGACGTTGCGTGAGAGCATGGCTTGTACCTCTGCAAGTTCGGTGACGGGGGGCAGCTTGGCCTGCGGCGGCAGGCGCTGGGCGAT
>JAIXWM010000176.1 GCA_027491255.1 Rubrivivax sp. | reverse complement strand
GGAGCACCGGAGGATGCGGCCTATGGCGGCGCCTTCGCTGCGATGCGCACGACGATGGACAGCGCCTGGGTCCGCCCGCGCTGCAAGGGCTACATCGGCTGGCAGGCTCGAGCCGGCGAGCTGACGCAGGCCTGGCTGCAGGGCCAGCTGGACGCCGCGGCCTTCGAGGACCGCTTGGTCGAGGGCTGGCTCGCGCTGGCCCGCTGAAGGCTTCAGCTCCTCATCGCCCCCCGGCTCCCTTGCTCACCAACCACCGCGCCACCGAGGACAGCGCACGCTCCTGCCCCGGCTGCCCGAGGATCTGCAGGCCCAGCGGCAGCCCGTCGGCCTGCAGCAGCGGCAGCGACACCGCCGGGCAGTGCAGGTAGGAGGCGGGCAGGTTGAAGGCCGAATCGCCCGTGGACGCCAGCCCGAGCGGGGCGGGCCCGGTCGCCGACAGCGTGATGCAGGCGTCGACCTCGCCGGCCAGTGCCGCCAGCGCGTCGCGGGCGGCGTCACGCTCGCGCAGCAGCGCCAGACATGTCGGGCCGAGCCTCGAGGCGCCATGTCTGGCCGTGGACGGATGCGCCAGACCTCGGACCAGGGGTGGTGTCGGGCTTCGGAATTGAAACCGCCCAGGTACTGTCGTGCTTGAAGAGGGCGTTTGAATTTCCTATGCTCTCCAGCAGCGTGATCGACACCTGCGCCTGGCGCACGAACTGCCCGACCCGCAAGGCATCGGCCACACGCCGCTTGGCCGCGCCGACGTCCAGCCCCCCGAGGGGCAACACCCCGACCCAGGGATGGCTCAACGTGCCCGCATTGTTCAGACGGGTCTCGACGGTGAGATCGGGGTTCTGGCAGACGGTGATGCGCACCCGGTCGCCGGGCGCCAGGCGGTAGCCGCTGAATTCACCCGCAGCCGGTCCCGACTCTGCGGCACCGGACACGCCGGGTCCGGATCGGGCGGCGACCGCCAGCGCGGCCAGCGCACCCGCGCCCGCCACCCCCTCTGCAAGACCGCTGCACGACATCCACCCCCCGACACGCTCGGCGTCCATGGCGCCACGATGGCGATGGAGCCCGGTCGAGAGGTCGCAAGGCGCCCGCATGAGGGCGCTGGGGGACGCCAAGGGCGGTGTCTGCGGCCCCGCACTGGCCATTGCGGCCGGGGCCCTCGGCTACAAGGTTCGGTCCTGTGGACCGGTGGCCGCGCGTTCACCCGGATTGCGCTCGGGCAGGATGCCGTGGCTGAAGCGCTGCAGCACGATCTGCAGCAGGAGACCGATCAGGAAGATCCGCAGGTAGCTGGCCCGGACGGCCCATTCCGCCGGAAGCTGGCGCGTGACCAGTTCCGTCGCCGACCAGATGACCCAGACGACGAAGGCTCCCAGGATCGCACCACGGTTGTTGCCCGACCCGCCGGCGATCAGCATCACCCACACGAGAAAGGTGGTGGTGATCGGCTCTGTCGCCTCCGGTCCGATGTAGCGCAGGTAGTGGGCAAACAGCGCACCGCCCAGGCCCATGAGCATGGAGCCGAGGACGAAGGCTTCCAGCCGCCGGGCATCCACATGCTTGCCCGCCGCCGCGGCGGTGGTTTCCGAGTCGCGGATCGCCCGCATCATCCGGCCCCAGGGGGAGTTCAGCGCGGCCTCCAGCAGCACGTAGAGCACGAGCAGGATCGCCAGCGTCATCGCCAGATAGGAGAGCTCGGAGACGAGCGCGGTGTCGCCCAAGAAGGGCCGCGGGATCGTCGTGATGCCGCGCACGCCGTTGGTCAGCCATTCCTCGTTCTTGAGCACGAGACGGATGATTTCGGCGATGCCGATCGTGCCGATGGCGAGGTAGTCCGAGCGCAGACGGATCGTGGTCGCGCCGATGCCGAGGGCGATGAGACCCGAGACCAGCATCGCCGCCAGCATGCCCACAGGCAGCGGCAGGTGGAAGCCGCCGAGGAAGTGCGGGCTCTCCGGCGCCGTGAGAATGACCGAGGTGTAGGCGCCCACCGCGAAGAAGCCGGCAACGCCCGCGTTGAACAAGCCCGTCACGCCCCAGTTGAGGTTGAGGCCGAGCGCCATGACGGCGTAGATCGCCGCCAGATTGGCCAGACCCAGTGCGTAGAGGATGAGACCGAGGGTGGCTTGGTCCATCAGAACACCCTCCCGCGGGTCAGGCCGGTGGGGCGCCAGACCAGCAGCGCCACCAGGATCGCGAAAGAAACCGCCGATTTGTAGGCGGGCGAGATCAAGGGCTCGCCGAACCAGGGATAGGTGACGAGTTCCTCGGCGATGCCGACGACCAGCGCGCCGAGTGCCGCGCCGATCGGGTTGCCGATGCCGCCCAGCACGGCAGCGGCGAACATCGGCAGGAGCAGGTTCCACCCCATCTGGCTGCTGAGTTGCGTGTCAATGCCGAGGAACACGCCGCCCGCCGCGGCCAGGGCCCCACCGATCGCCCAAGCGGCGAGCACCACCCTCGTCGTGCCGATGCCGGAGATCCGGGCCAGCGATGGGTTGTCGCTCATCGCCCGCATCGCCTTGCCAAGACGCGAGCGCGTCAGGAACAGGTGCAGCGCCGCCACGAGCGCCGCCGTCAGCCCGATGATCCACAGGTGCCGCGGCAGGATGCGGACCGTGTCGGCGATCCAGATCGGCGACTGGAAGCCGCGCTGGTAGGTGACGATATCGACCCCGAAGAACAACTGCACCGCCGAGCGCAGCATCAGCGCCACGCCGAAGGAGGCGATGACGATCACGATCGTCGAGTTCGAGCCCTTGTCGAGCGGTCGATAGAAGGCCCAGTGCACGCCGGCACCGAGTGCGGCCGTCAGCACCATGGCCAGCGGCAGCGCCCAGAGCACGGGCCAACCGGTTGCCCACACCAGCGCGAGGGCCATGTAGGCGCCGGCGGTCATCATGTCGCCATGGGCGAAGTGCCCGAAGCGCAGGATGCCGAAGATCATCGTGATCCCGATCGCGCCCAGGGCATAGACGCACCCGAGCACGATGCCATTCACGAGGTAGAGGTTGACGAATTCGGCCATCGCGCTCAGCCGCCGAGGAACGAGGCTGCGACCTCTTGGTTGGCCAGGAGTTCGGGCCCACGCCCTTCGAAGCGGTTGGCGCCGCCGGCCAGCACATAGCCCCGGTGCGCCATCGCGAGCGCGGCCTTGGCGTTCTGCTCCACCATCAGGATCGCGACGCCTGCGGCATTGATGGTGGCGATCGCCTCCAGGATCTCGGACAGCACCTTGGGCGAGAGACCGGCCGAAGGTTCGTCCAGCATCAGCAGCTTCGGTTCCATCATCAGCGCGCGTCCGATCGCGACCATCTGACGTTGACCGCCTGAGAGCTCGCCCGCGGCCTGCCCGCGCTTGAGCCTGAGCGCCGGCAGCAGGTCGAAGATCCGCGCCTTGGCCTCGGCGATGCCAGCGCGTCGGGTGTAGGCGCCCATGTCGAGGTTCTCCTCGACGGTCAGGGTCGCAAACACATTGTGTTCCTGGGGCACGTAGGCCAGGCCGGAAGGCGCCAGGCTTTCGGTAGGCGCGTGGGTGATGTCCTTCCCGTCGAAGGTGACACGGCCGTCGCGGATCCTGACCAGGCCGAACAGCGCCTTCATCGCGGTGGATTTCCCTGCGCCGTTCGGCCCGACGATCACCACCATCTCCCGCGGGTCGACCGTGAGGGTGCAGCCGCGCAGGATGTCCATGCCGCCGTAGCCGGCATAGAGGCCGCGCGCTTCCAGAAGAGGTGTCATGCCGCGGCGCGGCCGCCGCCCAGATAGGCGTCCAGCACGCGGGCGTCGGACTTCACGGCTTCGGCCGTGCCCTCGACCAGGGTCCTGCCCTCGGCCATGCAGACGACGTGGTGACACAGGCGTCCGATCAACTCCATGTCATGCTCGATCAGGAAGAAGGTGATGCCGCGCTCCCGGTTCAGCCGGCGGATGTTCTCGGTCAGTTCGGCCAGCAGCGTCTTGTTGACCCCGGCGCCGATCTCGTCGAGCAGCACGGCCTTCGGCTCGGCCATCAGGGTCCGGCCGAGTTCCAGCAGCTTCTTCTGCCCGCCCGACAGGCGCGAGGCGAGTTCGCCCGCGACGTGCGAGAGCCTGAGGAAGGCGAGTACCTCGTCGGCACGGTGGCCGATCTCGGCTTCCTCGCCCCGTACGCGGTTGCGGCCGAACCAGGCGTTCCACAGGCGCTCGCCGGATTGACGCCCGGGCACCACCATCAGGTTCTCGCGGACCGTCAATTGCCCGAATTCGGCCGGGATCTGGAAGGTGCGGGACAGCCCCTTGGCAAAGAGCTTGTGCGGCGGCAGACCGGTCACGTCTTCCCCGTCCAGCAGGACGCGGCCCGACTGCGGCCGGTAGCGCCCGGCGATCACGTTGAACAGGCTGGACTTGCCAGCCCCGTTCGGGCCGATGAGCCCGGTGATGGAGCCGCGCGCCACGGAGAGCGACACCCCGTCGACCGCGTGCACGCCCCCGAAGGAGAGGCGCGCGTCCTCCACCCGGAGCATCGGGCGCGCCTGCGTCATTCGCGCCGCGCTCAGTTCACCGACAGGGTCGGCCCCTGGACGAAGGTGCGTACCTGGATCGTCCACTGCGCCACGTTGCCAGGGACGTCACCATTGGCGTCGAACTCGATCGGGCCCGACGCCCCGACGTAGGTGATGCGCCGACCGGCGGTGAGCGCGGCCACCGCCTCACGCCACTGGCCCGGACGGATCACCGTGCCGCCCGGCGCGGTGATGGCGCGCAGCGAGGCGGAGATGCGCGCGCGGTCCGTGCCGCCCGCGTGCTGGATCGCCAGCGCGAGCGCAAAGGCGCCGTCATAGCCCTGCGCCACGAAGATCGAGGACGGGTTGCCGCCGACCGCCGTGAACATCTGCTGGAACGTCTCGAGGCTCGGATTGCCCGTGCGCGGCACCGGTTGCGTCACGGTGATGTTGAGGTTGGCGCCGAGTTCGCGCGGCAGGACGTCGTCGCGCATGCCGTCGCCGCCGATGAAGCGGTTGAAGAAGCCCCCTTCCAGCGCCTGGCGGATCATGGTCAGGCCGGAACCGCCACCGTAGGCGATGGTGACCAGTGCCTCGGGGTTGCCGCGGGCGAGCGTGGCGAGTTCGGTGCGGTAGGACGCGCGCTGATCCTCGTGCGCGGCAAAGGCCGTGACCGTGCCGCCGATGGCGGTGAACGCATCACGGAACGAGCCGCCCAGGCCGCGGCCGTAGTCGTTGTTGACATGCGTCACGGCGACGCGGCGCAAGCCCTGGTTCCAAACCATCCGCGCCATGACCTGGCCCTGGTAGGCATCCGACGGCACGATGCGGTAGATGAGGTCGCGGTCCTGCAAACCGGTGATCAGCGGAGAGGTCGAAGCCGGAGACACCATGACGACGCCGTTCGGGATCGCCTGGGCGTTCGCGCCGGCGATCGTCTCGCCCGAGCAGAGTCCGCCGACGATCGCCACCACCTGATCGACGTTGACGAGCTTGTTCACGGCGTCCGTGCCGCCCTGCGCGTTGCACTGGCCGTCGGCAGAGGCCAGTGCCAGGCGGCGCCCGCCCAGGATGCCGCCCTGGGCGTTGATCTGCTCGACCGCCATCTGGGAGGAGCGGAGGATCGGCGGCACCAGCTGGGCAATCGGCCCGGTGATCGCGCCCATCCAGCCGATGCGCACCTCCGGCTGCTGCGCCGCCGCAGACCCGGAGAACCAGACGGCGCCCGCGAGGGCGGCGGCGAGAGTCAGGCGGCGTGAAGGTGCCGCGACCCACGAGATTCGGTTCATGCTTCCTCTCCCCAGCAAGAGAAACGACCCATCGCGCGGCCGGACCTTCCGGCCACATCGACGGACAGCATAGGAAATTCGAATACCCCTCACAAGCCAAGGCGGCTCTGTCAAGCTCGGGACAAACCCCAGGCCGCCCGATCCCCGAAGCGGGTGCCATCCCCATGTCGCCGCACCCACGGCGGATCGTCTGTCTCCTTCCGGACCACTGGCGACCGCCGCCATGGTCCGGACGTGAACGACCCTCGCCGCGCTGGTCCAGGACATGGGCCGGACCTGGCTGGCCGAACCCGATGCCGACGGCCAGGAGGCGCGCACCCTGCGGCCGCTGTAGGCGGCAGCCATCATCCACCGCATCGCCTTCGCACCCGGCGCCGGGCCGGTGGCCCGGTTCCTCGGCAGGCGCAAACAGTCCACTGGAGGACCCGCAGACGCTGGGCGGGTTCGAGCACGGCCTGACGCCGGCGCTGATGCAGCGCTACGACCTGGTCGTCTTCGACCACCCCTTCTGCGGCGAGATCGCGCGGCAGCAGATGTTCCTGCCGCTGGAGGACGCCTGCGGCCCGCTGGCAGCGGCCGACTGGGCCGGCGCGTCGCTGGAAAGCTATCGCTACGCCGGCCACCTGTGGGGCCTGCCCATCGATGGCGCCACGCAATGCAGCGTGTACCGCGCCGATCTGCTGGGGGAGGCGGCGCCCGCGCGCTGGAGCGAAGTCATCGCGCTCGG
>JAIXWM010000124.1 GCA_027491255.1 Rubrivivax sp. | reverse complement strand
GAGATCGTCGCCGACCTGAAGTCCACGAACCCGAGCCTCGGCACCACGCAAGTGGGGAGCGGCGCGATCGGCGGGGCCCCGTACACGCTGGCCAACGGCACCGCGCGCTCGCAGCTCACGACGCTGCTCGACAGCCTCAACGCCCACGTCGCGAGCGGAGACCACGACGGCCGTTACTGGCGTCGCACCGAGACGGTGAACAACGCCGACACGGTCGATGGCCAGCACGCCTCGGCCTTCGCGGTCGCGGGGCATGACCACGACGCGACCTACATGCGTCGCACCTTCCTCGCGTCCGACACGTTCCTCGCGGGGCAGTCGAAGACCGTCACGACGCTGGCCGACCGGCCCGACCTCGTGACCGTCTCCTACAACTACCTGTCGAGCGGCATCCCGCAGTCGACCACCTACATCAAGGGCGCGCTGAGCGACGACATCCGCGCCTGGGTCACCAAGCAGAGCGCGAGCGGCGACAAGGACTACGTCGTCACCGTCCAGAACCTCTCGGCGACCGACCTCTACATCAACGTCGCCGCGTACCGGGTGGGCACATGACGAACTCAACGACGACCTTCGTGCGGGTACCGCGCGAGAGCCTCGCCGCGCGCATCGACGCGCTGCCGCTCAGCAAGGCCAGGGCCTACGCCGACTTCATCCGCAAGGGCGATCCCGGCAGCCCGGTGCCGTGCTGGGGGGCAATCACGCAGCGCTTCGTCGAAGCCTTCCCCGGCGACGACGACCGCCTCGCGGTCCTCGACCAGCTCGTCAAGGAGGGCGACCGACGCCCGCTGTACCTGTTCCTCGAGACGAGCCGCGCGCGGCCGAAGCTACTCGCAGCCATCTGCAAGCGCGCGGGCGAGCTGCCCGTCTCGGTGCAGCGCGGACTCGTGGCGATGCCCGAGGCGGCGACCTTCGTCGCGGGCGTCCTCGACAAGCTCGACCCCGCGGCCCGTCGCGTCTGGGACGGGGGCGAGGAGCTCAAACGCGTCGAGCGCGAGCACCTCGCGAGCCGCGTCGGGGAGCTCACGGCGTTCCAGTACTTCGTCCCCGATGAGGTCGACCCGCGGCAGGAACACGTCACGAAGCGCGCGACGGCGCCCACCGCGAACACCACGACGACCGTGGCCAACCCGACGATGGTCCTGTCCGCCGACACCGTGGCGACGCGCCTGGGAGGCGGGGGATGAGCGTGGTCGACCCGAGCGCGTTCATCGTCGCCGGGCGCGCGCTGCCAGCGCCACCCGGGCTCGACGTGAGGAACTTCGGCGACCCGAAGGTGTTCAAGTTCGAGGGTCGCTCCCGCGCAGGCCAGGCCGTGACCGAGCTCGTCATCCACGAGTCCGTCACGCGCTCGGCGTTGAGCACCGTCGCCGTCCTCAAGCGCCGCACGCTCGGCGTCCATCTCATCCTCGCGCCCGACGGCAAGATCACGCAGCACGGCGACCTCGCGTACGCGCGCCTCGCGCACGCCGGCGGGCACAACGGCCCTTCGATCGGCGTCGAGGTGGTGAACCCGTACTACCCGTACCTACTGCGGGACGACCTGCCGTGGACGCGCACCATCGCGGCACCCTGGGCGCACGGCGGCGCCTACGTGCTGCCGACGCCCGCGCAGGCCGAGGCCACCGCCCAGCTCGTCGAGTGGCTCACGAGCCCGGCCGCCGAGGGGCTCTCGATCCCGCGCGCGTGGATCGGGCTCGCGGGCGGGCGACTCCGCATGGGCGTCGTTCCCGGCGCCGACCAGCGCCGTCCGGGCGTCTACGCCCACCACTACTTCGCCCACGCCGATGGCGCGTGGCTCGCGCTCTATGCCTGGCTGCGCCTCGAGGCCGGGCTCGAACCCAACCTGGCCTACGAGGAGGCCGCCCGACGCGCGACGAACGCTCGCGGGTCGATTGATGTCTCGGACCTCACCGGGTCCGCGACGAACACGTGAGGCAAGACATGAACGAGTTCAGCGGTATTGCGACCTGGCTTCAAGCCACCGGCCCCTACGGTCTCGTGGCCATCCTCGGCTGGGCATTCTGGCGGATCAACGAGCGCAAGGACGCTGCCCTGCGCGAGCTCTATGAGCGCGTCGCGGAGATGGGGCGCGCGCAGACGGAGGCCACGGTGAAGGTCGAGGCGGCGCTCCTCGCGCTCAAGGAGGCCATCGAGGAGATGCACGACTCGCAGGCCCCGCGCGTTCGCTCAAACACCTGAAAATGAAGCCGAATCGCTCTCTCTTCGAGTTGCTATCGACGACGAACGAAGCGTGTATGCGCCTCGCAACGGGGCACGGCCCCACCACCGCGAGGAGAGAGCGATGAAGGTACGCGAGCTGATTGAGATCCTGGAGGAGCTGGACCCGGAGGCCAGCGTCTACCTCATGAGCCAGCAGAACTGGCCCTTCGAGGTCGCGATCCACGGCGTCACGGTGCGCGAGGAGTTCACCGAGTCGGACGACGAGGACGACGACGGTGGCGAGGCTCCCGCCGCGAGCGAGCACGATCGCTGGAGCGCGCGGCCCGAGTCGCTGCCCCGCAACGACGTGTTCATCGTCGAGGGCAGCCAGCTTCGGTACGGCAGCAAAGAGGCCTGGGACGCCGCCTACCGCGGCTGACCGACGAGGGCCTTCCGGCCCCGGCCGCGACCTCCTCCGAGGGGGTGGCGGCCTCGCTCTTTCGCGCCCCTCAAGTATCCGATCTTTCTTCGCTTTCTCCTCGAAGAACGACTTGATGGGGTGCGGAAAGGAAGCGTGTATGTCGCCACGGCCAAGGGCCGCCACCTCCTGAGGAGCAAGGCGACATGCACGCGATCATCGGCAAGACCACCACCTACCACGGCACCGAGCACCGCTACCTCGCGGGCTACGCGGTCCGCATCGTCGGCGTCATCAAGGGCGGCGCCGCCCCCGACCGCGACCCGGACGCCGACTGCGCCTACCTCTCGGACGACCTCGGCATCGACCGGGCCGGCGGCATCGGTCCGAACGACCGCGTGGAGGTGCAGCCCTGGCTCGCAGGCGAAGGCCGCTTCAGCTTCGTCGCCAGCGACCCCCGCGCCATCGACCTCGCGTGCTTCGCGCACCTCGCCCGCTGACCCGACCAGGGGCGGCGGGGCGCTGCGCGTCGCAGCCCACCTTCGCCTCCGCATCCCCAAGGAGACGACCATGACCGAGACCGTCCAGACCCGCCTCGCCGCGCTCGCCGAGCTCCGGCTTCCTGACCTGCAGGCCCGCTACGCAGAGATCGTCGGCGAGGAGACCCGCTGCCCGAACCGGACCTTCCTGCTCCGGCGCATCGCCGAGACGCTTGGCGCCGAGCTGCCCGAGGCCCCGGCGTCGAGCGACCTCCACACGACCGTCGCGGCGGTGGACGAGGCGCCGCCGGTGCCCACCGCGGATGCGCCCGAGGTGGACACCGTGGCGTCCCCGAGCATCGTCGAGACGCTAGACGGGCAGGTGGTGAGCCACGCGGGCATGGAGGCCGAGACCGAGGTCGAGAACGCCGCTGGCGCCCCCGTCCCCGCGCCGCCGCACGTCGAGGGCGCGACCGATGCGCTGGCCCATGAGCTGGAGATCGACGCGCTTCGCGCCCGCTACGTCGCGGTCGTCGGCCGGTCCACCGGGAGCCGCGACAAACGCTACCTGCTCTGGAAGATTCGCCTCGCGAGCCAGGGCAAGGTCCCGGTCGGTCCCGTCGGGCGGCGTCAGCCCGGCGAGCCGAGCGTCGAGCACAAGGTCCTGCCGCTGAGGATGCCCGCCGAGACGGTCGAGGCGCTCGACGACGTCTGGCGCCGCCGCGGTCTCAAAAGCCGCATGGAGCTCTTCCGCCACGCGCTGGACCAGTACCTCTCGGGGCTCGGCGAGGCCGCCGCCGCGGCCCGCGTCCGGGGTGCGTGATGGAGCCGGACGAGGCGCGCAAGCGCCACCTCATCGCGGTCCTCGAAGGCGAGATCGCTCGGTCGACGGGGCGCCGGTACCAACTGGCGCTCTCCGCCCTCGACGAGCGCAGCCTCCACGAGCTGGAGCGCCTCCTGCGCGACCTCGAGGCCGACAAGCAGTCGGCGCTCCGCCGTGCCCGGATCTTCCCGTGGGAGCGCTGATCCCGGCGCGCGACCCAGGCGGCGGAATCCGCCGCTGAACACCGCTGCCTACCCAGCGGCGCCAGGGCCTCGAGGGCGTAAGCCCGCGAACCCTCGCGTCATTCTAAGTGCTTGGTTTTTATATTCTTTTCGCTCGATGTCGACTGGACTTCGTCGGGAACGGAAGCGATGTACGTCCACGCGACGGCAACGAAGCCAAACACCTGAAAGAAAAGGAGAAAGGCAGCATGAAGACCCTGCGATTCGGCATCGAGATCGAGACCATCGGCCAGACCCGCGCCGCGGTCGCCCAGGCCATCCAGACGGTGGTCGGCGGCACGGTCCAGCACGTCGGCAGCCCCGCCTGCTACGACCCCTACGACGTCGTCGCCCCCGACGGCCGCCGCTGGCGGGTGATGGCGGACGCGAGCCTCAACGCCGACCGCACGCGCCAGGCCGAGGTGGTCAGCCCGATCCTGACCTACGGCGACCTCGAGACCCTGCAGGAGGTGGTTCGCGCGGTCCGCAAGGCGGGCGCCAAGGTCGACGCCAGCTGCGGCATCCACATTCACGTCGACGCCGCCCGGTTCGACGCCGCGGGCCTCCGCAACCTGGTCAAGATCGTCAACAAGCAGGAGCAGCTGATCGAGCACGCCCTCGGCATCACCGAGGCCCGCCGCTCGCGCTGGTGCCGCGGCATCGACCAGGCCTTCCTCGCGACGATCGAGCGCCAGCGCCCGACCAACCTCGAGCAGATGAACCGCGCCTGGTACGGCTACCACAACCGCGCGCCGCAGCACTACGACCACACCCGCTACCACGGGGTGAACCTCCACAACGTGTGGTTCCGCGGCACGGTCGAGTACCGCTGGTTCGAGGCGACGCTGCACGCCGGGCAGATCAAGGCCTACGTCCAGTTCGCCCTCGCGCTCAGCGCCAAGGCGATCGGCGCGAAGGCCAGCTGCAGCAAGCGCCGCGACTTCAACCCCGCCACCGCCAAGTACGACTTCCGGGTCTTCCTCCTGAAGCTCGGCCTGATCGGCGACGAGTTCAAGACCGCCCGCCTGCACCTGATGGCCAAGCTCGAGGGCTCGGCGGCCTGGAAGGGCGAGCGCCGCGACACGGTGGCCTACCGGGCGGCCAACGGGTGAGCCCGGGGCCCCGCCCGGGGGCCGGCCTCGCGCCGGCACCTCGGGGCGAAACGCGCCGCGTGTCCGTTGCCCGTCGCAAGGTCACCACGCTGCACGCGCGCGCCTTCCAAGGGGCTGATTCACGGAGAGAAAGAGGACGAGAACGACTGGACTGCACGACGAGAGGAAGCGATGTACGACGCCACGAGAGACACCCAACGACGAGGGCCATTGACCCAGACCTACTTCGCCTACGGCTCGAACCTGGACGCCGCGCAGATGCGGGCCCGCTGCCCGAGCGCGAAGCTGCTCGGGGCCGCAATCCTGGACGGCTACCGCCTCGGCTTCGCCGGGCAGAGCGCCGCCTGGGGCGGGGGCGTGGCGACCGTGGTGCGCGACGGCGAGGGCCGGGTCCCGGGGCTCCTGTGGGCGCTCAGCGACGAGGACCTCGAGAGGCTCGATCGCTTCGAGGGACACCCAGTCGCCTACGAGCGTCGGCGCCTCCTCGTGACCGTCGCCGATGGAGCCCGCCGCCGCGCCCACGTCTACGTCAAGGACGCCGCCGAGCAGTCGCTGCCGACCGAGGCCTACTTCGGCGTGCTCTGGCGCGCCTACCGCAAGCACGGCTTCGACGAGCTCGCGCTCGCGATGGCGCTCGGAGGGGAGCGATGAACGCCGCCGCCACCCGCGTGTTTGTCTACGGAACGCTGCGCGCCGGCGAGCCGAACCACTACCTGCTCGACCACCACGCATTGGTGAGGCGCGCCCGGACCGAGCCGGCCTTCGAGCTGGTGAG
Organism: Rubrivivax sp.; assembly: GCA_027491255.1. Lineage (GTDB taxonomy): Bacteria > Pseudomonadota > Gammaproteobacteria > Burkholderiales > Burkholderiaceae_C > Rubrivivax. The sequence continues at coordinate 500 of JAIXWM010000124.1, read as the reverse complement.
CCTCGGGGCGTTCCCGGCGATGATCGCCGGAGGCCGCACAGCGGTCGTCGGGGAGGTCTACGACGTCGACGCCGTCACGCTCGCCGCGCTCGACCGCCTCGAGGGGCACCCGCGCTTCTACGAGCGCCGCACCGTCCGGCTCGACGACGGTGACGAGGTCGCGGCCTACGTGCTGCCGATCGAGCAAGCCCATGGCCGACCGCGCATTCCGAGCGGCGACTGGATGCAGAACAACCCTCGCAAGGAGAACCGACGATGAGAATCCGAATGATGGCCGACGGGCGCGTGCTCGAGGGCACCGCCAAGCAGATCGCCGAGTCGATGCACGCGCTCGCCTTCGGCCAGGAGAACCGCACGCTCTCCGAGTACATCGACTGGGCCGTCGACCAGGCCCGGCGCATGAACGAGATCGACCTCGACGTCACCGGCGCGACCGAGGACGACAAGGCCAACGCCCTCGTGCGCGCGATGCTCGCGGCGGGCCTGGCTCAGAAGCTGTG
>JAIXWM010000080.1 GCA_027491255.1 Rubrivivax sp. | reverse complement strand
GCCGGGCCGACGAACTTGTCGGGGTTCCACCAGAAGCTCGGGCAGCTCGTGGAGCAGCTCGCGCACAGGATGCACTCGTACAGGCCGTTGAGCTCGTCGCGCTCCTCGGGCGACTGCAGGCGCTCCTTCTCGGGCGGCAGCGTGTCGTTGACGAGGTAGGGCTTGATCGAGTGGTACTGCTTGAAGAACTGCGTCATGTCCACGATCAGGTCGCGGATCACCGGCAGCCCGGGCAGCGGCTTGAGCACCACCGTCTGCGGCAGTGTGCGCATGTTGGTCAGGCAGGCCAGGCCGTTCTTGCCGTTGATGTTCATCGCATCCGAGCCGCACACGCCCTCGCGGCAGGAGCGGCGGAACGACAGCGACGGGTCGACCGCCTTCAGCTTCATCAGCGCGTCCAGCAGCATGCGCTCCGAGCCGTCGAGTTCGATCTCGATGGTCTGCATGCGCGGCTTGGCGTCGGTGTCGGGGTCGTAGCGGTAGATCTGGAAGGTTCTCTTGGTCATGGTGAGGCTCCCGGGATCAGAAGGAACGCACCTTGGGCGGAATGCTTTCCACCGACAAGGGCTTCAGGTTCACAGGCTTGTAGTCCAGGCGGTTGCCCTCGGAATACCACAGCGTGTGCTTCATCCAGTCGCGGTCGTTGCGCCCGTTCGGGAACTCGGCGCTGTCCGGGTAGTCGTCGACGGTGTGCGCGCCGCGGCTTTCCTTGCGCGCCGCCGCGGAGACGATGGTCGCCTGGGCGGACTCGATCAGGTTGTCGACCTCGAGCGCCTCGATGCGCGCGGTGTTGAAGACCTTGCTGCGGTCCTTCAGGCCGATGGACTTGACGCGCTCGGCGATGGCGGCCATCTTGGCCACCCCCTCGTCCATGCTGGCCTGGGTGCGGAACACGCCCGCGTGCTGCTGCATCGCGCGGCGGATGTCGTTGGCCACGTCCTGCGCGTACTCGCCCTGCGAGTTCGAATCCAGGCGGGCGAGCCGCGCGAGCTCGCGGTCGGCGGCGTCCGACGGCAGGTCCTTGTGCGCCTTGGGCGCCTTCTTCACGGCGTCGACGATGTGCAGCCCGGCGGCACGGCCGAACACCAGCAGGTCCAGCAGCGAATTCGTCCCCAGGCGGTTGGCGCCGTGCACGCTGACGCAGGAGCACTCGCCCACCGCGTAGAAGCCGTCGACGATGGCGTTGGGGTCACCGCCCTTCGGGGCCACCACCTGGCCGTGGATGTTGGTCGGGATGCCGCCCATCTGGTAGTGGATGGTCGGCACCACGGGGATGGGCTCCTTCGTGATGTCGACGTTGGCGAAGTTGTGCCCGATCTCGTAGACGCTGGGCAGTCGCTTCATGATGGTCTCGGCGCCCAGGTGCGTCATGTCGAGCACGACGTAGTCCTTGTTGGGCCCGCAGCCGCGGCCTTCCTTGATCTCCTGGTCCATGCAGCGGCTGACGAAGTCGCGCGGCGCCAGGTCCTTCAGCGTCGGCGCGTAGCGCTCCATGAAGCGCTCGCCGTTGCCGTTGCGCAGGATGGCACCCTCGCCGCGGCAGCCTTCGGTCAGCAGCACGCCCGCGCCGGCCACGCCGGTGGGGTGGAACTGCCAGAACTCCATGTCCTCCAGCGGCACGCCGGCGCGCGCGGCCATGCCCAGGCCGTCGCCGGTGTTGATGAAGGCATTGGTGCTGGCCGCGTAGATGCGCCCGGCCCCGCCGGTGGCGAACAGCGTGACCTTGCCCTCGAGGATGTGGACGTCGCCTGTTTCCATCTCGAGCGCGGTGACGCCGAGCACGTCGCCGTGGGCGTCGCGGATCAGGTCCAGCGCCATCCACTCGACGAAGAAGTTGGTGCGCGCCTTCACGTTCTGCTGGTAGAGCGTGTGCAGCATCGCGTGGCCGGTGCGGTCGGCCGCGGCGCAAGCGCGCTGCACCGGCTTCTCGCCGTAGTTGGCGGTGTGGCCGCCGAAGGGGCGCTGGTAGATCGTGCCGTCGGGGTTGCGGTCGAAGGGCATCCCGAAGTGCTCGAGCTCGTAGACCACGCGCGGCGCCTCACGGCACATGTACTCGATCGCGTCCTGGTCGCCCAGCCAGTCCGACCCCTTGACGGTGTCGAAGAAGTGGTAGTGCCAGTTGTCCTCGCTCATGTTGCCGAGGCTGGCGCCGATGCCGCCCTGCGCCGCCACCGTGTGCGAACGCGTGGGGAAGACCTTGGACAGCACGGCCACGTTCAGCCCGGCCTGCGCCAAGCGCAGCGAGGCCTGCATGCCGGAGCCGCCGGCGCCGACGATCACGACGTCGAACTTGCGGCGGGGAAGGTTGGAAAGCGCCATGACTCAGAGTCTCCAGAGCACCTGCACGGCCCAGCCGGCGCAGCCGACGAGCCAGACGATCGTGAACACCTGCAACGCCAGCCGCACGCCCACCGGCTTGACGTAGTCCATCCAGATGTCGCGCACGCCCACCCAGGCGTGCCAGGCGAGCGCGACGATGACGACGAAGGTCAGCACCTTCATCCACTGCGCGGAGAAGATGCCGGACCAGCGCGCGTAGTCCAGCGGCCCGGGCATGAGCACCTGGGCCAGCAACACCACGGTGAACAGCACCATCAGCACCGCGGTGACGCGCTGGCTGAGCCAGTCGCGCAGACCGTAGTGGGCGCCGACGACAACGCGCTTGGCGCCGAAGTTCGGTTGACGATCAGCCATCGGGACCCTCCTTCAGTACAGGCCGAACAGCTTGGCGCCCAGCGCCAGCGTCAGGATCACGGACAAGGCCAGCGTCGCCACCGCGGTGGAGTGGCCCTGGGCCTTGGTCACGCTGTGCGTGGCGTCCATCCACAGATGGCGCACGCCGGCGATCGCATGGTGCAGGTAGGCCCAGATCAAGGCCAGCGCGACGAGCTTGACGAACCAGCCCGGCAGGAAGCCCATGCCGGCGATGAACGCGCTCGTGAAGGTCTCGTAGGAGACCTCGGAACTCACGCTGGTGTCGAACAACCAGATGACGAAGGGCAGCAGCAGGAACAGGACCGCGCCGCTGATGCGGTGCAGGATCGAGACCACGCCGGCCGGCGGCAGGCGGTAGGACAGGATCTGCGTGACGTGGATGTTCCGGTGCACCGCGCCGGATCTCGGGGGTGTTGCCATGGGTGGACCTCGTTCTTCTCCTCTTGCTGCCCTCGTCGAGGGGCCTCATGCAAGCGCCTGCTTCGGGGCGCTCCCCGAGCCGACGCCGCTCTCGTTCATTCGTTGTTGTCAGACGTCTGCATGACTTCGCACTGCGTTCAGTTTATTGCATCGCAGCAAGCTGACGTCAGGACTACAGCGCGCCGACGTGCGAGACAGGTTGGGATGCATGGGTGGGCCCGCCGCTCAGCTCAGCGCGTTGCGGTAGTGGTGGCCGTCGGTGCGGTACAGGCCGCGCCGCAGTTCGACCGCCTTGTCACCGTAGGTGTAGGACAGGCGCTCGACCGACAGCAGCGGCGCGCCCGGCGCCAGCGCCAGCGCCGCCGCGGCCTCGGCATCGGCGGCCACGGCCCGGATCTTCTCGTCGGCACGGATCATCCGCACGCCGAATTCAGCCTCGAAGAGGCGGTACATCGGCCCCTTCCATTCGCTCAGGCGCTCGGCGCTCAATCCCTTGAACAGCGCGCCGGGCAGGAACATGTCGTCCAGCACCACCGGCACGCCCTCGGCCAGCAGCACACGGCGGATCTCGACCACGGTGTCACCGCTTTTCAGGCCCAGCGGCCGGGCCACGTCAGCCGGCGCGCGCAGACGCCGGCAGTCGAGCAGGCGGCGCTGCAGCACCACCGTGGCGCCGCTGTCGGCGCGCAGGCGCAGGAAGCGGTACTGCGTGCGCTCCTCGGCGTGGGTGGCGACGAACGTGCCCTTGCCCTGGCGACGCACGAGCAGGTTGTCCGCGGCGAGCTCGTCCACCGCCTTGCGCACGGTGCCCTGGCTGACGCGAAAGCGCGCCGCCAGTTCGTGCTCGCTCGGAATGGCCTGGCCCGGCAGCCACTCGCCGCCTTGCAGGCTGCGCGTGATCAGGCCCTTGATCTGCTGGTACAGCGGACTGAAGGCCGGGGCCTCACCACTGGCGCCAACTGCCGGCGCAGCGCCGCCGGCGGGGCTTGCGGCCGCCGCGGCCGCGGGGCCGGAGGAGTTCGGGGACGGCTGGGAAGACATCGAACCCGGATTGCAGCACAGCCGGGCTCGCCTGCGCAAGCACTCTTGTACAAGATACAGGAGTACAAGACCGGGCCGTTGCGGCCCGATGCCGTCAGGCGGGGGCAGGCCTGCGCGTCTTACACTGTCGACCGTCTGCAACGGGATACCGCGGCTGCGGCGCACCGCCCGGCTCCGGGCCCTGCCCGCCTTGGTCGGGCGTGCGGCGCGCGATTTCCCACCATCTCCCCTGGAGCCTTCGATGAGCAAGAAACCCGTTCGAGTCGCCGTCACCGGCGCCGCCGGCCAGATCGGCTACGCCCTGTTGTTCCGCATTGCCTCGGGCGAGATGCTGGGCAAGGACCAGCCGGTCATCCTGCAGTTGCTCGAGATTCCCGACGAAAAGGCCCAGAAGGCGCTCAAGGGCGTGATGATGGAGCTCGAGGACTGCGCCTTCCCGCTGCTGGCGGGCATGGAGGCCCACGGCAGCCCGACGACCGCCTTCAAGGACACCGACTACGCGCTGCTGGTGGGTGCGCGCCCGCGCGGCCCGGGCATGGAGCGCGCCGACCTGCTGGCGGCCAACGCGCAGATCTTCACCGCCCAGGGCAAGGCGCTGGACGCCGCGGCGAGCCGCAACGTCAAGGTGCTGGTCGTGGGCAACCCAGCCAACACCAACGCCTGGATCGCGATGAAGAGCGCGCCCAGCCTGGCGCGCGAGAACTTCACCGCGATGCTGCGCCTGGACCACAACCGCGCGCTGAGCCAGCTCGCGGCCAAGACCGGCAAGCCGGTGGCGGCGATCCGCAAGATGGCGGTCTGGGGCAACCACAGCCCGACGATGTATGCCGACTACCGTTTCGCCACCATCGAAGGCGCCTCGGTCAAGGACATGATCAACGACCACGCCTGGAACAAGGACGTGTTCCTGCCCACCGTGGGCAAGCGCGGCGCGGCCATCATCGAGGCGCGCGGCCTCTCATCCGCAGCCTCGGCCGCCAACGCCGCCATCGACCACATGCGCGACTGGGCCCTGGGCACCCACGGCGAGTGGGTGACGATGGGCGTGGCGAGCAACGGCGAGTACGGCATCCCCAAGGACGTGATGTTCGGCTACCCCGTCACCTGCGAAGGCGGGCAGTACAAGATCATCGAAGGCCTGCCCATCGACGAGTTCAGCCAGGCTTGCATCGACAAGACGCTGGCCGAGCTGATGGGCGAGCAGGACGGGGTGAAGCACCTGGTGTGAGGGTGGCGGCGGGGCGGGACTCGTGCAGTTGCCGCCCGCGCGCTCCTGGTCGTAGGGCGTCGTCGATCTGGCGCTTTCTCACCTCGTTGTTGTCGAGTTGACCTGGTTCGTGGGCACGTGCGTTCCTGCACCTCGCACCGCCGGCGACCGGCATCCGCCTCCGCTCATGTCCCCCGGCCGGGCTTGACGCCCGGCCTCCTCCTTCACTTCGCTGCGGCGGATACCGGTCACCGGCGGTGTCCTGCCTCCTGGGCGCTCCTGCAGACTGGGCGCTCCTGCCGTCTTGGCACTCCTGCCGCCTTTGAGCTCCTGCCTCCTTGGCGCTGGTACCGTCTTGGCGCTCCTGCCGCTGCACTGGACACTCCCCATGCCCTGGACCCTTCTCGTCATCGCCGGCCTGCTCGAGGTGTGCTGGGCCATCGGCCTGAAATACACCGAGGGCTTCACGCGGCTGGTGCCCAGCGTGCTCACGGTTGCGGCGATGGTGGGCAGCGTCGTGCTGCTGGCGATGGCGATGAAGTCGCTGCCGGTGGGCACGTCCTACGCGGTCTGGGTCGGCATCGGCGCGGTGGGCACCGCGCTCCTGGGCATGGCGCTCTTCGGCGAACCGGTCAACGCCGCGCGCCTGGTCAGCCTGGGGCTGGTCGTCGCGGGGATCGTGGGGCTGAAACTGAGTTCGCCGGCCTGAGCTCGGTTCTCCGGGGCCCGCGACGCCCTCACCCCTCCACGATCTCCGGCCACACCGTGTGGAAGAACTCACCCTCGGGCCGGTCCACACGCTCGTAGGTGTGGGCGCCGAAGAAGTCGCGCTGGGCCTGCAGCAGGTTGGCCGGCAGGCGCGGTGAGCGCAGGCTGTCGAAGTAGGCGAGCGAGGCGCTGAAGGCCGGCACCGGCACGCCGGCGCGCACCGCGGCTGCCACCACATCACGCCACGGCGCTTCGGCCCGGTTCAACAGGTCGCGGAAGAAGGGCGCCAGCGCCAGGTGCTGCAGGTCGGGCTGGCCACGCCAAGCCTCGGTGATGCGCTCGAGGAAGCGCGCGCGGATGATGCAGCCGCCGCGCCAGATTGACGCGATCGCGCCCAGGTCCAGGCCCCAGCCCTTCTTCGCGCTCATAGCGCGCATCAGGTCCAGGCCCTGGGCGTAGCTGACAACCTTGGATGCGTACAGCGCGTCGTGGACGGCGGCCACGAAAGCGTCGGTGTCGGGCACTTGCAGCCGACCCGCGGGGCCCTGCAGCCACTGCGCGGCCTGCAGGCGCAGCGCCCGCATCGACGACAGGATGCGCGCGTCCACGGCCGCGCCTATGGTGCCCACGGGCACCGCCAGCTCGGCGGCATTGATCAGCGTCCAGCGGCCCGTGCCCTTCTGCCCGGCCTTGTCGAGGATCACGTCCACCAGCGGCTGGCCGGTGTCGGGGTCGACCTGCTCCAAGGCGCGCGCAGTGATCTCGATCAGGTAGCTCTGCAGCGGGCCGGAGTTCCAGCGCGCGAAGACCTCGGCCGTCTGCGCCACGGTCAGCCCCGCGGCGCGCATCAGCGCCCAGGCCTCGCAGATGAGCTGCATGTCGCCGTACTCGATGCCGTTGTGCACCATCTTCACGAAGTGGCCGGCACCGCCCGGGCCGATGTGCGTGACGCAGGGCTCGCCGCCCACGCGCGCGGCGATGGCTTCGAACACCGGGCGCAGTTCCTGCCAGGTCGACGCCGGCCCGCCGGGCATGATGCTCGGCCCCTTGCGCGCGCCCTCCTCGCCGCCCGACACGCCCGCGCCCACGAAACGCAGCCCGCGGCCGCTCAACCAGGCGTCCCGCCGCTCGGTGTCGGTGTAGAGGCTGTTGCCGCAGTCGACGACGATGTCCTCGGGCTCGAGCAGCGGCAGCAGTTGCTCGATCACCGCGTCCACCGGCGCGCCCGCCTGCACCATCACGAGCACCTTGCGCGGGCGCTTCAACCGGGCCACGAACTCGGCCAGCGCCGGCGCGCCCACCAGCGCCTTGCCCGGGTGACGGGCCACGAACTCCTGCGTGACCGAGCCGGTGCGGTTGAACACCGCCACCCGGAAGCCCCGGCTCTCGATGTTCAGCACCAGGTTCTGGCCCATCACGGCCAGGCCGATCAGGCCGATGTCGCAGTCGGCAGTCATCCACTCGTCCTTTCCCGCACCCGCCTCACTGCCGACGCCCTTGAAGCACGCGCAGCAATCCCCAGCCCCAGATCAGCAGCACCAGCGCGCCCAGCGCGCCGGCGATCGGGCGCTCGAAGAAGGCGAGGAAGTTGCCGTCGGCCTTGACCAGGCTGCTGAAGAACTGCTCCTCGAGCATGGTGCCGAGGACCACGCCCAGGATCGTGGGCGCCACCGGGAAACCCCAGCGCTCCATGAAGAAGGCCGCCACGCCGGCCACGCCCATGACGACGATGCCGAAGGGGCTGTTGTTGATGGCGAAACTGCCGACCACGCAGAACAGCAGGATCATCGGCATCAGCACCGCGGCCGGGATGCGCAGGATCTGCTTGGCCGCCTTGATCGCCGCCCAGCCGAAGGGCAGCATCAGCAACTGCGCCAGCACGAAGACGATGAACACGGCGTAGATGTTGTGCGGGTTGTTGACGAACAGCATCGGCCCCGGGTTCAGGTCCTTCAGGTAGAGCACGCCGATGGCGATCGCGGTGATGGAATCCCCCGGAATGCCGAAGACCAGCGCCGGGATCCACGCCCCGCCGAGCGCCGAGTTGTTGGCCGCGCCCGACTCGACGATGCCCTCGACGTGGCCGGTGCCGAACTTCTGCGGCTCCTTCGAGAAGCGCTTGGACACCGCATACGACATCCAGGCCGCGATGTCGGCGCCGGCCCCAGGCAGCGCGCCCACCGCGGTGCCGAGCGTCGAGCCGCGCAACAGTTGCATCGGGTAGCGCTTGACCAGGCCCCACATGCCGGCAAACACGTTGCCGAAGGGCTTGTCGGTGGCCATCTCCGGCCGCTCGGTCGTGCAGGCGAAGCGCAACACCTCGGAAATCGCGAACATGCCGATCATCAGCGGGATGAGCGAGATACCGCCCATCAGCTCGGCATTGCCGAAGGTCCAGCGCGGCGCGCCGGCCGGGTTTTCCAGGCCGACGCAGGCGATCAGCAGCCCCAGCAGCAGGGCGATGATGCCCTTGAGCGGGTCGCTGCCGGCAATGAAGACGGCGCAGGTGAAGCCCAGCATCACGAGCCAGAAGTACTCGAAGGAACTGAACTTCAGCGCGAACTCCGCCAGCGCCGGCGCGGCCACGACCAGCACCAGCACACCGAAGATCCCGCCCAGCACCGAGAACACGAGCCCCGCCCCCAGGGCCAGTTCGGCCCGGCCCGAGCGCGTGAGCAGGTAGGCCTCGTCGGTGTAGGCGGCGCTGGCCGGCGTGCCCGGCATGCGCAGCAGCGCGCTCGGGATGTCGCCGGCGAAGATGGCCATGGCCGTGGCCGTGACGATGGCCGCCACCGCGGGGATCGGCGGCATGAAGAAGGTCACCGGCACCAGCAGCGCGGTGGCCATCGTGGCCGTCAGGCCCGGAATGGCGCCGACGAACAGGCCGTAGACGGCCGAGGCCGCGATCACGGCCAGCACATAGGGCTGGAAGACCAGACCGAAGGCGGTGTAGAGAGCGTCCACGTCAGGGGCCCGGTGTCAGGTCGCCACAGGGCAGCGGGCGCGGGCAGCGCCCGCCGCCGGCCAGGGCGCGACCATTGGCGTCAATAGAACGGGGGGATCACCCCCCAAGGCAGGGGCACGCGCAGCATCTTGTAGAAGGCCACGTGCACGACCGCACTGCCCGCCAGCGCCCACACCAGCGCGCCGGCCGCCCCGCGCCCGAAGGCGAGGAAGAGCACGAACAGCAGCACCGGCGCCACGATCAGGAAGCCCAGGCTTTCAGCCAGCAGCAGGTAGGCGCCGATGCAGCCGACGACGGCCAGCGGCGCCAGCCGGGCGCCGGCCGCCAGGGGGGCCGGCGCCTCGCCCGCCGGCCCGGGGCGTGCTCGAAACGAGCGCAGCACGAGCAGCGAGGCGCAGACCACCAGGCCCGCGCCCGCCAGCATGGGCAGAAAGGCCGCACCGACCTTCTGGCCCGGCACGTTCGGGAACTCTCGCGCCGTCCAGAGCACGACCGCGCCCAGCGCAGCCAGCGCCAGGCCCACCCAGCGGTCGACCCGCTGCACTTACTTCACCAGACCCACGGCGGTCATCACCGCCTTCATGTCGGTGTCGCCCTTGGCCATGAAGCGGGCGAAATCGCCCGAGTTGGCCCACAGCAGGCCGAAGCCGCGCTGCGACATGAAGTCCTTGAACTCCTTGCTGTCGTAGGCCTTCTTCACCGAGGCCTCCAGACGCGCGGCCACGGCCGGCGGCAGGCCCTTCGGGGCGGCCACGCCACGCCAGGCGCCGATCATCCAGTCCAGGCCGGTGGCCTCCTTCAGCGTCGGCACGTTCGGGAACAGGGCCGAGCGCTGGCTGTCCATCACGGCCAGCGAGCGCACCTTGCCGGCCTCGATCAGAGAGCGCGCCTCGGGCAGCGAGACGGGTACGAAATCGACGCCGCCGGCCACGAGGTCCTGCAGGCCCGGGGCGGCCCCGTTGGACGGCACCCAGGGCACGGCGGCCGGGTCCATGCCCGAGGTGCGCAGCATGCCGGCCAGGGCGAGGTGCCAGATGCCGCCCTGCCCGGTGCCCGAGGCCTTGAGCTTGCCCGGGTTGGCCTTGATCGCGGCCATGACGTCGGCCATCGACTTGTAGTTCGAATCGGCGCGCACCTGGAAGCCGGGCGGGTCGAGGTTGACCAGCGCGATCGGGGTGTAGCTTGTCGGGTTCAGGTCGGTCAGCTTCTGGTGGTGCATCATCGTGATTTCCACCGTGATCAGGCCGATCGTGTAGCCGTCGGGCGCGGCACCCGCGATCGCGGCGTGGCCCACGACGCCCGAGCCACCGGTGCGGTTGACCACATTGACCGGCTGGCCGAGGTCCTTCTCCATCAGCGAGGCGACGATGCGCGCCGTCGCGTCGGTGCCGCCGCCCGCGCCCCAGGGCACGATCATCGTGATCGGTCGGTTGGGCTTCCACTCCTGGGCCAGCGCGCCGCCGGCCATCGTGGCCAGGGCCAGACCCATGGCAACCCGGCGGCTCAGCGCAGGGGTGAACTTAAACAGGGTGGACAAGTTCTTCATGGCAGCATGCTCCTTTTTCGTCATACCTTCGACGGGAGCGCGCAATCTCCCACCGGCGCGGCTTCGCGACAATCGGGGAAAGCCAGCATCGGGGAAACCCAGGCTGCGCCGCGCCACCCCCCCCCGCGCCGGCCGCACTCTTCCTCACCCTCGATCCCGTACCGACACCACGCCCGCACCATGCACCCCACCGATCCCATGCACCCCGTCAGCGCGCTGTTCGATCCCGGAGAGCCCGCGCCGCGGCCGCTGCCCGTGTGCGACCACTACGCCGGCGTCGAGGCGCGCATGCGCAAGAGCCTGGAGCTCCAGGCCGAGCTGGGCCCGGTCTTCGACGTCACCCTCGACGGCGAGGACGGCGCCCCGGTGGGCGGGGAGCTCGAGCACGCGCACCTGATCGCCGAACTCGTGGCCTCCCCCGCCAACCACCACGGCCGCGTCGGCGCGCGCGTGCAGGCGGTCGACCACCCGCACTTCGAGCAGGTGGTGGACCTGCTGGTGAACCGGGTGGGCGACCGGCTGGCCTACCTGATGATCCCCAAGCCGCGGGGCCTGGCCGACCTGCAGCGCGCCATCGACGCCGTGGACGGCGCCGCGCGGCGCCATGGCCTGGCGCGCGAGATCCCGCTGCACGCGCTGGTCGAGACCCACGGCGCGCTGCGCGAGGTCAACGCGCTGGCCGCGCACCCGCGCATCGAGTCCCTGTCCTTCGGCCTGATGGACTTCGTCAGCGCGCACCGCGGCGCGATCCCGCAGTCGGCCATGGGCGCGGCCGGGCAGTTCGACCACCCGCTCGTCGTGCGCGCCAAGCTCGAGATCGCCGCCGCCTGCCATGCCCACGGCAAGACGCCCTCGCACTGCGTCGTCACCGAATTCAAGGACACCCGCGCGCTCGAGGCCGCCGTCGGCATGGCGCGCGAGCTGCTGGGCTACACGCGGATGTGGAGCATCCACCCGGCGCAGGTGCGCACCATCGTCGAGGCCTTCGCGCCCACGGTGGCCGAGATCGACGAGGCGGCGGAGATCCTGCTGCGCGCGCAGGCCGTGCAGTGGGCCCCCGTGCGCCACCGCGACACGCTGCACGACCGCGCCAGCTACCGCTATTTCTGGCATGTGCTCGAGCGCGCCCACCGCACCCAACCCCAGGGCCTGCCGCAGGAGATCCGCCTGCAATTCTTCGGCGCTTGAGCAAGGTCTTATATAAGACCTAGAATCCGAACAAAACCTGAGGAGAGACACCCATGCTTGCTGCCTACCGCCAACACGCCGCCGAGCGCGCGGCCCTCGGCATCCCTGCGCTTCCGCTGTCCGCCAAGCAGGTGGCCGAGCTGATCGAGCTGATCAAGAACCCGCCTGCCGGCGAGGAATCCTTCCTGCTCGAGCTGCTGTCGCACCGCGTGCCCCCGGGCGTGGACGACGCGGCCAAGGTCAAGGCCAGCTTCCTGGCTGCGGTGGCGCACGGCGACGTCAGCGTCGGCCTGATCAGCCGCGCCAAGGCCACCGAGCTTCTCGGCACCATGGTCGGCGGCTACAACGTGCACCCCCTGATCGAGCTGCTCGACGACGCGGAGGTCGGCGCCGTGGCCGCCAACGCGCTGAAGATGACGCTGCTGATGTTCGACTACTTCAACGACGTCGCGCAGAAGGCCCGGGCCGGCAACGCGCTGGCGAAGTCGGTGATGCAGAGCTGGGCCGAGGCCGAGTGGTTCACCACGCGTCCCGAAGTGCCGCGCTCGATCACCGTCAGCGTCTTCAAGGTCGAGGGCGAGACCAACACCGACGACCTCTCCCCCGCCCCCGACGCCTGGAGCCGGCCGGACATCCCGCTGCACGCGCTGGCGATGCTGAAGAACACCCGCCCCGGCATCACGCCCGAGGAGGACGGCAAGCGCGGCCCGATCGCCTTCATCGAGGAGCTGAAGGCGCGCGGCCACACCGTGGCCTATGTCGGCGACGTGGTGGGCACCGGCTCCAGCCGCAAGAGCGCCACCAACAGCGTGGTCTGGCACACGGGTCAGGACATCCCCTTCGTCCCGAGCAAGCGCTTCGGCGGCATCACGCTGGGCGGCAAGATCGCGCCGATCTTCTTCAACACCCAGGAAGACTCGGGCTCGCTGCCGATCGAGGTCGACGTCACGCCGCTGCGCATGGGCGACACGATCGAGATCCTGCCCTACGACGGGAAGCTGCTGCGCGACGGCGCCACCGTGGCCGAATTCCAGCTCAAGAGCGAGGTCCTGCTCGACGAGGTGCGCGCCGGCGGCCGCATCAACCTGATCATCGGCCGCTCGCTCACCGCCCGGGCGCGTGAATTCCTCGGCCTGCCGGCCTCCACCGTCTTCCGCCTGCCGCAGGCCCCGGCGGCGTCGAAGGCCGGCTTCACGCTGGCGCAGAAGATGGTCGGCCGCGCCTGCGGCCTGCCCGAGGGCCAGGGCGTGCGCCCCGGCACCTACTGCGAGCCCCGCATGACCAGCGTCGGCAGCCAGGACACCACCGGCCCGATGACGCGCGACGAACTGAAGGACCTCGCCTGCCTGGGCTTCAGCGCCGACCTGGTGATGCAGAGCTTCTGCCACACCGCCGCCTACCCCAAGCCGGTGGACGTGAAGACGCACCGCGAGCTGCCCGCCTTCATCAGCAACCGCGGCGGCATCAGCCTGCGCCCCGGCGACGGCGTGATCCACTCCTGGCTCAACCGCATGCTGCTGCCCGACACCGTGGGCACCGGCGGCGACAGCCACACGCGCTTTCCCATCGGCATCAGCTTTCCGGCAGGCTCGGGTCTGGTCGCGTTCGGTGCGGCCACCGGCGTGATGCCGCTGGACATGCCCGAGTCGGTGCTCGTGCGCTTCAAGGGCAAGATGCAGCCCGGCATCACGCTGCGCGACCTGGTGCACTCCATACCCTACTACGGCATCAAGGCCGGGCTGCTGACGGTGGCCAAGGCGGGCAAGAAGAACGAGTTCTCCGGCCGCATCCTCGAGATCGAGGGCCTGCCGGACCTGAAGGTCGAGCAGGCCTTCGAGCTGTCCGATGCCAGCGCCGAGCGCAGCGCCGCCGGCTGCACGATCAAGCTCAACCCCGCGCCGATCATCGAGTACCTCAACAGCAACATCGTGCTGCTGAAGAACATGATCGCCGAGGGCTACCAGGACAAGCGAAGCCTCGAGCGCCGCATCCACAAGATGCAGGAATGGCTGGCCAGCCCGCAGTTGCTGGAAGCCGACGCCAACGCCGAGTACGCCGCCGTGATCGAGATCGACATGAACGAGATCACCGAGCCGCTGCTGTGCTGCCCGAACGACCCGGACGACGTCAAGCCGCTGTCGGCGGTGGCCAACACGAAGATCGACGAGGCCTTCATCGGCTCGTGCATGACCAACATCGGCCATTTCCGCGCCGCCAGCAAGCTGCTCGAGGGCAAGCGCGACATCCCGGTCAAGCTGTGGGTCGCGCCGCCGACCAAGATGGACCAGGCCGAGCTGACCAAGGAAGGCCACTACGCCAACTTCGGCAGCGCCGGCGCGCGCACCGAGATGCCGGGCTGCAGCCTGTGCATGGGCAACCAGGCACAGGTGCGTGAGGGTGCCACCGTCGTGTCCACCAGCACGCGCAACTTCCCGAACCGGCTGGGCAAGAACACCAATGTGTTCCTCTCCTCGGCCGAGGTGGCGGCCATCGCCTCGCGCCTGGGGCGCCTGCCCACCGTGGCCGAGTACCACGCCGACATGGGCGTGATCAACGCCGACGCGTCCAAGGTCTACCGCTACATGAACTTCGACCAGATCGAGGAGTACGCCGACGTGGCCAAGGAAGTGGCCGTCTGATGCCACAGGCCCGGTGCGGCCGACCGACGGCCGGCACCGGGCCACGCCCGGCGCGCGTCGTGATGACGCCAGGCGCCGCTCCTTTCTGCACTGCGCCCCCATCGCCTTGAGCCGTCAATCGGTCATCGACTTCTTCGCCGCGCGCGGCGTGGACATGCCGGTCATCGACACCGAGCAGCCCACGCCCACGGTCGAACTCGCGGCGCAGGCGCACGGCGTCGAGCCGGGCCGCATCGCCAAGACGCTGGCCTTCCGGCTGAAGGAAGGGCAGACCGTCCTGCTCGTGGCGCGCGGCGACGCGCGCATCGACAACCGCAAGTTCAAGGAAGCCTTCGGCAAGGGCCGGATGCTGCCGCCCGACGAGGTGGCCGCCGTCACGGGCCATCCGGTGGGTGGCGTGTGCCCCTTCGGCCTGGCCCAGCCCCTGCCCGTCTACCTGGACTGCCGGCTGCAGGATTTCGACGAGGTGCTGCCCGCGGCGGGCTCCACGCACAACGCGGTGCGCATCCGCCCGGCGCTCATCGCCGAGCTCACCGGCGGGCGCTGGGTCGATGTCTGCACCTGACAGGCCGGCCGCGAGCCGGTCCGCACACCCGCCCCGTCACGCCGTGCCCTGGCGCCGGGCGCGTCGCAGCAGCCACAGCGCCACCGCCAGGTTCAGCAGGTTCCAGCCGATGCCGTTGACGAAGGCCGCCGTGTAGGACCCTGTCAGGTCGAAGACCTTGCCCGAGAGCCAGCCCCCCAGGGCCATGCCCAGCAGCGTGAACATCAGCACCGTGCCCACGCGCGCGCCCGCCTCGGCCGGCGGGAAGTGCTCACGCACGATGATCGCGTAGCTCGGCACGATGCCGCCCTGGAAGAGCCCGAACAGCGCCGAGATCACGTACAGCGAGACGAGCGAGTCGAAGGGCACGTACAGCAGCAGCGCCACGCCCTGCAGCACCGAGCCCAGGACCAGCGTGCGCAGGCCCCCGATGCGGTCGCAGATCGCCCCGAAGATCAGGCGGCTGGCGATGCCGAAGGCCAGCATCAGCGACAGCATCTGCGCGCCGCGCGCCGCGCCGTAGCCCAGGTCGCCGCAGTAGGCGACGATGTGCACCTGCGGCATCGACATCGCCACGCAGCACCCCACCGCGGCCACGCACAGCAGCGTCTGCGCACGGCCCAGGCTCAAGCCGAAAGGCCGGTCGTCGCGCGCCTGCGCCGCCCCCGGGCCGCGGATCGGCGAGGCCACCGCCGCCGGCGGGCGCGGCCGCAGCGCCAGCGCCAGCAGCGGGATCGTCACGGCGCTGACACCGGCCAGCACCAGGTAGGCCGCGCGCCAGCCCTGGGTCTCCACCAGATGCTGCACGATCGGCGGCCAGACCACGCCAGCCAGGTAGTTGCCGCTGGCGCACAGGCCCACGGCAATGCCGCGCCGGCGCACGAACCACAGCGAGGTGTCGGCCACCAGCGGTGCGAAGGTGGCCGAGCTGCCCAGCAGCCCCAGGCCGATGCCGTGGGCGAGCGCGAACCACCAGACGCTGGGAGCGTGGGCTGCCGCGGCAAAGCCCAGCGCCAGCCCCGCAGCCCCCACGCACAGTGGCACGAAAACCCCGAAGCGGTCGGCCAGGCGGCCCATCAGGATGCCGCCGAAGCCGAAGCCGATCATCAGCAGCGTGTAGGGCAGCGAGGCGTCGGAGCGCTGCACGCCGAAGTCGGCCTGTACCGCCGGCAGCACGACCGCCACCACGTACATCACGCTGCTGCCCACCGTCATCAACGCGATCGTCGCCAGCAGCCGCCACCAGGCGTAGGAACTGTCGGCCACGCGGTCGGGCGAAGAGGCGCAGGCAGCGGAATCGGCGGGCAAGGTCATGGCGGGCACCAGGCTGGTGCAGCCATCTTACGTGGGGCGGTCCGGCGCCCGGCCACCCAGAGATCGCCCGCGGCCCGCAGGCCATTGGGGCCATGGCCCGCGCCAGCCCGCCGCACCGCGACAATGCGCACCGCATTCTTCAGGAGCCCGGACGATGGACACCCGCACCTCTCCCCACCGCCTGCGCGTCGACGCGCTGCGCGAGACCATGGCTGCCGCCGGCGTGACCGGCCTGCTCGTGCCCAGCGCCGACCCGCATCTCAGCGAGTACCTGCCGGCGCGCTGGCAGGCGCGCCAGTGGTTGTCGGGCTTCACCGGCTCGATGGGCACGCTGGCGCTCACGCTGGAGCGCGCCGCACTGTTCGCCGACAGCCGCTACTGGGTGCAGGCTGAGGCCGAACTTGCCGGCAGCGGCATCGAGCTCGTGCGCATCGGCGCCGGGGGCTCGACGGCGCACGTGGACTGGCTGGCAGCCCAGGTGCCGGCCAGCCAGGTCGTGGCCGTCGACGGCACGGTGCTCGGGCTCGCGGCGGCGCAGGGCCTGCGCGCGGCGCTGGAGCGCGCGGGCGTGCGTCTGCGCACCGACCTCGACCTCGTCGACCGCGCCTGGCCCGGCCGTCCCGGCCTGCCCACGGCGCCGGTCTACGAGCACCGCGCGCCGCACGCGCCGCTCGCTCGCGCCGCCAAGCTCCAGGCCGTGCGCGAGGCGATGCAGCGCCACGGCGCCAGCCTCCACCTCGTCAGCGCCGTCGACGACATCGCCTGGATCACCAACCTGCGCGGCGCCGATGTCAACTACAACCCCGTCTTCCTGGCCCACCTGCTGATCGCGCCGGCGCGCGCCACGCTGTTCGTGGCCGAGGGCAAGATCGACAGCGCCCTGGCCGCGGCGCTGGCCGCCGACGGCGTGGACCTCGCGCCCTACGCCGAGGCCGGTGCCGCGCTGGCCGCGCTGCCCGCCGGCGCGACGCTGCTGCTGGACCCCAAGCGCTGCACGCTCGGCCTGCGCGAGCGCGTGCCGGGCGGCGTTCGCGTGGTCGAGGCCATCAATCCGAGCACGCTGGCCAAGAGCCGCAAGACGGCCGACGAGGCGGCGCACATCCGCGAGACCATGATCGAAGACGGCGTGGCGATGTGCGAGTTCTACGCCTGGTTCGAGGCCGAGCTCGCGCGCCGCGCCCAGGGTGCGGCCGGACTGCCGGCGCTGACCGAGATCACCGTCGACGAGCACCTGAGCGCAGCGCGCGCGCGCCGCAGCGGCTTCGTCGGCCTGAGCTTCCCGGTGATCGCCGGCTTCGCCGCCAATGGCGCGATGCCGCACTACCGCGCCAGCGCGGACTCCCACGCCACGATCGAAGGCGACGGCCTGCTGCTCATCGACTCCGGCGGCCAGTACCTCGGCGGCACCACCGACATCACGCGCGTATGGCCCATCGGCACGCCCAGCCCGGCCATGAAGCGCGACTACACCCTGGTGCTCAAGGGCACGATGGCGCTGAGCCGCGCGAAGTTCCCGCGCGGCACGCCCGGCCCGATGCTCGACGCCATCGCGCGCGCGCCTCTGTGGGAACAGGGCCTGGACTTCGGCCACGGCACCGGCCACGGCGTGGGCTACTTCCTGGCCGTGCACGAGGGCCCGCAGAGCATCAGCAAGGCGGTGCCGGACGCGACCATGGCCATGGAGCCGGGCATGATCACCTCGGTCGAGCCCGGCGTCTACCGTCCAGGCCAATGGGGCGTGCGCATCGAGAACCTGGTCATGAACGTGCCGGCGCACACGCCCGAAGGCGACACCTTCGCCGAGATGCTCGAGTTCGAGACCCTGACCCTGTGCCCGATCGACACCCGTTGCATCGATCGCAGCCTGCTGCGCGCCGACGAGGTGGCCTGGCTCGACGCCTACCACGCGACCGTCCGCGAACGCCTGGCCCCGCGCCTCGAAGGCGCCGCCTTGGCCTGGCTGCTCGAACGCACGCGAGCCCTGGCATGACAGGCTGACAGACTTTGAAGTTGGGAAAGCCTCGAGGCCCAGGTTGGGTCTGAGCGCGAACGGGAGCGCCTCAGCGCAAACGGCCGCCTGGGCCGACCGGGCGATGTCTTGCGCCTGATGGCAAGGCCCGCGCCCGCTCGGCCCCGAGGTCAACGCCCGCTGATGTACAGCGCCCGGAAGTCGTTCACGTTCGTGAAGGTCGGTCCGGGCACCACCAGGTCGCCCAGGGCCTCGAAGTAGCTGCAGCAGTCATTGCGGTCGAGGAACTCCTGGGCCTTGAGGCCGAGCGCGGCGCCGCGCGCCAGCGTGTCGGGCGTGGCGATCGCGCCGGCGTTGGCCTCGACACCATCGATGCCGTCGGTGTCGGCGGCGAGCACGTGGACCCCGCGTTCGCCCTGCAGCGCGATCGCGCAGCCGAGCAGGAACTCCGTCGCGCGGCCGCCCCGGCCGCCCTTGGCGCGCACCGTCACCGTCGTCTCGCCGCCCGACAGGATCACGCACGGGGCGCTGAAGGGCTGGCCGCGCCGCGCCACGGCTCGCGCCAGCGCCGCATGCACCTTGCCGACTTCGCGGCTCTCGCCCTCGATCTCGTCGGACAGGATGTACGCCGACACGCCGGCCTCGCGCGCCAGCGCTGCAGCCGCCTCCAGGCTTTGCTGGGGCGTGGCGATCAGGTGCACCTCGTGCCCGGCGAAGACGCGGTCACCCGGTTTGGGTGTCTCGAAGGCGCCGCTTTCCAGCCCGGCGTGCGCGGCGGCGGGCAGTTCGATGCCATGCCGGCGGCAGATGGCCAGCGCGTCGGCGCAGGTCGTGTCGTCGGGCACGGTCGGCCCGCTGGCGATCACGGCCGGCTCGTCGCCCGGGACGTCGGAGATCAGCAGCGTCACCACCCGCGCCGGCGCGCACAGCGCCGCCAGGCGCCCGCCCTTGACCGCCGACAGGTGCTTGCGCACGCAGTTCATCTCGTCGATCGCCGCCCCGCTGCGCAGCAGGGCGCGGTTCACGGCCTGCTTGTCCTGCAGCGTCAGCCCCGGCGCCGGCGCCGACAGCAGCGCCGAGCCGCCGCCGGAAATCAGGCACAGCACCAGGTCCTCGGGGCCCAAGCCCTGAACCAGGCTCATCACCCGCTGCGTGGCAGCCAGGCCGGCCTCGTCGGGTACGGGATGCGCCGCCTCCACCACCTCGATACGCCCCGGCGCCGCGCGCCAGGCCGGCGGCACGTGGTCGTAGCGGGTGATCACCAGGCCCGACAAGGGCGCGTCCTGCGGCCACAGCGCGTCCACGGCAGCAGCCATCGACCCTGCGGCCTTGCCCGCGCCCACGACCACCGTCCGCCCCTTCGGCGGCGGCGGCAGGTGGCGCCCCAGCGTGTGAGCAGGCAGCGCGCGCCGGACAGCGGCGTCGTAGAGCGCGCGCAGGAAGGCGCGCGGGTCCGCCGGGTCAGGGACCGGGCCGGAAGCGGGAGAGGAGGTCTGGTGTGAGTTCATGCGGTCATGCGGGGCCGAAACGGGCGCCAACACCGGATTGGACCGCAATTCCGACGCGGTCCTGCCGCGGCCACACGGCGATCCCGCTGCGATTCCGCTGCATTTCAACCGCAGTCCCGATGGGCGGCCACTGGGCGCCGGCATTCTGCGCGCCATGGGGCGCTTTCGCAGCTGGCCCTGGGGGCCACGCAAGCGCACCGTGCCGCAAGAAGGTCGCGACCACGTCGCGGTCCCGTCGCGGTCACGTTGCGGCCACGCGGCGATCCCGCTGCGTTTCTGCCGCAGTCCCGACAGGCGCTCGCGCTGGGCGGTGACACCCTGCGTGAAACGGGGCACAGGCTCGACTGGCCCTGGGCACCGCGCCAGTGCCCCGTCACGGATTCGACAGGAATCTGACGGTCGCCAGCCCCAGCGCCGACCCTACTCCCGCGCCAGCACCACGCCGCCGAAGAACAGGCGTCGCGGCGCGGGGCCCGGTGTGCCGTCGTCGAAGGGAACGAGCGTCAAGGCCGTCGGCGCACCCGCGGCCGGGCGCAGGCGCAGCACGTTGCCGTCGATGTCGTAGCGGCCCCGCTCCCGCACGGACTGCGCGGCACGGCCACTGCCCGCGGCGGCGGGCGTGGTCCGGACGAGTTCATAGCTGCCGTCGGGCATGAAGACCGCGCGGACGGCCGGCGCGTTTCCCGCCGGGGCACTGGCAAACGCACCCTGCAAGCGCGCGCCGGCGGCAAAGCGCGGCGCCGGGCAGAACAGGCCCTCGTTCCAGCGGAAGCAGCTCGACGACGGCAGCGGGTCGACCCGCGCCGACGTCGCTGGCCGCGCCGGGCCGCTCAGCGTCATGCGGTCGCCGTCCAGCGCCAAGGTGCCGGTGCTGCCCACGCTCTGGGTCTCGGCCCGGGCGAAGTCGAACGCGCCACCGGCACCGAGCGTCGCCGCGCGCGGCCCCTGCACAAAACGGGGGCCGTTGAAGAACCAGACCTCGAGCTGGGCCAGGCTGGACTGCCCCTGGCGCGCAAGATAAAGCCCCTGCGGCGCCGGTACCTTGGCCGCGTTCGGCGCAGCAGCCGGCGGCGCTGTCGCTGTCGCCGTCGCTGCTGCCGGCGCTGCCGCCGGAATTGCTGCCGGAATTGCCGCCGGCGCTGCCGGCGCTGCTGCCTGCGCCTGCGCCTGCGCCTGCGCCTGCGCCTGTGCCTGTGCCTGTACCTGTGCCGGCATCGGTGCCGGTGCTGTCGCTGCCGCTCGTACTGGCGCTGGCGCTGGTGATGGAGCTGGTGCTGTAGCCAGCGCCGGTACTGGTCCTCGTGCTGATGCTGGCGCAACTGCTGGCGCTGGTAATGGTGCTGGCGCTGGCGCTGGCGCTCGTGCCGCTGGCGCTGCCGCTAGCGCTGCCGGTGATGGCGCCGGCGCCAGTGCCCCTGTCGACGCCCCTGCCGGCGCCAATGCCGGCGCCCCTGCCGGCGCTCGCCCCGGCGCTGACGCTGGCACTGGTGTCACGTCCCGCGCAGAGGCCGCCGGTGCTGCGGCCGCCTGCGGACCCGGCGCTGCAGGCGCCACAGGCGCCGGGGCGGTCGCGGCGGCGACGGTGGCCAACGCGGGCGCGGCCGGAGCCACCGCGGGCGCAGCCGGCGCTGGCGCGCCCAGGGCCAGCGGCACGGCCAGTTCCATCTCGATGCCGTTGCGCAGCAGGCGCATCATGAAGAAGCCGTCCTGCTCGATCGCGCTGACTGCCGCCTCCAGGTCGGCCGGGCGCGAAACGCGCCAGCCCCCGAAACCAACGACCACATCCCCCGGCGCGAGCCCGCCCCGGCGCGCGGGGCTGCCGGCGGCGACGTCGACGACCCGCGCGCCCGCCGGCTGGCCTGGCCCGGGGTCTGCGATCTGGGCGCCGAGACCCGCGCGCGGCGCCCTCCCGCCGGCCGTCGACAGCACCGACACCGCGCCGCCGACGCCTGCGGCGGCCGTGTCTGCCGCCAAGACGCCGTCCTGGAACCAACCCGAGACGAGCTGCCGCCCGTCGGCGCCAAAGAGCGAACCCGGGCCGTGCATCACCCCCTGGCGAAAGCCGCCGACGTACTTGCGCTGGTCCTCCAGCATCGTCAGCACGCCCTGACCGTGCATCCGGCCCTGGCGGAAGTCACCGGCGTAGACCGTGATCGGCGTGCGCAGGACGCCCACCCCGTCCATCGTGCCCTTGCGGAACTCCCCGTTGTAGTGCACGCCGTTGCGGCGGTCGTCGAAAGTCCCCGAGCACTCGTGCCAGCGGTCCTGCTGGCTGCCGACGCAGGGCGGCAGCGGCCCCGTCTGCGCCGCCGCGCCCGCGGCGAGCAGCAGCGCCTGCGCGGCGGCAGCAGCACGGGTCGACCAGGCGGCGACGAGCGGCATTGTCAACTTGCTCATGAGTTGCGGGATTTTCCTGCGTCGCTCAAGCCCCCGGTCGCCAATGCAGAAACCTTGCGGCCTGCCAAATGCACCGATCCGCGGCGGTCCGCAGGCTGCCTGCACAATCTGTCTCGCCTGGCCGCAGCCCGGTTTCCGGTGGCAGGCCGGCCAAAAAGCAAACATCCCAGGAGCAAGCACGTGTCACGCATCAACGAAGTCAGCGTCATCCCCTTCCACTTCGAGGTCCAGGACCTCGGACTCGGTGCACACGCCGCCATGGGCGTGAGCAACCTGCAGTACGAAAAGGGCGCGTCTTTGCGCGTGATGCGTTACGCCGTGCGCATCCGCACCGACGACGGCCTGACCGGGGGCTATGTCACGCACTGGGTGGGCACGCAGGGCGCGCTCGGCCAGACGCTGATGCTGGCGCCGCACCTGCTCGGGCGCGACCCCGAGCACCGCGAGCAGATCTACGACGACTTCAAGCGCGAACTGCGCGCCTACGACGGCATGGGCCACGGCCCGCTGGACATCGCGCTGTGGGACCTGGTCGGGCGCAAGTACGGCATGTCGGTGGCCACCATGCTCGGCGCCTACAAGACCAAGCTGCCCACCTACGCCAGCACCCACCACGGCCAGGACACCCCTGGCGGTCTGGACTCGCCCGAGGCCTTCGGCGAATACGCCATCGCCTGCGCCGAGCGCGGCTTCCACGGCTTCAAGATCCACGGCTGGCACGACGGCAACGTGCGGCGCGAGGCGGCCACGCTGCGCGCCGTGCGCCGCGCCATCGGCGACCGCATGGAGATCATGTACGACCCCGGTTGCGAGCTGCGCACCCACCTGGACGCCCTGAAGATGGGCCATGTGTGCGACGAGATCGGCGCCTTCTGGTACGAAGACCCCTACCGCGACTCGGCGCGCTCGCTCACCGGCTCGAAGATCCTGCGCGAGAAGATCAAGACCCCGCTGATGATCACCGAGCACATCCGCGGGCCCGAGATGAAGGCCGCCTACGCCATCGCCGGCGCCTGCGACCTGTTCCACCTCGACCCCGAATACGACCTGGGCATCACCGGGGCGATGAAGTGCGCCCACCTGGCCGAGGCCCTGGGCATCGACGTGCAGTTCCACGCCTGCGGCCCGGCCCACCGCGCCTGCGTGGCCGCCACGCGCAACACCCATTTCTACGAGATGGCGCTCACCGGCCCGGCCATGCCCAACCTCATCCCGCCGGTCTACACCTGCGGTTATACGGACCAGGAACTCGACCTACCCGCCGACGGCTGCGTGCCCGTGCCCCAGGGCCCGGGCCTGGGCGTGAGCTACGACTGGGACTGGATCGAGGCCCACGCCAGCGAGCGCCGCGACTGGCGCCTGGGCTGAGAGGGGAAGCGCCCTTCCCGCATGCAAGCGCCGCGCGGCGGCAACACGCCCCGCCTTTGAGGCGGCCCGCCGCCCGCGCCCTCACCCGACCCCACCTCGCGCTCGCTCGAACCAGGAGGATCGACATGCCCCCGCCCGCCGCCCCGCCCTGCCCCGAGGCCGAGGGCCTCGCCCGCCGCCTGCAGCGCAACGCCCTGAGTCGCCGCGACACGGTCTGGCTGTTCGCAGCCGCCGCCGCGGCACCGGCACTGCAGGGCTGCGCGACCTCGCCCGTCACCGGCGAGCGCATCCTCGTGGGCATGACCGAGGGCATGGAGCGCGACGTCGACCGCGCGCAGTCGCCGCACCAGTTCTCCGCCGACCTCGGCGCGGTGCAGGACGGCGCCGTCAACGCCTACGTCGGCGAGGTCGGCCAGCGCCTGCAGGCCGCCGTGCAGCGCCCGGGCATGCCCTACAGCTACCGCGTGCTGAACGCGAACTACGTCAACGCCTACACCTTCCCCGCGGGCGCCATGGGCATCACGCGCGGCATCATGGTGCAGATGGGCGACGAGGCCGAGCTCGCGGCCCTGCTTGGGCACGAACTCGGGCACGTCAACGCCCGCCACGCGGCGCAGCGCCAGGGGCAGGCGCTGCTGGCGGCGGTGGCGGTGGCGGGGCTGGAGGCCGCGTCGAGCGACTCCGACTGGGCGCCGCTGATCGGCCTGGGGGCGCAGATCGGCTCGAGCGCGCTGCTGGCCAGCTATTCGCGCGACAACGAACGCGAAGCCGACGCGCTCGGCCAGCAATACCTGGTGCGCGGCGGCTACCCGGCCAACGGCATGGTCCGGCTGCACCAGTTGCTGATCGGCGAGCGCGAGCGCCGCCCGAGCGTGCTCGAGACCATGTTCTCCTCGCACCCGATGAGCACCGAGCGCCGCGACACCGCGCGCCGCCTGGCCGAGACCGTGTACGCCGACAACAGCAAGGCGCCGGCGCAGCGCGAGCGCTACATGGACCGCACCGCCGGCCTGCGCCGCCTGAAGCCGACGATCGACGCCTGCCAGGCCGGCGAGACCGCGATGTCGAAGAAGCGCCTGCCCGAAGCCGAGCGCCAGTTCACGCAGGCCCTGGCGCTGACGCCGGGCGACTACCCGTCGCTCGTGCGCATGGCGCAGTGCCTGCAGTCGCAGGGGCGGCTGAACGACGCGCGCCGGCACGTGCAGCGGGCCCGCGAGGTCTACCCCGGCGAAGCCCAGGCGGTCAAGCTGGGCGCGTCCCTCAAGCTCGGCCTGCGCGACCCGGCCGGCGCGCTGGCCGACCTGCAGGCCTACGATCGCCTGCTGCCGGGCGACCCGGGCACCGTCTTCCTGCAGGGCGTCGCGCTCGAGGGCATGGGACGCCGCGAAGCCGCGGCGCAGCAGTTCGCCCGCTACGTGCAGAACGTCCCGCAAGGCCAGGCGGCCGGCTACGCGACGTCGCGGCTGCAGGCTTGGGGCTACCTCAAGCGCTAGGGGCGCTGGGCTGGCGCCCCAGGGTAAGTCCCAAGCGCGCCGCCCCCGGTGTGGAGCCTGGGCTGCGCCCAGTCGAACGCACAATCACGCCACTTCCTGCGCCGCGCTTGGCGCCCCAGCCCGCCCGGTGCGGGCGAGTCCTCGAGGAGATCCATGATGAGCCTGACCCGTCGCCACGTCCTGAGTCTGGGCGCCGCCTTCGGCGCCGGCGCTGCCCTGCCCGCCTGGGCGCAGGGCAAGCCTTTGTTCGACACGCTGAACATGTTCGTCCCCGCAGCCCCCGGCGGCGGCTGGGACGGCACCGCCCGCGCCATCGAGAAGGCCGCCAAGGCCGCCGGCCTGGTGGGCAACATGCCCTTCGAGAACGTCGGCGGCGCCGGCGGCATGGTGGGCCTGCCGCGCTATGTGAACCAGCGCAAGGGCCAGGGCAACAGCCTGATGGTCGGCGGCTCGGTGATGGTGGGCGCGGCGATCGCCAACAAGAGCCCCGTCACGATGCGCAACGTCACCCCGATCGCGCGCCTGACGGAAGAGGCCGGCGTCGTGGCCGTGCCCGCCGGCGGCAAGTTCAAGACCTGGAAGGACCTGGAAGCCGCGCTGAAGGCCAACCCCAAGGCCGTGCCCGTGGCCGGCGGCAGCGCCGGCGGCACCGACCACCTGCTGCTGGGCATGATCATCAAGGCGCTGGGCGGCAATGCGCGCGAGGCCGCCTACGTCGCCTTCGCCGGGGGCGGCCCGGCCAACGCGGCCATCCTCGGCGGCCAGGTTGCCGCCGGCATCTCGGGCTGGTCGGAATTCGAGGCCCAGATCGCCGCCGGCAAGATGGTGGCACTGGCCGTCTCGGGCAACCGCCGCATCCCCGGCGTGGACGTGCCCACGCTGAGCGAGCTCGGCGTCAAGGTGACCGCTGCCAACTGGCGCGGCGTGTTCGCCCCCCCGGGGATCACCAAGCCGCAGCGCGACGCGCTCACCGAATTCGTCACCAAGCTGCATGACTCGGCGGCCTGGAAGCAGGAACTGCAGACGCGCAAGTGGACGGACGTCTTCCTGACCGACGCCGCCTTCGAGCGCGAGATCGACGCCGACATCCGCGAAACCGAGCAGGTCATGAAGGAACTGGGCCTGGCCTGACGCTCGAGCGCACGGCGCAGTCCCTGACGCAGGGGCTGCGCTGCGCCTTGTCTTCCCCACTCCCAACGCCCCATGACGCCCGCCCGCCTGGCCGTCTTCCTGCTCCTGCTGTGCGCGGCGGCGGCCTGGCAGGTCACGCAGATTCCGCAGTCTTCCCTGCAGTCGGCCGTCGGGCCCGTGCTCGTGCCGGCGCTGGTAGTGGGTGGCTTGGGCGTGCTGGCGCTGGTCTACGGCGCCTCGGCGCTGCGTGGTCGCCAGCCCGATGAGAGCCACGTCGCCGGCCAGGAAGCGCTGCCGGGTGCCAACACCCGCCTGCTGAGCCTGCTGGGCGGCGGTCTGGCCTTCGGGCTGCTGGTGGGCTGGATCGGCTTCGTCGTTCCCGCCACGCTGTGCGGCATGGGCGTGGCGCGCGCATTCGACGCGCCCCTGGGCTGGCGTTCCGCCGCCGTCTGCGGTGCCGTGGCGCTGTCCTTCTGGCTCGTCTTCGCGCTCTGGCTCGGTGTGGGCCTGGGCCCGGCCCTGCGGTGGCCGGGAGCCGCCGCGTGAGCACGCTCGACGCGCTGCTCAACGGCTTCAGCCTGGCGCTGCAGCCGACCACCCTGCTGTGGGGCTTCATCGGCTGCTTCCTCGGCACGCTGGTGGGGGTGCTGCCGGGCATCGGGCCGGCGCTCACGATCGCGCTGCTGCTGCCGCTGACCTACCACGTGCCGGCCACGAGCATGTTCGTCATGTTCGCCGGCATCTACTACGGGGCCGCCTATGGCGGGTCCACCACCTCGATCCTGCTCAACACGCCGGGCGAGTCGTCCGCCGTCGTCACCTCGCTCGAGGGCAACAAGATGGCGCGGCGCGGGCGCGCCGGCCCGGCCCTGGCCACCGCGGCCATCGGCAGCTTCGTCGCCGGCACCATCGGCACGCTCGCGCTGACCTTCGTTGCGCCCTGGGTCGTCGACGCGGCGCTCGCCTTCGGCCCGGCCGAATACTTCAGCCTCATGGTGCTGGCGCTCGTGGCCGTCTCGGCGGTGCTGGGCGACTCGGTGCTGCGCGGCCTGATCGCCCTGGGCGCCGGGCTGCTCTTCGGGCTGGTGGGCATCGATCTTCAGACCGGCCAGCCACGCTTCACCTTCGGCCAGGCCGAACTGCTGGACGGCATCGAAGTCACGGTGGCCGTCGTCGGCCTGTTCGCCGTCGGCGAAGCGCTCTACCTGGCCTGGCAGGGGCGCGAAGCGCGCGGCGGCGAGGTCATGAAGGTCACCGGGCGGCTGTGGCTCAGCGCGGCGGACTGGGCACGTTCCTGGAAGGCGTGGATCCGCGGCGCGCTGTTCGGCTTCCCGATCGGCGCCATGCCCGCCGGCGGCGCCGAACTGCCCACGCTGCTGTCCTACTACACCGAGCGCAAGCTCTCGCGCCACCCCGAGGAGTTCGGCCACGGCGCGATCGAGGGCGTGGCCGGCCCGGAGGCCGCCAACAACGCCGCCGCCGCCGGGGTGCTGATGCCGCTGCTGACGCTGGGCATCCCGACGTCCGCCACCGCCGCCATCATGCTCTCGGCCTTCGAGGGCTACGGCATCCAGGCCGGGCCGCAACTGTTTTCGCAGCAAGGCGGGCTGGTGTGGACGCTGATCGCGAGCCTGTACATCGGCAACGTGATCCTGCTCGTGCTCAACCTGCCGCTGATCGGGCTGTGGGTGCGGCTGCTGAAGATCCCGCCGCCCTGGCTGTACGCCGGCATCATCGTCGTGTCCATCGGCGGCGTCTACGGTGCCGGCAACTCGGTGTTCGACGTCGGCATGCTCTTCTTCTTCGGCCTGGTGGGCTACCTGATGCGCCGCTTCGGCTTCCCCGCCGCACCGCTGATCGTCGGCCTGATCCTCGCCCCCATGGCCGAGCAATCGATGCGTCAGGCCCTGACGATCAGCCAGGGCGAATGGTCCACCTTCGTCACGCGCCCCCTGTCAGGCACCTTGCTGGCGATCGCGGTGCTGCTGCTCGTGGCGCCGGCGGTGTGGCGCCGAGTGCGCCGCGGCCGCTGACCCCCACCGCCCCCGCAGCGCAGGGGCTGGGCTGCACACTCAGCCTCTTGAGCAACCAGTCGTAGGCCCACCCTCACCACCGTTCGCACTGAGCCTGTCGAAGTGCACGCGAGGGGCTTCGACAAGCTCAGCCCGAACGGGTGTGCACTCAGCCCGAACGGTTACGAGCTCAGCCCCTCAGCCCGGCCGCACCACCGACTTCGGCGTGCGCCCGTTGGCGAAGTCCACCATGCAGCCCAGGCCCTCGCGGGCGATCGCGTCGAAGCACTCGTCGGTCCAGCACAGCGCGTGCGGCGCCACGATCACGTTGTCCATCTTCAGCAGCGGGTTGGCCGCATCCACCGGCTCCTGCTCGAAGACGTCGATGCCGGCGCCGGCGATCGTGCCCGAGCGCAGCGCCTCGATCAGCGCCGCCTCGTCGGCCACCGGGCCGCGCGACATGTTGACGAAGAAGGCCTCGCGCTTCATCAGCCCGAAACGGCGCGCGTTCATCAGGTGGCGCGTCTCTTCGTTCAGCAGGCAGGTGGCGACCACGAAGTCGGCCTGCGGCAGCATCTGCTCCAGCGGCAGCAGCTCGGCGCCCAGCGCCTGCACCGCGGCCGGCGCGGCATAGGGGTCGGCCGCGACCATGCGCCAGCCGAAGGGCCGCGCCAGAGCGAGCAACTCGCGCCCGATGCCGCCGGCACCGATGACGCCCAGCGTGCGCGTGGTCAGGCCCAGGCCCATGTGATTGCCGCGCTCGCTCCAGCGTCCTTCACGCGTCAGGCGGTCCTTGGTGAACATGCGCCCGGCCAGCGCGAAGATGAAGGTCAGCACGGCCACCGCCACCGGCCGGCGCACGGCCACCGGCGTGTTGGTGACGATCACACCGCGTGCCGCCAGCGCACCCACGTCCACCGCGTCATAGCCCACGCCGTGCCGCCCGACGATGCGCACCCGGCAGTCGGCGCGCGCCACGCTGGCCGCCGTCACGCGCTGGGTGTTCACGTACAGCCCGTCATAGCGCGCCGCGATGTCGGGCGTGATCTCGGTGATCTTGCCCGGGATGTACTCCCAATCGATCGCCGGGTCGCGGTCGAGCAATTCCAGCGGCCCGCGCCCGAAGGTGGGCTCGCCGCGCGAGTCGAGCAGGTCGCTCGTGAGTCCGAGCTTGAAGGTCATGGGGGTCTCCTCGATGATGGGCATGAATCCGCAGGGGCCTGTCGGACAGCCCCCCTCGGTGCACCCGGATTCTGCGTGACCCCGCACAGAGCAACACAACCGGCCCCGCCGCAGACACCCCTCCCCCCGGCCAGACCGCGCCGCCAACGACCTTGGCCTCGCACCAGCGCCTGGCCGGGCACACTGACGCGGCCAGGCCATCGTGTCCAACGTGACCCCGCACAGCGCAACGCAACCGGCCACGCCGCAGACACCCCTCCCCCCAGCCAGACCGCACCGCCAACGACCTTGGCCCCGCACCAGCGCCTGGCCGGGCACGCTGACGCGGCCAGCCCATCGTGTTCTGCTTGATGCCGCGCCGCGCCGCGCCGCGCGACGCGACCCGCCACGGCCCCGACACGCCGCTCCCCGGCCAGACAGGGAGTCCACCGGCCATGGCCCCACACCAGGGCCTGGCGGGGCACGCTGACGCGGGCAGCCCATAATGCCCGCTGCACGACGCGGTCCCCGAGCACCTTTTTTCATCGCGCAGGCTGCCATGAGCTGCGCGTACCCTGCACGGGGCTGCGGAGCTGCTTTTCGACCCTGCCCCGCCCCGGGCCCTGGGCCCTGGTGTCCAGGTGACCGGGCGCCCTCTGTTTGCCGACTGCCTTTTTCCGAGACGATTCCTACATGAACCCCCGCGACCTGCCTCATCCCGTCCATCCATCGGCCCACGCTTTGCGGGGCACCCACCGCGACTCCTGCATCGCCCTCGTGGACGCCCACTTCCTGGCCTGGCTCCAGGGCCGGGACGATGACGCGGCGCACCACACCGCCCCCCGCCGCGAGGCGATCGCGCAGCAACTGCACGTCAGCCTGGCCGATGCGGGCGTCCCCGCCGACCTGCTGCGCATCTACTGGTACACCTCGCAGCCGGAGACCGCCAGCGTCAACGGCCAGATCGTGCGCACCGTGCAGTCCGAATCCGCCGACGACGGCCGCTCCCTGGTGCTGGCCATCGCCCGCGACCTGACCCAGATCGCCGAGCACCGCGCCTGCGCGCACGTTCTGCTGGTGGCCGACGACGACCGGCTGCTGCCGGCGGTCGACGCGGCCCAGCTGCGCGGCCTGCTGGTGCACATGCTCGTGGACGACAAGGCCACCGACCCGGGCGCCCTGGAGCGCTCCGACGCCGCCTGGGCCACCCTGCTGCGCCAGGCCGACTGCCGCGTCCTGCTGCGCGGCGCACCGCCGCCGCGGCGCGAGGTGGAGCTGATGGACCCGAAGGAGCTCCTGGGCATCGTGCGCGAGTGGTGGGCAGACGTGCCCGACGCCGACCGCGAAGACCTGCGCGAGATGCTGCCCCGCCACCGCGGCCTGCCGCAGGAGGCAGACCGCCAGCTCCTGCTGCGCCTGAGCCAGCACCTGGGCCGGGCGCTCGAGCTGCCCGAGCGCAAGGTCATGCGCGAAAGCGCCCGCCGCCTGCTCGAAGGCCTGCCGCTCGAGGAAGCGCCCGCCGTCGAGGACTGAAGCGGCGCCATGGCGGCGCTCGCCCCTCGACAAGCTCGGGGCGAACGGTGGGGGGCTCTGCTCCTTTCGCACCCTTCGACAGGCTCAGGGCGAACGGTGAAGGGCGGCTTCTTGTCCGTTAGGGCTGAGCCTGTCGAAGCCCCAGCGCGAAACACCACCGCAGCGTTCGGACGCCGCCCCGCACCCCGACCAAGCGTCCCCGCAGGCTGTATGAAGCCGTTAATTCGCTCTTTAGTTAACGTAACTTCTTATTCTGTTTGCCAGCCAAATCCAGCCACGATCCTGCGCTAGCATTTCAGGTTCGTTACTGAACGAGTCCCAGCATGCGGTTGAGCGTACTCACACCGCATCGCGGTAGGCTGCGCGGTAGCGGGCAGATCCCGCACCTCCCAGTCAGACTTCCAGCCAGTACAGGTCAGAATCCGATCTCGTCCTTACAGACCGCTACCCCCATTACATTCAACATGAATCCCCAGGACAAGACCCTCGCCGTCATCGGCCTCGGCTACGTCGGCTTGCCGCTGGCGGTGGAGTTCGGCAAGGTCCGCCCGGTCATCGGTTTCGACATCAACCCCGCGCGCATTGCCGAGCTGCGCGCCGGGCAGGACCACACGCTCGAGTGCAGTCCGCAGGAACTCGTCGAAGCCAAGCACCTGCGCTACAGCGCCGATGCGCAAGACCTGCGCCAGGCCCAGGTGTTCATCGTCACCGTCCCCACCCCGGTGGACCGCGCCAACCGGCCCGACATGGCCCCGCTGGTGAAGGCCAGCACCACCGTCGGCAAGGTCCTGAAACCCGGCGACATCGTCATCTACGAGAGCACCGTCTACCCCGGCGCCACCGAAGAGGTGTGCGTGCCCGTGCTCGAACAACACTCGGGCCTGGCGTTCAACCGCGACTTCTTCTGCGGCTACAGCCCAGAGCGCATCAACCCCGGCGACAAGGAACACCGGCTGCCCACCATCAGGAAGGTCACCAGCGGCAGCACCCCCGCCGTGGCGGCCGAGGTGGACGCGCTGTACCGCCAGGTCGTCACCGCCGGCACCCACCTGGCCAGCAGCATCAAGGTGGCCGAAGCCGCCAAGGTGATCGAGAACACCCAGCGCGACGTGAACATCGCGCTGATGAACGAGCTCAGCCTGATCTTCCACAAGCTCGACATCGACACGCTCGAGGTACTGCAGGCCGCGGGCACGAAGTGGAACTTCCTGCCCTTTCGCCCCGGCCTGGTGGGCGGGCACTGCATCGGCGTGGACCCCTACTACCTCACGCACAAGGCGCAGGAGGTGGGCCACCACCCCGAAGTCATCCTCGCCGGGCGGCGCATCAACGACAGCATGGCCACGCACGTGGCCGACCAGACCGTCAAGCTGATGCTGCGCAAGGGGCACCCCGTGCTGGGCAGCAAAGTGCTCGTCCTCGGCCTGACCTTCAAGGAGAACTGCCCCGACCTTCGCAACACCAAGGTGGTGGACATCGTCTCCGGCCTGCGCGGCTACCACGCGCAGGTGGATGTGTACGACCCTTGGATCGACGGCGCCGAGGCGCTGCACGAGTACGGCCTGCAGTGCCTGCCCGCCCTGCCCGCCAGCGCCGACTACGACGCCATCGTGCTGGCCGTGGGCCACCGCGAGTTCGTCGCCCTGGGCGAAGCCGGCATCAAGGCCCTGGGCAAGCCGGGCGCGGTGGTCTACGACGTCAAGAGCATCCTGCCGCTGGGCGCGGCGCACGGGCGCCTGTAGCCCCTCGCGTCCGCGCACCTGCCGCCCCCGCCCGTCCGGCCGGCCCCCACGGCGCCGGCAGGCCGGCAGCCCCGCAGCCCGGCAGCCCGGCAGCCCGGCAGCCCTGCAGCCAGGCAGCAAAACCCCGTCGTTCAACCCCTGCCCCCCATGACCAAGACCCTGCTCACCGGCGCCGCCGGCTTCATAGGCATGCACACCGCGCTGCGCCTGCTCGCGCGCGGGGAGCAGGTCATCGGCGTCGACAACCTCAACGACTACTACGACGTCAGCCTCAAGCACGCCCGGCTGGCGCGGCTCACGCCGCAGGCCGGCTTCAGCTTCCATGCCCTCAGCGTCGAAGACCGTGAAGCCATGCCCCGGCTCTTCGAGCAGGAAAAGCCCGACCGCGTCATCCACCTCGCCGCGCAGGCCGGCGTGCGCTACTCGCTGACCAACCCCCACGCCTACATCGACGCCAACCTGCAGGGCTTCCTCAACATCCTCGAGGGCTGCCGCCACCACGGCGTGCGGCACCTGACCTACGCCAGCAGTTCCAGCGTCTACGGGGGCAACGCCGCGCTGCCCTTCAGCGAGCACCACAACATCGACCATCCCGTCAGCCTGTACGCCGCCACCAAGAAGGCCAACGAGTTGATGGCCCACACCTACAGCCACCTCTTCGGCCTGCCCACCACCGGGCTGCGCTTCTTCACCGTCTACGGGCCCTGGGGCCGGCCCGACATGGCGCTGTTCCTGTTCACCCGCGCCATCCTCGAAGGCCGGCCGATCGACGTCTTCAACCACGGCAAGATGGTGCGCGACTTCACCTACGTGGACGACATCGTCGAGGGCGTGATCCGGGTGCACGACAAGCCCGCCCAGCCCCACCCCGCCTTCGACCCCGCCGCACCCGACCCCGCCACCAGCAACGCGCCCTACCGCGTCTTCAACATCGGCAACAGCCAGCCCACGCCGCTGATGGACTACATCGCCGCGCTCGAAGCCGCGCTCGGCCGCGAAGCCGTCAAGAACTACCTGCCCATGCAGGCCGGCGACGTGCCCGCCACCAGCGCCGACACCACAGAACTGGACGCCTGGGTCGGCTTCAAACCCGCCACCCCGGTGCGCGAGGGCGTGGCGCGGTTCGTGGATTGGTATCGGGCGTTCTATCGGCTGTAGTCTCGTTTGAGATACTCTGTATCTCAGGCAACCTGGAGAGCCCCATGCCCACCAGCACCATGGTTCACATCCGCGTGGACGAGCAACTGAAGGCCCAGGCCACCGAAACGCTGGCCGCCATGGGCCTGACCGTTTCCGACGCCGTGCGGCTGCTACTGACCCGCGTCGTCGCTGACCAGGAACTCCCCTTCGCCATCAGGGCTCCGAACGCAGCGACCCGCGCCGCCATCGCCGAGGCCGACGCCATCGTTCAGAGCCGCCGCGCCCGCTTCGAAAGCCACCAGGCCCTGGTCGATGGCCTCGAAGAATCTCGACCCACATCACGCCCATGAAAATCACCATCGCAGGCACCGGCTACGTCGGGCTTTCCAACGCGGTTCTGTTGGCCCAGCACCATGAGGTGGTGGCCCTGGACATCGTGCCGGCCAAGGTGGAGATGATCAATGCCCGCCGCAGCCCCATCGACGATGCCGACATCGAGCACTTCCTGGCCCACAAGCCGCTGAACCTGCGCGCCACGCTCGACAAGCACGACGCCTACGCCGGGGCGGACTACATCGTCATTGCCACCCCCACCGACTACGACCCGCAGACCAATTTCTTCAACACCCGCAGCGTCGAGGCCGTGGCGCGCGACGCGCACGCCATCAACCCGCGGGCCACGCTGGTGATCAAGTCCACCGTGCCCGTGGGCTTCACCGCCGGGCTGAAGGCGCAGATGGAGTCGGAGCGGGCGTCGCAAGTCGCCGGCGACAGCGTGCCGCTGATCTTTTCCCCCGAATTCCTGCGCGAGGGCAAGGCGCTGCACGACAACCTGCACCCCTCGCGCATCGTCGTGGGCGAGCGCTCGGCGCGGGCCGAAACCTTCGCCCGCCTGCTGCAGGAAGGCGCTGTCAAGCAGGACATCCCCACCCTGTTCACCGACAGCACCGAGGCCGAGGCGATCAAGCTCTTCGCCAACACCTACCTGGCCATGCGCGTGGCCTTCTTCAACGAGCTCGACACCTACGCCGCCGTCCACGGGCTGGACCCGCGGCAGATCATCCAGGGCGTGGGCCTGGACCCGCGCATCGGCCAGCACTACAACAACCCGAGCTTCGGCTACGGCGGCTACTGCCTGCCCAAGGACACCAAGCAGATGCTCGCCAACTACCGCGACATCCCGCAGACCCTCATCGGCGCCATCGTCAGCGCCAACACCACGCGCAAGGACTTCATCGCCGACGACATCCTCGCCCGCCGCCCGCGCGTGGTGGGCGTCTACCGCCTGGTGATGAAGGCCGGCTCCGACAACTGGCGCGAAAGCAGCGTCCAGGGCGTGATGAAGCGCCTGAAGGCCAAGGGCGTCGAAGTCATCGTGCACGAACCGGCGCTGCCGCAAGCGCTGTTCTTCAACAGCCGCGTCGTCAACGACCTGGCCGCCTTCAAGGCCGAGTCCGACCTGATCATCGCCAACCGCCGCACCGCGGACCTGGCCGACGTGGAAGACAAGGTTTACACCCGAGACCTCTTCGGCGGCGACGCTTGACGCTGCAAAACGGTTCGGCGATGTCGCCCTGCGGTTCGAAATTGTTCAAACTGCAAGCACCGTTTCCTTACAACATGCCTGATCGTCGGTTAGGATCCGGCCTCCTCGCTGGACAGTCACGTGTCCACCGGGCGGTCTGAACTCGTCGAGCACCAGAGCTTTTGCCGGCCCTGGCCCTCCGACTGGCTCAGGTCGAGCGGTGGAGAGTGTTCAGACGGAACGGCAGAGAGTGCCAGGACTGTACGGTGGAGAGTGCTCAGACCGAATGGTGCAGCAAGCTCATGCCGGATGGTTGAGCAAGCTCATGCCAAGCGATGGAACAGGCCCAGGGCGAACCAAGCAATGGGCCGTTCGGGCTGAGCTTGTCGAAGCCCCCGCGCAACGCCTTGCCCGCCGTTGCCCGACCATGGTTTTCGCGCACCGCAACGTGCAGCGAAACGGCGGTAGCGTGGTCGAACGGAACCTCGGCCTCGCGCACCCCACCGCTCTGCGAGCCCAGCGCAAGTACAGCCTAAGGCGAGTCGGCATGTGCCGAACCGAACCGGGCCGAGCCGAGCCAAACCGTGCCACGCCAAGCCGCGCCAAGCCCGCCCGGCACCCGTGCCTTAGCACCCGCGGCTGCGCACCACCCGCCAGCCGGGCCCAACCATGCCCAGCCCCTTCCGCCCGAGAGGCCAGAACCCACCCTCCCGATGCGGTAGTTTAAAAAGTTTTATCACCCTTACATTCATTTAAAACACTTTTTATAAGAACAGTTCAGAACGATAAGCCTCAATCGCCCCCACACCTGACTCCCACTGCTTGAACCGAGACACCCCCGCATGACAAACCACCCCGCCCCCGCGCCTGTTCGCCACACGGCTGTGGCGCTGGCCCTGGCCCTGGCTGGCGTCCTGGCCAGCGTGCAGCCTTTGCAGGCACAGACCGCCGGCGGCGCCCCGGCTGCCGGCGTGGGCCTGGGTGGGACGGGCGGCGTCGGTGCTGGAATGAGCACGGGTGGAGTGGGCAGCGTCAGTGGCAGCGTCGGCGCCCCGGCGGGCACGCCCGCAGGTGGCTTCGGTGCACCGGCCTCAGCCGGTGCCAGCTTCGGCGCGCCGGCCGGCGCAACGCCCGGCATCGGCGCCCAGCCAGGCGCTGCCGCTCTGCCTGGCGCACCGGCAGCAGCCGCACCCGCCGCCGCCGGGCGCGGCTCGGCGGCCGCAGCCGCCGGCATGCCCGCACCAGGCGGCACCCCGGTGGTACCCAGCGCTGCCGCACGCGCCGCCGCTGGCGCGCCAGCGCAAGGCGGGGCCGGGGTCGCCGGTCTGCCGGGCCTACCCGGGCAATCCGGTGGCCCCGGGCAAAATGCCGCTGCCAGTCAGTCCGCTCTACCCAGTCAGACCGGCCAGACGGCCCAGCCCGCCGCTGCCGCCAACTCGCCAAACCCAAACGCCGCAGCCGCAGCCGCAGCCGCAGGCCAGGCAGGCTCGCCCGCCGACGCTGCCAACCCCCAACAGCAAGCCCCCGCCGACCAAGCCCAGCGTCCCGCCGAAGACGCCGCGCAGCGCGCGCTTGCCGTGCGCGAATCCGCGGCCGAGCAGACCGAATTCCAGCGCTTCGTGCTGCAGGCCACCGGCCGCACGCTGCCCCTGTTCGGCTATGAGCTCTTCGCCCGGGGCAACTTCACCGCCAGCCAGGGCGCCGCGGTGCCCGCCAGCTACCTGCTCGGCCCGGGTGACGAGCTCGTCGTCCAGGTCTACGGCGCGGTCGACCTCACCGAGCGCCTGACCATCGACCGCGAAGGCCGCGTGACCATCCCGCAGGCCGGGCCGCTCACGCTCAGCGGCGTGCGCCTGGGCGACGCCGAAAAGGTGCTCACCGCGCACCTGCGGCGCGTCTACCGCAACTTCAACCTCGCCGTCACCATGGGCCGGGTGCGCAGCACCGAGGTCTTTGTCGTCGGGCAGGCGCGCAACCCCGGCAAGCACGTCGTCAGCGGGCTGTCCACCCTCATCAACGCCTTGTTCGAAACCGGCGGCCCCAGCGCCAACGGCAGCCTGCGCGCCGTGCAGCTGCGCCGCGCCGGCCGCACCGTGGCCACGGTCGACCTGTACCGCTTTCTGGCCCAGGGCGACAGCGGCGGTGACGACAAGCTCCTGCCCGGCGACGTGATCTTCATCCCCCCCGCCGGCCCGCGCGCGGCCGTGCTGGGCACCGTCAACGCCCCGGCCGTGTACGAGCTGCTGCCCGGCGAGACCATCGCCCAGGTGCTGGCCCTCTCAGGCGGCCTGCCGGTGCTGGCCGCGCCGCAGAAAGCGCAGCTCGAGCGCGTGAACCCCAGCCGCACCGTCGCCCGCTACGTCGAAGACTTCGCGCTCGACGCCACCGGCCTGGCCCGCCCCCTGCAGGCCGGCGACGTGCTCACCGTCTTTCAGATCAGCCCGCAGATCGCCGACGTCGTCACGCTGCAGGGCAACGTGGCCGCGCCCATGCGCTACACCCACCGCCGCGGCATGCGCGTGCGCGACCTGGTGGCGGACAACAACTTTCTCGTCCCGGTGAGCTACTGGCTCAGCGTCAACGCCGGCAGCAACATCCCCGGGCTGGACCGCCCCGAGGTCAACCTCGAGTACGCCACCATCCAGCGCCTGGACCCCAATCGCCTGCGCACCGCGATCATCCCTTTCCACCTGGCCAAGGCGCTGGGCGGCGACCCCGCCGAAAATCTGCCCCTTCTGCCCGGGGACATCGTGCGCATCTACGGGCCGGGCGAGCCGGGCCCGGCCGCTCTTGAAAGCGTCGCGGTCAGCGCATCCTTCCTCGGCGGCCTGCGGCGCTTCGCCTGGCGCGCCGACACGCGAGTCTCCGACGTGATCCCCAGCGCCGACTGGCTGCGCACCGAGGTCACGCGCTGGGTGCGCAGCACCGGCACCGGCCCCGAGAAGCTCGACGCCGACCAGATCAATCTCGACTACGCCGTCGTGCGGCGCGTCAGCAAGGACGCGCTGCGCACCGAATTCATCGCCTTCAACCTGGGCAAGGCCCTGAAGGGCGATGAAGCCGAGAACCTGCGCCTGCAGCCGGGCGACCAGATCACCGTCTACGGCCCCCAGGTGAACGAGACCGAAGCCGTCAACAGCGTAGCGCTCTCGGCGCCGTATTTGGAGGGTGCGCGGCGCTATGCCTGGCGCCCAGGGTTCAAGCTGTCGGACGTCATTCCCAGCGCCGAATGGCTGCGCACCGAGGTCACGCGCTGGGTACGCCGCAGCGGCACTGGTCCCGAGAAGCTGGACGCCGACCAGATGAACCTGGATTACGCCACGATCCGGCGCGTGAACCCGGGCACCATGCGCACGGAATTCGTCGCGGTGGACCTGGGGCGCGGCCTGCGCGGTGATGCCAGGCACAACCTGGCGCTGCTGCCGGGTGACCAGATCACCCTGTACGCTGCCGGCGCCACGGCCCCTGAGGCAGTGAACAGCGTGACGATCGACGCACCCTTCCTCGGGGGTGCGCGCCGCCACGCATGGCTGCAGGACTACCGCATCAAAGACCTGATCCCCAGCCAGGACTGGCTGCGCGAAGAGGTGGTCCGCTGGGTCCGCCGCACCGGCGGCGCGCCCTCCACCGGCGCGCTGACCGACCATGTCAACGCCGAATACGCGGTCGTCGCACGCGTGAACCCGGCCACGCTGCGCACCGAGACCATCGCCTTCCATCTGGCGCGCGCCCTGCAGGGCGACGAGCAGCACAACCTGCAGCTCCAGCCCGGCGACCAGATCAGCCTGTACGCCGCGCGCCAGCCCGGGGCCGAGGCGCAGAACAGCATCACCGTCAACGCCCCGCTGCTGGGCGGCGTGCAGCGCCACGCCTGGCGGCCCGGCTACACCGTGCGCGACGCCATCCCCAGCGCGCAGTGGCTGCGCGAACAGGTGGCCCGCACCGTGCGCGCCACCGGCGGCGCGCTGGGCAGCGCCTACGCCAGCGAAGAGATCAACCTCGACTACGCCGTCGTCCGCCGCCTGGACGCGCAGAACCTGCGCTCGGAGCTGATCGCCTTCAACCTCGGCCGCGCGCTGCAGGGCGACCCGCAGGAAAACCTGGCGCTGCTGCCCGGCGACCAGATCACCGTCTACGGCCCCCGCGACCCCCTGCCCGAGACGCTGAACAGCGTCAGCCTGCGCGGCGAGGCCATCGGCGTCGAGCGGCGCTTCGTCTGGCGCCAGGGTTTTGCCATCCGCGACATCGTGCCCAGCGCCGACTGGCTGGTGACGCGCTACAACTACTGGCAGCGCGAAGCTGGCAAGGAACTGCGCAACGACCTGAACTGGGACTACGCGCAGGTGCTGCGCCGCGTGCCCGACACG
This sequence comes from Rubrivivax sp., assembly GCA_027491255.1. Taxonomy (GTDB): domain Bacteria; phylum Pseudomonadota; class Gammaproteobacteria; order Burkholderiales; family Burkholderiaceae_C; genus Rubrivivax. The sequence continues at coordinate 4,186 of JAIXWM010000080.1, read as the reverse complement.
CTGCAGACCCAGGCCCTGAATTTCAGCCTGGGCGGCGCCGTGCTGCAAGGCCGCGCCGAGGACAACCTGCCCCTGCAGCCGGGCGACCGCATCGCCCTGTTCACCACGCAGCAGATGCCCGTGCCCGTGGCCAAGCGCCTGCGCATGGTCACGCTGGCTGGCGAGGTGCGCGTGCCCGGCGTCTACCAGGCCGCACCCGGCGAAACGCTGGGCCAGCTGGTGCAGCGCGCCGGCGGCTTCACTCCCCAGGCCTACACCTTTGGCACCGATTTCCGGCGTGAAAGCACCCGCACCGCCCAGCAGCAGAACCTGGACCGCCTGGTGCAGCGCCTCGAACTGCAGGCCCAGAGCGACGCGCAAGCCCGGCTGCAGAACCTGACGTCCGTCGAACAGCAGACCGTTGCCCAGGCCAGCCTGCAGGCCGACCGCATGCGCCTGGCCGCGCTGCGCAGCCTGCGCGCCACCGGCCGCATCGCCCTGCGGCTGGACGCCGACAAGCCCGCGCCACTGCCCGACATCACGCTGGAAGACGGCGACGTCGTCACCGTGCCGGAACGCCCGTCCTTCGTCGCCGCCTTCGGCGCCGTGAACAACGACAACGTGGTGCTGTGGAAACCCGGCATGACCGTGGGCGAACTTCTGGGCCACGCCGGCCCCACCGCCCAGGCGGAACTGGAAGAAACCCACGTGCTGCGTGCCGACGGCACCGTGCTCAGCGCCGACCAGGCCGGCACCAGCCTGTTCAGCCGCGCCACCGACATCCGCCACACCCGCCTGATGCCCGGCGACACCGTCGTCGTGCCCGAAAAGGCCGACCGCGAGACCGCCTACACCCGCTTCATCCGCGGCGCCAAGGACATCACCAGCATCCTCTACCAGTTCGGCCTGGGTGCGGCGGCGATCAAGACGCTCAGGAACTGAAGCCCCGCCCCGTCATGCCCATGAAAAAAGCCCTCATCACCGGCATCACCGGCCAGGACGGCAGCTACCTCGCGGAGTTTCTGCTGGACAAGGGCTACGAGGTGCACGGCATCAAGCGCCGGGCTTCGCAGTTCAACACCCAGCGCGTGGACCACATCTACGAAGACCCGCACGTGGAGCAGCAGCGCTTCGTGCTGCACTACGGGGACTTGAGCGACGCCAGCAACCTCACCCGCATCCTGCGCCAGGTGCAGCCCGACGAGGTGTACAACCTGGGCGCGCAAAGCCATGTGGCGGTGAGCTTCGAGGCGCCCGAATACACCGCCGACGTCGACGCCCTGGGCACGCTGCGCCTGCTGGAAGCCATCCGCTTTCTGGGGCTGGAGCGCAAAACGCGCTTCTACCAGGCCAGCACCTCAGAGCTCTACGGCCTGGTGCGCGAGATTCCGCAGAAGGAAACCACGCCCTTCCACCCGCGCAGCCCCTACGCGGTGGCCAAGCTGTACGCCTACTGGATCACGGTGAACTACCGCGAGGCCTACGGCATGTACGCCTGCAACGGCATCCTCTTCAACCACGAAAGCCCGCGCCGGGGCGAGACCTTCGTCACGCGCAAGATCACGCGCGGGCTGTGCCACATCGCCCAGGGGCTGGAGCAGTGCCTGTACCTGGGCAACCTGGGCGCGCTGCGCGACTGGGGCCACGCCCGCGACTACGTGCGCATGCAGTGGATGATGCTGCAGCAGGCGCACGCGCAGGATTACGTCATCGCCACCGGGCGGCAGTATTCGGTGCGCGAATTCGTGACGTGGACGGCGGCCGAGCTGGGCATCACCCTGCGCTTCGAGGGCGCGGGCGTGGACGAGAAAGCCTACGTGGCCGCCGTGCACGGCGACAAGGCGCCGGGCGTGAAGCCGGGCGACTGCGTGGTGGCTGTGGACCCGCGCTACTTTCGGCCGGCCGAGGTGGAAACCCTGCTGGGCGACCCCGCCAAGGCCAAGGCCGAACTCGGCTGGGAGCCCGAGATCACCGCGCAGCAGATGTGCGCCGAGATGGTGGCGCAAGACCTGCAAGCCGCGCGGCAGACGGGCCTGCTGCGCCGCCACGGCTACACCACGCCGGTGCCGCGGGAGGCGGCTTGATGGCTGCAGCAGGCGCCAGCCTGGCAGCTGCCCCGGCCCCGGCGTCGGCTACGGTCACGCCCCTGGCCACGGCCTCAGGCATGGGCCCGGCCCCGGGCCCCAGCCCAGCCCCCGCCGCCATGGCGCTGCCGCCCGACCGCAACGCCCGCATCTACGTCGCCGGCCACCGCGGCATGGTGGGCAGCGCCATCGTGCGCCGGCTGCGCGCGCTGGGCTACGCCCACCTCGTCACCGCCCCCCGCGCCGAGCTGGACCTGACCGACCAAGCCGCCGTGCGCGCCTTCTTCGCCGCGCAGCCCATCGACGCCGTGGTGCTGGCCGCGGCCAAGGTGGGCGGCATCCACGCCAACCACACCTACCCGGCGGACTTCATCGCCGACAACCTGGCCATCCAGTGCAACGTCATCCAGGCGGCGCACGCGGCCGGGGTGCAGCGGTTGCTGTTCCTGGGTTCGTCCTGCATCTACCCCCGCCTGGCGCCGCAGCCCCTGCGCGAGGAAGCGCTGCTCACCGGCCCGCTGGAGCCCACCAACGAGCCCTACGCCGTGGCCAAGATCGCCGGCATCAAGCTGTGCGAAAGCTTCAACCGCCAGCACGGGCGCGACTACCGCAGCGTCATGCCCACCAACCTGTACGGCCCGGGCGACAACTTCCACCCCGACAACAGCCACGTCATACCGGCGCTGCTGCGGCGCTTTCATGAGGCGGCGCGTGCCGGCGCGCCCGAGGTCACGATCTGGGGCAGCGGCAGCCCCATGCGCGAATTCCTGCATGTGGACGACATGGCCGCCGCCAGCGCGCACGTGCTGGAACTGCCGGCAGACGTCTACCGCGCCCACACCCAGCCCATGCTCAGCCACGTGAACGTGGGCACGGGCGTGGACTGCAGCATCCGCCAACTGGCCGAAACCATCGCCCGCGTCACCGGCTTTGGCGGCCGCCTGTCCTGGGACGCCAGCAAACCCGACGGCACCCCGCGCAAACTGCTGGACGTATCACGCCTGGCCGCCCTGGGCTGGCGCGCGACCACCCCACTGGAACGCGGGCTGGCGCAGACCTACCGCTGGTTCCTGGAGAACGAGGCTTCGTTGCGGGCCTGAGCCAGGGCGCCGTCACCCCCCAGCCCCTCCCCCGCAAAGGGGAAGGCAAGCAAGACTTCACCGGTCATTGCTCATCGCACAAGCGCCAGAATGTTGCTAGCATGAACAACACTGCTGTGCTGCTGATGCGCGAGCGGCGCGTGCTGGACATGGGGTTCGTGGAGGTGGTGATCTGGCAAGTTCCGGGCAGGTTGCGCGGCTCCAGCCACTCCTACAAGCACCGTCTGGCCTACGTCGTCCAAGACCGATGCGTGCTTCGTTACGACAACGAACCGGGCAAAGGTGACCATAGACATCTGGGCGCCGCGTAGCAGTCCTACGAGTTCGTCAGCGTGGATCAACTTCTGGACGATTTCCTGGCCGACGTAGCCGCATGGAGTGAGTGCTGAAATGACCGCCGTCACGATCACCGTCGACTCCACCGAAGCCTTCAGGCGGCGGGTCAAGGACGCTTTCTCCGGCAAGCCGCAGCAAGAGCGGATCTCGTTCGCTTCCTTCGACCTGCTCTGGAAAGTGCTGGCGCCCAACCGGATGGCGCTGGTGCAGACCCTCGCGGGCGCGGGGCCGGTGACCCTGCGTGAAGCCGCGCGCCGCGTGGGCCGCGACGTGCGTGCCGTTCACGCAGACGTGCACCTGCTGCTGCAAGCCGGCGTGCTGCGCAAGGACGAATCAGGACGTATCGAGTTTCCCTACTCCGCGGTACACGTGGACTTCATGCTCCAAGCCGCAGCCTGAGACTGCCGCCCTGGCCTGCCGGAGCATGGGCCATGTGCCCGCTCACGCAGGGCTTCGACAAGCTCAGCCCGAACGGACAAGATACCTGAACTAAGGCGAGCGCTGCGAGTGGTCACACTGCCCGACGGTGCTGCACTGCACAACACATTCCCGGGCAGGAGATTCAAGCCATTAGCCCGAGTTTGTCATCCTCTCAGCGCAACCCCAATAAAATCAACAGCTTAGCTCGTCACGGAGGCGCGTATGGCACTACGCTTGCTTTGCCCGCCGCCTTCATGATTTGACTGC
>JAIXWM010000167.1 GCA_027491255.1 Rubrivivax sp. | reverse complement strand
GTCATGGCCGCGGCTTAGCCGTGGCTCTTTGTTCTTTTTTTGTTCTTGCAATAGTAATCGTGATTTGGCAGTCTGGACTGGGGAAGAGTCGTGAGGAGCCCTTCACGACACGTTCCCAGCGAGGCACACTCTGTTGATGGCAAACTACGGCTTCTATGAGTTTTTCGCAGGCGGCGGAATGGCGCGAGCCGGTTTGGGCTCTGGCTGGCGTTGTCTCTTTGCAAACGATTTCGATCAAAAGAAGGTGAAGGCTTATTGCGCAAACTGGGGTGGTGGCGAACTGCTTTTTGGCGATGTTGAGCAGCTCAAGCCATTGCAATTGCCGGGTATTGCAGACCTTGTTTGGGCATCATTTCCCTGTCAGGACTTGTCACTTGCTGGTAATGGGGCGGGATTGTACGGCGCGCGGTCAGGCGCGTTCTGGCCATTTTGGCGGTTAATTACGAAACTGGCCGATGAGGGTCGAAAGCCGAGCGCCATTGTGCTTGAGAATGTCTGCGGGCTTCTCAGTTCGCGCGGCGGCGACGATTTTCGTTCGCTTTGCGAGCATGTCTCTAAGGCGGGCTATTGGATCGGCGCGATCGTTGCTGATGCGAGGGATTTTTTGCCGCAGTCGCGCCCTCGGCTGTTTTTGATTGCTCTGGACACCCGATTGCAGGTGCCAGGAAGCGTCTTCAATGCATACGCTGTCGATCATTGGCATCCAACGCGGCTGCGAGAAGCGCAGGCGCTCTTGCCGGAGGCATCGCGAGCGGCATGGCTGTGGTTTTCGCCGCCAGTTCCACTTGCTTCCAATCTTACGCTTGCCGATGTCATAGATGATGAACCTGACGGCGTGAATTGGCACCAGCCAGACGAAACGCGCCGCCTGCTCGACATGATGTCGCCGGTTAATCGTGCTAAGGTTGAGATGGTGGCTGCCAACAAAGAGCGGGCGGTGGGGGCAATTTACAAACGCACCCGGATCGAGAATGGACTCCGGGTGCAGCGTGCTGAAATTCGGTTTGACATCGCAGGGTGCCTGCGAACGCCGGGCGGAGGCTCTAGCCGACAGCAAATCCTTGTTTCTAATGGGCAGAAAATCCGCACGAGGCTGATTTCACCGCGTGAGACCGCGCGACTGATGGGATTGGCGGAAGACTATATTTTGCCAGCGCGATACAACGATGCCTATCACCTCACCGGTGACGGCGTTGCGGTTCCAGTAGTGCGGCATATTGGTGGAACGATAATCGAGCCGTTCTTGAGGGCGAATGCACGAGTTAAGGTTTCAGCATGAATGATCTATTTGACGATCTCATGCAGCTTTCCCGTGATAACGGAATGCTCGGGAAAGGCTTTCTCGGCGTAGCGCTCGTAATAACAGACATTGCAAGAGCCGAAGGCCTGCCGATCGATTTGACAACCTTGATGACAAGTGGCGGCGGGCAGGTGCGAGGCACTGGTGGTGACCGCGTAAGGCGCATCTTAAGTGAGCATGGTATCGATCGAAGGCTGAGCTCTGAGGGCGGCAGAACGTCGCGAGGCACTCCTGCGAAAGCAATGGCATATGCCAAATTTCTGAACGAACGACTATCGCCGGATGGTTCGCAGCTGGCAGGTGTGATGCAATTCTGGATTGCCAGAGTTCAAGATTACTTCGCCAGCAAACCATTCGTCATAAAGCTCGATCCAGCGCTTGGAATTACGGCCACAATCCGCGAACTGATTGGGCAAGTGCAAGATCGGCAACGTGAAACGGCTGGCTCAACGCTGGTTGGAACTGTCATTCAGCATTTGGTAGGCGCGAAGGTCGAGGTTCGATTGAACATTGGCGCTGGCCAAGTTGCTCGCCATGGAGCGAGCGTCAAGGATGATGGCCGCAGGACTGGCGATTTCGAAATCGGCGATACGGTGATTCATGTAACAACAATGCCGGGCCAACTGCTTGTTGAAAAATGCAAGGCAAATGTTCAAGCGGGGTTGCGGCCGATTATTGTAACTGGTGCGGATCGGGTGACCTTCGCAAAGACTATGATGTCTGATGGTGGTTTCGAGGGCCGAATTGACGTTTTCGACTACGAGCAGTTTCTTGCTGCAAATGTCTTCGAGATGGGGCGGTTTGAAGCCAGCGGGAGACGCGAAGCGTTCGCGCAAATTCTGGATCGGTACAATTCGATCATCGCCGAAGTGGAGAATGATCCGGGTTTGCGGATCGAGCTTTCTTAGCACCAGCATCGTCATGACGCTCGCACCTGCCCCTCACCGCGCTGGCAAGCGGGAGGGGAGCGTAGTCGATCAAAATAGCCAGTAGTCTCGTAGCGGCAGGCCGTTGGCTTCAATCCAAGCGTTGCTCGCTGCGATCGTGTCCCGATTATCCTCCAGCCATTCAGCTGCGGCAATTTCGGGGAGATTGTCTGGACGCGGTGTTGTCATACCTCACAATCTACCGGCGCGGCGCACCGCCATCAAGTAAGGCCCTGCACGGCGGGGCCTAGCTCGCCTCACCACCACCTTCGGTGGCCCCTCTCCCCTTGCAGGGGAGGATTACTGCACCGCGCCTCCTAGGGGTCGAAGCTCTCATCCTTCAACGTCCACGACGTCTTAGGCGGCGGCGCGGGCTTGGGCTTGCTGTAGGAGTAGCCCTCGGGCGGGTGGCGGCTTGGCTCTTCCTCCGCCTCCTGCTTCGGCGCGGGGAGTTGCGGCGTCTCGGGCGCATCGTAGAACGTGGTCGGGGTGTCAACGGTCCCGCCGACCATCTTGCGCGTGTGCTCGTCGGCATTGAACGCGGCGAGGTCGCGGTCGCGTAGCGCGGCGAAGTGGGCGAAGGCGGCGAGGGCTTCTTCGGAGAGCACGGCGCGGCGCTTGGGGCGTTCGCGCTCGATGCGGCGGCGGATGTCCATGATCTTGCGGTCGATGCTGGCGCGCACCTCGGCCGCGGTGACGTTGGGCTTGGCGGCCTCATGCTCGGCGATCCATTGCTTCTTGAGCCGGTCGAGTTCGCGCTGGCTGAGGCCTCCCTTTGCGCGGGCATTGCCGTGGGCGAAACGCCCCGGGGCGCGGTTGTTGAGCAGGAACATCAGCAGGCGGTCATTATAG
>JAIXWM010000044.1 GCA_027491255.1 Rubrivivax sp. | reverse complement strand
TGCTTCGCCGCCGTCACCGACGCCGGCTGCATCCATCTGCCCCGGGTGGTGGGCACCCTCAAGCCGAAGGACCTGCCCGAGTTCAAGTGGATCAACACCGTGCTGGGCAACCTCAAGACCACGCTGTCCGGCGCGTTTCACGCGTTGAAGTACCGCAAGTACGGCCAGACCTACCTGGCTGCCTTCGCCTACCGGTTCAACCGACGCTTCGACCTGCGCGGTTTGGTGGCGACCCTCATCGCCGATGTGGCGCGGAGCAAGCCGGCGCCGGAAAAAGTGGTCAGGCGGGGGCATGCTGAGGCAGATTTCTAATCAAGATTTTAGTTGGTCGCGCGACAATTCAAAATTCAATTCAAATCATATACCATCAAGGAAATCATCTTGTCCGTCGAATTATTTGATAATGGCTTCTTCATTTTAGTATTCTTATTTTTTCCGATAAGCTATTGGGCTGGGCTGAGAATTGCAGACATCACGAGCATTGACTATGCGAGATTAACAATCGATTTGATATCTCTCGACGTGGGAAAAAGTGACGAAGAAATTGAAAGGCCATCCTTGTTCACAACAACTCTGGTTGAGCTTTTTTTCTCATTGGTTAGCGGCCCTCTAGTAATTTTGATTGCATTAATACATGGATCCATTGTCGCTACAATAATTTTTTTACTGGTATCATTTATCCCAATGGCATCTTGGCTACACGAATTAATTGAGACAAACTTTCTCTTAGCATTGTCTACATCAGCCATTTCGATCGTAATCGCATATATCGGCAGAGTAGCAAAGAAGGTTAGGGGCGCAGGAAACAAATAGCAACCAGACAAGAGAATTTTTGTCATGCAGCTGCTGATCGTATAGTCGATACAGAGTGAGATTCAAGATTCTTGAGCCTCTGCTCGATGCCCTGTAGCTTCTGATCGCTGACCGCCTGGATCTGCGCCACCCGGGCCTTGGCGTCGGCGTCTATGCGCGCGACCTCCCGCGCGGTGTCGGCCTCGCGGTCGATCTGGATCGTGCGGTTGGCGATCTCGGCCTGGGCCTTGCGAAGCGCCTCGGACAGCCGGTCCATCTCGCCAGCAGCCTCCGACCGCACCGACATCAGCTCCTGCTGCATCCCGGCCTGGGCCTTCGCATCGGTGCCCATGGCGGTTACCTCGGCCTCCAGCTTGGCCGCGCGGGCGTTGATCTCCCGAACCTTGGCCTGCTGCTCGGCAAGCGCCGCGCGTGCAGCCTCGCGCTGCAGCTGCATCGCCTCGGTCTGCGCGGCCGCCTGCTCCTGCGCTGCAGCCTCCTCCTCGGGCGTCATCGGCTTGCTGGTGTCGCGATCACCCGTGATCTTGCGGATCTGCTCGGCGATCTCGTCCTTGTTGGGCAGGTCCGAGAACTCCATCGCAATGGTCAGCACGCGCAAGGAGACCTCGGGCGGCAGGCGTGCGGCCAGGTTGTTCAGGTTCTCGAACATCACCTGGCGCAGCGTGCCGGCGTAGTCCTGCTCGGACACGACGAAGTCGGCCATCGATGCCGTGACGTCGTTGATCCAGCGTACCGAGCCATCGGGCTGCAGTTCAGGCTGGTTGATCCGGGTCCACTCCAGCGCCCCCTTGGCGCCGGTCAGACGGATCACCTTCTCCTGCGTGTACCACTGCTCCACCAGGCTGAGCTGCTTCTCGCCCTGCACCTGCGTGGCCAGGCGCAGGTTGTCGAAGGGCTCGGTGGTGACGACACTGCCCTGCAGTTGCCGAGCCTCGATGGCTTTGCCCGACACCGCGTTGGTCTGGCGACCCATGTTCTCGTCGGCCACCCCGCCCGAGCGCTGGATGCCGCGCATGGCCAGCTCCATCATCTGGATCTGGCCGGTGGCCGCATCGGTGTCGCGCCGGATTTCCAGCTTGCGCCCGGCGCGGTAGACCACCACGCCGTCAGGTCGGTCGGCCTCGTCGCGCAGCGATTCCCAGTCCTCGGTCGCCCCTTCTTCCGCCAGGATCTGGTTGCTGTTCAACATGAACAGCGCCTTCGACGCACGCTTGTTGATGTCCTGCTGGATGTCACGCACCCGGCGGATGGCACCGTAAGGCAGGCGGTCCCGCGAGCGGCGGTAGCACCAGATCGGGGTCAGCGAGAAGCGGTTGTGCCGGTAAGGGCTCGGCCCCAGCCCGAGCAGCCGGGTCTCGGTGAACACCGCGATGTGCACGCGCATCATCAGCTTGTCCACGATCATGCTGCCGCTGCGCCCGACAGTATCGGCCAGCGCTCGGTCGGCCGGATTGAAGATGGCGCCGCGCAACGGCCCGTCCTCGACGATCTTCACCCGGGCCGGCTTGCGGTACTGGGCCTCGATCAGCTTGACACGACGACGACGGGCATCGGCCAGCTGGCCTACCCCGGCCGCGTACAGCATGCCGGTCTTGACGCTGTGCAGGTCATGGGCGGTGTACCAGGTTTCTTCTTCCCAGCCGTCGGTGGTCAGGTGCGTGCCCTCCTCCACCGCCTGGCGGATGGCATCGGCCCGGTCCGGAAACATCAGTAGCGCCACGTCCTCGTCCACCCAGCGCCAGCGGAACAGGTAGCGCGCATCGGACAGATCGTGCTCGTAGGCATTGCTGTCCCACAGCACACAGCGCCAGTCCTCGTACTTGGAATACAGGATGTCGGCCGTCGGGTCGTCCCTCACCCCGTCGTCCATCCAGCCGACCCCAGCCTTGACCGCATCGGCGAACGCCCGCGAACGCAGAAACTGCACCCGGTTCAGGTCGCTGACGTACTTCAGCACCTTGGTCTTGGTGTCGGCCAGCTCGACATCGTCCTCGGCTCGGGGCAGCACACGCCAGTCCACGCGGGTGCGGCGCTCGGTACCGATCAGCCAGTCGACCATCGGCGCGACTTCGTTGTAGACCAGCGGCATCTGGCCTCGCTCGCGCAGCACTGCGGCGTCTTCCGGGTCCCACTGCAGGTTGTCGTAGAAGTCGCAGTCCATCGCCATGTCCAGGCGGTTCAGGGACTGGCGTTCCTTCTCGTAGTAGTACCACTCGAGTAACTGCCTCAACTCGCGCCGGGCCGCCTCGGAGTCGAGCTTGTGCTGGCCGGCCGAAGACGTCACCATGGCGCCCTGGGGCCGCAGCACCTCATCCAAACAACCGCCGTCCCGGCGGCGGCGCGAGTACTCGAAGGGCTCAGCCATAGGTCGCGCCCTCGCGCTCGACGCGGATGCCCTGCTGCGCCAGCACCTGCCCGTCGGCGCGCAGCGTCATCTCGCCGAAGCTGCCCCAGTGAAACTCGGCCGGCGGGGCCGAAGGCATCTTCACTAGGTCGGGAAGCCCGTCATGGATGATCCCGGCCACCCGCACCCAGTTGGACCGGCTGGGCTCAATGCCCAGCACTTCGCAAGCGGTGACGCACTGGCGGGCCAGGTAGGCCGGGTCGTCGTAGCGCCAGGCTGTGGAGTCGCAGACGATGTACCAAGGTGCGCCTGGCCGGTGTGCCGGCAGCAGCACCATCGCGCGCTCGTCATTGACCCAGGTGAAGACAACCACCAAGTCACCGTGCTGGCGGGTCGCGTAAGCCTTGCGAGGATCGAGGGTTGCGGGCATGATTGAGCCTTGCCGTGGTGTGGCGAGACTGCCATGCTTGGTGTGGTCAAACTTTCGACGCGCGCGGTTAGGGAAGGTATGAATAACCCCCGGCAAACGTGCTTGTCTGCCGAGGGAAGCTGAGGGACGATCTGCGCCATGCAACAGACTGAACGTAGCCTGAGCACGAAGCGCACGCGTAAGCGGGAGTTCCTGGCCTAGATGTAGATGGAGCAGGTGGTGCCGTGGGCCGAGTTGGTGGACTTCGTCTTGCCGTACGCGCCCCCGCAGAAGACGGGCCGTCCCCCGTTCGAGATCCAGACGATGTTGCGCATCCACTTCATGCAGCAGTGGTTCACGCTCAGCGACCCGGCGATGGACGGGGCGCTGCATGACGTGCCACCGTTCCGCGAGTTCGCCAGATTGACCATGGGTCGCCGGCTGCCTGACGAGACGACGATCCTGCGGTTTCGCCACCTGCTGGAGGAGCATAAGCTTGCCGATCAGATTCTGGCGACGGTCAACGACCTGTTCCAGCGCAAGGGCCTGTTGCTGAAGACCGGCACGGCGGTGGACGCCACGCTGATTGCCGCTCCGAGTTCGACGAAGAACAGGACCGGCCATCGGGATCCGGAGATGCATCAGACGAAGAAGGGCAGCCCGTGGTATTCCGGGATGACAAGCCTGAAGGGCGAAGGACAGCGCGCAGCGCTGGTCCGCGAAGCGGATGCGGGCGCGAGCCCGCACAAGGCCCACATCGGCGTGGACGTTCATTCGGGATTAGTTCATACCGTGCGTGGTAAAGCAGCCGACGTTAACGACGTTGTCGAGGGCAACAGCCTGCTGTACGAGCAGGAGGCTGAAGCCTTCGCCGATGCCGGCTATCAGGGCGCCGACAAGCGGCTCGACGCGCCCGAGTCTGTGGTCTGGCACGTGGCCATGAAGCCGGGCAAGTGCAAGGTTCTGGATAAGACGACAGCGGTCGGGCGCCTGAAGGAGCAGTTGGAGAAGGTCAAGGCCAGCGCGCGCGCCAAGGTCGAACACCCCTTCCGTGTGATCAAGCGTCAGTTCGGGCACGTGAAGGTTCGCTGTCGCGGGCTGGCGAAGAACACGGCGCAGCTGAAGACCCTGTTCGCCCTGTCGCACCTGTGGATGGTTCGCGAAAAACTGCGAGTACTGGATGGACAAGTCTGCCCGGCCAGGCCGGTTGCGGCCTGAACTGGCCGGAATCCAGGCCCTCGGAGGCAAATTTGGCCTTCGGGTGGCCGAGACGGCTGCGAAAAGTGCCGGTTTCAGAGGTCGACGCGCTGGGAGCGCACTGGATGTCACTTTTCAGACTTTCTTTAGTAGATATCAATGAGACCGATCATGTCATCTGAAGCCGAATATTCGAACAGTTCTCCGATCTTTAACTTCGGACGAGGGAAAGTTACAACGGAGATTCAGAACGGAGGTGACGCATCGAGCATCGCATTGCAAGCCGACGGAAAATTTATCTTGGCAGGCACCAGCTGGGCAGATCGCTCGGGATTTGCGGTCGTGCGTTACAACAATGATGGAGTTTTAGACAGTTCATTTGGAGATGATGGAAAAGTTATAACAGAGATAGGATTGTCCGCAACCATTAGTGAAATAGTAGTCCAGCCTGACGGAAAGATCGTTGCGGTCGGTCGCAGCACAAGCAAAACCGATTTAATCAGCAGTATTACTTTGATTCGCTACAATTCTGATGGAGGCCTAGATCTAAATTTTGGCAATAACGGAATAGTTAAGTTTCAAACCTCCAACGGATCGATTGCCAATAGCGTTTCGCTTCAACTCGACGGAAAGATTATTGTCGCAGGATCCATTTTTGACAGCCCCAGACAATCTTTCACGCTCGTCCGATACAACTCAGACGGAAGTTTAGATTCCAGTTTTGGTTGGAACGGCAAGGTCGAAACCTATCTTGGATTTGGGAGCGTCGCATCCCATGCCATCATAAACGATACCATCATTCAACCCGACGGAAAAATCTTGGTCGCAGGATGTTTTAGCGACGGCACATACGATCAGCCCGCGCTAGTTCGATATGATCAAAATGGGTTGATCGATTCCACCTTTGGCATTAATGGCATTGTTCGCTCATATTTTCGTCAGGCCATAAATAGGATAAGCATACAGCCTGACGGTAAGATACTAGCTCTAGGGACGGATATTTTAGTACGCTACCATCCGGACGGGAGAATAGACCAATCGTTCGACAATGACGGAAAACTTAGTGCCGCCGGAGCTACCAGCATATTAATACAACCAGATCAAAAAATAATAGTTGCCGGAAGAAGCGAGAATCAATCTCTCGACTTTAAACTAGTTAGATATCAATCCAATGGCGAAATCGATAAGACATTTTATGACAACGGAGTATCGGTCACAAACTTTCCTGACTCATCTGACTGGGCCACTGCGGCCTCGCTTCTGAATGACGGAATGATATTAGTTTCGGGCTGGAGTCGATTGTACGAAAATCAAGCCCCCACCATCGCCTGCTTCAGTGTCGCCCGTTTTAATTCCAACGGGAGTTTGGATGGTTCTTTTGGATCCAATTCGACAGCAGTACCACCATTTGATTTTTCCGAGAGTGGAGGACCAATTAATATTAAAGTCGCCACGGGCGTTTTTGATTCGGAATTATCTGAAGGCGGTAGCTACGCAGGCGCACACCTGGATCTATTTCGCAAAAATGGCCCAAATCCCGAGGATAGATTTGAGTCGGCAAGCAGTTCAATCTCGGGATTTATCGAAGGAAGCCTCCTTTTTGTCTCCGGTATAAATGTTGGAGTGGTGAAAAAAAACTCCGCTGGAATTCTTACGATTGACTTCAATGAAAGCTCCACTCAGGCGCTTGTCGACAAAGTGTTGACAAGCATATCCTACGCAAACATTAGTGATGCCCCTCCTTCTATTGTTGATATTCAGTGGACATTCAGTGATGGCAACACCGGCACTCAAGGAACTGGTGGTGCTCTTGCTGCTACTGGGCTAACGACGGTCAAGATAGTCCCGGTTGAGGATGATGCAGTAGGATCATTGACGATCACTGGAACCGCTGTCAGCGGCAGCAGCCTCGCCGTTGCTTTTGCTGCTGTTGATCCCGACGGCGCGATAGTCGACATATCATACCAATGGCAGGAACTGGTGGGGTCGAATTGGGTTGAACTCTTGAGGAATGATGCCACCAATGCCAGCATTGCCATTCCGACGGACGGAAGCTTCGTGGGGAAGAAGCTTCGGGTGCTTTCGACGACAACAGACAGCATGGGTGGAGAAACATTATTCGTCAGCGATGCCGTTCAGATCGGATTGCCCACCTCACCGGTCGACATAAGTGCTCGGGCTTGGAAAACGAAGAGTCCAATGGCAGGTGTCGACGTTGCAATTGGAGGCCAACAACTTGCGACAGATTCCTTTGGCATCACCAAGTTCTCTTCTGCTGCCGACTCTGCCGCCTCGGTATCTGCCTCGGTCGCGCTTTCATCTCCGTACTACAGCGGCACTTTAGCGTCCGTCACCCTGCAAGACGCTGTGTCCATTTTGAAGATAGTCGCCGGCCAGTCGGCCAACGCCGACGGTACACCCGTATTGCGCTTCCAATCTTTGGCTGCTGACTTCGATGGCTCTGGCACTGTCAGCCTTGCGGACGCCCTCGGGGTGCTGCGGCACGCCGTCGGGCTTCAGGCCCCCAAACCGTCATGGGTCTTCGTCGAAGAATGCGACGACGCGCTTCCGTCGATCCTGAGCCCAGGCATTCCTGGCCCAGTAACCATCGAAGTGACCCCACCCGGCCCCATCGAGGTCAACCTCATCGGAATCCTTCGCGGGGACGTAGACGGCAGCTATGGCGTCTACACAGGGTGACCCGCGCCCCGATCACACCGCCATCGCACTCCCCCGCCTCCTGATCCCACCCACTGCCCCGACGCGCCCGCGCTCTTCCGCCACCACGCACATCAACCCGAACGCATCGGCGGCGTGACTGGACCAGTCATGCTCTGGCCCGAGCCCGACACTGCGCACATCGTCCTTGCGCTCGTGGTACCACCCCAGCGCCTCGATCCCGGGTGACGTCGTTGCCTCGTTGAACCATATCGACGGGAACAGCCGCCGCCCCGCTTCGATACGTGCCGCAGCGGCACCCCGCCCTTGGTTGGGCACCACCTCCACGGCATACCCCGCCTGGCGCAGCGCCGACTCGTAGCTGACGTCGAACACCCGGTCATGGCTCGACCCGTCGTGCGGCAGCCAGATGTCGGCCTGGCCCGGCCCGTAACCCCTCGAGCGCATCCACGCCAGATGAGCGGCCAGCGGCTGGCCCTGCGCCTCGTAGTAGTCCAGCACCCGGATCTCCCGCCCCACGAACTGCGCCACCCAAATCACGAAGGCATCGGCCCGCGCCCCGGTGCCACCGATGTCGCAAAAAATGCGCAGCGTCATCAGCCGGTCGGCGGCGACCTTGCCGATGCGGCCGGCAGTGCGCGCCTCGACCAGGCTACCGGCGTAGTACGCGCCGTCAATGACGGTGGCGTAGTCGCCCTCCCAGACGTGCGCATACTGCTCAGGCGTGTCACGGATGCAGTCCCGCCGCTCCTGCTCCAGCACCGCCGGGAAGCGCGGGTTGTCCGACCAGTTGGCCCGGATGACGACCGAGCCGGTCGGCAGCGCCGAACCACGCAGCATCTGGTCCACCGCATCGGTCTTACGCCGGGGGTTCCACGAAAACCAGAGCTCCGAGCCAGGCGCCCTGATCGTCGGCCGCAGCAGCTGCAGCGAGCGCGACGACAGCGTCTGCGCCTCCTCCACCCAGGCGCGAGCGTAGCCTTCCAGGCTCTTGATCGACTCGGCGTTGTGGTCCTGCATGCCGATGAAGGTGATCAAGCCGTCGCCCGGGGTCGCGATGACCTCGTTGTAGGCGCGGAAGCCATCGATCTCGCCCAGGCCGAGCGCCTGCAGCTTGTCCTCTATCAGCCGCTTGCTCGACTCCTTCAGGGTCTTCTGCACTTCGCGGATGCACACCGAGCGCATGCCCTTGTGACAGATGTGATCCTCGATCAGCAACTCGGCGAAGAAGTGCGACTTGCCACTTCCGCGGCCCCCGTAGGCGCCTTTGTACCTGGCCGGGCCCAGCAGCGGGCGGAACACACGCGCGGTATCAAGCGTCAGGTTTCTCAAGGGTCACCCCCACGTCGATGAT
>JAIXWM010000018.1 GCA_027491255.1 Rubrivivax sp. | reverse complement strand
GCTGCTGGTCGGCAAGTGCGGCGAATGCCGCGGTGATGTGGCGAGGGTGATCGATGGCTCGTGATCCGACCCCCTGACACCGGGGATCAGCCATCCTGTCGGCGCCAACGCATCGTGGAACCCAAGGTCCCTTACACGGAAGTAAGGATTCAGGAGCCGTTTCATGACCGCCGCCACCTTGACCACCAAGGGCCAGATCACCATACCCATCGACGTGCGCCGCGCCCTCAACGTCGAGGCCGGCGACCGGGTCGAGTTCGTCCAGATCGAGCCTGGGCGCTTCGAGGTGATCGCCGCCACGCGCTCGGTGTGCGAGCTCAAGGGGCGCTTCGGCAAGCCCGGGCGCACGGTCACGCTCGAGGAGATGGACGCCGCCATCGCGGCGCAGGCGGCGCGCGCGCGATGATCGGCCTGGATACCAACGTCCTGGTGCGCTACATCATGCAGGACGGTGTCGGGCGATCAGGGGTGGCGCCGACTTCGCCGACTGCCCGATCGAACGCATCGCGCAGGCGTATGGCTGCCAGGAGACGATGACCTTCGATGCCCGCGCCGCGAAGGCGGCGGTCATGACGTTCGTGGCATGACCGCGCCGGGCGGGCGCGGGCTTCGATCACATGGCGAAGGCCTGACGCAACAAAGACGGTTCACGCTCAGCGGGCTGCCCGGGCCAAGGCCCTCCGAATAACATTTTTGTTAACATCCCGATGTGGACTTCACGATCGAGTACTACAGCGAAGCGGTGCAGGACGAAATCCTGAACCTTCCGGACTCGCTGGCCGCTCGCTTCATCGTCCTCACGCGCCGGATCACTGCGGTCGGCCCGAACCTGGGGCCACCGCACACGGATGCGTTTGGTAACGGCCTGTTCGAGCTGAGGCTGAAAGGGCAGGACGGGATCGCCCGCGTCTTCTTCTGCACGCTGGTCGGTCGCCGCGTGATGATGCTGCACTCGTTCGTCAAGAAGACGCAGAAGGCTCCGCCAAGGGAGATCGAGCTTGCGCGAAATCGCATGAAGGAGGTCAAGCATGCAAACCCATGAACAACTGGTCGCCAAGCTGATGCGCCGGCCGGGTGTCCGCAAGGAAGTCGAGCGGATCGAGCGCGAAGAAGGCGCGCTGCTGGATCTGCTGCTGAAGGCCCGTCACGAAGCCGGCCTCACGCAGGCCCAGGTCGCTGAGCGGATGGGCACCCAGCCCCCGGCGGTCGCCCGGCTCGAGCGCGCGCTTGCCACCGGCAAGCACTCACCTTCCCTGGAGACCCTGCGCAAGTACGCCAGCGCCGTGGGCAAGAAGCTCGTCCTGCAACTGTCGTGAGCCGATGGCCCGAGTGATCGCCCGATTCCAGCGGAGATCAGGGATGCATGGTGTCACCACTTTGGAAGCTGAGGTCACCAATGTCTCGGCCCACGGTTTCTGGCTGTTCCTCGGCGATGAGGAACTGCCCGTGCCGTATGCGCAGTTCCCGTGGTTCAAGAAGGCCACCATCGAGCAGTCCCGAATCGACATCCGGATCCGGCGTCTGGCCTCGGGCAACGCAGGCGACGCCAAGGCGCTGGCGCGCGACCTCTGGGAGCCAACATGGGAAAGCTTGTCACCACCCCCTGGGATCCCGCGGACCATCTCGCGACCGAGGAAGACAGGGCGGCCTACCTCGAGGCGGCGCTCGAGGAAGGCGACCCCGCGCTGGTTGCGGCCGCGCTGGGTGACATCGCCCGGGCCAAGGGCATGTCGCAGGTGGCCCGTGAGGCTGGACTGGGCCGGGAAAGCCTGTACAAGGCCCTGTCGCCCAGCGGCAATCCGGAGTTCGCCACCATCATGAAGGTGGTGTCTGCGCTGGGCCTGCGACTTCACGTGAGTACCGCTGCAGCGAAGAGCACCGCCTGACTTCCTGAAGACGGTCATCCCCAGCCGGAAGGCCACACGCGATGAGCTCGAGAGCGGAGATCCAGGTCAAGGCGCTGGCAGAAGGCTTGCCCTACCAGACCCTGATCGCCAGCATCCTCCACAAGTACGTCACGGGGCGGCTGGAGGAGCGCAAGCCAGGCAGCCCGCCTGCGGTGCCGAAGGCCACCGCCGCGACTCGCCGCTCGGCGCACACGGATACCTGACCCCGCGCGCCCGCTCGCTGCCAAGGACGACGGCGTCGGCGAAGCACCCGGGCTCACGCCGCTTGCGCCGTGAACTTGACGCCCAGCGCGCGTGCAACCTTCATGACCGTCTCGAACCGCGGCTTGGCGCCCGGCGCCAGCGCCTTGTACAGGCTCTCTCGACCCAGACCCGCATCTCTGGCTACCTGAGCCATCCCTTTCGCCCGCGCAACGTCACCGAGGGCCAGCAGCAACAGATCTGGATCGTCGGCCTCCAGGACGACGGACATGTACTCGGCGATCGCGGCGTCGTTCTCCAGGTAGCGCGCCGCATCGAGGGGGACAAGCCGGGTCTTCACTTTGGTCTTGGTCATGGGTCTGCTCCGATCTCTGCGGCCATCTTGAGGGCTCGACGGATATCGCGCCCCTGGGTCGACTTGTCTCCGCCGTTCAGAAGCACGAGGATCAGGCGCCCGCGTCGAACGAAGTACAGCCTGTACCCAGGGCCGTAATCGATCCGGAACTCAGAGACCTCTCCCTCAACGGGTGACCAATCCCCCAGATTCCCGGCTTCCGCTTGCCGCAGGCGTGCGACGATCCGAACCTGCGCCTTCATGTCCTTCAGACCGTCGAGCCACTCGACGAAGTCCTCAGTTTGGCGCACGGTATACATGGTCAGATTGTAGCCAGTTGGATACGATTTGACTCGGCTCCGCTCTTCGGGCTTGCTCAGGTTCGTGCTGGCCCTGTCGCCCAGCGGCAATCCGGATTTCGCCACCATCATGAAGGTGGTGTCTGCGCCGGGGCTGCGACTTCATGTGAGCACCGCCGCCGGGAAGAGCACCGCCTGACTTTCTGAAGACGGTCACCCCCAGCCGGAAGGCCACGCGCGATGACTTCGAGACCGGACATCCAGGTCAAGGCGCTGGCCGAAGGCTTGCCCTACCAGACCCTGATCGCCAGCATCCTGCACAAGTACGTCACGGGGCGGCTGGAAGAGCGCAAGCCAGGCAGCCCGCCTGTGGTGCCGAAGGCCACCGCCGCGACACGCCGCTCGGCGCGCAGCGACGCCTGACCCCGCGAGCCCGCTCACAGCCCGGGACAGCGGCGGGTTCCATCCCCAAGCCGCGAGCGCGGGTTGCAGCTTGAGCCTGACCATGCACCACGACACCGACGGCGGACTGGAAAACGTCTGGCTGGAGAACGGCTGCACGATGACCTGCTGGAGCCCGTCCGCCAGATGCGCTCGGGCAAGGCGGCCAGGGTCACACAGGTCAAGCTGTCTGCTGCGGGTGCGCGCGTCAAGACCTCGGTTCTCCCCCTTGCGCGTACTGCGTAAGGTGCCACCGGCCCCTTGGGTGGGCTGGTGGCCGTCGCACTAGTCTCACAGGTAGTATCACGCCTGTGAACTCGGCAGCCAAGCTCCTGGCCGCGATGCGGCGAACCCAAATCGACTGGCAGATCGCTGATCTGCAGTCTGTAGCCAGGCAAGCCCATCTACATACGCAAGTTCGTGGAGCTCATCGACGGTGCATGACCATGGCCAAGATCACTGACTACCCTTTCGAAATCCGCCCGCTCTCTGCCGAGGACGGCGGCGGGTTTCTGGTGTCTTTCCCGGACTTTGCCGAGTGCATCTCGGATGGGGAGACGATCGAGGAAGCCTTGGCCAACGGCCATGACGCACTGAAGGCCACCATGGCGGCTCTCAAGGTAAAGAAGCTGCCCGTGCCGGCGCCCAACAGCGGCGGCGTCGCGTCCGGGAAGTTCGTCGCGCGGGTGCCCA
Source organism: Rubrivivax sp. (assembly GCA_027491255.1). Classification (GTDB taxonomy): domain Bacteria; phylum Pseudomonadota; class Gammaproteobacteria; order Burkholderiales; family Burkholderiaceae_C; genus Rubrivivax. The sequence goes on along the minus strand of JAIXWM010000018.1, from coordinate 9,304 downwards.
AGACGGTTCACGCCCAGCTGGCTGCCCGGGCCAAGGCCGAGGGCGTCTCGTTGAACACCCTGGTGCTGACGTTCATCGCGCAAGGGCTGGGCAGTTCCAGCCCCAAGCCGCGCGCGCGGGTTGCAGCTTGAGCCTGACCATGCACCACGACACCGACGGCGGACTGGAAAACGTCTGGCTGGAGAACGGCTACACGACCCGTCAGACGCCCTACGGGCCTGCGGTCACGATCCACGACGTGGACGGCCTGACCCGCGCGATCTGCATGGCGCTCACCGACAAGGCCAGCATCGTCTCGGGCAAGGAGTTCCGCTACATCCGCCAGGGCGGCATGGCGCTTTCCCAGGCCGCACTGGGCAAGATGCCCGGCGTCGACGAGCAGTCCGTCGCCCGGTTGGAGAAGACCGGGCGCGTGCCGAAATGGGCGGACAAGCTGATCCGACTGGTGTATGCGGCGCATGCGAACGCAGACGCACCGATCCGCCGGGCCATCGAACGCGCCCGCACGGTCGAGCGTCTCACTTCGCAGCGGATCCTGGTCAAGGAGTCCAGGCACGGTTGGACGCCGGCGATCGTCAACCACGAGGACGACACCGCCGTTGTCAATGGCAATCGAATTCTCCCCACCCGTGGTAATTCAAATCTCCCCACCCGGTTGGGAATCGGTGTTGTCGGCCGGGCGCAGCAGCCCGGCCTTGAGCTTTTCCTTGAGGCGATAGGAGTTGCCCCGGATATTGAGCGTGACGGCGTGGTGAAGCAGGCGGTCCAGGATCGCCGTGGCAATCACTCGGTCGCCGAACACCTCGCCCCAAGCGCCGAAGCCTTGATTGCTGGTCAGGATCATCGGCCCGCGCTCATAGCGCCGGCTGATGAGTTGGAAGAACAGATTGGCACCCTGCCGGTCGATAGGCAGGTAGCCGATCTCGTCAATGATCAGCGACCGGGGCGTGGTGTGGAACTTGAGCTTGTCGTCGAGCTTGCCCTCGGCCACGGCCTTGGTGAGCGAGCCGATCAGGTGCGCGGCCGTGGTGAACAACACCCGGTAGCCGGCCTCGATGCCCTTGAGACCTGGCTGGATGAGGCTTCGCGCGTGGACACGGGCAACGCTTGGTCGACGCCGAAACTGCCGAAGGCAGCACGCCGTCGATAACCGCGCAGCCCGCGGCCAGCACTGCCCCCCCTGGCGTCACACCATCTTCGCTTCGAAGCACCGGTGCTGTACAAAACCACAGTATAATAGCGCGGTGTCTCGTACACCAACTGTTGCCCAGTTCCTTCCCTGCGAACCGCTTGACCTAAGCGGCGCCACGGAGCACCATTGCCGTGCAGATGTAACGCATCTATCTGTGCAAAGCCCAAGCGAAGGCATTGCAGACGCGGGGTGTCGAGCGAACATGAACGGTGTAGAGCAAAAGACTGAGACGTTGAACCTCCGGGTGTCCCCGAGGCTCAAGGCCGCCTTGCAGGCGGCTGCACGCCGAGAACATCGGAGCATGGCGAACATGGTCGAGCATCTGGTACTTGGGTATTGCGAAGAGCATGGAATCGTCACAGAGCGAGAAACCGAGGGCGCCGACGGCGCCTCACAGCACACCTGATGCAAACATGACGACACTCGACGAAAGCTCCGTGAGTAGTGCTGCTTTGGCGCGGGTCTCCTCTCCCGGGTCCGCTAGTGAAAGAGCAGCAGGGGCGTCCTGTTCACCGGCATCCTCAACGCACCACATGCTGGACCTGTTCTGCGGTACAGGTGCGCTGTCGTACGGGCTCGAAACTGCGTCTCGACGACTGAAAACGGTAGGCGGAGTAGATGCTGACCAGGCAGCCGCGCGAACGGCTGCGCTTAACCATCCCAGCGCGAAGATTAGGTGTGAGCGAATCGAGAGTCTTCCTCCAGACGATATGCTCGCCCTTTCAGGAGTAGGCAGCATTGACGTAATCGTCGGCGGCCCGCCATGCCAAGGCTTCTCGTCATTACGCCCAAGTCGCGGAGCTGGCCTTGATGACCCCAGAAACTCCCTCTACAAGGAATTCGTCAAGTACGTGGGAAGACTAAGGCCGCGCGTCTTCCTCTTGGAAAACGTAGTTGGGATGCTGACGACCGGCGAAGGGAAACTGGTCACCGAAATGCTCGCTGCATTCCAACGTGCCGGCTATGAGGTCGACTGGAGAGTTCTAAACGCCGCCAACTTTGGCATCCCCCAGAAGCGCGAGCGCTTCTTTCTTCTTGGTGTTCGGAAGAGTCTTGGGGCGAAAATTGTTCCGGGATTTCCTGTTCCGACACATCGGTTTGCAGGGAAAGTTATCGGCACCAGACTGAAAGATCGCTACACCGTCAACCAAGATTCTGGCCTCCCGTCCGTAACTGTGTGGGATGCCATCTCTGACCTGCCAAGCTTGAAATCTGGCGAGTCGTCTACTTCATATCGAGAGGTCGCTCCAAACGGCTACCAGTCTGCTCGGCGGCGGAGCAACAAGTCAGCCCTTACGCTTCACGAAGCCGCATCGCATAACGCGAAGATGCTCGAGGTTATTCGGCACGCTGGTGCGAGCATTCACGCGTTGCCCAAAGGACTCGTCAGCAGCGGCTACAGCTCATGCTATTCGCGCCTAGCATCGGATGAGCCATCCACGACCATCACAGTCAAGTTCACCTCGCCAGCATCAAGCAAGTGTATTCATCCAATCGACGACAGAGCAATTACCCCCAGAGAAGCGGCCCGGCTCCAGTCTTTCGACGACTCGTTTCTTTTCGCCGGAAGCAAGACTGATATTGCATCCCAGATTGGGAACGCTATCCCTCCTCTCTTCGGAGAGGCTTTTTCCCCAATCATCGAGCGCTTGCTGGACGCCCAAGGAATCGGCGAGTATTGATATGCCTCTAAAGCCTCGCACATCGCGCCCAAAAGCGGCAAGTCTCTTCTCGTCTGCCGGCATTGGAGAGCTTGGTATTGAAGCTGCCGGCTTAGAAATCGTACTCGCAAATGAACTGGTTGGCGCGCGTGCCGCGCTTTACCGGGCCAACTTCGGTCACGAGATTCTCGAGGGTGACATCGCTGAAAAGAAGGACGAATTCATCGAACGGACTCGCACCGAACTTGGTGCAGAGGAACTCTTCCTCCTTTATGCGACGCCACCTTGTCAAGGTATGTCGAGCAATGGAATGGGAAAGCTCAAGTCTGAGGTTGCCATGGGTCGGCGCCATCACGAAGACCAGCGCAACCGGCTTGTCATTCCGGCGATGGACGTAACGGTGGCCCTGAGGCCTCGATGGCTTCTACTCGAGAATGTTCCTGGAATGGAAGCCACCGAGATTCGCACCGATGGTAACCAGTGGGAGAACATTATCTCGTACGTGCGCAGGCGCCTCGGTCCCGACTATGTAGGGTGTGCCCAAGTCATCGCCTGCGAAGACTTCGGGGTTCCTCAGCGTCGCAAGCGGCTAATCACTATCTTCACTCGGGACGCACGGGGTAAGACGCTTTACGAGAGCAACGGCGGGAGCTTCTTCTCGTCCGACATGAAAGAGCCGCGTGTAACCCTAAGATGCGCAATTGGGTCCGTCCCCCCGCTCGACGCAAAGGCGGGGCACAACGAAGCCCGCTGGTTTCACCCATATCACTACGTACCAGTGATGACTGATCTGAAATATCACTGGGTTCAGCACACCAAAGAAGGCAATACAGCATTCAATAATCAGTGCATAAACCTAGGCTGCAGGAGCACGACGAACCCCGGGCACCGCGATGTACAAGTTGAGGGTAAGTGGGTTTCATCGAAGGAAATTCCCATCTATTGCCAGGAGTGCGGGAACCTCCTCCCCCGTCCGCATGTAGTGGAGGGCGGTAAGGCTAGATTATTGCGAGGGTTTCACTCCGCCTATCGACGGATGAAATGGGACGAGACTGCGCGAACGTTAACCCAGAATTTCATTTACGAAGCTTCCGACAATAAGATTCATCCCAGCCAGAACCGCGTCCTCTCCGTCTACGAAGCAATGGTGCTTCAAACCATCAATCGCTACGAATACACATTTCAAATCAAAGGTAAGTACATCAGCACCGCTCAGATTGCCGAAGTCATTGGAGAGTCTGTGCCGCCATATTTGATTGAGAAGATTTGCAAGATGATGGTTGCCGCTTCTTCAATCACGGGCGGCAAACTAAGCAGGCGCGGCCGCAATCAGTCTCAGTTGGAAATCGTCTGATGGAGTGGCGCCGCCCAGCGCTCAATCGCCAGCAGCCATAGCGAATCTACGTCTCTATTGGGTCACATCCTGATCTAGACCAGTAATTCTCGTGAGCTTAGCCGTCGCGCTTGCTTCCACAACGTCGCGACCGCAATGATGTCAGATATGCAGAGATTGCATTGGGCATGCATTACCTCATCATCTGCGAAAATCGGCAAATCCCTGAAGATGACGCGAATCCTCCGGTCAGTGGATTCTCGTTCGAGAGTATTAGGAGCGAGGTTTCGATCCGCCCCTCAGGCAGAGTCCAAGCGATACCACTGTGCCTTGATGAGATTTGTCACCGAAATGACGGTCTCCTCTTGACTCAAATGCTCTAGGTTGGTCACAGGAGGAGTAGAAATTCCGCTCGCAAGTTTCGCAAGGATTGCGTGGCCCTCAGCATCAGCATCACTGTCGAAAATCTCATACTGCAGGACTCTTTTCAATTCACGTTGAGCGTGCGTGCGATTCACCCACTGGAATCGAGCGACAGGATTTTTCATGCCCCTCATTTCCGGGGCTTCGAATCGCGCTGTATTTCGACCCTCTCTCGCCATGTTGTAACCGATATGTCTTGTACACCCGTCGACCGAAACGACTTCGTCGACGCCGTTCATAAACGATGCCTCGAGAATCTTCATTGAAATTTGGACCTGATTTCCGTTGCGACGTGGCCTGACACGCATGAGTAACACCTCCCCGAGTGCAGAACCGGTTGTGCGCCCAACGCCCTCCGCACGCTCGCGTGTCCCGCGTCCGGGCCTCAGCGGGCGTATCGAACTCCTCCCGAAAAGCGGCGAATCCCTCGACGCCCTGAGCCCGTCGTCGGCGGCGCGACGAGTACGAATTTCCTCTTCGGTTAGGACATAACGACGGTCCCGCAGCTGCACAAGAAGCTCGGGAGTCAGACGTTGAATTCTCTTATCTCTATCAGCATCGCGCCAAGCCGCCAACGCGTCGCGAGCACCCAGAATGGTCTGGTCGCTTACATCGCCTGAGAACGATAATGCCGCCTCGACGTTTGTCTCTACTCCCGCTCCAGTCATGTTATTGGAGCCGACGAGCAAATGAGCCTCTTCATCGTTGCTGAATAGGAATACCTTTGGATGAAAGGTACACGCAGGATTCTCGTCAAAGAACACGTGCGTACTCATGTCGGTATCCTGCTCTAGCTCTAAAAGACGCTCTAAACCCTCAAATGTTGTCCTTCCAAAGTCTAGACCGACCGTCACCCGTACTCGACTACCTTCAGAAAGAAAATATCGCAACGAATCGAATACTCTGTTCAATCCGGAGAGGTTGGCCCAGGCAACAGCAATCTCTGCAGTCTGCCATCGAAGACTGTCAGCTTTCTCAGAACGCAACTCCTCACAAATGATGTGACCAAAACCATGCGTCGGCTGCATGATAAACATTTGCATCTCCTCAAGAAAATTACGCGTACTCGGAGAGTGACCGTCTGAGCGCGTGCGAGCCATTGGGTAGCAGCTACATCTTCCTGCGCAGTCTGCGAAGGAAGGTTTGTAAATCCTGCTCAGACCGTTGACATTCCCAAATCGTCAGTACGCTCCATCCTGCGTTTCGAAGCGATCGACTTACCCTACGGTCTCGCCTGGTGTTTGCCCGAATCTTCATAACCCATATTTCACGGTGATTCTGGGGAATCGTCGCGCGGCGGCATCCTGGATGGCCGTGCCAGAAGCACCCGTGAACGAAGACCGCAATCTTGTAGCCTGAAAACACAACATCAGGACTTCCGGGAAGAGATGAAACATTCGAGGTGAATGCGAATCCTTGGCCGGCGAGGAAGTGGCAAAGACGTCGTTCTGGCTCCGTCTCCTTCAATCGCACCTTGGCCATTCGAGCGCTTACTTGAGCGGAAGTGCCGGACCATTTGGCTCGCCTGGATCGAGGGGAGGGACCCATTTAAACCTCCATTTGGGGGCGCACCAGTCGAGGAAGAAGTGAACTAGGTCGTCTGTTCTGAGGTGGTTGGTAAGTGATTCTCGGCCTGCCAGACTCAATCCACCAACACTGCCGAAGGCAGATGTGACTGCGCCAAGTCGACAAGTCGACGGACGAGCAAGTTCGGCGCGACCTCATGCCCCATGAGGGCCAATCGACGAAGCCTGTCACGATCGTTAACACTGATCTACGACGGGAACCTGCTTTGTTCTCTGGCCCGCCTCATTGGGAAGCGACACTGTTCGCCAGTTCGCAAGTCCGTTGTTGGTATGCAACTTGGTTTTCGCGCACAGCTCAAATCTCGGCCTGATGCTCTGCTTGAACTAGCCATGCATCCCGACCGGAACTAGCGGCATTGGCAACAGCTTCAACTGCGCGAAATCAGGTCGTCGATCTGCTTGGCCCAAGCCTTGTTGGCCCCAGCCTACCTTCGACCGTGAGCCATGCAAGGGCAGTGTAATCCGTAGCCGGATCGGGAAAGTTGATCCCCCGCTGCGTTGCTGTTCAGGCCTACGGGTCACTGCGCGACAGCCTTAGCCCGAGATAACTTGTAATCGTGCGGTCGCCGGGGCCGAGTCCCGACAGACCCTATTAAATCTCCGACAGACCTTATTCCCACGGATCATGGACCGAGTCATGCTTGCCCCCTCACTCCACCGTCACCGACTTAGCCAAATTCCTCGGCTTGTCCACATCCGTCCCCCGCGCGCAAGCGGTGTGGTAGGCCAGCAGCTGCAGCGGCACCACGTGCAGCAGCGGTGACAGCGCGCCGTAGTGCTCGGGCAGGCGGATGACGCGCAGGCCGGGGCCGCTGTCGATGTGGGTGTCGGCGTCGGCGAAGACGTAGAGCTCGCCGCCGCGGGCGCGCACTTCCTGCATATTGCTCTTCAGCTTTTCCAGCAGCGCGTCGTTGGGCGCCACGGTCACCACCGGCATCGCGCTGGTCACCAGCGCCAGCGGGCCATGCTTCAGCTCGCCGGCGGGGTAGGCCTCGGCGTGGATGTAGCTGATCTCCTTGAGCTTCAGCGCGCCTTCCAGCGCGATGGGGTAGTGCAGCCCGCGGCCCAGAAACAGCGCGTGGTCCTTGCGCGCAAATTCCTCGCTCCAGGCGATCACCTGCGGCTCGAGCGCCAGCACCGCCTGCAGCGCCATCGGCAGGTGGCGCAGGTCGCGCAGTTCGGCGGCCTCTTGCTCGCGGGTCAGGCGGCCGCGCACCTGGGCCAGCGCCAGCGCCAGCAGGTACAGGCCCACCAGCTGGGTGGTAAAGGCCTTGGTGGAAGCCACACCGATCTCGGGGCCGGCGCGGGTGACGAAGTTCAGCGCGCACTCGCGCACCATCGCGCTGGTGGCCACGTTGCACACGGTCAGCGTGTGCGGCATGCCCAGCGCGCGCGCGTGCTTCAGCGCGGCCAGCGTGTCGGCGGTCTCGCCGCTCTGCGAGATGGTCACCACCAGGGTGCGCGGGTCGGGCACGCTGTCGCGGTAGCGGTATTCGCTGGCGATCTCCACGCTGGCCGGCAGCCCGGCGATGGACTCGATCCACTGCCGCGCCGCCAGGCCGGCGTAAGAGCTGGTGCCGCAGGCCAGGATCAGCACCCGGTCCACGGCCTTGAAGACGCGCCAGGCGCCGTCGCCGAAGAGCTCGGGGCTGACCTCGTGCACGCCGTCCAGCGTGTCGGCCACGGCCTTGGGCTGCTCGAAGATCTCTTTCTGCATGTAGTGCCGGTAGGGGCCCAGCTCGGCCGCGCCCGAGTGCGCCTGCACCGTGCGCACCGGGCGCTCCACCGGGCGGAAGCGGCCGGCCCCGTCGGGCGCGCTGATCCAGCGCTTGCCGATCTGCAGGTCGACGACGTCGCCTTCGTCGAGGTAGACGATCTGGTCGGTCACGCCGGCCAGCGCCATCGGGTCCGACGCCAGAAAGTGCTCGCCCGCGCGCTCGCCGGTGCCCACGCCCAGCACCAGCGGCGAGCCCTGGCGCGCGCCCACCACGCGCTGCGGTTCGTCGCGGCAGAAGACGGCAATGGCGTAGGCGCCGCGCAGCCGCGGCAGGGCCTGTTGCACGGCTTCGAGCAGGTCGCCCTGGTAGTGGTGGTGCACCAGGTGGGCGATGACCTCGGTGTCGGTCTGGCTGGTGAAGACGTAGCCGCGCGCAGACAGCTCGGCGCGCAGTTCGTCGTGGTTCTCGATGATGCCGTTGTGCACCAGCGCCACCAGGCCCGGCGCCTCGGCCCCGGCCGCGGCGGCCCCCGGCCCGGCCGAGAAGTGCGGGTGCGCGTTGCGCACCGCCGGCTCGCCGTGCGTGGCCCAGCGCGTGTGCGCGATGCCGGTGCCCGCGGCAATGCCGTCGGCCGCCACCTGCGCCTGCAACTCGGCCACGCGCGCCGTGCTGCGCGCCCGCCGCAGCCCGCCGCCCTGGTGCACCGCCACGCCGCAAGAGTCGTAGCCGCGGTATTCCAGCCGCTTCAGGCCCTCGACGAGGAGGGGGACGATGTTGCTCGCGCTGACCGCGCCGACGATGCCGCACATGGGGGTGCTCCGGGGGGATGTGTTTGGAAGGCGGGCCGGATGCTAGTGCAGGCGAAAAGACGAAGGATTGCGAAAAACCTATCTGATTGAAACAATATTCAATTGCGGATGGATGATTGAGGAACATTCCAAAACATCATCAAGAAAGCAATAGGATTGCATCTCAATGGAATCCGCGCCCCCCCTCGACCCCATCGACCTGCACCTGCTCGCGCTGCTGCAGCGCGACGCCTCGCGTTCCAACCTGGCGTTGGCTGAAGCCGTGGGCGTGTCGCCGGCCACGGCGCTGCGCCGTGTGCGGCGGCTCGTGGACGAAGGCGTGATCGAGCGCCAGGTGGCGCTGCTGGCGCCTGCGGCCGTCGGCCGGCCGCTGGCCGCGCTGGTAGAGGTGAGCCTGGACCGCCAGGGCGCCGAGCACCTGGACGCCTTCGAGGCCCGGGCCGTGGCCGAGGCGGCGGTGCAACAGGCCTGGCGCGTCTCGCCCGGGCCGGATTTCGTGCTGGTGGTGCAGGTGGCCGACATGCCGGCCTACCACGCGCTGGCGCAGCGCCTGTTCACGCAGGACGCCAACGTGCGCAACGT
>JAIXWM010000027.1 GCA_027491255.1 Rubrivivax sp. | reverse complement strand
TTGCGGCCGGTGGGGCGGCTGCGCCGGCCGAAGGGTTCGTCGTCATCGTCGTCGTGCGCCACTTCGTCGATGTCCTCGATCTCGTCGAAGAGCACGAGTGCGTTGCCGCGCCGGCCCAGGATCTGTTGCGAAAGCTCGAAGGCCGTCAGCCGCTCGCGTCCTTGCAGGCGCTGCCCGCGCGTGCTGGCCACCGACACCTCGAACAGCTGCACCTGCAGCGCCGCCGCCAGCGCGCGCGTCAACTCCGTCTTGCCGGTGCCCGGTGGGCCGTACAGCAGCACGTTCACGCCCTCCCGACGCTGGACCACGGCGTGCGACAGGTAGGCCCGCAGGTGATCGATCCGCGGCTGCAGGTGGGCAAACTGGCCGGTCTGCAGGCGCGGCGCGGCGCCGGTGACGAAGTTGTCGGCGAACATGTCGAAACGGTCAGGGTGCTCGAGGAGCAGGCGTTGCTCGACACCGTTCAGCACGTCGATCTTGTCGGCGAACTGGAAGGCGGCTTTCGGGTCCACCCGCGCCAGCCCCGAGCGTGCCAGCGCGCCGTCGACGGACAGCGCCTGCGCCGTGGCCTCCACCGTGGTGCCGAGCAGTGTGGCCACCGCCGCGTAAAGGCGCAAGGTGCTCAGGTGTCCCAGGCCTGCGAGCGCGGTGCCCAGGTGCACGTGATGTTGCTGCAGCACGCACAGCAGCAGCACCTGCGCCTGCAGGTCGCTCAGGCCCAGTTCGGCGCGCAGCCACTGCAGGTTGATCGCCAGCGGGGCATGGGCAGGGGCCTCTGGAGCCGCCGCCGTGGCTTCGAGCAGTTGGTGACGCAGGCGGGCCGCGGTGCGCTCGGGGTCGAACTCGAGGAAGGTGTGGTCCTGCTGCGCGATCTTCGCGGCGATGGGGTCTGCAAAGCGCAGCAGTTGCGGCTCGCTGAAGTGGTCGCCGTGGCGCAGGCGATGCAACGCGTCCAACTCCACCAGCGCCCGCAGCGCCCACAGGCGGCACAGCGGCTCGAAGCCGCGCAGTGGCTCGTGGAGAAGTCTGTCCGCCGTGGGGCCGTCGGCAGCTTCGTGGCGGCGACGGCAAGGACGCCGTGTGTCATGGGGCAGCATGAGAGGACCTTCAGCAGGCGCGCGTGGCTGGTTCGGGGGAGGTGCGCTGCCGCGTGCCGGCCCTGCGCGCACCTCACCGCACTGAAGACGGGCTGCGTCGCGGAATGTCAGGCTGCAGACGGTGCTTTCATCGCCAGGGCGCTGTGTGTCCCGCAGCGGCTGCCGTCGTATAGACGTCCACACAGGCCCGCATCGTGTTGCGGTGAATCCCGAGCACGGCGGCAATGCCGCCTGCGGCGTCTTTCTGGTAGCCGCCCGCCAGGTTCCATGCCACGGGCAGCCCGATGGCGGCAGCCGTCTGGAAGACGAGACGGTCGCGCCGGGCGAGTTGCTCGGTGGTCATCCAACCCCCCAGCGGGTCGTCGACATGGGCGTCGGCGCCGGCCTGGTAGAGCAGCAGGCTGCACCCGGCCCAGGTCCGGATTCGACCGGGCAGTTCCGCCAGGAAGGGCTCTGCATGACCTTCCGTGTAGCCGTGCCCGCCGCTCGTGAAATGGTCCACCCCGGTCACGCCCAGTCTTCGAATGATGTCGTCGGTGCCGTTGCCATAGTGCTGGTCCAGATCGAGGATGGCGACATCCGCAGCCGCGCCTTCGCGCCGAAGCGTCATCACGGCCACCATCAAGCCGTTGAAGGTGCAGAAATCGCCTGCGAAGGCGTAACCGCTGTGGTGGAAACCCGAGACGGGAGCGCAGGCAACCCGGCCGTTGGCCAAGGCCTCGCGACAGGCTGCCACCATCGCGCCGTTCGTGAAGGGCAGGGACTGCGCCACCGTGGCCAGCGTGTTGCCGAAGCCGTTGGGCAGCCGCCCGGAAAGCACGCCGTCGACGAAGCGGCGGTCATGGGCCAGGGACAGCTGCTCAGGCGTCGCTGCCACCGCGGGGCGCAGATCGATCGGCAGCCCGGCGTCGATCCAGTCGCGCACGACCAGCGCCGGCTTGCCTGCGCTGGGCGAGAAGGACTGCGCATCGGCGACCGCCATGCGATCGTCATGGAACACCGGGACCGCGTGCAACTGCATTCGGGCAGGAACGGTGCTGCGCAAAGCAGGGCGAGTTGGAACGGCTCCCGACGTTTCAGCCCCGCACAGGGCGAGGGGGAGCTGGGTCGAATCGGGGCCGGCTTCTTTCCCACGCTCGCACGAATTCGTGCTGCGCCTCTGTTTGCGGCGACTGCGGCTGCCTGTGGCGTTTCTCCATCACCTGCCACTTGAGCGCGATCAGGTCCAGGGCCTGCTGTCCACTGAAGCCCAGGTCGACGAGCAGGCAGCCGATGACCGTGCCGGTGCGACCGATGCCGCCCCAGCAATGGACGTAGGTCGCGCCTTCGCGCGGGGTGCGCAGGCGGGTGGTCAGGTCCCGTAGGGCATCGGGGTCGCTCGGTACGTCCAGATCGCGGATGGCGTGGCGCTCGTGGCTGACGGCCACGCCCAGCGCGGCGGCTTCCTGCTGCAGCAGCGTGTCGTAGTGCACAAGTCCCTCCCGGGCTTCGGTCAGGTCGACGAAGTGGCGCACGCCAGCCTGGAGCGTGGCGCGCAGCTTGGCGCGGGAACTGGCTTCTTCCTTTGTGCCCGGGTACTCGCCTGCCAGCAATACCCCGGGCACGAGCCAGTAGCAATTGAGGTGCGGGCGGGGCGGGGCGTCGCCGCGGGTATGGAGCGCTTCGTGGCTGTAGGGGTGGGCAGGCATGGTGTCTGTGGTCCTGGGCTGCGTGTTTCTGAGCGGGGCCTGCGCCATAGGCGGGGCAGTGGGTGAAAGACTCCGTATCGGCAGGAATGTCAGCGTCGGCACGGCACCCTGGGTGCCGCGACGCGCGTGCCCCATCATGCCGCCAGCCTGAAGCCCATCGGCCGGCCGCTGCCGCCGCCGCGCTTGTGCGCCACTTCGCCGGCCAGGCGGCGGCAGAGTTCGGGCAGGTCGGGCACCGGGCCGAAGCGGGCCTGGCGCATCACGGTCGCAAAGTCGCCGGGCGTGAGCTTGTGCAGCCCGGCGGCGGCCTCGTCGCAGCCGACTGCGTCGATCTGCAGCTTGTCGCAGGCCTGGCGCAGCAGTGCGGCGACCTGGGCGGTGCGCAGGTAGTCGAAGCAGATCTTGGCGTCGAAGCGGCGCAGACTGGCCTCGTCCAGGCGGTCGATCAGGTTGGTGGTGGCCACGAAGATGCCGTCGAAGGCTTCCATCTGCGTCAGCATCTCGTTGACGGCGCTGATCTCCCAGCGCTGGCGCGCGCCCTGGCGGTCCGACAGGAAGCTGTCGGCCTCGTCCAGGATCAGCACCGCGCCTTCTTCGCGCGCCTG
>JAIXWM010000190.1 GCA_027491255.1 Rubrivivax sp. | reverse complement strand
TCGCCGAAGAGGCCCTGTGCTTCGGCTTCGTCGACAGCCTCCCACGCGCGCTCGACGACGATCGGTCGATGCTCCTCGTGACGCCGCGAAAGGCGAAGAGCGCGTGGTCCGCGGTGAACGAGCAGCGCGTCGAGCACCGTTTACGCTCGTCGCGGACGGGTCGAACGCGCTCACCACGGGGCGCGGCGCCTTCGCGGTCGCTTCCCAACGCACGTCCTCGAGAACGGCCCCCCTCGACACCGTGGGCGTGCACGAGCATCTTGGAACTGCGCATCCTTCGCCTCCGTTCCGGTTCGTTCTTCGCAAACCGAACCCTGAGCGAAACGAGGGATACGCGCTTCTCTCTAGGCCCCGAAGGTACCCACGGTTAGGTCAGGAGCGCCAGCATCCGTGGGGGGGCCACGGGCTGCACGCCGCAGGCGGTTCGTCGAGCTGAAAGGAAGAGGGACGAGGCCGGCGGAGTCGTCCCCTCCGCTCTCGCGATCAAGGAGTGCGGGAGAGACACTGCTCAGTCGAAGAAGTGCGCGTAGCGCGTGCCCCGAGCCTGTTGCTGCAGATCCTGGTAATTCTCGACGAGCTCAGCCAGGTTGCCACGTCCCAGCTTGACCATCTTTGCGGTCAGGGGGGCTCGGTGGACGCCGAGGAAGTCGAGAATGCGGTCGCACTCGCCCGACCGTGGATCGATGACCGCCTCGTAGGAGACATCGATCACCGGATGCTTCGAGAAGAGCGCAGAGAACCGGTCTTCCTCGGCGCGAACCCTCTCGAAGTCCTCGACGCAGTCCTGGAAGTTTAGATGGAGGCTCTTGTACTCAGGGACATCGCCGCCTTGGAGAACCATGGTGACGCCCGTTTGCAGGGCGAGCTGGTGTGAAACATGGCGTCTCAGGAGGTTGTGCCTCCGTAGATGAAGGATCTTGATGTCGCTGTTCTCGAGCACCCAGTCGTGGGCGCTACCCATGACTTCGGGGACGAACTCCGAGTATTTGATCTTGAGCCCGACCGCCAGGAACCGCCCAGGGTAAAGGGCAAAGTCTCTAAGAAAGCGAGCTGGGTCCGTCCTCCGGACATCCATGAGGAGGTCGCGGACGTTGGACTTCACGTCAGCCTTCGTGCCAACGACCTGCAGCACACGCCGCTCGTCGGGCGTGATGAGCTCGCCATGACAGCAAATGTCGGGATGGCTCTGCAACAGGAGCCGGAGCAACGTGCTGCCCGTTCGGGCCGCGCAGACAATGATGAACCGATTCGCCAAGGGAATCCCTCACTGGTATTGTGCAAGCACCCGGAGCGCGATGCAAACGATGTAACGGCCGAACCGCGCTTGGGGAACATGCGGTAGGAGAACGCACGCCTCCAAGCACCTAGAACAATCAAACCACGAATCCCCGCCACACGTCTTCAAGCGATCGCTTCGACCGTCCGCCCACCCGCTCGATTTCCGGCCATCGCGGTGTGTCGTTGAAGCTCCGAAAGCTCTCAGCATCGTTTCAGCGAGCGTTTTCCCTTCTCGAACACCGCTTTCCCGCACTCAGGCCGCACGCTTCCCCACCGCCGGCCGCTTCGCTCTTGCGAAGTCCCGCAGCGTCAGTCGGTCTCCGGTCGCCCCCAGCTCCGCGCACGCTTCGCCGAGTACGCTTACGAGCGTCCGCACCAGCACCGACCCTCGATAGCGATGAAATCGCCAGTCGCGGGGGTCGCGAAAGCCCAGGGTGGACGCGGTGCGCTTTGGAAACTCGAGCTGATACGTTCACGGCCCCACCTACGCGATGCCGCGCGCGAGCTCCTCCTCGCTCTTCGCGATTGGCGCGGACTCGCTACAATTCGACTCGAACACTCTCGCGACCCGAGAAGTAGAAATAATTACCAAACCGACATGTTCCAAGGAGCGCCAAGTTCTCGGGTAGCGGGCGCCACACCCGATCGAAGGGTGTCTCGCCGCTTTCGGCCCCTTCCGGCCGGTACTCCGCAAAGAAGCCCCAATTGCGTTCGGGAAACGCATGAACGACCAGGTTTTCTTCAGCAAAAAGCTTCTTGAGGCCTGCCACCGAGTAGGACGCGATGTGTCCCCGCCGGGTCGGGTCCAAGTACTGATAGCCGCGCTCTTTGACGAAGTCCGGCTGCGCCGAGTTGAAATAATAGAGCGCACCGGGATTCGATCGCGCCGCGAGCGCCTTCACGATCGATCTCAGTGCGTCCGGAAAGACGTGCTCGATCACCTCGATGCAGACGCCCGCGTCGAATTTCGTCTCGAGATCATCGATGGTACCGACCTGGTAACGCGGATGCTTCGAGCGGAACTCCTCGGGCGGCGGATACGGTTCAATGCCGTGAAAGGTGTGAGCAATTTCGGGCAGCAAGGCGCGTAGCGAATCGAGCAGCTCACCGTTCCCCGTGCTGACATCGAGAAAGTTCTTGATCTCGATACCGCACAGGGCGAAGACCTCGCCAACGCGGAGGATCGAGCTACCCCACGCGCGCCTCTTCGCCGAGCGCAACTCTCGCTTCCAATAATTTTCGCCGTAAGTGAAGTCCGTGGGCAGCGCCGAGCGATCGGCCGCGATCGATCCGCAGGAAACGCACTCGTGGTACGGCACGCCCGATTGGGTAATGGTGAAGACCATCTCCCCCTGCCGACAAACCTCGCAGACGGCACCCACGGTGCTTTCGCCTGAAACGCGGTCCGTTTGATCGGCTCTTGACATCCTGTCTCCACTCGGGTCTCGAGGTCCATCGGGACGGCGCCAGCCACTCGTCCCCCCGCGAAAACCTAACGTTCTCGTCCGCCCTTGTCTGGGGAACTTTCACGACCGGGACGCCGACCAAGACCGCGAGCGCCCCGGGGACCCTCGGCGCCGGGCCCGCGCGCGGCGACGCAACGCCCGACGAGCCGAGCAAGAGCCACCGTCGGGGCGCCCATGAGCCGTCGGGATCGAGCTTCCCGTGTAATGCGAGCTCGTCGCCCCGCGAACTTTTTCAGGGGTCCGACCTGGGTACCTCGCACGCTCCGCGCTCGGTCCCATCGCAGGTCCGTTCGTTCGATGTCGGTCATCGCCATCATCGCCCTCGAGCTCTTCACGCGGAGAAATACGGGCGTGAACTTCGTCGCGCGAACGACTAGCGTCGACACAACCGCTGTCGACGTCGCGGTGTGGAGACGCGATCGAGATGCAAAAGCACATGGCGCATTGTTTTTCGGAATTTCCGGAGGAGCTCTTCTTCACGACGCGCTCTCGCAAGGATCTGACCGCGGTCTGGCACGAGCACCATCGGACGTTTCGCGCGATTTCCAGCGCGGAGGCGGCGTTTTCGCAGGAGCTCGCCCGTCGCGGCGGCGCACCGACCGTGGAGGCGTTCTCCGAGGCGGCGAACGCGTCCGTGGCGCTTCACGTGGACGGGACGCTCGAACACCCCAACTGGCGCGAGACGCTTCGGTGCTCGCAGTCGCAGCTCATCAACCGCTCGCGGGCTGCAATCACGCTCATGCGCCGGGTGTGCGGGCTCCAGTCGTCGTCCCGGGTCTACGTGACCGAGCAGACGACCCCGATGTACCGCTGGTTGAAGGAGAATGTTCCTCATTCGGTCGGGTCCGAGTTCGTCGATCCCTCCCTCGCCTCCGGAACCCTCGTCGATGGCGTGCGTCACGAGGACCTGACGCGCCTCTCGTTCGGGGACGGCTCACTCGACCTGCTCGCGTCTTTCGACGTCCTCGAGCACGTGCCGGACTACCCGGCGGCGCTTCGAGAAATCGCCCGCGTCGTGCGCGCCGGCGGCCACCTGATGATGACGTTCCCGTTCACCGGTCAAGACGCGACCACCGTGCGCGCACGCTTGAATCCGAACGGCGAGCTCGAGCACCTGCTCCCGCCCGAGTTCCACGGCGACCCGGTGCGCCCGGGAGGTGGCATTCTGTGTTTTTACCACTTCGGCTTCGACATCCTCGACGGGCTCCGACAGGCCGGTTTCCGAGACGCCAGCGTCCGGTGGTATTGGTCGTCTGCGCGAGGCAATCTCGGCGGAATCCAGTCGTACGTGCACGCGGAGCGCTAAGAGTCGCTCACAAAACCTCCCGTCGCCTGCCTGCCGATCCGCGTCGCACGCCTTCGTCGCTCAGCCTGCGGCGTAGAACGGCAGCGCGATAGGCTTCCCGCTTCGGCGAGCCGCTCGGTCCGGCTTTGGTCGGCACGCCAACCGCGGCGCCTCAGCCGCCGTCGAAGCTCACGTGTGCCAGCGGCACAAGTTCCACCGACGCCGCGAGCGCGTACGCGCCGGCGCCCGCGTGGTGGAAACCGGCGCGGTCGAAGGCGTCACGGCACGGGGTGTTGGCCTCGGTCTCCACGAGGCGCGTGCGGAGCGTCACCGCTCCGCCCAAGGCGCGAACGCGCTCGGGCACGAGCCGCAGCGCTGCGATCTCAACCTCCAGGCCGATGACCCGGTAGCTCATCACGAACTGCACGATCGTCTCAAGGTGTTCGAGCTCTGGGACACGGGTGAAGGCCACATCGTCATCCGCACGGTCGCCGTCGACTTCAGCACCGAGGGCGACCCGCTCGCGGCGCAGGCACGCGGCATCGCGCTCACGGACTACACGAGCGGCTATACGGGAGACGGCCGCGGTGCCCCCGCGAGCCGCAACGTCGAGCTGTGGATCGCCAAGCCATAGAGAACGCGTGACGCGGCGAAATGCCCGTCGCTGCGGTGTCCACGCCAAGCGCGCGGGCTCAGCCCTCGCCACTGCGGCGCCGTGCGCAACGCTCACGGAACTCGGCCAGGCGGTCCGCCCCCTGCGGCAACGCCTCGAAGCGCCGCTCGAACTCCGCCACCACCGCGGCGTAGAGCTCGAGGTCCGGCGCGTTCACCGCCTCGAGGCGCTCGAAGAGCGAATCACCGATCGCCTCGCGGAGCCCGAGGACGCGCTGGGCGCCGGACACGGCCGCGGACTGGCTCACGTTCTGCGCGACGTAGGAGAGGTCGATGCGAGGGAAATGCGGCCGGAGCACGTCCTCGAACAGGACCATGCTCTCGTCGAAGCGCTCCACGACGCCGAGCATGTCGACCGCACGCGCGAAGTCGAGCGCGCGCGCGAGCTCGCTCGAATCGGGCGCTTCAAGCGGCAACGCGCGTGGCGGCAGGCACTTGATGACATGGAAGTTGCGAATGGTCGGGCCCACGAGAGGCTCGAGGCGCCATTCGACGTATTCGCCCAAGGTCGCTTCACGCGCCTTCATGGGCCCTGGGTTCCGCGACGTCGATTGCTTGCGCTCGAAGGCGTAGACCGACGTCACGCGCTCGATGGGGTGGCGAAACATCGTGAGCACCGCGAGCCGCACGCCAAGGACCTCCGGCAAAGGCAGCGTGAGGTGATGCGTGGACAGCGCAGCGACGCTCGGATGCTCGCGCAGGTAGTCCCCGAGGTACGAGGCCCCGCGCCGCATCCCGTCGTCGTCCCAGTGTTGGACGAACGCCGTTCCGAGCTCCCGGGCCAGCGCCCAGTCGATGGTACTCCCGGCGTTTTTGAAGAGGTGATTGTGGACGATCACCAACCTGCTCGCATCCGACACGACAAGCCTCCTGGGGCACGACCTCCGGCGATCGCTGGCGGCCGAAGCCAAGTCACCGGTGCGTCGACGCGCTAACAAACTCCGCGACGTCGCGTCGCCGTGAATCGCGCACCGCACCGGTCGGCGAGGGCTGCATCCGCGAGCTCGTCATGCGCCGCGGCGGCACGCTGCTCATCGGCGTCGGCGACGAAGGCACCATCCACGGCGCACGCCGCGACCCGAGCTGGGGCACGGGCTTCGTGGACCAGGTCGAGGTGCCGCTGCGCGCGGTGCGAGCGCGCGCCAACGCCGAGACAATCGTTGCCGCGGGCGACGAGGGCAAGCTCTTCGGCTGGCATGCGTTCTACTGCGCGGCCTCGCGTAGCGCTTAAAGCTCGAAGACGCTCTCGATCGTCTCTTCGCGCGGGCGCAGCACGCGGAAGCGATCGACGGCGAGCGCATCGATGTTCGCAGTCGCGCGATCGATCGACGCGGCCCCGCGCTCGAGGACGATCCAATTGTGTCGCACGCGCACCTCGCGCACGAGGTCGCGGGTGCCCGCCGCCAGCAAGGTCGCCTCCATGGCAAAGCGGCCGAGTTCGAGCGCGGGTTTCGGTTGCAAGCCTGTGGCCGCGACTCGACGCTTGAACGCCTCGTGCGCCGGGTTTGCGGGATCGGAGATTGCCTCGGAAATTCCATCGGCGAACATATGAAGCGCGTCCCAGTCCTCGACGATGTAGAGGGCGCCCGGACGCAGGCGCGGGAAGATCGCTTCGAAGGACGCGACCGTCGGACCATAGACATGCGACGCGTCGTCGATGACGAGGTCGATGGGCTCGTCGCCAAACGCCTCGTCGAGGATCGCCGCGAGGCGCGCCTTGTCCGACTGGTCCACGCCGTAGTGCGCGCGGATGACGTCCTTGCGCCCGGGCGTCTCGAGGTAACGCTCGAGGGCCGGCGGAGGCACCGCGCGGAGGTCGACGGCGACGAGGCGCTGCGGTCGAAGCAGCTTGTCCAAGAAGATCGTGCTGCCGCCACGGTCGATGCCAAGCTCGACGACGTTGTGCACGCTACACCCCGCGAGGAGCTCCACGTAGTTGTCGAGCTGCCGGCGCGTCTTCAGGACGAAGGGCGCCTCCGCTGACGAGGGCGCGACGTTCTCGAAAGGGTCGGCAAATTCGAAGTGCTGGCCGTCGAGCTCGAAATGCGTGTGGTCGAGGAAGCGAAGGGACCGCATCGTAGAATCAAACCACGAATCCCCGCCACACGTCTTCAAGCGATCGCTTCGACCGTCCCGCCAGTCGCTCGATTTCCGGCCATCGCGGTGTGTCGTTGAAGCTCCGAAAGCTCGCAGCATCGTTTGAACGAGCGTCTTCCCTTCTCGAACACCGCTTCCCCGCACTCAGGCCGCACGCTTCCCCGCACTCAGGCCGCACGCTTCCCCGCCCCCGGCCGCTTCGCTCACGCGAAGTCCAGCAGCGTCAGTCGGTCTCCGGTCGCCCTCACTGAAACGCGAGCATCAACTGACCCGGCGGTCCTCGCGGCGGGCCTCGCGCCTCCATCTCGCTCACGGGCTCCCCTCGCCTGCGTCGTTCGTCTCGGATGATCCGCTTGGTCGCCGCAGCCTCCGTCGCGATCTCCGCGGGCTGCGGGCAGACGACCGCCGGCGCACGTGGCATGCTCGACTTCGAAGCGCGCGCCCGAGGCCCCGTGACGAGCCGCGCATCGCCACACGCCATGACGAAGAAGCCGAACGCAGGGAGCCGGCGAGCTCCAACGCCCCCCGATGCCGCCGCAC
>JAIXWM010000191.1 GCA_027491255.1 Rubrivivax sp. | reverse complement strand
CCGAGAAGATCGTGACACTGAACCCTGAGCGCAAGGACGTGGCCGCGGAGCAAGCGGCGGCGGCGGTGAAAGGCGCACTCGCGGCATGAATCGTGCGACAACTACCTTGACACGCACCGACTTCTCGGGCGTGAGGTCTTGGCCGTAGGGCTGGTCGGCCAGAAAGCGCTCGCGCAGCGACACGATCTTTGCCGCAGAGATGAACCCGCCGCTGGGTGAGACCTGCTTGTCGTCGCCGACCACCAGGATCTTCTTGCCGCGCAGGATGGCCGGCAGCGCCCGTTGTGAGGACACCAGCATCCTTGAACTCTGTGCTGCCCACGCCGGCAGTCCCGCCGCTACTTCGGCAATTCAGTCAGTGCCGGATGCTGCGGGTTCGCTTGCGCGAATGCCTTGGCGAGCCGGCGGATCGCCAAGGCCGACGACCCCGGATTGATGACACGATCCGTGCCTTTGAACCGATCCAAGTACGTCAGCGGAATGTGCGGGTTGTTCAGAGTTGCCCCGCGTTCCGCGATGTAGGCCGAGCGCAAACGAAGGATCTCCAGCATTTTCTCCTGCGAGATTCGATGCTCGCCTGCGACCTTTGTGTCTGCGGCGCCGTTGTATTGCTTGGCCGTCCATTGCCGCTTGTGCAGCTTCCTGGCGTCTTCGATCGAATAGGTCGGCTGGTTGCCGCAGATGGCGAATAGGTCCGGCAAGTCCAGCCTCGCGGACGCCCGCTGCGCGAGTTGGTAGTCCGGCGCGATGTAGGACTCAATGCCGGCGATCCAGGGCTCAAGATCCAGCGGGGTCAGGCAAAGCGAGTGCTGAAGGGCGAGCCTATGGCCTCGCTTCTCGTAGGTGCCGATGACGAAGAACATGCGACGCCACCGCTGGATATGGTCGATGCCGACATCGCGAGCAGTGGAAACGCCTTTCCTGGTTGTGGATTTGACCTCGACATCAATGCGGAAAGTCCGCCCGCTGACATTGATGTCAAGAGTGGCATCTACCCCGGCCCGCTGATGATCCGGGTCCCAATGGAGGTTGAATTCCCGTACGAGTTCCTGCTCGCGGGCGTCGTCTTGGACCGGCACTTACTCAGCTCCAAGCGCACGGGCGATCTGCCTGGCTAAAGCATAGGCCACGGGCGGGCAAACGCTGTTGCCGATTTGCCCAAGGGCCTGGTACACCGCGCCGCTGATCTTCCAGTCGGCAGGGAAACCTTGCAGCAGGGCGCAGTCATCCACGGACATGCGGTAGTGGCCGTTCTCCGGAGGGTAGGCGTGGGCTGCGGCTGCGGTCGGCTGCACACCGTTGGGCCAGATTTCAAGCTGGCCCCAATTCAGCAGTGATGCCTTGCTGTTGAGCACACCCGTAGTCTTGCGTGGTCCCGTGAATCCTGAGCGCAACGTAGGGGCGACCGCATCAAACCCCGTGTCGGGTAGACCAAGACTCCGGCGCGCGGTGTTGAAGGGCAACACGGGACCGAAGAGGAACCCGGGCTCCCCGTGCGTGGGTTCCGGCGTCGTCCAGCGGGCCGCGTCACGTGCTGCGCGGAATCCGATAAAGAACACTCGCCTCCGAGCTTGGGGAACACCGAACTCGTGCGCCGAGAGCTTGAACTTGAAGATGGTGTAGTCCTGTCCTAGCGGGGCAAGGATGTTTTCTTGCACAAAGCCCGCGAACTTGCCGTCCAACATGCCCGGTACGTTCTCTGCGATGAACGCACGCGGTCGGGACTGCAGTACGCAACGCACGAAGTCAGGCCACATGTTGCGGGGGTCTGTGGCACCGCCTTGCTTGCCTGCCGTGGAAAACGGCTGGCACGGCGGCCCTCCATGGACGATGTCAACGCCGCGGAAGCGGGTGAATGCGGCTGCACGAACGTCGCCCGCAGCTTGCCCTGAGAGGATGGTCCAAGCCGGCCGGTTGGTGCGCAGCGTTTCCCCGCAAATGTCCAGAATCTCCATCGAAGCGACATGCGAGAAGCCCGCGCGCTCGAATCCGAGGTCCAGGCCGCCGCCGCCCGAGAACAGAGAAAGACAGGTCACGCCGTTGGACTCGACAAGCGGCATGAGGTCGTTGGGGTCGAGCCGGGCCGCCTCATCGAACATGGTCTCGAATGGGCGCTGGTCGTGGTCTCGCAGGAAGGCCTGTTTCCTGAGCTGGGACCGTCTGGAGATCTCGCGGTAGCGGTCGCGCTGTTCCTCGGTCAGGTCGTAGGGCATCTGGCCTCCTGGTTTTCTATCCAGGTGGAGTCTAGCGGGTTGCTGGACCCGCGTCACTCACCGCGCATGGCTTCCAGGAAGCTCGTGAGGCGCTGTGCCAGGCAGGCCTCTGCGCCGGGCTTCAGGGCGCACTCAAAGACCGTCAGTGACTCCCAGCCAAGGCGGACAAGTTCGCGGCGGGCTTCGCGGTCGCGCGCTTGGTTGCGCTCGATCTTCGCTCGCCAAAACTCGGCATTGGTCACCGGCTTGAAGCCGCGGCCGCAGTCGTGCCCGTGCCAGAAGCACCCGTGCACGAAGATGACTTTGCGCCGCGCAGGGAACGCAAGGTCAGGGGTTCCAGGCAGCCGCCTGTCGTGGAGGACGTAGCGGTAGCCCATTCGGTGCAGCATCCGGCGGACGATCAGTTCGGGCTTCGTGTGCTTGGAGCGGATGCGCGACATGAGGGCGCTTCGGTCGGACGCGGTGAGCTTTTCTGGCATGACCGATCATCCGGCGTCGGTGGGCAGCGACGGGCCCGGTGCCCTCCAACATTTGAGCTGATCCAGAGGCTTAGGCAGGTGGCGTACGCCTGGCACACGAAGGCGCGCGCCCATCGCCAGGGCGCCGACGTCGGCAATGAAGGCGGGATAGCCGGCGTCGTCCGGGTTGCCAAGGGGAAACAACCAGTCCAGCGAGTCGTCTTCGGTGGCGATGAAGCCGTCCAGGCTGGACGCGGTGTAGTACTGGGTCTTCATGGCCAGGGGCGTGGGGCCCGCCTCCTAGAATTGCAGACGTGCTTTCGGCGGTATCGTTTCAGCGGCATTGTTCACCGCGGTACCGCCAGCCCCCGGCGGCCGTCGACGCACCCGTCGGCAGCAGCATCGCCGCCTTTTCGGCCCCCCTGGCCCGCCGGCCCCCGTCAACTCCACCCCCCACCCCATCTTGTCCCCCCTCACCGCCCTCTCCCCCCTGGACGGCCGCTATGCCGGCCGCCTGAACGCCCTGCGCCCGCTGCTCAGTGAATTCGGCCTGATGCACCGGCGCGTGCAGGTGGAGGTGGAGTGGTTCATCGCGCTGTCGGACGCCGGTTTTGCCGAGTTCGCGCCGCTGTCTGAAGGGGCGCGGGGCTTTCTGCGCGGGCTGGTCACCGGCTTTGCCGAGGCCGACGCGCAGGCCATCAAGGACATCGAGCGCACCACCAACCACGATGTGAAGGCGGTGGAATATTGGCTCAAGCGCCGCTTCGAAGGCCAGCCTGAGTTGGTGGCGGCGCAGGAGTTCGTGCACTTCGCCTGCACCAGCGAGGACATCAACAACACCAGCCATGCGCTGATGCTGCAGGCCGCGCGCGCGCAGGTGCTGCTGCCGGCGCTGGACGCGCTGGACGCGCGGCTGACCGCGCTGGCGCACGCGCTGGCCGGCCTGCCCATGCTCAGCCGCACCCATGGCCAGACCGCCAGCCCCACGACCGTGGGCAAGGAGGTGGCCAACGTGGTGGCGCGGCTGCGCACGGCGCGCGCGCGCATCGCGGCGGTGCCGCTGCCGGCCAAGATGAACGGCGCGGTGGGCAACTACAACGCCCACCTCGCCGCCTGGCCGCACTTCGACTGGGAGGCCTTCAGCCGCCGCGTGGTGGAGCAGGCGCTGGGCCTGAGCTTCAACCCCTACACCATCCAGATCGAGCCGCACGACGGCCTGGCCGAGCTGTTCGATGCGGTGGCGCGCTGCAACACGGTGCTCATTGACTGGTCGCGCGATGTCTGGGGCTACATCTCGCTGGGCTACTTCCGCCAGAAGACCAAGGCGGGGGAGGTGGGCTCGAGCACGATGCCGCACAAGGTCAACCCGATCGACTTCGAGAACGCCGAGGGCAACTACGGCGTGGCCAATGCGCTGCTGGCGCACATGAGCCAGAAGCTGCCCGTCAGCCGCTGGCAGCGCGACCTGACCGATTCGACCGTGCTGCGCAACATGGGCGTGGCCTTCGGCCACACGCTGCTGGCGCACGACAGCCTGCTGCGCGGCCTGGACAAGCTGCAGGTCGACGAAGCCCGCCTGGCGGCCGACCTGGACAGCGCCTGGGAGGTGCTGGGCGAAGCCGTGCAGACGGTGATGCGCCGCCACGGCCTGCCCGAACCCTACGAGCAGCTCAAGGCCTTCACCCGCGGCCAGCCGATGACGCGCGCGCTGATGCACGGCTTCATCGAAGGCCTGGCCCTGCCCCCGGCCGAAAAGCAGCGCCTGCTGCAGCTGACCCCGGCCGACTACACCGGCGCGGCGGCGGCGCTGGCGGCGCGGATTTGAGGCGGGCGCCGCGGCGCCGCACCCCCAGACCGATCGCCCGCAATCAGGGGTTCCGGGCCGCAGCGCGGGGTGCAGGCGAAGGACTACACTGATTTGATTCGCGGAGCAGCACGGTTTCTCGCCATGATCACGGTCGGCCTGTTCGAAGCCAAGGCACAGCTGGGCCAGCTTGCCCAGGCGGCGGCCGATGGCGAGGTCGTGGTGCTGACCCGCCGCGGGCGGCCGCTCGCTGAAATCCGCCCGCTGGCCTCCGGTGCCGAAGGCCCCGAAGCCGGCCCCGTGCAGCCCGCCATCGACGAACTGCGCCGCTGGCGCGCCCGCCTGCGGCCGGGCCCGTTCGACATCGCTGCGCTGGTCAACGAAGGCCGGCCGTCTTGAACCCACCCAGCCCGCCACCGGGCTTCGTGGTCGATTGCTCCGTCAGCGCGGCCTGGATCTTCGAAGAGCAGTCCGACGCGTACACCGAGTCAGCGCTCGCGCGAGGCCTTCCGATGGCGACGCGCGACAAGGCGCTCGCCCGGGCGGCCGTCGACAGTGGCATCGGGGTCTGGGCCCCTGAGAATTCGACGACTTCACCTGCTCTGCGCCCATGACCTTCACCGCCACCCTGCTCGCCGCCGAGGCCCGCCACCGTTCGATGCTGTGCGTCGGGCTCGATCCCGAGCCGGCGAAGTTCCCGGGCGACTGGAAGGGCGACGCCGCGCGCATCTTCGACTTCTGCGCCGCCATCGTCGACGCGACGAAGGACCTGGTGTGCGCCTACAAGCCGCAGGTGGCCTACTTCGCGGCGCACCGGGCCGAGGCGCAACTCGAGGCGCTGTGCGCCCACATCCGGGCCGTGGCGCCGGGGGTGCCGGTGATCCTGGATGCCAAGCGGGGCGACATCGGCGCCACCGCCGAGCAGTACGCGCGCGAGGCCTTCGAGCGTTACCAGGCCGACGCCGTGACGCTGTCGCCCTTCATGGGCTGGGATTCGGTCGAGCCCTTCCTGCGCCACGAGAGCAAGGGCGTGTTCCTGCTGTGCCGCACGTCCAACCCGGGCGGCGACGACCTGCAGGCGCAGGTGCTCGAAGGCGGCGAGCGCGTGTTCGAGCGCATCGCCCGGCTTGCCGCCGGGGCGTGGAACCGCAACGGCCAGGTCGGTCTGGTGGTGGGCGCCACCTACCCGGCCGAGGTGGCGCGCGTGCGCGAACTGGCGCCGACGCTGCCGCTGCTGATCCCCGGCGTGGGCGCGCAGGGCGGCGACGCCGCGGCCACGGTGCAGGCGGGCTGGCGCGGGCAGGTTCAGGCCGGCGGCGGGGCGTGGCAGAGCACCGGCCCCATCGTCGTCAACTCCTCCCGCGCCGTGCTCTACGCCAGCGCCGGTGCCGACTTCGCCGACGCCGCGCGCCGCGTGGCGCAGGCCACGCGGGCACAGTTGCAGGCGGCCTTGCCGGCCGCGGGCTGAGAGGCTGAGAGTCCTTCCCCCAGGCCCGCCCTGCGCGCGCACGCACCCGGTCTCGTCGTCGCAAACACCCGCCGCAGCCCGGCCCGTGCCTGCGGCATGGGCATGGGTTTGGGGATGCGGGCCGTCCCTGCGCGCCTGTCAGGCGTGGTGAAAAGCGCCCGGCTGCTGACTGCCGATCACATCTCGTCGCGGTAGCGCTGGCGCATCTGCGCCTGCGTCTCGTCGGCCGCGCCGGCGACGCCGCTCTGGTCGGCGATCATGCGGCCCATGGTCGGCAGCGACGAGCGGTCGATGCGGGCCTCGGGCTCCCACAGGCGCGAGCGCATGAAGGCCTTGGCGCAGTGCAGGTAGGCCTGCTCCACCTGCACCCGGATCACCACGGGCGCGCGCCGCTGGCCCGTGCCCGAGGCGACGCAGGCGGCAAGCGCCGGGTCGGTGCTGAGCGTGGCCGCGCCGTTGACGCGCAGCGTCTCCTCCACGCCCGGGATCAGGAACAGCAGCCCGAGGCGGCCGGTGCGCGCCACGTTGTCCAGCGTGTCGAGCCGGTGGTTGCCCGGCGCGTCCGGGATCAGCAGCGTGCGCGCGTCGGCGGCCTTGACGAAGCCGGGCTCGCCGCCGCGCGGCGAGGCGTCCAGGCGCAGCGCCGCGTCCGCACTGGCGAGCACGACGAAGGGCGACAGCGCGATGAAGCGCAGGCAATGCACGTCGAGGTGGTCGATCTCCTTGCGCAGCGCGCGCTCCCGGGCCGCCGGGTACAGGGCGCGCAGAGCGTCGGTGGAGGTGATGCCGTGCTCGGGAAGGGGGTTGGCGCTCATCGGATGTTGCGTGGGGGCGGGGGCGGGGCGGGCGGCAAGTCCAGGGCGGGGTTTCGGGCCTGCCACGGCCGGGCGCATCTACAGGTAGAACTCCACCGCCGGCAGCGGCTCGTCGGCGTGCAGCAGGTCCACGCGCTTGAGTCGGATGCGCAGCGCGCCGTCGACGAGGACGAGCGTGTGGCGCGCGGTCCCGGGCAGTGTGGTGGTGCGTCCGGCGCGCAGCTCGGTGTAGATGAAGGGCGTGCGCAGCTCGAAGCGCCCGGCGGCGTCGTCGCGCTCGAGCAGGGTCGGGGGTTGCAGCAGGTGGTGGCAGCGCCCCGGGGGCTGCTGCGAATGGGCCTGCGGGCTGCGCAGGCGCTGCAGGCGCACGGCGCGCAGCAGCGCGTCGTCGTGCAGGTGGCAGGCCTCGTCCAGCGGGTCGCGGGCCTTGGGCGAGGCCGGCAGCCAGTACCAGCCGTCGGCGGCGAAGAGGGCGTTCCACTCTTCCCAGCGCTGCTCGTCCAGCAACTGCGCCTCGTGGGCGACGAAGTCGGCGAGCTGCTCGCGGGTGACCATCCCGGGCCCCGTCATGGCGCTGGCCCGGCCGGCGGGGCCATGAGCTCGGCCCAGGCCCGGTACTGGTTGCGCAGCAGGCCTTCGTCGAGACCGCCGACGTCGCGCGGCGGTGGCGCGTCGGCGTTCCCGCGCGCGCCCCGGTGCAGGCTGACCCACGGGTTGCCGTCGGCCGCCAGGCTGCGCTGGATGCCTTCGAACAGGTGCAGGTCGTCGTGCGCCACCATGGACCAGGGCGAGAACACCTGGCGGTTGTACAGCAGCGCGCTGCGCAGCGCGGCCGGGTCGGCACCCTCGGGCTCGAAGGCCCAGGCCTCCAGCAGCGTGCGGTCGGGCGCGAGCGGGCGCAGCACCCGCATCACCTGCGGCGTGCCCTTCAGCGCCATCGACGGGTAGAAGACCACGTTCTGCGGCGCGAAGCCCAGCACGCGCGCGGCGCGTTCCTCGCCGTGCGCCGCGCGCAGCGCCTGCGCGTCGAGCCCGCCGTAGCCGCTGTGGATGCTCTGGCGCGTGCCGAGGATGCTGTGGCCGTGCGGGAGCAGCCGCCCGCCCATCTGGTCGAAGAAGTCCGGGCCCGAGCCGAAGGGCAGGAGCTGGCGCATGGCCAGCGGTGGCTCCTGGGCGGTTTCCTGGCGGCCCCACAGGCGTCGGGCCGACTCGGTGACCGAGCCATGGGTGCTCGGCGGGTGCAGTGCGTCGTTGACGTTCTCGAGGTAGATCTTCCAGTTGGCGGGCACCACGCTGCGCAGCACGCCCCCGGCCACGCGCAGCCGCGCGCGCGGCGAGCGGTCGGCGATCAGGTCCAGCGCGTCGAGCAGCTCGCCCATCGCGGCCTCGAAGCCCGGGCCGTCGGCGCGCGCGCGGGCGAAGACGAAGCCGCGGTGCACCGCGACCTCGCCGTAGGGGGTCAGGCCGCGCGCGGCGGCGGCCGCGTCCAGGCCGCTGCCCTCGTAGCCGCCGCGCTGCGGCACCCCGGCCACGCTGCCGTCCAGGCGGTAGGACCAGCCGTGGTAATGGCAGCGCAGCAGCCTGCCGGCGCGCCCCGGCCCTTCGGGGGCGAGCGGCGCGCCTTTGTGCGCGCAGCGGTTGTGCAGCACGGCGATGCCGCCGTCCTCGCGGCGCAGCATCAGCACCGGCTGGGCCGCGAGCTGCAGCGCGACCAGGTCGCCCGGCTCGGGCACCTGGCTGTCGTGGCCGACGAACAGCCAGGCGCGCGCCCACAAGCGCTGCATCTCGAGCGCGAACACGCGCGGGCAGCGGTAGATGTCGCGGTGCACCTCGTGCGGGCGCACCAGGGCCCGCACGTCCGGCACCGCAGCGTCGGGCGCCGCAGCCGCCTCGGTGCCGCCTGGCCAGGCCCGGGCGCCGTCCATCGCCTACTTGCCCAGCAGCAGGGCCGGCAGCCCGGTGGCCAGCGTTGGCACCGCCAGCACCAGCACCACCATCGCCAGCCCGATCAGCACATAGGGTGTGACCGAGGCGAAGATCTCGCGCGTGGGGATCTCCCGCGGCGCCACGCTGCGCATCGTGAACAGCAGCATGCCGAAGGGCGGCGTCAGCAGCCCGAGCTGCATGCAGATCAGGTAGACCACGCCAAACCACAGCGGGTCCCAGCCGAAGTGCTGCACCATCGGCATGAAGAAGGGCAGCGTGATGAGCATCATGCTCACCTGGTCGACGAAGCAGCCGAGCACGAGCAGGATCGCGATCATCGCCGCCAGCACCGCCCAGCCCGGCCACCCGCTGTCCTGCACCAGCGCGACCAGCCCGTTGGTGGCGCCGGAGAACGCCAGGATCTGCGCGAAGGTCGTCGCCCCGAGGATGATGAACAGGATCACGCCCGAGATCGCCGCCGTGCCGGCCAGGGCCTTCGTCATCGCCGCCAGCGACATGCTGCGGTAAAGCAGGCAGACGACGACGGTGGCCAGCGCGCCGAGTGCGGCCGACTCGGTGGGCGTGGCCCAGCCGGCGGACATGGCCACGATCACGAGCACGAAGATCAGCACCAGCGGCGTCACGTGCACGAACAGCGGCTGCCAGCGCGCCCAGCCGCGCACCGGCTCGGGGTCGGCTGCGGGCGCCCACTCGGGCCGGCGCCGGGCCGTGAAGACGATCCAGGCCAGGAAGAGCGTGGCCATCAGGAAGCCGGGCACGATGCCGGCGATCAGCAGCCCCGAGATCGAGATCCCCGCCAGGCTGCCCAGCAGCACCGTGATGGCCGAAGGCGGGATCAGCATGTCCACGCCACCGATGGCCATGATGGGCCCCATCGCCAGGCGCGGGTGGTAGCCGCGGCGCAGCATCTGCGGCAGCAGCAGGCCGCCCAGCAGCGCGGTGGTCGCCACGGTCGAGCCCGAGATCGCCGAGAACACCGTGCCGGCGACGATGGCCACGACCGCCAGCCGCCCGGGCACGCCGTGGATGGCGCGGTCGAAGGCGTCGATCGCCTTCATCGCCAGCCCGGTGTGGAACAGCACCTCGCCCATCAGGATGAAGAAGGGAATGGGCGTGAGCGAGAAGTTCGTCAGCGAGGCCACGCCGTTGCGCACCACCTGCATCAGCCCGGCCTCGCCGCCGAGGTAGAGCACGGCGCCGACGAGGTTGACGGCCAGGAAGGCGAAGGCCGCCGGCAGCCCCGTCAGCAGCAGCACCGACAGCAGGCCGAACAGCAGCAGCAGGCTCTGCCACCAGGTCATCGCGTGCCTCCTGCCTGGCCCGGCCCCTGCCCCTGGCCCGGGGCGGGCGGGGTTGCGGACGGTGGTGGTGGCGCGGTGTCCGCGGCGGCGCCGCCCGCGTCGTCAGCGCCCAGGCCCGAGGGCCACAGCACGCGCCGCGCGCATTCCAGCGCCAGCAGCGCGAACGCCGCCGGCACCGGAACGTACAGCCACCACTCGGGGAAGACGAGCGCCTTCAGCACCACGCTGCCGGCCTCGCGGCTGTCGGCCAGCATCTTCCAGGCGTACCAGACCATGCAGCCGCAGACGACCAGGCCGAGCGCCGACGCCACCCGGTCCACCTGCCGCTGCGCCGCCGGCGACAGCACCATGCCCAGCAGGTCCAGCCGCACGTGCTGGTTGCGCCACAGCAGCCAGGGCGCGGCCAGCAGCGTGGCCACCGGCAGCGCGTACTCGGTGATCTCGTTCGTCCACCCGGGGGTGGGCAGGCCGAGGTTGCGTCCGACCACGTCCCAGCACACCAGGAGCGTGATCGCGCCTACCGTGGCCGCAGACAGCGCGCCGCAGGCGCGCATCAGGCGGGCGTACCAGTTCATCGACGATGCGGGCGGGAGCAAGCCTTCACGCCCCACGCCCGCGGGGCGAGGGGGCGTGACGGGTCATCGCGGAAGCCGGTCTCAAGGCGCCATCAGCTGGCGCAGCCGCGGCCCGTGTGTCGGGCTGGCGGCGATCACCCCGGCCCAGCCGGCCTCGAGCGACAGCGCCAGCAGCTTGCGCGCCTCGGCGTCGGGCAGCTTGATGGTCTGGATGCCCACTTCGGCCTGGCGCTTGAGGTCGGCCGCGGCGTCCTTGCCGGCCATGTCGGCGTTCTTCGCCTCGAGCCAGGCGACCTGCTTGTTCAGGAAGTCGCGCTGCGCCGGCGTCAGCGCGTTCCAGGTCTTGGCGCTGAAGATCACGCCGAGCTCGATGTTGTAGAAGCCCGGGTCGACGCGGAACTTGGTCTTCTCGTGCCAGCCGAGGTCGAACACGCCCAGCAGCGGCCAGCCATAGCCGTCGACCACGCCGCGGTCGAGCGCGGTGTAGACCTCGCCCGGGGCGATCTGCATCACCGAGGCGCCCAGGCGCGTGAAGAACTCGCGGTAGATCGGGGCGATGCGGATCTTCAGGCCCGACAGGTCGGCCTTGTCGATACGCTTGTTCAGGTAGATGTGGTACGGGACGCCGTCACCGGTGCGGGCGTAGTAGTACAGGCCCTTTTCCATCATCAGCTTGTTCAGGAAGTCCAGCGTGCCGTTGCGCCGCATCTCGGCCCAGGACACGGTGGCGTAGTTCAGCGCCAGGCTCTCGGGCGAGACGCTGGCGACGAAGGACGTCGTCGTGTTGGCCAGATCGACCACGCCGTTGCGCAGCGCCGCGCCCTGCTCCATCGTCGGCACCGCCTTCGGCCCGCCGAGGTAGTTGATCTGGACCACGCCCTTGCCCTCGTCGTTGACCTTCTTGACGAAGGCCTCGAAGTTGCGGGCGTAGTAGGTGCCTTCCTGGAAGCCGTTGACGGCCTTCAGGGTGACCTGCTGGGCCTGGGCCAGGCCGGCGGCGGCCAGGGCCAGGACGGCGGCCATCAGGCCGGTGCTGCGACGGGTGAGCTTCATGGGGCGTTTCTCCTCGGGAAAGTGGGGTCGGTGCCGGCTGGGCGGGCGGGGGCCTGGCGGTGTCGGAAGGGCGGTCAGGGCAGCGTGTCTTCGGCCGCCGGGCGGAACATCCCCGCGTGGCGCAGCATGCCCAGCGTACGGGAAAGCACGTCGCGGCGATAGGCCGGGACATCCCTGCCTGCGTAGTCGTAGAAGCCGCGCCCGGTCTTCAGGCCCAGGTGTCCGTCGGCCACCATCTGCCCGATCACCGCCGGCGCGCGGTAGCGCTGCGCGTCCACGCTGGCGGACATCTCGCGGCTGGCGTGGTGCAGGATGTCGGCGCCGCCGAAGTCGATGAACTCGACCACGCCGAGCGCGGCAAAGCGCAGGCCCAGGCCGTAGCGCGTGGCCTTGTCGATCTCTTCGGCGGTGGCCGCCCCCTCCTCGACCATGCGCGCCGCCTCGTTCATGACCAGCGCCTGCAGCCGCGGCACGATGTAGCCGGGTGTCGGCCCGCACACCACCGGCATCTTGCCCACCGATTCCATCAGCGCGCGCGCCCGCTCCAGCACCGCCGGCTCGGTGCCGGGGTGGGTGGACAGTTCGACCACCGGGATCAGGTAGGCCGGGTTCAACCAGTGGATGTTCAGGAAGCGCTCGGGGCGCGCCACCAGCGGCGCCAGCGCGGTGACGAGGATGCTGCTGGTCGTGGAGGTGACGATGGCCTGCGGGTGCGCATGCGCGCCGATGAAGGCGAGCGCGTCGCCCTTGGCCTGCATCGTCTCGGGCACGCCCTCGAACAGCAGCTCGGCCGCGGCGATGGCGTCGGCCGCGTCGTCCAGGCCCACCAGGCGCACGCGAGCCGCCAGGGGCTCGACGAGCGCCGGCGCCAGCGCGCCGAGCTGCACCAGGGCCTGCAGGCTGCCGCGCAGTTCCTGCGCGACTTCGCCTTGCAGCCGCTGCCAGGCCTCGGACGTGCGCGGGCGCAGGTCGACGAGGTCGATGCGGTGCCCGGCCCAGGCAAAGGCCAGCGCGATCCCGCGGCCCATGCGGCCGGCGCCGACGGCGACAAAGCGCGCCATCGCCTACGCGCCCTCGTGCAGCAGGCGCTGCAGCGCCGCGGGCGTGAGCCCGGCCAGCCCGAGCGACTCGAAGGTACGCGCGCCGCGGCGCAGGTCGCGCCCGAGCCAGGCCCCGGTCAGCGCCAGCAGGCCGTGCGCCACCGGCGCGTCCACGCCGGCCCAGCGCGCCACCGAGCACAGCAGCGCCAGGCCGATCTCGATGTCCTCGCTGACGTAGCGGTGCTGGACGAGGTCGATGTGTTCGCGCCAGTCGCCGGACTTCTGCAGCTTGCGGTGCGCGTCACCGTACATCCAGCGGTCGCCGGTGTAGTGGTCGGCAAGCGGGAAATGCGGCGCGGCGTAGCCCAGCGCCTCGCGCACGGCCACGCGCTCGGCATCGAGCCGGTCGGTGACGGCGCGCACGGCCGGCTGCGTGCCCTCGGTGTGGATGTCCCAGCGCTCGAAGTGCTGCAGCGGCGCGGCGTTCATCACCACCAGCGGCGGGTGGATCACCGGGCCGGCGTTCATCAGCGCGCCCGACAGCGCGTCGCCGCAGGGCTGCACCGCCGGGTAGGCGCGGCCGATCACGGCCAGCGCGCGCTCGGCGCTGCGCGCCGGGTACACCCCGGTGGGCAGGCGCACCGCGCGCACGGTCACGTTGACCTCCGCCGGCCCGTGCTTGCGCGCGAGGTAGGGCAGCGTGCCGGTCTCGGCCCAGGCGATGTCGGCCGCATTGCCGCTGGCGCGCACCAGGCGCGCCATCACCAGCGAGCCCAGGCTGCCCGGGGGCAGGAAGACCACCTGCCCGTCGCGCAGGTGCGGCGCGGCGGCGCGCGCGATGTCCTCGTGCGCCGTGGCCGGGCCCGGCACGACGACCAGTTCGGCCCCGGCCAGCACCGCGCCGATGTCGCCCGAGGCCAGCCCCAGCGCCACGCAGCGCGCACCGACGGCGTCTTTCAGCACGATGCCGCCTTGCGTGTGGATGGCGGCCAGCGCCGCGGCGTCGCGGCGCCACAGCCGCACCTCGTGCCCCTGCAGAGAAAGATCGGCCGCCGCGGCATAGGCGCCGTGGCCGCCGCCGAGCACGGCGATCTTCATGCACACCCTCCTGCGCCACAGGCTCTGCGGCGGCAAAGCTCCAGGGACAGACCGGGAAACTTTAGAAGTCGATATTTCCAAAATCAACTAGGGAAAACGCCGCCGGTCGGCAGGGCGGAAATCACGCTCAGCCTCAGGCGGCCCGCCGCAGAATGCCACATCCTCTGCCCCCGGGCGGGATGCGACCACAAGCCCCTCCATGCCCGAACGGCCCGGCCGGGGCTTGCGTGCACGCACCGCGACGACGATGGACTTCTGCCTCTTTCTCGAATGTGGGCCGGGCGCCGACGATGCGAGCCTGCGCGCCCTGCAGGCCCAGCCCGACCCGGCCGGGCTGCTGGCCGGCATCGGCGGGCTGACGGGCGCGCTCGCCCACACGCCGGCGCGCGCGCACGACCCCTTCCTCGCGGCCGAGCCGCCGCCGGCGCTGGTGCTGCAGCTCTATTTCGCCCGCCTGCTCGACCTCGAGGCCGCGGCGGGCCGGGGCGGGCCCGTGGCGGCGTGGGTCGAGACGCTGGCCCAGCGCGGCGGCGTGCCGCCCGCCTGGGAAACGGTGCTGACCCGCCGCTATGCCGTCGCGCAGGCGCGGCCGGGCGATGCGGTGGGCCCCTGGTGCACCTATCTGGTGGCCTACGAGGGCCCGGCCGAAGACGCTCACGCCTGGATGGACCACTACCTGACGCAGCACCCGCCGCTGATGCGCCAGCTGCCGGGGCTGCGCGAGCTGGAGATCTGCAGCCCGCTCGAGGCCGTGGCCTGGCTGCCCGGACGGCGGCGGCGGCAGTTGCAGCGCAACAAGGTCGCCTTCGACAGCCCGCAGGCGCTGGATGCGGCCTTGCAGTCGCCCGTGCGCGAGCAGATGCGGCGCGACTTCACGACCTTCCCGCCCTATGCGGGCCGGGTGACGCACCACGCGATGCTCACGCGGACTCTGCCGCCGGGCTGACGCGGGGCCCTGGCGGCGGTTTCAGGCGCAGGCGCGGCCGAGCGCGTGGTCGATGTCCCAGAGGAACTACGCGATGCTCACGCGGGCTCTGCCGCCGGGCTGACGCGGCCCGGGCGGCGGTTTCAGGCGCAGGCACGGCCGAGCGCCTGGTCGATGTCCCAGAGGATGTCGTCGACATGTTCCAGGCCGACCGACAGGCGGATCATGTCCGGCCGCACGCCGGCTGCGAGCTGCTGCGCGGGTTCGAGCTGGCGGTGCGTCGTGCTGGCGGGGTGGCTGACGAGGGTGCGCGTGTCGCCGATGTTGACGAGGTGGCTCATGAAGGCGGCGCTCTCGATGAAGCGCACCCCGCGCGCCAGCGCCGCGTCCGCCCCGCCTTCGGCGCGCACGCCGAAGGCCAGCAGCCCCGAGCCGCCCTTCATCTGCCGCCGCAGCAGCGCGTGCTGGGGGTGCCCGGGCAGGCCGGGGTAGTTGACCCAGGCCACGCGCGGGTCGTCGCTCAGGAAGCGCGCCACGGCCAGGGCGTTGGCGCAGTGCCGCTCCATGCGCAGCGGCAGCGTCTCCACGCCCTGCAGGATCTGCCACGCGCTGGCGGGCGCCAGGCTCATGCCGAACACGCGCAGCGTCTCCATGCGGCAGCGCATCGTGAAGGCGAAGTCGCCGAAGGTCTCGAAGAACTTCACGCCGTGGTAGCCGGGCGAGGGATCGGTCATGCCCGCAAAGCGGCCGTTGTCCCAGGGGAAGCGCCCGGACTCGACCACCACGCCGCCCAGCGTCGTGCCGTGGCCGCCCAGGTACTTCGTCGCCGAATGCACGACGATGTCCGCGCCGTGCGCGATCGGGTTGCACAGCGCCGGGCTCGGCACCGTGTTGTCCACCACCAGCGGCACCCCGTGCGCATGCGCCACCTCGGCCACGGCGGCGATGTCGAGCACGACGAGCCCGGGGTTGCCCAGTGTCTCGGCGAACACGGCGCGCGTGTTCGGGCGCATCGCCGCGGCGAAGGCCTGCGCGTCGGTGGTCTGGACGAAGGTGGTCTCGATGCCGAACTTGCGCAGGTTCACCGCCAGCATCGTCACCGAGCCGCCGTACAGCGAACCCGCAGCCACCACGTGGTCGCCGGCCTGCAGGATGGTCAGCAGGGCCAGCGCCTCGGCCGCCATGCCGCTGGCGGCCGCCACCCCGGCGCGCCCGCCCTCCAGGGCGGCCACCCGCTCCTCGAGCGCCGCCACCGTCGGGTTCGACAGCCGTGAGTACACGTTGCCGAAGGTCTGCAGATTGAACAGCGAGGCCGCGTGGTCGGCGGAGTCGAAGACGAAGCTCGTGGTCTGGTAGATCGGCAGGGCGCGCGCGCCCGTGGCCGCATCAGGCACCTGCCCGGCGTGGATGGCGAGCGTCTCGGGCTGGAAGGTGCGATCGGCCATGGCGGGGAGGTGGTGCGGCAGGATGGGGTGGGGCGGAGGTGCAGCAGCTCAGGGCGGGAGGGTGGTGCGGCAGGAAGGGGTAGGGCCGAGGTGCAGCAGCTCAGGGCGGGAAGGTGGTGCGGCAGGGAGGGGCGAGGCGGAGGCGCAGCACATCAGGACGGGATGGAGGCGCAGCAACACGGGGAGCGCCCGCGTCAACGCCGGCGCTGGGCCGAGATCACCCCCGTGTTCACGCCGGCCCAGTGCAGGCCGCCGAACAGGCGCGCGTGCTCGATCTTCACGCAGCGGTCGGCCACCGAGTCGAGCCCGGCCTCGGTCGCGATGCGGTCGGCCTCGGCCGAGCGCACGCCCAGCTGCTGCCACAGGCAGCGCGCGCCGATGGCCACCGCGCTGCGTGCGATGGGCGGCAGGTCGGCCTCGGCCCGGAACACGTCCACCAGGTCCACCGGGTGCGGGATGGCTTCCAGGCTCGGGTAGCAGCGCTGGCCCAGCACCTCCTCGTAGCGCGGATTGACCGGGATCACGCGGTAGCCGTGCTCGAGCATGTACTTGGCCGCGAAGTGGCTCGGCCGATGCCACTGCGCCGACAGCCCGACGACGGCCAGCGTGCGGCATTCGCGCAGGATGCGGCTCAGGGTGGCGATGTCGTCGTGCATGGGAGGCTATTGTGCCGTCCGGCCCGCTGCGGCAGGTGGCTGGGGGTGGACGGGAAACCGAATGAGGCTGTCTGCGTGCCCGCGAGGGCTTCGACAGGCTCAGCCCGAAAGGTCTTCTGGATGGGCAAAACGGCGGCGCCCTCACTCCAGCCGCTGCTGCGTCCCGGCGTCGAACAGGTGGGCCTTGGTCGGGTCGACGGCCACGTGCACCCGGTCGCCGACGCGCGCGCCGGTGCGGCCCGGCAGCACCAGCGACAGCGTCGCCGTGCCGGCCAGCACCTGCATCTCGGTTTCCGCGCCGGTGGGCTCGACGACCTCCACCGTTGCCGGCACGCCCTGGCCGTCGTCGGCCAGGCGCAGGTCGGTCGGCCGGATCCCCCAGCACAGGTCCCTGCCGGCATGGGCGGCATGCGCTGGCGTCACGGGCCAGCGCAGCCCGGCGGATTCCAGGGCCTGCCCGTCGTTGCCGATACGCCCATGCAGCATGTTCATCGACGGCGAGCCGATGAACTGCGCGACGAAGAGGTTGGCGGGCCGGTCGAAGAGCTCCAGCGGCGAGCCGGACTGCTCGATCCGGCCCTCGCGCATGACGACGATCTGGTCGGCCATGGTCATGGCCTCGATCTGGTCGTGGGTGACGTAGACGGTGGTGGTGCGCAGGCGCTGGTGCAGCTTGCGGATCTCGGCACGCATCTGCACACGCAGCTTGGCGTCCAGGTTCGACAGCGGTTCGTCGAACAGGAAGACCTGCGGGTCGCGCACGATGGCGCGCCCCATCGCCACGCGCTGGCGCTGCCCGCCCGAGAGCTCGCGCGGGTGGCGCTCGAGCAGCTTGTCCAGGTCGAGGATGCGCGCCGCGTCCTCGACGCGGCGGCGCTTCTCGGCGTCGGCCACCCGCGCCAGCGTGAGCGAGAAGCCCATGTTCTCGCGCACGGTCATGTGCGGGTACAGCGCATAGCTCTGGAACACCATCGCCATGTCGCGTTCCTTGGGCAGCAGGTCGTTGACGACGCGACCGTCGACGCGGATCACCCCGGCGCTGATGTCCTCCAGCCCGGCGAGCATGCGCAGCAGCGTGGACTTGCCGCAGCCCGAGGGGCCGACCAGCACGGTGAACGAACCGTCCGGGATCTCGATGCTGACCTCGTGCAGCACCGGCACCGCGCCGAACTGCTTGCGCACCCGCTCGATGCTGATGGCTGCCATCGCGCTCAGCCCTGCGCCAGCGCGACGCTCGCGCCGCTGGCCATCGAGCCCACCATGGCCTCGAGCACGCGCATGGCGCGCGCGCCGTCGGCCGCCAGCGGCGCGGCGTGCGCCTGGCCTGCAGCGGCCAGGGCGAACTCGCGCAGCAGCGCGGCGTAACCCTTGTGGTCCTCGTTCGCGGCCACCGTCAGGTTGGGCTCCCAGACGAGCGTGTCCTCGCCGTCGACCAGCGTCGCCTGCGGGTCGTCGACCTTGAACTTCGGCGCCCGGTAATAGCGCACCTCGTGCACGTTGCGAACCTCCACGCGCCGGTGGTCGCCCATGACCTGCCACCACTCCATCGGCGTGGCGCGCGACTGGTGCGTGCCCATGACCAGGGTGCCGATGGCCCCGCTGGCGAAGCCGAAGTCCACGTGCAGCAGCAGCTTGCCGGGGCTGATCTCGTGGTGACGCACGCCCAGCGTGGTCGCCGGCTCGCCGATCAGGTGCGGCACGAGGTCGAGGTAGTGCACGCAGTGGTGCAGGTAGAAGCCGGTGTAGTCGACGTCCCCCGCGAAGTAGGTCGGCGCCGTCATGTACTGGCCGAGGAAGCTGACGCGGCGTCCGAACTCGGGGTCGCACAGCACGCGGTGCGCGATCCGGTTGGCGGTCGAGAAGCGCTTCATGAAGCCCACGACCACGGGCACGCCGCGGGCCTGGGACAACTGCGCCAGCGCCAGCGCCTGCGCCGCCGTGGCGGCGGGCGGCTTCTCGATGAAGACGGGGCGCCCCGCCTGCACGCAGGCGCTGGCGATCTCGGCATGCGCCTGCGGCCCGGCGGCCACGCCGACGACGTCGACCCCGGGGTTGGCGATCACGTCGCGCCAGTCGCGCGTGACCGCCGTCACGCCCAGCCGCTGCGCGGTGTCGGTCAGGCGGGCCTCGTCGACGTCGCACAGCTGGACCAGCCGCAGGCCGCAGCGGGCCAGCTGCGGCAGCAGCATCTCGTTGGCGTGCCGGCCGCAGCCTATCCATGCGATGCGCTTCATGCCTGCTCCTGCCTTGCCAGGGCCAGGGCCGCGCGCAGGAAGGCGGCGCTGGCGGCCAGCGGGGTGTCCTCGTCCTCGGTGGGGGCGCGCCACTGCGCCAGCCCCACGCCCAGGCGCTGCTCGCTGCGCCGGAAGGGCTCGAGCGTGATCGGCCCGGCATAGCCCGCGCGCGTCAGCGCGCGTGCCACGCCGGTCCAGTCGACATGGCCGGTGCCGACGAAGCCGCGGTGGCACTCGTTGGCCTGGAAGTGCACGAGGTGCGGGGCGGCCTGCGCGATCGCCTGCGGCAGGTCGCCGTCTTCCATGTTCATGTGGAAGGTGTCGAGCAGCAGGCCCACGGCCGGCTCGTCGACGCGTTGGGCGAGCTCGATGCCCTGCGCCGTCGTCGAGGCGAAGTCCGTCTCGAAGCGGTTCAGCGGCTCGACGGCCAGGCGCACGCCCTGGGCGGCGGCGCGTCCGCCCACGCGCCGCAGCGCGGCCACGACGCGGTCCACGCGCGGCAGCCGCTGGGCCTCGACCGCCGGCGTCGGCGCCCGGCCCGCGAAGACCAGCGGCGCGCCGTACAGCGGCCCGCCGACGATCTGCGCGCCCAGGGCCGCGGCCGTGTCGACGCAGTACTCGAGGTAGGTGATGCCGGCGGCGTGCGCCGCGGGGTCGTCGCTGGCGAGGTCGCGCTGCAGGTTCACGCGCGCGGCCAGCACCACGCCCAGGCCGGCATCGCGCAGCGCGTCCCGCGTCCGCGCGAGGTCGAGCTCGCCGGGCTCGGGCACGAGCAGTTCGACGAAGTCCATGCCGGCGCGCTTCATGCGCTCGAACAGGGGGAAGTGCGCGGCGAGGAAGGGCCGCGCGTAGAACATCGAGATGATGCCGATCGGAGGATTCATGACTTGACGGCTCCCGCCGTCAAGCCACCGACCAGACGGCGTTGGATGACGAGGAAGAGGATGGTGACGGGGATGGCGATGAGCGTGCCGCCGGCCGTCAGCAGGCCCCACTGGACGGTGAACTCGCCGATGAAGGACTGCAGCGCGACCGTGACGGTCTTGATGCTCTGGCCCGACAGCATCATCGCGAACAGGTACTCGTTCCACGAGTTCACGAAGATGTAGATGCCGGTGGTGACGATGCCGGGCATGGCCAGCGGCAGCACGACGTGGCGTATGGTCTGCCAGCGTGAGGCGCCGTCGACGAGCGCGGCCTCGTCGAGCTCGGCCGGCAGCGCGTTGAAGTAGCTCGTCATCATCCACACCGAGAACGGGATGGCGAACGTCGCGTGGCCCGCCACGACGCCGACGAAGGTGTCGATCAGGCCAAGCTGGCGCATCAGCACGAACAGCGGGATGATCAGCATCACCACCGGCACCATGTTGATGGTCAGGAAGAACACCAGCAGGCCGCTGCGGCCTGCAAAGCGAAAGCGCGAGAAGGCATAGGCCGCGGGCACGCTGACACCCAGGCCGAGCACCACCGCGCCGACCGCCACGACCAGGCTGTCGAGCAGGTTGCGCAGGAAGCTGGTGCGCTGCAGGAGCACGCGGTAATGCTCGAGCGTCGGCTCGGCGGGCAGGTACTGCACCGGGAAGGTGGCGATGGCGCTGGACGGCTTGATCGAGGTCAGCACCATCCACACATACGGCGCGAGCGCGAAGACGACGATCAGCAGCACCGGCAGCTCGACCTCGAGCAGCCGGCGCAGGCGGGTGCGTCTGGCGCCGATCATGCGAGCGCCTTGCGCGCGACGCGGCGCACGTAGCTGGCCACCACCGCCAGCAGCAGCAGGGTCAGGCTCAGCGACAGCGCCGAGGCATAGCCGAACTCCATGCCCGAGTAGGCCTTCAGGAAGGCGTACAGCGGCAGCGTGTGCGAGGCGTAGCCCGGCCCGCCGCCGGTCATCACGAGGATGACGTCGAGCGAGTTCGCGACCCAGATCATGCGCAGCAGCAGCGCCGTGGCGATGACCTCGCGCAGCGCCGGCAGCGTCACGTAGCGCAGCGTCTGCCAGCGCGTGGCCCCGTCCATCGCCGCGGCCTCGTAGTGCGCGGCCGGGATGGTCTGCAGCCCGGCGAGGATCATCACCGAGAAGAAGGGAAAGCCCTGCCACACCAGCGCCAGGATCACCGCGCCCAGGGCCGTGGAAGGTTGCGCGAGCCAGGCCACCGGCGCGCTCACCAGCCCCAGGCGCAGCAGCAGGTCGTTGAGCACGCCCAGGTTCAGGTCGTACATCCACGTCCACATCAGGCCGATGATCACGCTTGGCAGCGCCCAGGGCACCACCACCAGCGCGCGCGCCAGGGCGCGGCCGGTGAAGGTCTGGTTCAGCAGCAGCGCGGTGGTCAGGCCGAGCAGGAACTGCAGCCCCACCACCGCCACCACCCACAGCGCCGAGTTGCCCAGGCTGATCCAGAACAGCTCGTCGCGCAGCAGGATCTCGGCGAAGTTGCCCAGCCCGACGAAACGCCGGTTGTCGGGCTCGAACAGCACGAAGTGGTGCAGCGCGAGCCACACCGTCTGCAGCACCGGGTACAGCACCACCGCTGCCGTCACCAGCAGGGCGGGCAGCAGGAAGGGCAGGTGCTCGAAGCGTCGCTGCATGGGGCTGGGCGGGGGCGGCTTGGCGACTCAGCCGTGGAAGTGCTTCTCGAAGGCCTGCATCATCGCGTCGGGCGTGATCTGCCCGAGCAGGGCGCGCTGCATCTGCTGCGGCCACACCGTGCGCGTGAAGTCGGCGGTCTTGGTGTTGTTGGGCAGCGTGCCCATCAGGCCGGTGGAGGCGGCGGTCGCGTCGACGAAGCGCTTGGGGTGCAGATTCCAACGCGCCGCCCCGCTCGAGCACACCGTGAGCTGGCCGGTGTGCACGTTGAAGGCGACGTTGTTCTCGGCCGTGGACAGGAAGCTGACCCAGCGGAAAGCCGCCTCCTTGGCCTTGCTGGCGGCAAAGACGGCGTTGGACTCGTCGCCGAAGGAGGTCCAGCCGCGGCCGTCGGCGCCCACCGGCACCGGCGCGGCCGAGACCCGGTCACCGAGGGCCTGCACCATCTCGTTGGCCGAGCCGATGTGGTGGATCGTCATCGCGGTGCGGCCGGCCTTGAAGTTGTCGACGATCTGGCGGAAGCCGTCGGTCGGCGCCGACGCCGGGAACAGCTTGTGGCGCGTGCCCAGCTCGACGAACCAGCGGTTGGCGGCCAGGGCCCGCGGCGAGACCATGCCGCCGGCATCGAAGTTCGCGCCGCCGCCGAGCACGAAACTGCCCCAGTGGTCGTGACCGCCGGCCCCGCCGCGCATGCCGAAGGCGGCGACGTCGCCCTTGTTGACGGCCTGGGCCACGCGCAGGAAGTCGTCGAAGGAGCGCGGCGGCTGCACACCGGCCGCCTGGAACAGGTCGACGCGGTAGTACAGGTACAGCGCGACGTACTGCAGCGGCACGTAGTAGGCCTTGCCATCGGTGGCCTGGTGCATCTTCCAGAGGTTGGCCGAGATGTCGGACTTGCCGGCCCACTTGTCGATCATCGCGTCCAGCGGCTCCAGCGCGCGCATCTGCAGCAGCCGCGACTGGTTGGCCAGCTTGACCATCGCGCAGTCGGGCGCGTTGCCGGCCACCAGGGCGGCGTACAGCCGGGTGTAGTAGTCGTTGCCGCCGCCCCAGGGGATGGACTCGGCCTGGATGCGGATGCCGGGGTTCTCCTTCTCGAACTTGGCCACCAGCTCGGCCGGCGTCGCCTGCGGGTTGTCGAAGTGGTACCACCAGCGCACGGTCGTCGGCGCCTGGGCCTGGACGCGGCCGACCAGTGGCGCCGCCAGGAGGGCGGCGGATCGGGACATCAGGGTTCTACGCTTCATGGAAGTCTCCTTGGCGGTGTGGTGCCGGCGTGCCGGCGGGTCGTCGTGAGCGGATGAAGGCCGCGGCGTCCTCGAAGGCCTGGCGGGCTTCGGGCAGGACGGCGGACTGCTGCATGAAGCCGTGCACCACGCCCTCGTAGCGGCGGAACTCGAAGGGCGTGTCGGTGCGCGCGAGCTTTTCGGCCAGCGCAACGGTGTCGTCGCGCAGCGGGTCCAGGCCGGCGGCGTTCAGTAACAGCGGCGGCAGGTGGTTCAGGTCGGCGCGCAGCGGGCTGATGCGGCGGTCCTGCGGGTCGCGCGCGGGGCTGCCGAGGTACTGGTCGAGGTACCAGCGCATGCGCTGCGTGCTCAGGCCGAAGTCCCCGCCGCCGCACAGGCGGTGTGACTCGGTGTTCTGGTTGCAGTCGTACACGCCGTAGAACAGCAGCGCCGCGTCGGGCTGCGGATGTCCGAGGTGGCGCAGGTCCAGCATCAAGGCCAGCGCGAGGTTGGCGCCGGCGGAGTCGCCCGCCAGGTACCACGGCCCTGGCGCCGCCGCCTGGGCGCGCAGCTGGCTCCAGGCCCAGAGGCAGTCGTTCAGGCCGGTCGGGAAGGGGTGGTCGGGCGCGAGTGCGTAGTCCACGCCGATGACTTC
Source organism: Rubrivivax sp. (assembly GCA_027491255.1). Taxonomy (GTDB): domain Bacteria; phylum Pseudomonadota; class Gammaproteobacteria; order Burkholderiales; family Burkholderiaceae_C; genus Rubrivivax. The sequence continues at coordinate 31,948 of JAIXWM010000191.1, read as the reverse complement.
GCAGCCGGTCAGCGCCGCCAGCCGCGCCATCGCGCCCAGGTGGGTGCGCGGGCTGCCGAAGACCCAGCCGCCACCGTGCAGGTACACCAGCGTGCCGTGCGCAGCGCGGTGGCTGGCCCGGTGGCGCACGCGCAGCAGGCCGATCTGGCGGCCGGAGCCGCCGCTGGCGTGGCCGGCGGGCAGGCTCGACGCCTGCAGCTCGAAGTCCTGCTCGTCGATGCGGTTCCAGCGCGCGCAGACGCGCTCGAACTGCGCCAGGCCCGCGGCGTGCGGCAGTTCGGTCAGCACCGGCAGGCCGGCGTCTTCGCGCGCGACCTGCTCGAACACCGCGCGCTGCGTCGGCGACATCGCCAGCGCCGGTGCCGGCGTTGCCGCGGGCGTGTCGGGTTCGCTGCCGGCCACGCTCTGGATGTGGTGGCGCAGCACGCGCTGCGCCTCGGGGATCTCGCCGCGCTCGAGCGCGCGCACGATGGCCCAGTGGCGCGTGGCGGTTTCCATCAGCGTGCGCGGCGCATTCGCCAGCGAGATCTTGTTGCGGTGGTTGTAGAGCGAGCAGCGCACCAGCACCGGCACCAGCGCCGGCATGTCGGCGATGCGGAACAGCGTCGTGTGGAAGGCCTGGTCGAGCTCGAACAGGCCGTACTCGTCACCGGCGCGGGCCCGCTCTTCCATCTCCCGAACCAGCGCCGACAGGCCTTGCAGGTGCGCCGGCTGCAGCACCGGCAGCGAGTGCGCCAGCGCCTGCGACTCGAGCTCGGCCCGCATCTGCAGGAAGGCCTGCGCCTCGCGCGCCGACAGCGGCGAGACCACGCTGCCGCGGTAGCCCTGGCGCACGACCAGGCCCTCCTCCTGCAGGCGCAGCAGCGCCTCGCGCACCGTGCCCTGGCTGCAGCCCATGGCGGCGGCGAGCTCGAGTTCGGTGATCGCCTGCCCGTCGCGGAACTCCGACAGGATGATGCGCTTGCGCAGCACCTGGTACACGCCCTCGCGCTTGCGCGGGGCAGCAGGGTGGAGCGGGGCGGCTTTGGGCATGGCGGAAAGCAGGCCGGATCATTATCGATAACAAGATTTTGTCAATATCGATAACACCCGGGTATACCCGGGCTCGGGCCCTCCGGGCATCGGATACGCCGCTCGGGCTGGGCAAGAACCATTCGGGCTGAGCCGCCTCGATGCCGTGCAGGACGGGAGAAATCCCTTCGTGTTCGAAGCCTTCGTGGACACGGCGAAGAGCTCGGTGCGATCAGGGGTTCGGGCGGGCCGGTCGAATGGCTTCCCGTGAGCAGCCCCACGGTCCAGGCGCCGCCCGTCCAGGCCCTGCAGCGCCGGCGCCAGAAAAACGGGACGGCCGCTGCGGCGTCTTCCCGGCGGCCTGACGGGCCGCAGCCCGGCTACACCCAGCCGGCGTCGACGAGCATGCCCTGGGCCGTGATCATGCGGCTGTCATCGGCCGCCAGGAAGAGCACCATGCTCGCGATGTCGTGGCCCTGCAGCCGGCCGGGCAGGAGCTGGTTGCGGTCCATCGCCTGCTCGCCCTCGGCGTCCACCCACAGGCGCCGCTGCTTGTCGGTCATCACCCAGCCGGGGATGACCTGGTTCACGCGGATGCGGTCGCGCCCGAGTTCGTGCGCGAGCATGCGGGTCAAGCCCGTCATCGCGGACTTGCAGGTCGCATAGGCCGTCAGGTCGGCCGACTTCATGAGCCACGAGGCCGAGCCGATGTTGACGATCGCGCCCCGGCCGCGCCGCCTCATGTCGGGCACGACCGCCTGCGCGGCAAAGAAGGCCGGCCGCAGGTTGACAGCCACCGTCGCGTCGAACTGCGCGACGTCCATCGACGCGAAGTCATGGCGCTGGTCATTGGCAACGTTGTTCACGAGCACGCCGATGTCACCGAAGGCGGCGCGCGTGGCCGCCACCGCGGCGCGAAGTTCGTCGACGGCCGTGACATCGCCGCGCGTGAACAGCGGGGGCGTCGCCGCGCCGGCCAGGCTGCGGGTGAGCGCCTGCGCGCCAGCCTCGTCGATGTCGACGAAGCCGACCCGGGCACCCTGCGCGACGAAGGCCCGCACGATGTCGGCGCCGATGCCGGTGGCGCCGCCGGTGACGAACACCGGCACGCCCTGCAGGCTGGGGTAGCGGGCCGCCGTGGCGGGGTCGAATGCAGTCGTCTGGCTCATCAATAAGTTCCTCTGTGCGGCCGCCGCCTGCTGCGCTGCCGACCGTACGCCCTGCCGTGGCTACAGCGCTGGCCTGCCACTGCGTGCAGCAAAGCGCTCGAGGCCTGGGCCTTGCCCTTGCCCTTGCCACGCGGGCCAGCCACCCGGGCGTCGAAGCGGCGGATGCGCTTGAAGGTGTCGGCCCACCGGACATCGAGCGTCTTCAGCCCGCTTGGCCGGATGCAATCGTAGGCGATCTGCGCCCCCGCCCGACGTGCCTGTCGGCTCAGCCCGCGGCCGTGGCCGACCGGGCCACCAGCACCGGCGCCGCCACCTCGGCCGACACGCGCCGGCACCCGGTCGCCGGATCGAGCTTGAACAGCGCGTCGGGCTCGCGCAGCCGCGCGAGCACGTCGGCGGCGGCGCGGCGCTCCGCGTCGGTGCGAGGCGCGCGCTCGAAGCCGACCAGGCTGTCCAGCGGTGCCTTCAGGCTCAGCACCACGCGCGGCCCCTCGAGCGCCACGTCCAGCGCCACGACGCCATGGACGTGCGGCGCGGCCAGCACGCCCAGGGCATGGACGCCGCAGAGCAGGGCGGCGGCGTGATGCTTCGCGATGACCATTGATCGGTCCTCCCTATTCCGACGCATGGTCGAGCGCGTCGGGGTCTTGCGCGCAGGCGCCGCCCGCAGCTTCTCGGACACACAGCGCGGGCAGCGCCACGTCGTCGAAAGTCGCCCGCGCCTGCCCGAGGTCGTGCAGGACCGCGATCACGGTCAGCGCCCGCAGATCCAGCGCTGGCCCGTGGTGCGCGCGCCGCTCGCCTTGCATGGCCCGTCCAGCCGGACCATCCTGGCATCCTGCGAAGTCAACCGCGCGTGCCGGGAGCACTGCACCCGACCGTGTGGCCATTGCGCGCGTGGCCACCCCGTGGGCAGCCTTGCCCGAAAGGCGCGCCAGAACGCTCCGTATCCGGGCGCAAACCGCAGCCATGGCCCGGGCTGGGGCGAGGGTTTGCAACGACGAGGCGGGGTGTCTTGGCGGGCCAGGCAGGCATGGGGGCAGGGCTCTCAGCCCTTCAAGCCGCCGCCGCGGCCTGTCGCCGCGGGCCGCATTCGCCACAGCGTCCGTACAGCGTCAGGTCGTGGTCCTCGACGGTGAAGCCGGCCGGCGCCAGACGCGAAAGGTCGCCCGGACAGGCGTGGACGTCGAACACGCGCTGGCAGCGCGTGCATTGGAAGTGGTGGTGGTGACGATGCCCGGCAAGCTCGAAGCGCGGGTTCTCCCCCGGCAGGTTGACGGGCCGCAGCTCGCCCTCCTCGACCAGGGTCTTGAGATTGCGGTAGACGGTGGCGATGCTCAGGCCCGGCACCTCGGCCTGAGCGGCCTCGAGCACTTCGGCGGGCAGCAGCGGCCTGGCCGCCCGCTCCAGGGCGTCGCGAATCGCCGAGCGCTGTCGGGTGTTGCGTTCCATCGCCCAAGGGTACTTGAAACACGGACCGGTCCGATTGTGTAATGCGAATGCAATATCAGTATACTTACGTCCTTCTTCACTTGCTCATCGCGCCATGGCCACTCGACTCCGCCCCACCCACGCCAGCGCCGCCCTGCTCGTGACCTGCGCAGCGCTGGCGGGCCTGGCCCCCCGCGCGCACGCACAGGGCCCGCTGCACCAGCCGGGCTGGGAACTCGGTGGCGTGTTTGACGTGGCGGCCACGTCGCGCGAGATCGCCTTCGGGCAGCGCGGCCAGGGCCTCGGCCTAGGGCACAGCGACGTCTCGCTGCGCGGGCCCCTCGGTCGGGCCCTGTCGGCACAGTTCACGGTGGCCGCGCACACGCACGAAGGCCAGCTCGAGGCCGAGCTCGAGGAGGCCTGGGTCGAGACGCGCACCCTGCCGGCGGGCCTGCAACTGCGCCTGGGACGGTTCGCGTCGCAGGTGGGCCGGCTGAACGAACAGCACCCCCATGCCGACGATTTCTCCGAGCGGCCGCTGCTGCACCGCGCCTTCTTCGGCGGGCATTGGTTCGACGACGGCCTGCGCCTGAACTGGACGGCACCCACGCCCGTGTACCTGCGCCTGGGCGCCGAGGTCCTGCGCGGCCACCAGCTGGTGCACGAGGCGGTCTCGGCGCGCTCACCGGGCGCGGTCACGCTGAACGCACGCACCGGCGGCGATCTCGGCGCCGGCTCGAGCTGGCAGCTCGGACTGTCCTGGTTGCACAACCGGCGCGAGGCCGAGCCCGAGGACCCTGCGGCGCCACACGAGCACGAGGCCCACGGCGCCCATTTCAGCGCCAAGCGCACCACGCTGGTCGACCTGACCTGGAAGTGGGCGCCACAGGGCAACAACCGGCAGCGCCAGCTTGCCGTCAGCACCGAGATCGCACGCATGGACGGCATCAACCGCTACGACACCGGCACGCAGCGGCACACCGGCGGAACGCTCGCGGTGGTGTGGCGGCACACGCAGTCGTGGGAATTCGGCCTGCGCACCGACTGGCTGCTGGCCGACCACCCGCACCTGACCGACTTCGAGCCCCTGCGCCTGCGCGAACAGGCGCTGATGGTGGCCTGGAAGCCCACCCACGCGCAGGCGCTGCGCCTGCAGTTCACGACGCAGCGCGATGCGCTGGACGTCGACAGCGCGGCCCGGCGCTCGGTGCAACTCCAGTACGTGCTGAGCTTTGGAGCCCACGGTGCACACGCGTATTGAGGGCCGCGCCTCGGCCGCCAGGACCGGGCTCGGGCGCCTGCAGCGCCGGGTCCGTGCGGCGGTTGGCGCCGCCGCCGCAGCCTGCGCGGTGCTGGTGGCATCCCCGGCGGCCGCGTTCACCGTCTTCGCCTGCGAGCCCGAGTGGGCCGTGCTCGTGCGCGCACTGCTGCCGCAGGCCCGGGTGCACGTGGCCACGACGGCACAGCAGGACCCGCACCACATCGAGGCCCGGCCAGCGCTGATCGCGCAGCTGCGCAGCGCCGATCTGGCCGCCTGCACTGGCGCTTCGCTCGAGGCCGGCTGGCTGCCGACGTTGCAGCAGCGCGCCGGCAACTCCCGGGTCCAGGACGGCGCACCCGGCATGTTCTACGCCGCCGACCACGTGGTTCTGATCGACGTGCCCCAGCGCGGCACCGCGCTGGCTTCGCCGTTCGCGGGCGATGTGCACGCCGAAGGCAACCCGCACCTGCATGCCGATCCGCGCCGGCTGCTCGAGGCCGCGCGCGCGCTGGCGGCGCAGCTGCAGGCGCTGCAGCCGGCGCAGGCGGGCGCCGTGGGCGAGCGCCTGGTGCGCCTGGAATCCCGCCTGCAAGCCCGCATCGCCGACTGGGAGCGCCGCGCCGCCCCCTTGCGCGGTCGCACGGTGGCGGTGCAGCACGCCAGCCTGGCCTACCTGTGGCGCTGGCTGGGCCTGGTGCCGGTGGCCGATCTGGAACCGGTGCCCGGCATGGCACCCACACCCGGGCACCTGCAGCGCGTGCTGCAAACGCTGCGCGCAACCCCCCCGATGGCCATCGTCGTGACCCGGCACCAGGACCCGCGACCCGGCCGCTGGTTGGCCGCGCAACTCGGCGCCGGCGTGCCCTTCTTGGTGGTGCCCGCCACGGTGCCCGACGACAGTGCCCCCGACGCGATCGAGGACTGGTTCGAGCAGTTGGTGCAGGCCCTGCTCAAGGCCGCCGGGGTCTGAGAGCACACCGGGCCGAGAGTCCTTTCCCCCATGTCCGCCTTGCCCGCCCAGACACTCCGGCTCTTCGCTGCAAGTCCCCGCCTTCGTCCGCGCGATGGCTGCGGTTTGCGCCTCGATCCGGGGCGTTTTGGCGCGCCTTTCGGGCGCGGCGAATAAGCGCTCGGCCGGCTGAGCGATCGTCCATGGACTTCTGGTTCCTTGCTCCGACGCTGGCACTGCTGGCTGGGCTGGCGGCGCTGGCCCCGCTGGGCGTGCAGGTGCTTGCCCGCGGCGTGGTCTTCATCGACCTGGCCGTGGCCCAGGCCGCCGCCGGGGCCGGGCTGGCCGCGGGCGCGCTGGTGGACCATCCCTCGCCGCTGGTCACCCAGGTCTGGGCAGCCGCAGGGGCCCTGCTCTGCGCCGGGCTCGTGGCCCTGCTGGTGCGGCGCTGGCCGCCGCAGCGTGAGGCCCTGATCGGCCTGGTCTATGTCACGGGTGCCAGCGTGGCCGTCCTGGCCGCGCGCGCCGATCCGCACGGGCGCGATCGCCTGCTCGAGCTGCTGGCCGCCGACCTGCTGTGGGCCGACTGGTCGCAGGCCGGCCTGCTCGCGGCGGTCGCCGCGGGCGTGATGACGCTGCAGCGCCTGGGCGCGCGCGTGCTCGGGCACGACGGCGGCTTCTACCCGGTCTTTGCGCTCGTGGCGAGCATCGCGGTGCCGGTGCTCGGCCTGTTCGTCGTCTTCGTGGCGTTGATCGCGCCGGCGCTGTGGGTGCGCCGCGGGTGGGCTCTCGGCTTGGCACTCGCAGCGGCCGCGACCGCGGGCGCGCTGGGGCTGCTCGCCTCCTGGGCCTGGGACGCGCCCAGCGGGGCCTGCGTGGCGCTCGCGCTGTCGCTCTGGGGCGCAGCCAGCGCGGTCGCCCCACGCTCGCGCTGAGGCGGGGTTGGACGCGCTGGCGGGCGGGGATTGCGAGCCCCCCCAATAATCCGGCGCGATGAAAAGCCTGCGATCGCACCTGCTGCGCACCTTCGTGACCGGCGCGCTGGCGGCCCTGCCGCTGGTGGCCACGGTCTTCGTGTTCTGGTGGGCCGTGCGCCTGCTGTGGACCTGGCTCGGCCCGGACAGCGCCGTGGGCGCCGTGCTGGGCGGCATCGGGCTGGGCGTCAGCGGCTCCGAGATCGCCGGCTACCTGCTCGGCCTGGCCATCGTCGCTCTGGCCGTCCTGCTTCTGGGGGTCTTCATCGAGCGCGCGGTGGGGCGCAGCCTGGCGCGGCTGGTGGACCGCCTGCTGCGCCGCATCCCCCTCGTGCGCACGGTGTGGGACCTGGCGCAGCGCATGGTCGGCCTGCTGCAGCAGGGGCCGCAGGGCGGCGCCGAGGGCGGCGCGCGCTCGATGACACCGGTGTGGTGCCACTTCGGCGGCCCCGGGGGGGCGACAGCGCTGGCCCTGCTGTCCAGCACCGAGCCGGTGCTGGTGGGCGGGCAGCGCTGCCTCGCCGTGCTGGTGCCCACCGCGCCCGTGCCCATCGGCGGGGGCCTGCTGTTCGTGCCCGAGGAGTGGGTCAGCCCGGCCGACGTCGGCGCCGAGGCCTTGACCAGCATCTACGTCTCGATGGGGGTGACCTCGCCGCAGTACCTGCCGCGGCCGAGGGTCGGTTCGCCGCCCGCGTGACGCAGGCTGGTACGGGGCGCCGCTGTTCTTCGAGGACAAGCTGTTCCATCCCTGTTTCGCCACCGGCGGCATCCGCATGATGATGGACGACTTCCACGCCAACTGGAACTTCGACCACGGCCTGCACGGCTTCCTCGGCAGCTACATGGTCGGCGCGGGGCTGTCCAACAGCCGGCCCATCGGCTTGCGGCCGACGCCCCCGGGCACACCGGACTGGAGCAGCCGCTGGAAGAAAGCCGACGCGAAGCGGTACGAACGTTCGATGGGCATGGGCTCCAGCGGCAGCGTCATGCCCACCCGCGGCAACCGCCTCAACCTGGATACGGCGTACACGAACCGCCTCGGCCAGCCCCGGATGCGCATGACCTTCGAGTACGCCGACAACGAGCGCATGCTGTCGGTGCATGCTGCGAAGAGCATCAACGAGCTCGCCGAGCGGTTGAAGCCCACCCATCTCGTCAAGGCCACCGAGCGCAGGTCCTGGAGCTCGGTGCCCTGCCAGAGCACCCACCACACGGGCGGGACAATCATGGGCACCAACCCCACGTACTCGGTCACGAACAAGGACGGGCAGGTCTGGGACGTGAACAACAACCCCTTCTTCACCGGCGCATCGCTGTTCCCGCACAAATCGGCGTGCAACCCGACCGTCCCGGTCGGCGCGCTCGCCTGCTTCGCGGCGGAGGCAATCAAGAACCAGTGCAAGCATCACAGGCGCCGCCGCCTTCGCGACGCCTGCGCCGCCGCCGCGGTCTGCCTCGTGGCAGCCGCGGCGCCGGCAGCACCCGCCATGCCGGCGGGCCAGCCGGTGACCGTGGAGAGTCTGGACCGTTCCGGCGGTCAACCGGTGGCGCTGCCAGGGCACTGGTTTCGCGCCGACCTCCCGTCCGGCCCGGCCGGTGCGGCAGCCCCCGCGCTCGTGCTGCTGCACGGCTGCGGCGGCCCCTACGGCGCGCCGGGGCCGGCCGGCCCGCGCCTGGCCGTGCGCATGCTCGACTACGCGGGCCTCATCAACAGCCTGGGTGTGCACGTGCTCGTCACCGACTCCCTCACGCCGCGCGGCGAGAAGGAGCTGTGCACGCAGCGCGCGGGCACGCGTCGCGTGACCCAGGTCGAGCGCCGGCGCGACGCGCTCGGGGCCCTGCGCTGGCTCGCGGTCCAGCCGGGTGTGGATGCCACGCGCCTGGGCCTGCTGGGTTGGTCCCATGGGGGCAGCGCCGTGCTCGCCGCCACCGACGCCGGGCATCCCGAGGTCGCGCGCGCCAACCCGCGCCCGGCGCTGGCTGTGGCCTTCTACCCCGGTTGCGCCGCCGCCCTGTCCGAAGGCTGGCGTCCTGCCGCGCCGCTGCTGCTGCTGGTGGGCGAGGCCGACGACTGGACCCCCGCTGAACCCTGCCGCCGCCTCGCGGCCCGGGCCGGCGCGCCGGCCGTGGCTTTCGAGTCCTACCCCGGCGCCCACCACGGCTTCGACGGCACTGCACCGGTGCGGCTGCGCCGCGACGTGCCCAACGGTGCGCGGCCGGGGCAGGGGGTGCACGTCGGCGGCGACCCCGCCGCACGGGCGGCCTCGCGGGAGCAGTTGTCGCGCTTCCTGCGGGCGCAGTGGCAGTTGCCCTGAGCCTGGTGCCCTGAGCCTGGATTCGGCCGTGGGGCGTGCCCGAGCGGGCTGTCATCGGCTGCGATGCAAAGGCGCGAACCACAGCCATGGCCTGCGCCATGGCGAGGATTCGCAATGCCGCGAGCGTGGTCGAGCGCCGCTCGATCGGGTGTGCAGCGCTGTCACCCTTTCTGGCGCGGCCGGTCGTGGCCGCCCTCTTCCGACCCGGCAAGCACTTGCTCGCGAAAGACAGCGGTCAACTGCCGAAGTCACACCTGCCCGGCCGAAGCCGCGCCAGCGCCGCCCATGCGCTCGCGCAGCCGGCCGGAGATCCCGAGGTAGTGCTCGGTCAGGCGCTGCTTGGCCAGCAGCACGTCGTGCGCGGCCAGCGCATCGACGATGGCCTGGTGGTCCTGCCAGGTCTTCATGGGATCCTGGGTCTCGAGCCGGGCGGGCCCGGCGACCTGGTGGAAGACGTGCCAGAAGGCGTCCAGCAGCGACAGCAGCATCGCGTTGCCCAGAGGCTCGAACAGCGCGTGGTGGAAGGCGCGGTCCTCGTCGGCGAAGTCCTGGCCCCGCGCCGCCTTGATCTCCATCGCGGCGACGATGCGGCGCAGCGTGGCCACGTCCTCGACCGTGGCGCGCTTCAACGCGGCTTCGATCAGCGACAGTTCCAGCGCCTGGCGGATCTGCAGGATGTCCTGCACCTCCTGCAGGGTCTGGCCGAAGGCGTAGGGCAGGTTCTCCAGCAGCGGGCCGAGGGTGAAGGCCCGCACGTACACGCCGGCGCCGCGCCGCACCTCGACCACACCCAGCGACTCCAGGGCCTTCACCCCCTCGCGCACGGAATTGCGCCCGACGCCGAGTCGGCGCGCGAGTTCGGCCTCGGAGGGCAAGGGGTCGCCGGCGCGCAGGTCCTTGTCGACGATGTAGCGCCGCAGCGCCGCCTGCACCGAATGGTGCAGCGGCACCGGCCTGTCCACGGGCTGCAGCTCGGCGGGCGCGTTCACGGGCGAGGGGCCGGGCGGGGGCCGTCCTGGCACAGGCTCAGCAGACGTGCAGGGCGCGCAGGTGGCTGGCCGTGATGCGCTCCACGGCCTCCTGCTGGGCCGCCGACAGCGGCGAGAAAGGCGGCCGGCACGCGCCGCAATCCACGCCCAGCAGCTTCAGCATGGCCTTGGTGCCAGGAAAGACCCCGACCTCGATCAGCACATCGATGACCTCGTTGGCGCGCTTCTGCAGCCCCTGCGCCCGGGCCAGGTCGCCGCGGCGCAGGGCGTCCATCATCTGCACGAACAGCCCGCCCATCACGTTGTAGGTGGTGCCGATGCCGCCGTCGGCACCCATGGCCAGGCCGCCGACGAACATCTCGTCGAAACCGTTGTAGAGCACCGCGCCCGGCGCGGCGGCGCGCAGGCGCTCGAGCTGGTAGAGGTTCTGCGAGGTGTGCTTGACGCCGACGATGCGCGGGTGCTGAAGCAGCGCCAGCAGGTCGGCGGTGGACAGCGGCCGCGCCGACTTCGCCGGGAAGTTGTAGACCACCAGCGGCAGCGGCGTCGCGTCGGCCAGGGCCCGGTAGTGGGCCAGCACCTCGGCGGCCGAGAAGTCGTAGTAGAAGGGCGGGATGGCCGAGATGGCGTCGCAGCCCGCGTCGGCGGCCACGCGCGCCAGCGCCACCGCCTCGTGCGTGCCGATGGCGCCCACGTGCGCGATCGTGCGCGCCCGCCCGCGCACCGCGGCGGTGAAGGCGCGCAGCACCTGTGCGCGCTCGTCCGGGCTCTGCAGGAAGCACTCGCCCGTGCTGCCGCCGACGTAGAAGCCGTGCAGGCCCTGGGCGAGCTGGAACTCGGCCAGCGCCTGCAGCGCGTCCAGGTCCAGGCGGCCATCGTCGTGGAAGGGGGTGACGAGCGCGGAGTACACGCCCGCCAGGGGGTGGAGGGCAGCGGCGGAGGCAGTCATCAAGGGGGCCTGTGAGTTGGAGGGGGGGCTTGCGGTGGGGCTCGTCTGTCCAGTGCCGGCACGCGGGTTGCTCAGCCCATCACCAGCCGCGGCAGCCACAGCGTCAGCGGCGGCCACATCGAGATCGCCTGCAGCACCACCAGCAGCGGCACGAGCCACGGCAGGATCGCGCGCGCCATGGTCTCGAAGCTGAGCTCGGCGATGCGCATCACGACGAACAGCACCACGCCCACCGGGGGCGTGATCGTGCCGATGATCAGGTTGAGCACCATGATCACGCCGAACTGCACCGGGTCGATGCCGTAGCTGACGGCCGCCGGCACGAGGATGGGGATCAGGATCAGCATTGCCGCCAGGCCTTCCATGAAGCAGCCCACCACCAGCATCAGCAGGTTGGCCATCAGCAGGAAGGTCAGGGGGCCGTCGAAGGTCGAGGTGATCAGCGGCGTCAGCATCTGCGGCACGCGCGCGATCGACAGGCACCAGCCGAGCGCGCCGGCGGCCATCACGAGCACGAGCACGACGCCGGTGGTCTCGGCCGTCTCCACGAGGATGGGGCCGAGCTGGCGCCAGTGCAGCGTGCGGTAGACGACGAAGCCCAGGAAGAGGGCATACAGGCAGGCCACGGCCGCGGCCTCGGTGGGCGTGAAGATGCCGCTGAACATGCCGCCGAGGATGACCACCGGCGTCATCAGCGCGAAGAAGCCGCGCGCGAAGCTGCGCGCCACGTTCATCCAGCCGCCGAATGGCTGGCGCGCCATGCCGTGGGCGCGCGCGACGAAGGCCACCATGATCATCAGCGTGACGCCCATCAGCACGCCGGGCACGACGCCGGCCATGAACAGACGGCCCACCGAGACGTCGGCCGAGACGCCGTAGATCACCATCGGCAGCGAAGGCGGGATGATGGGGCCGATGGTGGCCGCCGCCGCGGTGATGGAAGCCGCGGTCTCGGGCTTGTAGCCGGCCTTCTTCATGGCCCGGATCTCGATCGCTCCGGAGCCGGCAGCGTCGGCGACGGCCGAGCCCACCATGCCGGCGAAGATCATGCTCGACAGCACGCTGGCGTGCGCGTAGCCGCCCCGCACCCAGCCGATGATGGCGCTGGCGAAGTCGACGATGCGGTCGGTCAGCCGAGCCGCGCCGAGGATGTTGCCCATGAGGATGAACAAGGGCGCGGCCACCAGCGGGAAGGAGTTGACCGAGCCGGCCATCTTCTGCGGCAGCATCGTCACCGGGAAGCCGCCCAGCCACAGGAAGGCCAGCACCGCCAGCCCCATCGACACGTACATCGGCAACCCGGCGAGCAGGGCCAGCAGCCAGCCGCCGGAGATCTTGAACATCAACCCGGTCACAGCCCGACCCCCTGCTGGCCTGGCGACGCGGTGCCGGCCGGGGCGAGCGGACCCGCCGCGCCAGGCCGCCACAGGCGGGCGATGTCCACGAGCGCCTGCACCAGCGTCAGCAGCCCGGCCGGCAGCAGCGGCACGTACATCCAGGCCACGGCCAGCGGCATGCTGATGGCCTCGATGTCGGCGTTGGTGCGCACCAGGTGCACGCTGTACCAGGCGACGACCGCGCCGAACAGCGCCACGCCGGCCTGCAGCAGCGTCTCGACCGCGCGCGAGGGCGGGCCCGAGAGCTTGTCGAGGAAGTAGCGGATGCGGATGTGCGAGCGCCGGCGCGTGGCGATCATCCAGCCCAGGCAGCCGAGCCAGACCATCAGGTAGCCCGCGGCCTCGTCGGTCCAGCTCAGCGGCTCGTTCAGGGCGCGAAAGACGATGCCCGCCGTCACCGTGCCCAGCAGCACCACGACGAAGGCGCCGGCCACGACATGGAGCGCCAGGTCCGCCAGCGCCGCCGGACGGCGCGCAGGGCGGGCCGGGCCCGGCCCGGCCCCGGAGGTGCTCACAGCGCGGCCAGCGTCTCGAAGGTGCCCTTGCCCCACTTCGCCTCGAACTTGCGCGGCACGGTGTCGAGCACGGGCTTGCGCCACTGGGCGACGTCGGGCTCGATCACCGTCATGCCGGCGGCGCGGAAGGTGCCCACCAGCGTGGCCTCCTGCGACTGCAGTTCCTTGTCCTGCCAGTCGGCGCCGGCCTGCATCGCGCCCTGCAGCAGGTCACGGTCGGCCGGGCGCAGGCCCTTCCAGAAGGCCTCGTTGACGATGATCATGCGCGGCGTGATGATGTGCGAGGTCAGCACCAGGAACTTCTGCACCTCCTGGAACTTGCCGCTCTGGATCGTGGGCAGCGGGTTCTCCTGGCCGTCGACCGCGCCCTGGCTCAGCGCCAGGTAGAGCTCGCCGAAGGCGATCGGCGTGGCGCGCGCGCCCCAGGCCTCGGCCATCGCGACGAAGGTGTCCACCGGCGGCACGCGCAGCTTGAAGCCTGCCATGTCGGCCGGGCTGCGCACGGCCTTGCGGCCCGTGGTCAGGTGGCGCCGGCCGTAGTAGGTGATGTCGAGCATGCGCATGCCGCGCCGCGCGACGAGGTCGTCGTTGAGCTTGGCGTACAGCGGCGTGCGCGCGGCCTTGGCCATGTGCGCGGCGTCGCGCCACAGGTAGGGCGCCTCGATCACGGACAGCTGCGGCAGGAAGGCGCTGATGGCGCCCGCGCCGTCGGTGGTGAGCTGCAGCGCGCCGGCCGAGACGGCCTCGATCATGTCCTTGCCGGTGCCGAGCTGGCTGTTGGGGAAGACCTGGATGTCGATGCGCCCCGAGGTCTTCTCCTTGACCTCGCGCGCGATGCGCTCGGCCATCTGCACCTGCGGGTGCGTGGCGGCGAGCGACTCGCCCCAGCGCAGCGTCGTGGCCTGGGCGCGCGTGAGCGTGGGCGCGGCGAGGCTCGCGCCCAGGGCGCCGGCGGTGGCGATGAAGCTTCTGCGGTGGATGCGGGGCATGCGGTGTCTCCTGGGCGGTTCTGGGGTGCGCAGCCCGGGGCGGGTTGCGGCGCCCGGGACCTGCTCCAGCGAACTCTAGGCAAACCTGTCCTACAAGTGGATAGGTGCAATCCCTTGCCCACTTCATCGGCCGCGTCGCAGCCGACGCCGTCAGCCCGCGGCGTCGATCACGCCACCGCCCAGGCAGATCTCACCGTCGTAGAGCACGGCCGACTGCCCGGGCGTCACCGCCCACTGCGGGGCGTCGAAGGCGAGATCGAAGCCGGCGTCGGCCGGGTGGAAGCGGCACGGTGCGTCGGCCTGGCGGTATCGCGTCTTGGCGGCCAGCGCGCCGGGCGCCGGCGCCTGGCCCGACACCCAGCTCGTGTCCAGGGCCCGCAGCGTGAGCGACTGCAACCAGGGGTGGTCGTGCCCCTGCACGACCACGAGCCGGTTGCGCGCCATATCCTTGCGCGCGGCATACCAGGGCGCATGCGTGCCGCCGCCGGTCTTCAGCCCGCCGATGCCCAGGCCCTGGCGCTGGCCCAGGGTGTAGAAGCTCAAGCCCACGTGACGGCCGATCTCGCGCCCGCGCTCGTCGACGATGGGGCCAGGCTCGTGGCTGAGGTAGCGGTTGAGGAACTCGCGGAAGGGCCGCTCGCCGATGAAGCAGATGCCGGTGGAATCCTTCTTGCGCGCGTTGGGCAGGCCGATCTCGGCGGCGATGCGCCGCACCTCGGTCTTGTGCAGCTCGCCCACCGGAAACAGCGTGCGCGCAAGCTGCGCCTGGTTCAGGCGGTGCAGGAAGTAGCTCTGGTCCTTGGCCGCATCCAGCCCCTTGAGCAGCTCGAAACGACCCCCGGCCGCCGGACGCACGCGCGCGTAATGACCGGTGGCGATGCGCTGCGCGCCCAGGCGCAGCGCATGGTCGAGGAAGGCCTTGAACTTGATCTCGGCGTTGCACAGCACGTCCGGGTTGGGCGTGCGCCCGGCGCGGTGCTCGCGCAGGAACTCGGCGAAGACGCGGTCGCGGTACTCGGCGGCGAAGTTCACGTGCTCGAGCTCGATGCCCACGACGTCGGCCACCGCCGCGGCATCGACGAAGTCGATGTTGGACGAGCAGTACTCGCTGTCGTCGTCGTCCTCCCAGTTCTTCATGAAGATGCCCACGACCTCGAAGCCCTGCCGCTTGAGCAGCCAGGCGCTGACCGCGGAGTCGACGCCGCCGGACAGGCCGACGACGACGCGCTCGCCGGCGGTCGAGGGACGGACGGGGCCGCCGGCCGTCATCGGTGCGGGGCTCTCACCACGGGCAGCCCGGTCGACCACGCGTCGATGCCCGTCAGGCCCGCCCGGCGTCGCCTGCCGCGGGGCCCGCGGCAGGGGCCGCGGCATCGGCCCCGGAAGGCGGGGTCGCGTCAGGCGGCGCAGGCGCCAGGCTGACCGGGCCTTCGATGCCGACGCTGTCCGGCGTGACCGGTTCGCCCACCGGCACGGCCCACTCCAGCGGCGGCGCCGGCCCCAGGTCGTGGCCGCTGCCCGGCAGCGGCTTCAGCGGCGACAGCGCCGCCAGCAACTGCCCCGAATGCGCGCGCAGCGCCTGCGCCGCGGCGGCGTTGCGCTCGGCCATCAATGCCGTCTGGCGTGTGGCCTGGTCGAGTTCCACCAGCGTGCGGTCGACGCGCTGTGCGTCCTCGGCCTGGTCGCGCGCCAGCAGGTCCAGCCCCGCCCCCGAGCGCGCCAGGCGATGGGCCACGGCGCCCAGCGCCTGCATCGCGGTGTCGGCCTCGGCCGACAGGGCCAGCGCGCGCTGCGCCAGCGCGTTCTCGTGCGCCTGTGTCTGCGCGCGCAGCTGGCGCGCCGTCTCGGCAAAGCGCTGCGACAGTTCCCGCACCTGGACTGCGACCCCGCCGCCTGGCTTGCCGGGGGAGTCGGCGCGCGCCGACTCGAGGGCGGCGTTGACGGCAAGCAGGTGGGCCTGGAAGGCCACGCCCTCGACCGTCTGGACGAGTTCGCCGAGCCTACGCTCGCCGGCTTGGAGTTCGCGCATGCCGTCCGCGGCGGCGGCCACCGCCGCGCCGCTGCGGGCGGCCAGCGCCTGCAGCTCGCCGGCCAGGCCGGCAGCCTGCCGCGCCTCCTCGGCGCCGCGCCGCAGCGCCACCCCCAGCGCCTGCACCGCGGCCAGCGCCTGCCCCAGCATCAGCGCCTGCTGCTCGACGCGCCCGCGCAGATCGTCCTGCCCGGCGGCCAGCTCGCGGCCGGCGCCCGCGGTGTCGTGCGCGGCGTGCCGCACCGCCAGCGCCAGCGCCGCCAAGGCCTCGCGCATCCGGTCGAAGGCATCGACCACACTGTCGCTCGAGTCGCGCCGGTCCAGGGCATGGTAGAGCTCACCCTGCCCCAGGCGCTCGGCCGCCGCCTTCAATTGCCCGGGGTCCGTGCCGAGCTCACGCCGCAGCCCACGCACGGCCCAGACACCGAGCGCGGCGGCGAGCAGCGCCGCGCAGCCCAGCGCCAGGGCCAGGGCGCGCTGTTCTGCCGCACGGCGGTCCCCGGCCTCCTGCTCGCGCGCGCCGGCGGCGCGGCTGACGGCCTGGGCATGCGCCTGCAAGGCCTGCGACCAATCCTGGACCACCGTCTGCGCGTGCGCCACGGCCGGCGGCGGCATCCCGGTCACCACCTCGGCGCCGCCCGAGATGAGGGGCAGCAGGAGCAGCCGCGCCGTCGAAGCCGCGGCGTCGACGGCGGCGCGCGCCTGGGCCGCCTGCGGTGACGGCGGCAGCGCGTCCAGCTGCCGGCGCAGCCGGGCGTAGAGCTCCAGCGCCTGTTCGGCCGGCGGGGCGAAGGCCGCCGGGCCCGCCGCTGCGGCCGCGGACACGCCCGAGGCCACCGCCGCGGCGCTCGCGGCGGCAGCAGGCACGGCAGCCGGCGCGCGCGCCGCGGAGCCCGCGGCCAGTGCCGCGGCCTGCAGTTGAAGGGCGAGGTCGAGCTCGCGCGAGTCGCGCTGCGACTGCTCCGCGAGCGCGGCGCCACCGGGGGCCAGACCGCCGAGCACCCAGACCCCGGTCAGGGCGACGACGAGCACGATGCCGCCAAAGGCCAGGGCCAGGCGGGTGGCTGTGGGAACGCGGTGGGACTTCATCTGGGGCCGAAGTATCCGCAATGCCGAGACGCTGCCGCCGGCCACGGGGCAAAGATGCTCAGGCTTTCACACCACGCCGGCGTCGCGCATCGCCGCGATCTCGGCCGGGTTCCACCCGAACTCGGCCAGGATCGCGTCGGTGTGCTGGCCGAGCGCAGGGATCGGGTCCATGCGCGGCGGCCAGGCCGCGCCGCCACTGCCGGGCGGCAGCAGCGCCGGCAGCGGGCCGGCGGGACTGTCGACCTCGGCCCAGCGGCCGCGCGCGCGCAGCTGCGGGTGGGCCCAGACGGCGGCCATGTCGTTGACACGGGCATTGGCGATCTGCGCCGCGTCCAGGCGCCGCGCGAGCTCGTCGCCGCTGAGTGCGGCGAAGGCCTCGACGAGGATCGCCCGCAGCTCGGCCCGCGCCGCGTTGCGGCGCGGGTTCGACGCGAAGCGCTCGTCGGTGGCGAGCGCCGGCTGGCGCAGCACCTGCTCGCAGAAGGCCACCCACTCGCGCTCGTTCTGCAGGCCCAGCATCACGACCTGCCCGTCGCCGGCCGGGAAGGGGCCGTAGGGATAGATCGTCGCGTGCGCCGCCCCGGCGCGCGGCGGCGGGGCGGCGCCGTCGAAGGCGTAGTACAGCGGAAAGCCCATCCATTCCGTCGTCGCCTCGAGCATCGAGACGTCGATGCGGCAGCCGCGGCCGGTGCGGCCGCGCTGCAGCAGCGCGGCCAGGATGCTGGAGTAGGCGTGCATGCCGGCGGCGATGTCGGCGATCGAGCAGCCGGCCTTGGCCGGCGCCTCGGGCGTGCCGGTCACCGACAGGAACCCGGCCTCGCTCTGGATCAGCAGGTCGTAGGCCTTCTTGTCGCGGTAGGGGCCCGGCTGCGCGGGGTCGTCGCCGTAGCCGGAGATGTCGCACACGATCAGGCGCGGGTGGCGCCCGCGCAGGGTCTCGTGGCCCAGGCCCAGGCGCGCCGCGGCGCCCGGGGCCAGGTTCTGCACCAGCACGTCGGCGCCCTCGAGCAGCCGCGCCAGCACCTGCAGGGCCACCGGCTGCTTCAGGTCCAGCGTCAGGCTCTCCTTGGAGCGGTTGGTCCACACGAAGTGCGACGACAGGCCGCGCACCCTGCCGTCGTAGGCGCGCGCGAAGTCGCCCGCGCCCGGGCGCTCGACCTTGATGACGCGCGCGCCGAGGTCGGCGAGCTGGCGCGTGCACAGCGGCGCGGCGATCGCGTGCTCGAGCGCGATGACGGTGATGCCTTCGAGCGGCCGCATCGAGACCCCTGACATCAGTAAGACCGCGGCAGCCCGAGCAGGTGCTCGGCCACGTAGGCGAAGATCATGTTGGTGGAGATCGGCGCCACCTGGTACAGCCGCGTCTCGCGGAACTTGCGCTCGACGTCGTACTCGCAGGCGAAGCCGAAGCCTCCGTGCGTCTGCAGGCAGGCGTTGGCGGCCTCCCAGCTGGCCTTGGCAGCCAGGTGCTTGGCCATGTTGGCGGCGGCGCCCGCGTTGCGGTGCGCGTCGATCAGCTCGCAGGCACGCCAGCGCATCAGGCTCGCGGCCTCGATCTCGACGAAGGCCTCGGCCAGTGGGAACTGCACGCCCTGGTTCTGGCCGATCGGGCGGCCGAAGACCTGGCGCTCGCGCGCATACCGCGCAGCCCGGTCGATGAACCAGTAGCCGTCGCCGATGCACTCGGCCGCAATCAGCGTGCGCTCGGCGTTCAGCCCGTCCATGATGACGCGGAAACCCTCGCCCTCGGCGCCGAGCAGGTTCTCCTCGGGGATCTCGAGGTTGTCGAAGAACAGCTCGTTGGTCTCGTGGTTGACCATGTTCGGGATCGGCCGCACCGACAGACCCCGGCCCAAGGCCTCGCGCAGGTCGACGATGAAGCAGCTCAGCCCGGCGGTCTTCTTCTGCACCTCGGCCAGCGGCGTGGTGCGCGCCAGCAGGATCAGCAGGTCGCTGTGCTGCACGCGCGAGATCCACACCTTCTGCCCGTTGACGACCCAACGGCCGTCGCGCCGCACCGCGCTGGTCTTCAGCTTCGTGGTGTCGCTGCCGGTGGTGGGCTCGGTCACGCCCATGGACTGCATGCGCAGCGCGCCGGCGGCGATCTTCGGCAGGTAGTGGCGCTTCTGCTGCTCGGTGCCGCTGCGCGTGATCGCGTTCATCACGTACATCTGGCCGTGGCAGGCGCCGGAGTTGCCGCCGCAGCGGTTGATCTCCTCCATGATGACCGAGGCCTCGGCCATGGACAGCCCCGGCCCGCCGTACTCCTGCGGGATCAGCGCGGCCAGCCAGCCGGCCTGCGTCAGCGCGTCGACGAAGGCCTCGGGGTAGCCGCGCTCGGCGTCGATGCGGCGGAAGTACTCGTCGGGGTACTGCGCGCACAGGGCGCGGACGGCGTCGCGGATCTCGGCGTGGCTGCCGTCGTCGAGGGTTTTCATCGGGGGGTCGCGGGAGCGGGAGGCGAAAGAAGGTCTTCGCGTCTGCCATCATAGGCATGGAATTCCCCGCCACCGACGCCCATGACGCCATCGCCCCGCGCCCCCCTGCCCGAACCCCGTCTCGCCGTCTACCTGCGCTGGCTCGAGCGCGAGCGCGGCCTGCGTTTCGACGACTACGACGACCTCTGGCAGTGGTCGGTGACCGACCTCGACGGCTTCTGGCAGTCGATCTGGGACTTCCACGCCATCGAGTCGCCCACGCCGCACAGCGCGGTGCTGGCCGAGGACCGCATGCCCGGGGCGCGCTGGTTCCCCGGGGCGCAAGTCAATTTCGCGCGCCAGGTCTTCCGCCACACCGACGCGGCGCACGCCGCCGGGCACCCGGCCATCGTCTTCGCCGACGAGGCGATGCTGGCGCAGGGGCAGGTGGGCGAGCTGGCCTGGCCCGATCTGCAGCGCCAGGTCGCGCACTTCGCCGCCGCCCTGCAGCGCATGGGCGTGCAGCGCGGCGACCGCGTCTGCGCCGTGCTGCCGAACACGCCGCAGACGATGGCGGTCTTCCTGGCCGTGGCCAGCGTCGGCGCGGTATGGAGCATCTGCTCGCCCGACATGGGGCCGCTGGCGGTGCTGGACCGCTTCCGCCAGATCGAGCCCGTGGTGCTGGTGGCCTGCGACCGCGTCACCTGGGGCGGCACGGTGCACGACCGGCGTGGGCTCGTCGACGAACTGCTGGCCGGCCTGCCGAGCGTGCGCCACGCGGTGCGCGGCGCGCAGGTGGACGCGCTGCTGGCGGGTGAGCCGGCAGCCTGGCAGGCCATCGACCCCGCCCGCGCCCGGCCGGGCTTCGAGGGCGCCGCGCCGCCACCGCCAGCGGCCTTCGCGCCCGAGTGGCTGCCCTTCGAGCATCCGCTGTGGATCGTCTACTCCAGCGGCACCACCGGGCTGCCCAAGCCCATCGTTCACAGCCACGGCGGCATCGTCATCGTGCTGCTGAACAGCAGCCTGCACAACAACCTGGGCCCGACGGTGGAGACGGGCGACCGCCTGCACTGGTTCAGCACGACGGGCTGGATCATGTGGAACTTCCAGGTCTCGGTGCTGCTGGGCGGCACGACCGCCTGCATCTTCGACGGCAGCCCCTCGGCGCCCGGCCCCGCGCCGCGCGCCGGGGCCGCTGCCCCGGGCACGCCGGCCACCCCCGACTGGACCACGCTGTGGCGCTTTGCCGCGCTGTCCAAGGCCACCTTCTTCGGCGCCGGCGCCGCCTTCTACGCCAGCTGCCTGAAGGCCGACGTGCAGCCCACGCAGGTGGCCGACCTGTCGGCGCTGCGCGCCATCGGCTCCACCGGCTCGCCGCTGTCCGACGAGTGCCACGACTGGATCTGGCAGCGCTGCCCGCGCGTGGAAGGGCAACCGATCTGGATCGCCTCGATCAGCGGCGGCACCGACCTGGCCGGCGCCTTCGTCGGCGGCAACATCATGCTGCCGCAGGTGCGCGGGCAGATGCAGTGCCGCTGGCTGGGCTCCGCGGTCGAGGCCTGGGACGAGCAGGGCCGCGCGGTGATCGACCAGGTCGGCGAGCTGGTGTGCACGCGCCCGATCCCATCGATGCCGCTGTACTTCTGGAACGACCCCGACGGCCGGCGCCTGCACGACAGCTACTTCGACATGTACCCGGGCGTCTGGCGGCATGGCGACTGGATCCGCATCACGCCCAAGGACGCGCCCGGGCCCGATGGCATACGGCCCGGCGCCCACGGCGCGGTCATCTACGGCCGCAGCGACGCCACCATCAACCGCCACGGCGTGCGCATGGGCACGGCCGAGCTCTACCGCGCCGTCGAGGCCCTGCCCGAGGTGCTCGACAGCCTGGTCGTCGACCTCGAGTACTTGGGCCGCGAGAGCTACATGCCGCTGTTCGTCGTGCTGCGCCCCGGGCTGCAACTCGACGACGCCATGCGCGCACGCCTGGTGGGCGCCATCCGCAGTGCGCTAGGGCCGCGCTACGTGCCCAGCGAGATCCTGCAGGTGCAGGCCGTGCCGCGCACGCTGTCGGGCAAGAAGATGGAACTGCCGGTCAAGAAGCTGCTGCTCGGCGCCGACCCGGCCAAGGTGATGAACCGCGACGCCATGGCCAACGCCGACAGCGTGGCCTGGTACGTGGCGTTCGCGCACGAGCGGACGAGCGCGCAGCCGCCGGTCGCTGACCGCTGACCGCCGACCGCCGACCGCCGACCGCTGACCGCTGACCGCCACGATCCCATGTGGAAACCCCCTGAACGCATCCGCTTCGCCCCCGCCCGCGGGCGCGTGCCCACCGCCGACGAGGCGCGCGCCTCGCGCCTGTTCAGCCCCGTGCGGCTGGGCCCGCTGACGCTGCGCCACCGCACCTGGGTGCCGGCCATGGTGCCCTGGCGCTCGAACGAGGAGGGCGAAGTCACCGAGGACGTGGTGCAGTGGTACGCGCGCTTTGCGCGCGGCCAGCCCGGGGCCATCGTCATCGAGGCCACGGGCATTCGCGACGTGCCCAGCGGGCCGCTGCTGCGCATCGGCGACGACCGCCAGGTCGACGGCCTGCGCCGGCTCACCCGCGCCGTGCGCGAGGCCAGTGGCGGGCGCACCCGGCTGCTGGTGCAGCTCATCGACTTCCTGCGCATCCGCCGCCGGCCCGAGCCGCGCACCTTCTTCGAGCGCCACCTGGCGCTGACACCGGCGCTGCGCGAGCGCGCCGGGCTGCAGCACCTGGACGAGGACGCGGCGCGCGCGGCGCTGCTCGCGCTCGGGCCCGAAGGTTGGGGCCGCGTGCTCGAGGCGCGCGACCTGCAGAGCCTGGAGTTCGGCGCGCGCGAGACCGTCAACGACGAGCACCTGCCGCACATCCGCGCGCTGCCGGCGGAGCTGCCGCCGCTGTTCGCACAGGCGGCGCGGCGCGCGCGCGACGCGGGCTTCGACGGTGCCGAGCTGCACTACGCGCATGCCTACACGATGGCTTCCTTCCTGTCGGCCACCAACCGCCGTACCGACGGCTGGGGCGGCCCGCGCGAGGCCCGGGTGCGCCTGCCGCTGGAGGTGTACGCCGCGGTGCGCGCCGAGGTCGGCCCGGGCTGGGCCGTGGGCTGCCGCTTCCTGGCCGAGGAGTGCATCGCCGGTGGCAGCGGCGTCGACGACGCCGAGTGGTTCGGCGTGCAGTTCGCGCACGCCGGCATGGACTTCCTGTCCACGAGCCGCGGCGGCAAGTTCGACGACGCCAAGCAGCCCGCCATCGGCCAGGCCGCCTACCCCTACACCGGGCGCAGCGGCTACGAGTGCATGCCGCAGTACCTGTCGGACGCGCGCGGCCCCTTCGGCCGCAACCGCGAGGCCACGGCGCGCATCCGCGCGGCGGTGCGCGAAGCCGGCTGCGACACGCCGCTGGTGGGCACGGGCGGCGTGCACAACTTCGAGCTCGCCGAGGAGATGCTCGAACGCGGCGAGTGCGACATCGTCGGCACCGCGCGCCAGGCCCTGGCCGACCCCGACTGGGCGCTGAAGACCTGGCTGGGCCGCGGCGACGAGGTGCGGCTGTGCGAGTACACGAACTACTGCGAGGGCCTGGACCAGAAGCACAAGCAGGTGACCTGCCAGCTCTGGGACCGGCTCGAGCTCGACGAGCCGGGTCTGCGCACCTCGCACGACGGCCGGCGCCGCCTCGTCGCCCCGCCGTGGCGCGGGGCGCCCGACGGGCCGGGCGGGGACGGGGTGACCTGAGAGCACCCCCAGGCGACGTCCAGAAGCCGCCGCCGCCCCGGGCTCCGTCAGCTCGCGAAGGCCACGATCTGACCAGCCGGCAGCGCGCCGCTGGCGCGCTGCACCTCCTGCCCGCGCTCCAGCCGCACCAGGGTCGGGATGCTGCGGATGCCGAAGCGCGCCGCGGTGCGCGGGTTGTCGTCGCTGTTGACCTTGGCCAGCAGCGCACGGCCCTTGAGCTGGCCGGCGGCCTGCGCATAGGCCGGCGCCATCATCCGGCAGGGGCCGCACCAAGGGGCCCAGAAGTCGACGACCACCGGCAGCTCGGTGCGGCCGACGACGGCGTCGAAATTCGCATCGGTCAGCTCGACCGGCTCACCGGCCAGCAGCGCCTGGCCGCAGCGGCCGCAGGTCGGGTCCTCGGCCAGGCGCGCGGCCGGCACGCGGTTGGTGGCGCCGCAGTGGGCGCAGGCGATGTGCACGGGATCGGTGGTGTTCATGGGCAGACGATGGGTGCCAGGCGCAGGAAATCAAGACGGCGCCCGGCGAGCATCGAGCGTACGCGGCACGGCCGGTGCAGCTCCGGGGCCGGCACGCGCCCGCAGGCGGGCTTGCAAACCCGCGCGGCGGGCGCAGGTTCCCGGGCCGGCCGCAGGGGGCACGCTGCGCATAATCCGCCGCCCGGGCCCCCGGGCCGTGGGCCGGCGTCAGCGCCCTCGATTCCATCCACGCACCCTGCCACCGCGGGCATCCGATGCCAGCCACCCTGACCCTCTCTGCCGCCCACCGCCTGCTCGCCGTCACCCTGCTCGGCTTCGCCTCGGGCCTGCCGCTGGCGCTCACCGGGCAGGCAATGCAGGCCTGGCTGACCGCCGACGGCATCGACCTCGCGACCATCGGCTTCCTCAGCCTGGTGGGCCTGCCCTACACCTTCAAGTTCCTGTGGGCGCCGCTGATGGACCGCTTCGACCTGCCGCTGCTCGGGCGGCGGCGCGGCTGGCTGGTGCTGACGCAGCTCGCGCTGGCGGCGGCGCTGCTGGCGCTGTCGGCGGCCTCGCCGCAGGCATCGATCCGCGTGTTCGCGCTGCTGGCCGTGACGGTGGCTTTCGTCTCGGCCTCGCAGGACGTCGTCGTCGACGCCTACCGCACCGACCTGCTCCCCGCGCGCGAGCGCGGGCTCGGGGCCTCGCTCAACGTCATGGGCTACCGGCTGGCGATGATCGTCTCGGGCGGCCTGGCGCTGATCTGGACCGACGCGGCGCAGGGCAGCGGCTGGGACTGGCCCGCCGTCTACCGGCTGATGGCATTGCTGATGGCCGGCGCGGCGTTCGCGTCGGCGACCCTGCTGCCCCGCCTGTCGCCGCTGCCGCCGCCGGCCGACGCCGGGCCGGTCGCCGCCGCGGGCGGCCACAGCGCGCCACAGGACCTGCTCGGCTTCGCGGCCGTGCTCGCTGCGGTGGCGGTGGGCGTCGTGCTGAGCGACCGCTACGCGCGCCCGGTGGCGCAGGCGCTGGCCGGTGGCTGGCTCGAGTCCACGGCGCTGCCGGCCGCGCTGCAGCGGCGCTGGATCGAGCTGATCGCGCTGCTGCTGGGCATCGGCTTCACACTGCCCCTGGCGGCCTGGGCGGCGCGGCGAGCGCGCTTCGTCACCCTGCTGGACGGCCTGCGCAACTACTTCGCGCAGCCCGGCGCGGCGGCCTTCCTGCTGTTCATCGTGCTCTACAAGCTCGGCGATGCGTTCGCCGGCTCGCTGATGACACCCTTCCTGCTCAAGGGCATGGCCTACGCGCCGGCCGAGGTGGGGGTGGTCAACAAGGTGATCGGCCTGTGGCTGACCATCGGCGGGGCGCTGCTGGGCGGCGCGCTGATGGTGGGCCTGGGCCTGTGGCGCGCGCTGCTGGCCTTCGGCGTGCTGCAGATGGCGAGCAACCTGGGTTTCTGGTGGCTGGCCGTCTCTGGCAAGGGCGTGCTGCCGGGGCTCGTGATCCCGGTCTTCGACTGGGGCTTCGTCTCGCTGGCCACGGCCACGCCGGTCGACGGCGGGCTGCTCATGGTCGTGGCTTTCGAGAACATCAGCGGCGGCATGGGCACCGCTGCCTTCGTCGCCTTCCTGATGAGCCTGTGCAACCAGCGCTTCACGGCCACGCAGTTCGCGCTGTTGTCGGCCTTTGCCTCGGTGGGCCGGGTCTGGGTGGGGCCGCTGGCCGGCGTGCTGGCCGAAACCATCGGCTGGCCGACCTTCTTCGTGGCAAGCACCGTGGCCGCGCTGCCGGCGCTGGCCATGCTGTGGTGGCTGCGCGCGACCGTGCGCGCGCTCGAGACGCCGCCGCGCGCCCGTGGCGCGGTGGACGATTGAGTCTTCCAGGCTGGGCGCCTGAGAGCCGCAAAGGCGCCCGTTCAGTGGGCCTCGGTCCGGTGGTCCTGGACGATGCGGCTCCAGACCTCGACCGCCGACCCGACCTTGCGGCCGCAGGCCTCGGGGCGGCGGGCACCGCCGGGTGTGACACCGGCCGCAGCGGCGGCGCCAGCACCTCGACGTCGGGCGCACCCATGACTTGCTCGTCTTTCGTCTTCTTTGCCAAGGCGCCTTGTAGACTGTCCAGCGGGTATGCGAGTACCCGCAGACCCGTGCCGACCTGCGAGCCGACCACCACAGCGGCGCCCACCCGCCTGGGCGTCCGCCGCACGCCGGGCCGGCAGGCCACCCCGCGGCTGGTGCGCGCGGGTCGGGTCCACGTGCTGCCGCCGCGCGGCACCCGCGCCAGGCTGCTGAAGCCGGCACGGCACATCGACCTGGCGCGCCGCATCGCCCGCAGGCACCCAGACTATTTCGAGGACGACCCCGATGCTGACCGACACCTTTGAGGTCCTGGACGACCGCTTCCTGCGCTACGCGCCCGGCAACGTGCACCTGGAGCGCCTGCACACGGGCTGCCGCTGGGCCGAGGGCCCGGTGTACTTTCCGGCCGGGCGCTACCTGCTGTGGTCCGACATCCCGAACGACCGCGTGATGCGCTGGGACGAGACCGACGGCTCGGTCTCGGTCTTCGAGCAGCCGGCCTGGAACGCCAACGGCCACACGCGCGACCCGCAGGGCCGGCTGATCCGCTGCGAGCACCGCGGCCGCGGCGTCTCGCGCACCGAGCACGACGGCTCGCGCACCGTGCTGGCCTCGCACCACGAGGGCCGGCGCCTGAACTCGCCCAACGACGTCGTCGTCAAGTCCGACGGCAGCATCTGGTTCACCGACCCGACCTATGGCATCGACTCCGACTACGAAGGCGAGGCCGCGGTGTCGGAGATCGGTGGCTCCCACGTCTACCGCATCGATGCGGACGACGGCTGTCTGAGCGCCGTCATCACCGACATGTCCAAGCCCAACGGCCTGGCCTTCTCTCCCGACGAGCAGTGGCTCTACGTGGTGGACACCGGCATCTCGCACGCCCCGGACGGACCGCGCCACATCCGGCGTCACCGCGTGGAGGCGGACGGCCGCCGCGTCGGCCGCGGTGAGGTCCTGGCCACCTGCTCGGTGGGCCTGTTCGACGGGCTGCGGGTGGACATCGACGGCAACCTCTGGGCTGGCGCCGGCGACGGCGTGCACTGCCTGGCGCCGGACGGCACGCTGATCGGCAAGATCCGCGTGCCCGAGGTGGTGGCCAACGTCTGCTTCGGCGGCCCCAAGCGCAACCGCCTGTTCATCTGCGCCACGCAGTCGCTCTACGCGGTCTACCTGAAGACGCGGGGCGCCGCCGCCTGATGCCGCGTTGCCGGGGCGTCCCGGCCCGCGGCGGCCGCGCTGGCGGCCTAGAGAAAACCCCGAAGCAGCGCGGCCGGCACAGGCCCTAGAGTCCTGCGCTCGCCGGCCGCGGGCCACGCATCGCCTCCTGCGGCCCCGGTGTGTCGCGGTCTGGCCGCCGCCAGACGCCTCCTTCTGTCCTGCGCCATGCAGCCCTCTTCATCGCACGTGCTCATCGTCGGCGCCGGCCCGGTCGGCCTTGCCCTGGCCCATGGCCTCGGGCTCGCCGGGGTGGACGTCACGCTCATCGAGCGCGATGCCGCGGTTTCCCGCCAGTTGCGCGCTTCCACCTTCCACCCGCCCACGCTCGACATGCTCGACGCCTGGGGCGTGACGGCGGAGCTCCTGGCGCAAGGCCGCGTCACGCCGGTCTGGCAGATCCGCCTGCACGAGACCGGCGAGCACGTCGACTTCGACCTCTCGGTGCTCGGCGACGAGACGGCCCACCCCTACCGCCTGCAGTGCGAGCAGGCGGTGCTGAGCGAGGCCCTGGAGCGTCGCCTGCGCCTGCTGCCCAGGGTCCGCCTGCTGCGCGGCGTCACGGTCGCTGCGGTCGGCCAGGAGGCCGACCACGCCTGGATCGAGCTCGAGGGCGGCGACCGCCTGCAGGCGGCCTACGTCGTGGGCTGCGACGGCGCGCACAGCCTGGTGCGCAAGGCGATCGGCGCGAGCTTCGACGGCAGCACCTACCCCGACACGACGCTGCTCGCCACCACCACCTTCGACTTCGATGCGATGTGGGACGACCTCGCGGGCGTGAACTACATCTGGCAGGACAGCGGCACCTACAGCCTGCTGCACCTGCCCGAGGTCTGGCGCGTCAGCCTGCACCCGGTGAGCGACGCGCCGCTCGAGGAGGAGGCCAAGCCCGCGCGCATCCGGGCGCGGCTGGGCGCGCTGTTCCCCGGGCACGGCCCCTTCGAACTGCTCGAGATCCGGCCCTACCGGGTGCACAAGCGGCTGGCGTCGCGCTGGCGCGACCGCAGGCTGTTCCTCGCCGGGGACGCTGCCCACCTGAACAATCCGAAGGGCGGCATGGGCATGAACGGCGGCCTGCACGACGCGCTGTGCCTGGGCGGCCTGCTCGCGCGACGCCTGGACGGTGCGGCCGACGAAAGCCTGGACGGCTACGAGCGCCAGCGTCTGCCGGTGGTGCGCGACGACATCATCGCCCAGGCCGACCGCAATCACGCGCGCATGCAGATCCGCGACCTGGTCGAGCGCCGCGAGGCCCTGGCCCGGCTGCAGGCGCTGGCGCGTGACCGCGACCGCTGCCGCGCCTACCTGCGCCAGACCTCGATGCTCGAGGGGCTCGACAAGGCGCGTTCGCTCGCGGCGGCGCCGGGGCAGCCGTGACGGCGGGCGCGGCCTTTTCGCTGCCGGCGCTGCTCGGTGCCTGGATAGACGGCCGGCCCTGCGCGGGCGACGGCGAGCAGTGGCCCGTCTTCAACCCGGCCCTGGGCCGGCCGGTCAGCGTGCTGGCGGAGAGTTCGGCCTCGCAGGTCGATGCGGCCGTGAAGGCGGCCGTGACGGCCTTCGAGCGCGGACCCTGGCCGCGCGCGAGCGTCGAGCACCGCCAGGGCGTGCTGCGGGCCATCCAGGCGCAGCTGCTGCGGCACGC
This sequence comes from Rubrivivax sp., assembly GCA_027491255.1. Taxonomy (GTDB): domain Bacteria; phylum Pseudomonadota; class Gammaproteobacteria; order Burkholderiales; family Burkholderiaceae_C; genus Rubrivivax. The sequence continues at coordinate 3,297 of JAIXWM010000191.1, read as the reverse complement.
CGAGGAACTGGCCTGGCTCGAGTGCCAGAACACCGGCATCGTGCTGCGCGAACTGCGCCAGCGCCACCTGCCGCGCGCGGCAGCCAACTTCGGCTTCTTCGCCGACTACATCGGCCAGAGTGCCGGGCAGGTGTACCGGCAGACCCCGGGCTACACCTCGACCGTGGTGCGCGAGCCCGCGGGCGTGGCCGCGCTGATCTCGCCGTGGAACGCGCCGGTGGCGCTGTCGTCCATGCAGATCGCCAGCGCCATCGCCTTCGGCGCCACCTGCGTGGTCAAGCCCTCGGAGCAGTCGCCGCTGGCGGTCCTGCGCATGGTCGAGCTGATGCACGAGGCCGGCCTGCCTCCCGGGGTCGTCAACCTCGTCAACGGCCGCGGCCCGCTCACGGGCGAGGCCCTGGTGGCCCACCCGGACGTGCGCCGCGTCTGCTTCACCGGCGGCACCGAGACCGGCCGGCACATCATGCAGACCGCGGCCGGCCACCTCGCGCCCTGCACGCTCGAGCTCGGCGGCAAGTCGGCCAACATCGTCTTCGAGTCGGCCGACCTCGGGCGCGCCCTCGACGGCGCGCTGCTGGGCATCTTCTCGAACAACGGCCAGCAGTGCCTGGCCGGCTCGCGCATCCTGGTGCAGCGCAGCGTGTTCGACGACTTCGTCGAGCGCTTCGTCGAGCGCGCGCGCCGCCTGCGCATCGGCGACCCGATGGACGAGGCCACCGAGCTCGGCCCGCTCGCCTCGCAGGCGCAGCTGCAGCGCGTGCTGCGCTATGCGGCGCTGGCGCGCGAGGAGGGCGGCCGCGTGCTGACCGGCGGCGCCGCCATCCCCGCCCTCGGCCCCGGCTTCTATGCCGAGCCCACCGCCGTGCTCGTGCCCGGCAATGCCTGCCGCGTGGCCCAGGACGAGATCTTCGGCCCCTTCGCCACGCTGCTGCCCTTCGACGGCGTCGAGGACGCGCTGGCCATCGCCAACGCCTCGCGCTACGGCCTGGTCAGCTATGTCTGGTCCGACCACCTGCCCACGGTGACCGCGATGACCGAGGGTCTGCGCACCGGCGTGGTCTGGGTCAACACGCCGATGACGCGCGAGCTGCGCGCGCCCTTCGGCGGCTTCAAGGAGTCGGGCGTCGGTCGCCAGGGCGGCGCGGCGTGCGAGGCCTTCTTCACCGAGGAGAAGGTCGTCACCGTGCCGATAGTGCCCCCGGTGCTGCGGCGCCTGGGCGGGCAATGAACGCCCTCGCGGGCCGGGAGCCCCTGCCTTGAGCGCCTTCTATGCGCCGCAAGGGCTGGTCGGGCTGCTCGTGCCGCAGGCCAACACCACCGTCGAGCCCGAGTGCTCGCTGCTCTGGCCGCCCGGGGTGGCGATGCTGGTCGCCAGGATGACCAGCGCGGGCGCGACCATCGAGGCCCGCCTGGCCGATTACCACGAGGCGCTCGAGGAGCACGCGCGCCAGTTCGCCGACGCGCCCGTCGGCGTCCTGGCGGTGGGCGTGACGGGGGCGTCCTACGTCGTCGGGCCCGAGGCCGAGGACCGGCGCCTGGCGGCCTGGACCGGGCGCCTCGGCCGGCCGGTGACGAACGCGGCCTGCGCGCTGGTGGCAGCCCTGCATACGCTGGGGGCCCGGCGCGTGGCGCTCGTCTCTCCATACCCCGAGTCCCTGACCCGCCTCAGCGCCACCTACTGGCAGGCACGGGGCTTCGAGCTCGTGCGGGTGCGCCGGCTGGAGTCTCCGCCCGGTCCGGGGCACCCGGTCTACCGCCTGGATGGCGCGGCGGCAGGCAGCGTCCTGACGGAGCTTGCCGACGCCGGCGCCGACGCCGTCATCCTGCTGGGCACGGGCATGCCAACGCTGACCACACTGGCCAGCCAACCCCGGGTCGCAGGCGCCGCTGTGCTGTCGTCCACGCTGGCACTGGCTTGGCATGCGCTGGAGTGCCTGCAGGGGCGGCAGCATGCGCCTTCGCCTGCGACGCTGCAGGACATGCTCTCGGCACGCGCCTGGCGCCACCGGCTGGACGAGCGGCTCGGCCACCGACCGCAGAGCTGCACCGCGCAGGATGGCACCGCGCCGCCGGCGGCCCCGGGCCCCGACCAGCGCCATCCCTGAGTAAGATCCACAACCGGCCAGACGGCACCCCAACGCGGACACGAACACCATGGCACAGCGACGCCTCTTCCTCGGCCTGCCGGCCGCAGCGGCCCTTGGCCTTCCCGCCTTCCACCTGCGCGCGCAGGCCTGGCCGGTCCGGCCCGTGCGCGTCGTCGTGCCCTTCCCGCCGGGGGGCACCACCGATTTCATCGCCAGGCTGGTCTCTACACGGCTGGGCGCCGTCCTGGGGCAGAACTTCGTCATCGAGAACCGCGCTGGCGCGGGCGGCACGGTGGGTTCGGACCATGTGGCCAAGAGCGCCGCCGATGGCTACTCGCTGGTCGTCTCCAACGTCGCAGCGCATGGTGTCGGGCCCAGCATCTACAAGTCCATGCCCTACGACAGCGTGCGCGACTTCTCTCACATCGCGCTGATGGCCGAGATTCCCTCGGTGCTGGTCGTGCGTGTGGAAAGCCCCATACGATCGCTGGCGGAGTTCATCGCCGCAGCCAAGGCGCGCCCGGGGCAGATGACGGTGGGATCGCCCGGCAACGGCACGTCCAGCCACACCAAGCAGGAGCTCCTGAAGCGTTCAGCCGGGATCGACACCGTCCACGTGCCCTATCGGGGCAGCGGCCCGATGATGACCGACCTGGCGGGTGGACAGGTCGACGCCATCATCACCACGCTGGTCGAGGCCGGGCGCAACCCGAGGTACCGCCTGCTGGCGGTCACCGCGGGGGACCGCGTGCCGGGCTGGCTGGACCTGCCGACCTTCCGTGAGCTCGGCCACCCTGATCTGGTGGCGTCGACCTGGTTCGGCCTTTCCGGCCCCGCCGGGATGCCCTCGGCCCTCGTCGAAAAGCTCAATGCCGAAGTGCTGGCAGCGCTCGCCCACCCAGAGGTCGTGCCGCGCCTCATCGAGACCGGCTCGACCCCCCGGCGCATGAGCGCAGCAGAGTACTCGGCCTTCGTCGCCAGCGAAGTGCAGCGCTGGGCGGCGGTGGTCAAGGCGGCCAACATCCGCCTTTGACGGGTGCCGCGCAGGGACTTGCGCCTCACGAAGAGCCCGAGCTCTGCGAGGGCGCGGCCTGCAAGGCTGAGTGTGGACGCGAGGCCGTCCCTGCGGACGGACTTGCGCCTCACGAAGAGCCCGAGCTCTGCGAGGGCGCGGCCTGCAAGGCTGAGTGTGGACGCGAGGCCGTCCCTG
>JAIXWM010000001.1 GCA_027491255.1 Rubrivivax sp. | reverse complement strand
CGGCGCCGGTGCAGACGGCTGCGAGCAGCGCGGCGCTGGTCTTGCGTACGCCGGGCACGGTGACGACGACCCCGGGCGCGGTGGTGGCGATCCCCTTCGGCGCGCAGCCGCTGGTGGCGCCGGGGCCGGTGACGCTGAGCTTCACGGCCGGCGCCGGCGCCACGCTGACTTGGGCTGCGGACGCGGGGCTGAAGGTCTCGAGTGCCGGCGGCGCGGCCAGCGTCGAGGCCGGCAGCGGCGGCACGGTGAGCCTGCACGGCACGCCTGCGGCGCTGAACGCCTACCTGTCGAGCGGCCAGCTGAAGGCCGGCGGCGCGGGCACGGTGACGGTGGGCGGCGACACCAGCGCTGCGATCACGCTCACCGAGCAGGCCAACGCGCCGGCCACGCCGGCGCTGCCGGCGCTGAACCTGCCCGGCAGCTTCAATGTCTCGACCACCAATGGCGATCTGGTGCTGGGCGCGGGCGCCTTCGGAACCGATGCGGCCGCGACCCGGACCGTCATCGTTTCGGTCTCCGGCAGCGGCACGCTGACGGCCCAGGGCCTCACGGGTTCGGGCCTTGCGGCCACCGGCTCGACCTCGGGCGCGTCGAGCCTGACCCTGACCGGCACCGAGGCGGCTCTCAGTGCCTATCTGGCGACCGCCGGTCGGCTCGTCTTCAACGGTTCGACCGGCAGCTACACGCTGACGGTGACCGTCCAGCGGCTGGACGGCGCGCAGGCCGTCGTGGCGCAGACGGTCAAGTCGGCCGCCTTGACGGCGTCGGTGATGTCCACGCAGGGGTCCAGCGGCACGGCGGCGGCGCCGACCAGCGTGGCCAATGCGGTGGCAGCGCTGAGCACGCCCGCGACGGTCCTCACCGTGCATGGGGCCCTGGTGGCGATCCCGTTCAGCGCGCAGGCCCTGGTTGCGCCGGGTCCGATTGCACTCACATTTACCGCGTCAGGCGGTGCTTCGCTCGCCTGGGAAGCCGATGCGGCCCTGAGGATCTCGAGCGCCGCTGATGCAGCGGTGCTGTCGGTGGGTTCCGGGACCACGGTCACGGTCTACGGGGCGCCCGCGACTCTCAACAGCTACTTCGCCAGCGGCAAGCTCAAGGCGGGTGGCACCGGGACGATCACGGTGACGGGGGCGACGGCCGGTTCGATATCGGCCACCCAGGCTGGCGTGTCTGCCGTGGTCCTTCGAGCCGAGTCCTTCGGGAACTCGGGCGGCGCGGCCCGCAACAACGACGACACGAGTCGTTCGGCGGGTGGCGGCGGGGGTGGCGCCGGAGGCGCCGGCGGCTCTGGAGGCATCGGCGTCTCGAATGCCGGCAATGGCGGTGCAGGCCGGGTGTCGACCATCACTGGTGCCGCTGTGGGCTACGCAGCGGGCGGTGGTGGCGGTGCGCAGGACATCTACACCTCCTCGGAGCAGCCCGGTACAGGTGGCGCCGCGAACAGCGTCGTGATTGGCGGCACCGGGTCTAACGGCGGCAACGGCGGCAATGGGGCGGCCAACACCGGCAGCGGTGGTGGTGGTGTCGGCACCGACGGGGCGGGCGGCAGCGGTGGATCCGGTGTCGTGGTCGTCAGGTTCCGCACGGGTGACCTGGTCGCCAGCGCCTCCGGCGTCACCCCCTCGACGATCGAAGCAGGCGGCGTCAGCTACCAGGTGCTGCGCTTCAGCGCGGTGGCGACAAACACCCTGCAGATCACGAGCGTCAGCACACCGGGCGCCGTTGTCGAATTCCTCGTGGTGGGCGGTGGCGGCGCGGGCGGCGGGGCTCCGGACACCACGGCGTGGGGCACCGGCGGTGGCGGTGCAGGCGAGATGGTCGAGGGCCAGTTTGCCGTCTTCGCCGCACAGAGTTTGAGCGTGGTTGTCGGTGCTGGCGGAGCGGGTGCGAAGACCAACGCCAACGGCGCGAGCGGGCAGCCTTCGAGCATCACGGGCACGGCCGTCAGCGTCGTCGCCGCCGGCGGTGGTGGTGGTGGCGCACACAAGGCGGTCGGCTCCACCGGTGGGTCCGCGGGCGGTGGCGGCGGTCGCATCTCGGCGGCCGGCGGCGCAGCGATTGCGAGACCGGATGTCTCCAGCCTGCCCACCACACTGCCGATCACCGCCGACACCTCGTCCTCGCTGCTGTTCACGGGCATCGTCCTTGACGACGGCAACCCGTCGGCGGACGCCACGCTGACGCTCACGCTGACTTCGGCGAGCAGTTCCGGGACCTTGCAGGCGACGACCGGCAGCAATGTCACGGTGGTGAGCGGCAACAACTCGTCCAGCCTTGTGCTGAGCGGCACAGCGAGCGACCTGCAGGTCTTCCTGCGCGGCGCGATCGCGGGCCCGGTGACCTACAGCGGTCCGGCGACGACGCTGAACGTCTCGGTTGCGAATGGCAGCAATGCGCAGAGCGTGGCGGTGTCCCTGGCTCCGCCGACGCAGACGAGCGCGGGTGACGCCGTGGTGGTGCTCAACGCGCCGGCCACCGTCACGACCTCTGCGGCGGCACCGGTCGCACTGGCCTTCGGTGCCCAACCGCTGGCGGCGCCGGGCCCGGTCACCCTGAGCTTCACCGCCAGCGGCGGCGCGGCGCTGACCTGGGACGGCGACACCGGGGTCAAGGTCTCCAGCGCCGCGGGCGCGGCGGCCCTGGCGGACGGCACGGGCACCACCGTGACGCTGTACGGGGCGCCGGAACTGCTCAACGCCTACCTCAGCGCCGACAAGCTGCGGGTCAGCGGCAGCGGCAGCGTCGCCATCGGCGGCGCGGCCAGTGCCACGATCGCCGTGGCCGCTGCCGGCAGCACCGCATCCGCCGGCGTGCTGCCGGCGCTGGCCCTGCCGGCGGCCTTGACCGTGCGCTCGGTCAACGGCGAGGTCCGTTTCGCCAATGCGCTGGCAGGCAGCAGCGAGGCGCTGACGGTGGTGCTCTCGGTCGGGGCGGGGCCGTCTGGCGCCACGCCTACGCTGTCGGTCCGGGGCAGCGACGCCGCGGTCACCGTCGCCGGCAGCGGCACGAGCAGCCTGACGCTCAGCGGCACGGCCTCGGCCCTGCGCGCCTTCCTCGACACGGCCGACCGGGTGCTCTTCAATGGCGTGGCCTCGGCCACCGCCTACACCCTCACGGCCACCGTCCAGCGCTTGGAGTCCGGGGTGGTGCGCGGGGCGGTCACGGCACAGGCCTCGCTCACCAGCGTGCTGCCTTCGGCCGCCGCCTTCGGTCTGGCAGCTGCCCCGAGCCTCAGCCTGCCGGCCACGGTGTTCGCCGCGGCGACCAACGGCGCGGTGCAACTGGGCAGCAGCGTCATCCCGGCCGCCAATGCCAACGACACCCTGACCGTGACGTTGGCACTGGGCGGCACCGGCACCTCGTCGCTGGACCTCCTGGCGTCGAGCGGCAGCGGCGTGACGGCCAGCTACAACGCCGCCACGAAGACGCTGAGCCTGACCGGCACCGGCGCCAACCTGAACGCCTACCTCGCCGGGCTGGCCAGCGTGAGGGTCGCCGAGCCGGTGCAGTTGGAGGTCTACACGGGCCAGATCAGCAAGGACATGTTTGGCTCGATCTCGATTCCCGGCACGCTCAGCAATCCGACCTTGTCGAGCTTCGCCGGAGATCCCGAGATCCAGAGCCAGGCCGCGCTTAACACCTATCTCGCGGGCGGCAAGCAGACGTCGGGCGTGCGCTACCTGCAGAACCTGCAGGACCTGGGCAGCACCTACACCGAGAGGGTCGCCGGCTGGTTGACCGTTCCGACGAGCGGCTGGTACAGGTTCTTCGCCAACGGCAACAACATCGCCCGCTTCGCGGTCCAGAGCACCGACAGTACCGGTGTGCCACTGAGCGGCATGACCCTGACCACCGGCAACGGCGGCTACCAGTGGAACTACCCGAACGACTGGAACCAGGCCGAAAACGACGGCACGGCCGCCCAGTACCTGGTGGCCGGCAGGGCCTACAGCTTCGAGGTCATTCACTCCGAGGACAGCAACGAGTCCTGGAGCACGCCGCCTGCGGGCTGGACCAGCTCCGCGCCAGGCTTCTTCCAGGTGGGCTACACGACCGGGGCGAGCAGCACGGCCACGAGTCTGACACCCACCTGGGGCGTGAACGTCGACTACGCCAGCAACAACCTGAAGCTGCTGCCCATGGCCTGGGTGGCCGACCAGCAGCGGGAGGCGCAGCAGGCGGCCGCGCCGCTGGTGCCCTACACGCTGACGGTCTCCGTGGCAGGCGCGGCAGGCTCGGGCGCTGCGGCGTCGACGGAGGTGGTCGATCTGGTGCAACTGCGGTCGGGCTTCACCCGCGAGCTCTACAAGGTCAACACCAGCCTGACCTCGCCCACCGGCAGCCTGACCACCTTGGACAGCCTGTTCTCGGGAACGCTCGACAACGCGCCGTCCCCGGTCACAAGCACGGTCTCCACCAGCACGACGTACGCGTCGGTGTCCATCGAGCAGGGCCGCAGCAGCAGCGTCAATGGCGTGGCGCTGCCCATGCTCGACACCACCCCAACCGGCAGCGGCGACGTAGGTGATGCCTATGCGGCCCGTTACAGCGCCTGGTTGACGGTGCCGGAGACCGGCTTCTACCGCTTTGCGCTGAAGGCCAACGATGCCGCCCGCCTGTACTTGAGCACGGCCAACGGCGCGCCGGTCGACCTGACGGCGGACCTGCTGGTCTCGGCCTCGGGCTCCTCGGCGGCGGACGGTGGCTTCAATGCCGGCTCGAGCAAGGCCACCACGGCTGTCCACCTGAAGGCCGGCGAGTATTACCGCCTGGAGATCCTGCACTACGAGGGCGACGACGAAACGATCGGAAACAACCGCGAACACGTCCAGGTCGGCTACACCTATTCCGCAACAGGCACGCCGTCGAGCACCTTCGGTGCCGATCCGAACCTGCCCAGTTCCTGGTTGATCCCCCGGGCGTTCGACGAGGTGCTGACGACGCCGGCGGTGGAGCAGGGCTTGGCCGCGCTCGCCACCTTCTCGGGCGGTGCGACCACGGTCAGCGGCCAGCGGACCTACGCCAACCTCGTCGACAGCACGCGCCCCTTCGTGTCGCTGGGTGCCAATGCGCCGACCGACTGGGTGTCGAAGACCTATGCCGGCACGGCGGCCAGCGGCGGCATGGTCACGACCTCGACCGGCTCCACGGCCGGCGCCAGTTATCTGTCGCTGGCCCACGGCGTGGCGGCCAACGGCGCGGGCGTGGCCACCGGCCAGGTCCACCAGTACACGCTGCTGTTCGACATCAGCGTGGCCGACGGCTCGAACGGGCGGGCGCTGTTCAACGACACCGCCAGTTCCGACGGAGAGTTCTTCTGGTCCAACGGCACGATCGGGGTCACCACGGGCACGGCCGGCAACTATTCGTGGTCCTCGACCCTGATGTCGACCAATGCGTGGAACCGGGTCGTCCTGGTGGTGGACACCGACAAGACCACCGGCACGGTCCAGGCCTACGTCAACGGCGAACTCAGGCACAGCTTCAACCTCAGCAGCGTCGACCGTCTGCGCTTCACGGCGTCGGGCAATGTGTTCTTCTTCGTCGACGACGCCAACGAGAACCGACCGGTCGACACGGCCACGGTCGGCCTGTGGGGGCGGGCGCTGTCGGCCGAGGAGGTGGCTGCCCTCGGCAAGGTGGGCGACCAAGGTGTCCTGGCCAGCGCCTATGTGAACAGCACCACGTCCAAGGTCGAGTACACGGCCGACAACCTGACGAACGCCGCGGCCGCGGACGCGGTGGACCTGTCCCTGCCGTCCCAGATCACGGTGAATTCGGGCGGCTCCTTCGGGCTGGCGGCCGTGGACAACACGCCCCGGGTGCTGAGCGGCCTGCCCGACCTGCGCACGCTCATCACCGACCAGGGATGGACCTTCAACCGCGCAGGCGCCACGCCGGAGTTGTGGACCACCCACCTCGAGATCGGCACCAGCGTCAACCGGGCCGACAGCTACACCGGCACGGCATCCGGCTGGATTCGGGCAGAGACCACCGGGACCTACTACTTCTGGGTCAGCGCCGATGACGCGGTGACCTTCCGCCTGCGAGACGAGTCGGGCTCGGTGATCGCCGTCGCCCGCGACAGCACCGCCGACGCCGCAGGCTCCTGGATCGCTTCGAGGTCGGGCACGGATTACGTGTTGAACACGGGCGCCGTGTATCTCGAGTCGGGCAAGTACTACCGGTTCGAGGCTGTCCTGACAGAGGGGAGCGGCAGCGACTTCTTCCGCGTGGGCTACACAACGGCCAGCGCCGCATCGGGGACCTACGTAGCCAACGTGGTGGCCAGTTCCGAAAACTACCCGCCGCTGACCGTCAACACCAATCTGGAGACGCCGACCAACGCCTTCGACGGGACGAACAACAAGTTCCTGAGCGCGGACACCTTCGGCAACACGGCCAACAGCGTGGTCAGCCGGGATTCCGGGCTGATGTTCCGACTGTCGTCGGCCACTGCACTGACGAAGATCAACTTCCAGAGCGCGGACTACACCACGCAATGGAATCCGACGAGGTTCTCCCTCTACGGCTCGGACAGCCCGCTCACCTGGGGTGATGAACAGTGGACCTTGGTTGGTGAGGGCGCCACCGGGCTGAGCGGATCGTCGGCTGCCTATTCCTGGGGGGGCGACGTCAGCCTTACGTCGAGCCAGAGCTACGCCTACTACAAGGTCGTCTTCAACCAGACCGTTGGAGGATTTCAGACTCCCACCAACTACTTCACCCAGCTCGCCGAAATCCGCCTGAGTTCGTCGAGCGGACAGATTGCGGTCATGCCGGCTTCGACGGGTACCCCGACCGTGGTGACCCGCAGCGGCTCCGTGTTCAGCATGGTCCCCGACTTCGCGGGGACCGATTTCACGCTGACGCTGGATGTCGGTGCCGGTGGGTTGATCGACGTGGGCAGCGTCGGCAACGTCGACAGGCTGGCGGGCCTGGGGATCTCCGTCGGCAGCGACCGCAGTTCGAGCGTTCTTCTCACCGGCTCGCTCGAAGCATTGCAGAAATACGTGTCGACGCCGGGCGTGATCCGCTACCAGGTCGGCGCGGCGCAGAACCTGACGTACTCGCTGTCCAGCGCGGCCGTCAGCAGGGTCACGAGCAACACCAGCCCCGCACCCGCGACCGCGGCCGCGCTGTCCTACGCCGGCACGCCCGTGCGGGTGGGCGCTGTGGCGGGTCAGGGCACGCTGAGTGTGACCCTGGCCGCGAGCGGCGGTGTCCTCACCAGTTCGGCCGGCAACGGCACCGCTTCCGGCGTCACGACTTCGGGTTCGGGCACCGGCACGGTCACCCTCAGTGGCGTCGCCAGCGCGATCAACACCTACCTCGCCGACAGCGGGCGCTTCGCCTTCGCTGCCGACGTCGGCAGCTACACGCTGACCGTCACTGCCTCCGGGTCCGACGGCACGGCCGTCAAGCGCTCCACCCTGACCGTCTCGTCGCCGGCGGCGGTGCAGGGGACGTCCGCCGTGACGGCGGCGCCGGCCTTGACCTGGCCGGCCGGCTTCTCGCTGCTGGCGGCCAACGGGCCGATGACGCTGGGCGCCAATGCGCTGGGCACCGGGTCCGATGCGCGCACGTTGGTGCTGTCGGTCGCGTCCGGCGCAACGCTCACGGCCACGGGCCTGGACGGGAGCGGGGTCAGCGCCTCTGTCGGCGGTTCGACGGCGTCCGTGACGACCGGCGCCACGGCGGCGACGCAGACGCTGACGCTGGCGGGGACAGCGTCGGCGCTCAGCAGCTACCTGTCCGGCGCCGGCAAGCTCGTCTTCAACGGGACCGCGGGACAGTCCTACGCGTTGACGGCCACGGTCCAGACCGTCAGCGGCGGCGTGGTCCGGTCGGCCAGCACCCGACAGGCGATGATCGAGGCGATCCAGGCGGCGTCGAGCAGCGGCGGCTCGGCCTTGGCGCCGCAGTTCGTCAGCCTGCCGGGCAGCTTGAACATCACCGACAGCCAGTCGTCGGCGCTTCTGTTCACCGGCGCGGACCTGGACGACGGCAACGCGAGCGCCGACGACACGCTGACCCTGAGCCTGCGGGTGGCGGCCGGCACCTTGTCGGCCACCGCTGCCGGCGGGGTGTCGGTGCTGAGCGGGCAGGGCACGGCGAGCCTGGTGCTGGGCGGCACGGCGGGGGCGCTGGAGACCTTCCTGCGCGGCACGACGTCGGGTGTGGCGCCCGTGCGCTATGCCGGCTCCGCGACGACGCTGACGGTGGAGTTGGCGAATGGCGCCGGCGGCAAGGTGTCGACGACCGCGTCGCTGGCGGTGCCCGCGCAGGCGGCGGTTGCGAGCGCCGCGGCCTCCTTGAGCTTGCCCGGCACGGTGACCACGACCCCCGGCGCGGTGGTTGCGATCCCCTTCGGCGCGCAGCCGCTGGTGGCGGCCGGTCCGTTGACGCTGACCTTCACGGCCGGCGGCGGCGCGTCGCTGACCTGGCTGGCGGATGCGGCGGTGAAGGCGGACAGCGGGGATGCGTCAGGCATCGGTGGCGGCAGCGGCGCGGCGGTGAGCCTGTACGGCACGCCCGAGGTGCTCAATGCCTACCTGGCCGGCGGCAAGCTGAAGGCGGGCGGCGCGGGCACGGTGACGGTGAGCGGCGGGGCCAGCGGCACGGTCACGGTCAGCGCGCAGACCAACGCGGCCACCACGCGCACGCTGCCGGCGCTGAGCCTGCCGCAGACCTATGCCGCGGCGGCCACCGACGGGCAGATCGTGCTGCCGGCGGGCGCGCTCGGCACCGGGACCGATGCGGCGACGCAGACGCGCACCGTGGTGCTTAGCCTGCTGGATGCGGGCGGGGCGGCGTCGGCCAGCGCCACGCTGACGGCGACCGGGCTCGCGGGCAGCGGGCTGCAGGCCTACGCTGGTGCCTCGACCACAGCGGTGACGAGCGGCGCCACCGCGGCCAGCCCGACGCTGACCCTGGTGGGCACGCAGGGCGCGCTGAGCGCCTACCTGGCCAGCGCGGGCTTGCTGAAGTTCAACGGCACGAACGCCCAGAGCTACACGCTGCGGGTGACGGCGCGCGAGATGGACGGCGCGACGGTGGTGGGCGAGACCACCAGGCTGGCGACGGTCGAGGCCATCCAGCCGGCCGTGGAAAGCCGCAGCGGCACGGCGCTGGCACCGGCCATCGCCAGCCTGCCGGCCAGCCTGCAGATCACGACGGGCGAATCCTCGTCGCTGGTGTTCGCGGGCGCGGTGCTGGAGGACGGGAACGCGGGCGCCGACGAGACGGTCACCTTGACGCTGGGCGTGGCGACGCCGTCCAGCGGCACGAGAGCGCTGACGGCCGCCGATGGCGCGGGCGTCACGGTGGTGGGTGCGACGGGGACGACGAGCCTGACGCTCAGCGGCAAGGCCGGCGACCTGCAGGCCTTCCTGAGGGCCGGGTCGGT
>JAIXWM010000097.1 GCA_027491255.1 Rubrivivax sp. | reverse complement strand
CACCGTGGCCGTCGTCGCCGGGGCCGTGGTGTCGATGGTGGCCGTGTAGGCGCTGCTGGCCGTGCCCTGGTTGCCCGCGGCGTCGGCCACACGCACGCTGTAGCTGACGGTCTGCGTGTTCGTCAGCGTGCGCGTGTCGGTGTAGGTCCAGCCCGTGCCGGTGGCGCTTGCCGTGCCCAGGAAGGTGGTGCCGTCGAAGACCCGCAGCGTCTCGCCCGTCACCAGCGCCGCGTCCAGCGTGCCGCTGAGCACCAGGCTGGTGTCGTCGGTGGTCGCGCCGCTCGTCACCGTGCCGGTGACGATGCCGAAGTCGTCGGTGATCGCCGTCACCGTGGCCGTCGTCGCCGGGGCCGTGGTGTCGATGGTGACGCTGTAGGCGCTGCTGGCCGTGCTCTCGTTGCCCACGGCGTCGGACACGCGCGCGGTGTAGCTGAGGGCCTGCGCGTCGGTCAGCGCACGGGTGTCGGTGTAGGTCCAGCCGGTGCCGCTGGCGCTCGCCGTGCCGAGGAAGGTGTCGCCGTCGTAGACGTGCACCCGCTCGCCAGTGCCGAGCGCGGCCGAGATCGTGCCGCTGAGCGTGGGGTTCGTGTCGTCGGTGGTGCCGCCGTCGGCCACGGTGCCAGTGACGAGCCCGACGTCGTCGCTCAGCGCGCCCAGGCTGGCCGTCGTCGTGGGCGGCAAGGCGTCGATGGTGACCGAGTAGGCAGCGCTGGGGGTGCCCTCGACATCGTCCGCGTCAGCCACGCGGACGGTGTAGCTGACGACCTGACCGTGGCTCAGCGTGCGCTGGTCGACGAACTCCCAGGACGTGCCGTTGACCTGCGCCACCCCGAGGTCCACGCTGCCGTCATAGACGCGCAGGCTGAAGCCCTTGGTCAGGATCTTGTCGAGCGTGCCCGTCACGGTCGGGTTGACGTCGTCGGTCACGCCGTTGGGCGCGACGGTGCCCGTGATGGGGCCGACGTTGTCTTCGACGCTGGAGATCGCGGCGCTGACGTCGTTGGGGGAGACCACCACGTTGATGGAACGCGTGACGTCGCTGTCGACGATGATCTGGGTCGCGCTGAGCCTGTCGCCGTAGACGCGGTAGACCTGGCCGCCGCTGGAGAGGCTGGCGCTGCGCAGCACCCACTCCCCGCCGATGACCGTCAGCGTGTCGCCGGCGTCGCCGTCCACCCACAGCTGGTGACGCTGCACCACCGCGCCCAGCGCGCCGCCGGGCACGCTGGCGTCGTTGAAGACGTTCATGCGCGACATGTCGACGATGTCGCGCGCGGCCAGCGTCACCTGGTTGTTGCCGCTGCCGGTGAGGTCGATCTTCTCGACGCTCTCGAGCCGGCTCATGCCGCCCGGGGTCGCGCCGCCGACGTTGGCGACGGCCGTCAGGTCCAGATGGACGCCGCTGCCCGACAGGCGCAGCGTGTCGATGCCGCTGCCGCCCAGCACCCGGGCCAACCGGCCGGCGCTGCCCCCCGCGCCCAGCGCGGTCACGTTGCCGGCATTCAGCACGAAGACGTCGTTACCGGCGCCGCCGGACATCATGTCGGCCCCGCCGGCGCCGGTCAGGGTGTCGTTGCCCCCGCCGCCGACCAGGGCCTCGCCCATCGACGAGCCGATGAGGTCGTTGTCGCCCGCGTCGCCGACGAGATACCGGGTACCCAGCCACTGCGAACTGCCGAAGATGACGTAGCTGCGGCCGGACGACGCCCCGGTGCCCGGGTTGGCGCCAGGCGCGCCCACCAGCAGGTCGGCGAAGCCGTCACCGTTGATGTCGCCGGCCGCGGAGACCGCGTTGCCGGCCTGCTCGCCGCCCTGCCCGTCGATGACGAAGCCGCCGCAGCCGCTCGACAGCGTCGACAGCTGCATCGAGCCGGTGGCCGAGCCGCCGAAGACGACATAGGTGCGGCCCGAGCTGCCGACGGGCCCTCGCGAGCCGATGAGCAGATCGCCCAGGCCGTCGCCGTTGACGTCGCCGGCCAGCGAGACCGATATCCCCACCCGCCCGGCGGCCTCCTTGCCGTCCAGGCGCAGCCCCTGGGAACCCAGCACGCCCAGCTCGATGGCGCCCGCGCTGCTGCGGCCGAAGACGACGTAGGCCGAACCGGACGACCAGGTCGGGTCGCCGACCAGCGCGTTCGGGTCGGCCTCGGGCGTGCCGAAGACGAGGTCGCCGAGGCCGTCGCCGTTGACGTCGCCGGCGGCGGAGACGGCGATGCCGAGCTGGTCCTCGAAGCCGGCGCCGTTGACGATGAATCCCCCCGCGCCCCCGGCAACGGCCGACAGTTCGACGGCGCTGGTCGCGCTGCGGCCGAAGATGACGTAGGCCCGCCCGGCGCGGGTGGCCGGCCCGTTGGTGGGCGCATTGACGATGAACTCGCTGGCGCCGACGACCAGGTCGGCCAGCCCGTCGCCGTTGACGTCGCCGGCCGACGAGACCGACGTGCCGCTCACGTCGCCCGGGCACTGTCCGTTGATGACGAAACCGCCACAGCCTGCGACCACGGCCGACAGCTCGATCGAGGACGCGCCCCCGCCTGCGCGACCGAAGACGACGTAGCTGCGCCCCACATTTGCGCTCGCGCCGATGTTGGCGCTCGGCGCGCCGATGATGAGGTCGCCGATGCCGTCGCCGTTGACGTCGCCGGCCGCGGCGACGGAGTCGCCGCTCGACTCGCCGGCGTAGCCGTTGATCGCAAACCCGCCCACGCCGCCAGCCACCGCAGACAGCGCCACCGGCGTTCCCGTGCTGCGGCCGTAGACCACATAGGTGCGGCCGGCGTTGCCTCGCCCGCCCGGGTCGGCGGTTTCGGCGCCGACGAGGAGGTCGGCCAGGCCGTCGCCGTTCAGGTCACCGGCTGCCGCCACCGACCAGCCGCTGCCGTCGGTTGCACACTGGCCTTCGATCACGAAACCGCCGCTGCCGGCGGCGACAGCCGACAGGTTGACCGCCGAGTTGCCGCTGCGGCCGAACACCACGTAGCTGCGCCCCGCGCTCGTCCGCAGAGACGGGTCGGCGCCCGGTGCGCCGATGATCAGGTCGTCCAGTCCGTCGCCGTTGACGTCGCCGGCCGAGGAGACCGAGGCGCCGCTCTGGTCGACCGAGCACTGGCCGTTGATCACGAAGCCGCCGCTGCCGCCGATCAGCGCCGTGCCGGATATCGGCGACACCGGTAACACCGGGTAAGCGAGGGACGGCCGCAGGTCGGCGTCGACGATCAACTGCGTCGCGCTGCCGGCCTCGTTGTAGACGCGGTAGGTCTGGCCGCCGCTGACGATCTCGCCCGCGAGCGTCCAGACACCATCCGAGACCGTCACGGCGTCGCCGGCGGCGCCGTCCACCCACAACTGGTGGCGCCGTACCGTGGCGCCGAGCACGCTGCCGCCGACGTTGCCGTCGTTGAACAGGTTCATGCCCGACATGTCGACGATGTCGCGCACCGCCACCGTCAGCGTGTTGGCGGCCGTGTCGGTGGCGAGATCGATCTTCTCGATGCCCTCGACGCGGCTGAAGCCTTGCGGCGAGCCGGCGCCGGCGCCGACGTTGGCGATGGCCGTCAGGTCGAGGTTGGCGCCGCCCACCAGGCGCAGGGTGTCGACGCCGGTGCCGCCGAGCACGCGCGCCAGCTGGCCGCCGCCGAGGCCCGCGGCCAGCGCCGCGGTGTTGGAGGCGTTGAGCACGAAGACGTCGTTGCCGGCGCCGCCCATCATCACGTCGGCCCCGCCGCCGCCGGTGATCACGTCGTTCCCAGCACCCGCCACGAAGGTCTCGGCGACATTGCTCGTCGTGCTGCTGCCGTTCAGGGCGTCGTTGCCGCTGCCGCCGAGGAAGTCCACGGTCTGGGCAAAACGCGAGCCACCGAAGATGACGTAGCTGCGGCCGGCGTAGCTGCCGGCAGCGGTGTTCTGCTGGTGGGCACTGACGAGCAGGTCGGCAAAGCCGTCACCATTGATGTCTCCCAGCCCGCTGACACTCGTGCCCGCCAGTTGGGACCCGCATATGCCATCGATGACGAAGCCGCCCACGCCGGCTGCCGGGAGGGACAGCTCCACAGCCCCGGTGCCGGTGCGGCCATAGACCACGTAGGTGCGTCCTGCCAGGGTGATGCCAGGGCTCGCATACCCGTAGCCCACGAGCAGGTCCTGCAGGCCGTCGCCGTTGACGTCCCCCGCCGCCGAGACCTGCAGCCCCGTCAACATGGTCACGCTCGACTCGCCGTTGAGCACGAAGCCGCCGCTGCCCGCAGCCACGGCCGACAGGTCCACCGCCGTCGCCGTGCCGCTGCGCCCGAACACCACATAGCTGCGACCGGCATTGGCTCTGCCGTCCGGGTCGCCGCCTTGTGCGCTGACGATCAGGTCAGCCAGCCCGTCGCCGTTGACGTCGCCGGCCGCATCGACCCCGCCGCCGCTGCTGTCGCCGCTAGACTGGCCGTTGATGACGAATCCGCCATTGCCCGCGAGCAGATCCGTGATCCGCACCGTGGAGGCGGCGGTGCGCCCGAAGACGACATAGCTGCGCCCGGCGTCGGTGCCGCCAGCAGGGTCGGCCTTGGAGTCGCCGACGATCAGGTCGCCCAGACCGTCGCCGTTGACGTCGCCGGCCGCGGCCACCGCGTCCACCCCGAGGTAGCCGGACGCAGCGTTGCCGTCCAGAACGAAGCCGCCGGCTCCGGCAACCAACGTAGACAGGTTCACCGCCGCCGCGGCGCTGCGGCCGAAGATCACGTAGACCCGGCCTGCATCCGAGCCGGCGGCAGTGTTGGCCCCTTGGGCAGCGACGATCAGATCGCCCAGGCCGTCGCCGTTGACGTCGCCCGCAGCAGAGACCCGCCCCCCGGAGAGGTCGCCCGAGGACTGGCCGTTGATGACGAAGCCGCCGGTGCCGACGGCCACTGCAGACAGGTCGACCACGGCACCCGAACTGAGGCCGAAGACGACGTAGCTGCGCCCGGCATCGCTGCGGCTTGTCGGGTCGGCCTGGTAGGCGCCGACGATGACATCGGCCAAGCCGTCACCGTTGATGTCCCCAGCCGCAGACACGGAGATCCCGCTGCGGTCGCTCGAGCACTGTCCGTTGATGACGATGCCCCCACTGCCCTGGGCCACAGCCGAGAGCTCGACGCCCGCGGTGCCGGTGCGGCCGAAGACGATGTAGCTGCGGCCGGCATCGGTACGGTCAGCCGGGTCGGCGTCGTTGGCAGCGATGATCACGTCGTCGAGGCCGTCGCCGTTGACGTCGCCGGCGAAATCCAGCTTGAACCCGCTGAAGTCGGCCGACGACTGCCCGTCGATGACGAAGCCGCCCGTGCCGCCGGCAATGGCCGTCAGCGCCACCGGGGCAACGACCATGCTCAGCGACACCGAGACATCGGTGTCGACGATCAACTGCACGGCGTGCTGCACGGCGTTGTAGACGGTGTAGCTCTGCCCGCCGCTGCTGAGCGTGCCGGCGTTCTGCCAGGTGCCGTCGGTCACCGTCAGCACGTCGCCGGCGGCGCCGTCCACCCACATCTGATGGCGCCGCACCGTGGCGCCGAGCACGCTGCCGCCGACGTTGCCGTCGTTGAACACGTTCATGCCCGACAGGTCGACGATGTCGCCGACGGCCAGCGTCAAGGTGTTGGCGGCGGTGTCGGTGGCGAGATCGATCTTCTCGATGCTTTCGACGCGGCTGAGGGACCCGGGCATCCCGGCGCCGACGTTGGCGATGAGCGTCAGGTCCAGCCCGGCGCCGCCGACCAGGCGCAGCGTGTCGATGCCGGTGCCGCCGAGCACCCGCGCCAACTGACCATCGCTCATGCCGGCGGCCAGCGCCGCGGTGTTGGAGGCGTTGAGCTCGAAGACGTCGCTGCCGGCACCGCCCATCAGCACGTCGGCGCCGCCGCCGCCGGTCAGCGTATCGTTGCCGGCACCGGCGACGAAGGTCTCGGCCGCCGACGTGCCGGCACGCGAGTCAGCGCCGCTGCCGCCGACGAAGTCCACCGCCAGCGAGAACTGCTGGCCGCCAAAGATGACGTAGGAGCGGCCGGCGCTCGTACCTGCCGCCGGGTTGGCCAGCTGGGCCCCGACGATCAGGTCGGCGAAGCCGTCGCCGTTGACGTCGCCGGCCGCCGAGACGGCGCTGCCGGCGTAGTCGCCGCAACCCTGGGCGTCGATCACGATGCCGCCGGAACCTGCCGCCAACGCAGACAGGTGCAGGGCGGTCGATGCGGTGCGGCCGAAGACCACGTAGCTGCGGCCACCGTCAGCACCGGCCACGGGGTCGGCGAGTGGCGCCCCGACGATCAGGTCCGCAAGGCCGTCGCCGTTGACGTCACCCGCGGCGGAGACGCTGCTGCCGGTACGGTCGCCGCCGCACTGCCCGTTGATGACGAAACCTCCAGAGCCGCCCGCCACTGCCGAGAGATCCACCGCCGAGGTCCCTGCCCGGCCGAAGACCAGATAGGCGACGCCGCCATCCGAGCCCGCCGCCGGGTCGGCAAGGTTGGCTCCTATCAGCAGGTCCGCCAGGCCGTCGCCGTTGACGTCACCCGCGCCTGCGACGTCAATCCCGCTCCAGTCAGACGCAGCGCGTCCGTTGACGACAAAGCCGCCCGAACCTGCCGCCACCGCCGAGAGCGCGACGGCCGTCGATTCCGCGCGGCCGAACACGACATAGGCTCGGCCGGCTTCCGAACCGGCGGCGGAACCGGCCGTGTAGGCGCCGACGACCAAATCCGACAAGCCGTCACCGTTGACATCGCCGACACCCGCGACGCTGTATCCGCTGTTGTGCCCCGAACCCTGGCCGTCGATCACGAAGCCGCCGACGCCTTCGCCCAGCGCCGACAGGCTGACCGCCGCCGATGCGGTGCGTCCAAAGACAAGATAGCTGCGGCCGGCACCCAGCCCGGCCGCTGGGTCACTGTTCGGTGCGCCGATGGCGAAATCCGCAAGGCCGTCGCCGTTGACGTCGCCTGCGGCGGAGACCGCCAAGCCGCTCTGGTCCCCCGAGCACTGGCCATGGATCGTGAACCCGCCCGAGCCTGCTGCCACCGCGGAAAGTTCCACCGCAGTAGTCACGCCGCTGCGCCCGTACACCACGTAGCTGCGGCCGGCGAACTGGCCCGGGCCTGCCGCCACCGAGTTGTAGCGAGCCCCGACCAACAAATCGGCGAGACCGTCGCCGTTGATGTCGCCGACGCCGGAGACGCTGTTGCCGCTGAGGTCACCCGAGCACTGCCCGTTGATGACGAAGCCACCGGTGCCTGCGGCCACCGCCGCAAGGTCCACCGACGTCGTCGGGACGCTGCGCCCGAAGACCACATAGCTGCGGCCGGCATCCGAGCCTGCGACCGGATCGCTGGCGCGGGCCCCGACGATCAGGTCATCGAGACCGTCGCCGTTGACGTCACCCGCCGACGCGACGCTGAAACCGCTGGCATCGCCTGCAGACTGCCCGTTGATGACGAAGCCGCCCTTGCCGGTCGCAACCGCCGACAGCGACACGAGGGTCTGCGACGAATCGACGATGGTGGCGGTGTAGGGCGCGCCGCCGGCCGACTCGTTGCCCGCCGAGTCGGCGACGCGGGCCGTGTAGCTGACGGTGTGGCCCGCCGCCAGCAGGCGGGTGTCGGTGTAGCTCCATGTGGTGCCGCTGACGGTGGCCGTGCCGAGGAAGGTGCTGCCGTCGTAGACGCGCAACGACTCGCCGGTCCCGAGCGCGGCGCTGAGCGTACCGCTGAGCGCCGGACAGGTGTCGTCGGTGGTGCCGCCGTCGACCACCGTTCCGGTGACGAGGCCCTGGTCGTCGATGATGGCCGTGACTGCCGCGCTGGTGGCCGGGGCCGTGGTGTCCACCGTCGCGGTGTAGGCGCTGCTGGCCGTGCCCTGGTTGCCCGCGGCATCCGTCACGCGCACCGTGTAGCTGACGGCCTGCGTGTTCGTCAGCGTGCGCGTGTCGGTGTAGGTCCAGCCCGTGCCGCTGGCGCTCGCCGTGCCGAGGAAGGTGGTGCCGTCGAAGACCCGCAGCGTCTCGCCCGTCACCAGTGCCGCGCCCAGCGTGCCGCTGAGAACCAGGCTCGTGTCGTCGGTGGCGCCGCCGCTCGTCACCGTGCCGGTGAAGATGCCGATGTCGTCGGTGATCGCCGTCACCGTGGCCGTCGTCGCCGGGGCGGCGGTGTCCACCGTTGCGGTGTAGGCGCCGCT
>JAIXWM010000150.1 GCA_027491255.1 Rubrivivax sp. | reverse complement strand
CAGGCCTGGCGCGTCTCGCCCGGGCCGGATTTCGTGCTGGTGGTGCAGGTGGCCGACATGCCGGCCTACCACGCGCTGGCGCAGCGCCTGTTCACGCAGGACGCCAACGTGCGCAACGTGAAGGCCTACTTCAGCGTCAAGCGGGCCAAGTTCGAGACCGCGCTGCCGCTGCCGGATCGGGCTTGACCGGGCCTCACCGCGGCTGCAGGGCGGCTGCGGTCACTCCGGCTGCAGGCCGGCCGCGCTCATTCCGGCTGCACGCCGGCCGCGCTGATCGTGCGCGTCCACTTGTCGATCTCCGCGGTGACGAAGGCGGAAAGTTCGGCGGGTGTGCCGCCCACCACCTCGTTGCCGCCGGCTTGGATCCTCTCGCGCGTCTGCGGGTTGGCCAGCGCCACGGCCACGGCGCGGCTGAGCTTGTCGACCACGCCCGGGGGCAGCCCGGCGGGGCCGAACAGCGCCACCCAGCTCGAGTACTCGAGCCCGCCGATGCCGGCCTCGGCGTAGGTGGGCACCTCGGGCATGCCGCTCCAGCGCGTGGCGCGGCCGATGGCCAGCGCCTTCAGCGTGCCGGCCTTCAGCTGGCCCTGCACCGAGGCCACGTTGTTGAACGACATCTGGATGCGCCCGCTGACGAGATCGGGCACGAGCTGGTCCACGCCCTTGTACGGCACGTGCGTGATCTGCGCGCCGGTGCGCTGGGCGAAGGCCGTGGCCGCCAGGTGCTGCGTCGTCCCGACGCCGTTGGAGCCGTAGTTCACCGCGCCGGGCTGGGCCCGGGCGCGCGCCACGAGATCGGCCACGCTGGACGCGCCCTGCGTGGCCGGCACCACCAGCACCGATGGCACCATGGCCACCAGCGCGATGGGCGTGAAGTCGCGCTGCGGGTCGAAGGGGGTGGACTTGATCAGCGACCGGTTGATCGCCAGCGAGGCGCTGGCCAGCACCAGGGTGTGGCCGTCGGGCGCGGCCTTGGCCGCGGCCCCCATCGCGATGTTGCCGCTGGCGCCGGGGCGGCTTTCCACGACCACGCTGCCGCCCAGGCTGCGCGCGATGTCGTCGGACATCAGGCGCGCGATGATGTCCACCGCGCCGCCAGCCGGGAAGGGCACGAGGATGCGCACCGGCCGGGTGGGGTAGTCCTGGGCCCAGGCTGCGCCGGCCGTGGCGGTCATCAGGGCCAGCAGCAGGGCGCGGCGGGCGTTCGTCAGCATCGGCATGGTCGGTCTCCTTCTATCTCGGGTGGGGGCCGGTGGGTGGCAGGTGAGGGGCAGGTGAGGGGCAGGGCGGGTCAGGCGTGAAGCCGGTGGTGCTCGATCTGCGCGGCCCGCGCCCGCGCCAGCGCCAGGCCGGCGGGCCGCCAGTTGCTGCGCCGGTCCACCAGGCCGTGGCGGACGTAGTAGCCGCGGTCGATGTCCATGAAGGTGTCGAGCTGCAGGTCGACGCCGGGGTGACGCTGCGCCAGGGCCAGCGCCTGCGCGACCAGCGCCTGCGTGTCCTCGTCGTCGGTATGCGCCTCGTTCGGGCCGGCGCCCATCAGCGACAGCGTGGCCGTGACGATGGCGCCGGTGTCCTGCGCCAGCAGCGACAGCGTCTGCAGCGCGGGCTCCAGCGCCTCTGCCCGCGGCAGGCCGAAGCACAGCCCGGCGGCCACGCCGGCCAGCGGCCCGCGCAACAGATCGCGCGCCACCCCGGCCTCGTCGACCAGGAAGCCCGGCGCGGCGTCGTGCTGGCCGGGCTGCTTGCGCGTGTTGCCGGCCATGCCGCTGCGCAGGTTGGCCAGCAGCAGGCGCACGCCGGTCTCGCGCACCCAAGGCCCCGCCCGCCGCGCCAGCTCGGGCGCGCGCTGCAGCGGCAGCACGCATTCCCAGCGGTCGACCAGCGCGGCGTGCTGCCGCAGCGCGGCCAGCAGCTCTTCGTCGGGCAGGCCCACCGAGAAGAAGGTGTAGCG
Organism: Rubrivivax sp.; assembly: GCA_027491255.1. Lineage (GTDB taxonomy): Bacteria > Pseudomonadota > Gammaproteobacteria > Burkholderiales > Burkholderiaceae_C > Rubrivivax. The sequence goes on along the minus strand of JAIXWM010000150.1, from coordinate 2,329 downwards.
GTGCCCGAGCGCCACCATGTCGGCCACGCGCTCGCGCACCCGGGCGTCGAGCAGGTCGCCCACCGGCACGCGCAGCCGGCGCACGCCCAGCGTCCACAGCGCGTGCACCGGGTGGTCGTTGCGCGCCGCGCGGCGCTCGAACTCGTCCACCGGGGGGTTGCAGGGCAGCTCGACGATCTCGCACCAGGGGTGTCGCAGGGTCAGGCCCAGCGGGGTCTCGCCCGGGTCCTTGGGGTGGCCGGGAAGCCACAGGTCCAGCGCGCCGGTGCCGCCACCGGTTTCCACCAAGCGCGCCACATGCCCGCGTTCGTGCACGTCGACCCAGCAGAAGCCCAGCCTGCCGGTGTCGTTGCGGCCGAATTCGTCGCCCGCGGACGGCGCGCTGCGGTGCAGTTCGCTGTAGTCGCGGCGCGCGAAGGCCGTGGAGGGCAGCGCGTAGATCTCGGTGCCGTCCAGCCGGTTGTAGAAGGCGTTGTGCACGTGGCCGCAGAACACCGCCTCCACGCGGTGGCGGCGCAGCAGGTCCAGCAGCCACTGGCGCGGCGCGGGCTGGATGTTGTCGTAGCTCGAGGGCTCGCCGGGCTGCACCAGGTAGGGCGGGTAGTGGGTGGCGACGAAGACGCGCCGGCCCCGGGCCTGCTGCAGCGCCTGCTCGAACCAGCGCCGCTGCGCCGCCTCGACCGCCAGGCCCGAGCCCAGCACGGGCGAGTTCAGCAGCAGCACGACGACCTGGCCGAAGTCGACCTGGCGGAAGGGCGGGCCGAACACGTTCTCGTAGCCGCGCAGCCCGTCGTCGGTGACGGCCTTGGCCGGCGCGATGTCTTCCCGCTTGTCGCCCACGTCGTGGTTGCCGGGCGTGCAGAAGACCGGTGCGCCCAGGCCGGCGTGCAGCCGGTCGGCCAGCGCCATGGTGAGGTCGTGCCCCGGCGCCTCGGGCACCGGGTGCACGATGTCGCCCAGGTGCAGCACGAAGCGCGGGCCCCAGGGCCGCAGTGCTTGCACCACGCTGCGGTTGCGCGCGTTCGAGCGCGGCAGCGCCAGCCCCGCGGGCTCGGGCTCGAGGTGCGAATCGGCCACCACGGCAAAGCCGAACAGGTGGCGTCCCAGCGGGTGGGGCGCGGCGTCGGGCGGGCCGGGGGCGGGCATGGGCGGATCTTGCGCGATCGGCGGCGCGGGCGGGGCGGTGGTGTGTTTCGCCGGGGGAAACGCGGCCCTGACGAGCGCGCCTCAGCGCGCGCAGCTGCGCAGCCCCGCCGGCACGTCGCTGCGGTGCCCGGGGAAGTAGTTGCGGTAGCGCGGGTGGCGCATCCGCGGCTGCGTCATGAAGGACGCGCCGCGCAGCACCGGGCGGCCGTCGAACCAGGGTGCCGAGTAGTCGCGGTAGGGGTGGGGCGTGAAGCCGGGGTAGGGCGCGAAGGGGCTGGCGGTCCATTCCCAGACGTCGCCCCAGCGGAAATCTGTATTTTGGGAACAATAAGTGCAAGGCGGCACATTCGGCACCAGCCCGGCCCACCCGCCAAGCGCTTCACGGCCAGACGTCGGGCCCTACAGGCCGGGCTCGGCAGCCGGGTACGGCGCGGCAAGGGGGTCGAAAACGATCAAGCCTGGGCCTCCCAGGGGTCGTCCAGCGGCGCGACCACGTCGCCGATGATGCGCAGCGTCGGGTGCAGCCCGAAGGGTGATGCAGCGCGCGCCCCCCGGTAGGGCCGTAGTTCGGCCACCGGCCGGTCGTCCTGGGTCACGACCCAGGTCTCGCCGGTGCGGCCCACCTCGTCCAGCAAAGCCAGGCACCGCGCTTCGAAATCCGACGTTCGTATGAACTTGACCGTCTCGCTTTGCATGGCCATGAGCATGAGCATGGCGGACAGGCTTGTCAACCCGCGCCGGGCCTCAGGGCCCGCGCTTGCGCCTCCCCGCCCACCATGACCGACCTCGACCCCATCGACCTGCACCTGCTCGCGCTGCTGCAGCGCGACGCCTCGCGCTCCAACCTGGCGCTGGCGCAAGCCGTGGGCGTGTCGCCGGCCACGGCCCTGCGCCGGGTGCGGCGGCTGGTGGACGAGGGCGTGATCGAGCGTCAGGTGGCGCTGCTGGCGCCGGCGGCGGTGGGCCGGCCGCTGGCCGCGCTGGTGGAGGTGAGCCTGGACCGCCAGGGCGCCGAGCACCTGGACGCCTTCGAGGCCCGGGCCGTGGCCGAGGCGGCGGTGCAGCAGGCCTGGCGCGTCTCGCCCGGGCCGGATTTCGTGCTGGTGGTGCAGGTGGCCGACATGCCGGCCTACCACGCGCTGGCGCAGCGCCTGTTCACGCAGGACGCCAACGTGCGCAACGT
>JAIXWM010000067.1 GCA_027491255.1 Rubrivivax sp. | reverse complement strand
CGAGAAGATCGTGACACTGAACCCTGAGCGCAAGGACGTGGCCGCGGAGCAAGCGGCGGCGGCGGTGAAAGGCGCACTCGCGGCATGAATCGTGCGACAACTACCTTGACACGCACCGCAGGCGCCGCGGCGCTACGGCTTCGCTTACAGCGCGCTCGAGTCCGCGCGTCGGCTTGCCGCGTCACCACCATCGACGGATTTGCCATACGGCTCATCGCGTCATTTCCACTCAGGAGTGGCCACGACCCGCGCATTCTTGAAATTGGTGACGCCCGGAACGACTACCCCGCCATTCGAGCCGCCGCCGCTCGCCTCTTACAAGCCGGCCACGTTAGCGACCCTCTGCGAGCGACCTACGCTCGTCTGATTGTTGACGAGTACCAAGACTGCAACTTGGTTCAGCACGCCATCGTTGACGCACTTGCGACGGTACTCCCGACGTCCGTGCTCGGAGACCCTATGCAGGCCATCTTCGGGTTCGCCGGAAACCGACTAGTGCAGTGGCAGGTTCACGTTGAACCCCGGTTCCCCGCAATTGGGGCGCTCGGGACACCTTGGCGATGGCGAAATGCCGGCACTGAGCCCCTCGGTCAGTGGCTCCTGCACGCCAGGGCGCAACTGCAGGCGGGGCAGGCAGTAGACCTGCGCGGAGCTCCGGTCGGGGTTCAGTGGATTCCGCTAAACGGGGATGCGGACAACCAGCGGCGTGCCGCTGCACAGACGCGCCTTGTTGGACAAGAGGAGACTGTTCTCATCATCGGAGACGCACGCAATCCGCGCAGCAGGCATCAGTTCACAGGACAAACCCCTGGGGCCACGTCCGTAGAAGCAGTGGACCTCGCTGACCTCGTCGGTTTCGCCCGCAGGTTCAACGTTGCCGCCGCCGACGCACTCGAGCAGTTGGTCAACTTCGCCGCTGAACTCATGACGCAAGTCGGCGCCGCGAACTTATTGGCTCGCGTAGAGACCATTCGGCGAGGACGAGCACGGACTCCGCCAACGCCCGCGGAGTACGCGGCCGTGGCGTTCGTCACGGCTCCGAGCATGGCTGGGGCCTTAGAAGTGCTCCAGCAGTTGGAGGACCAAGCGCACGCACGGGTCTTCCGTCCGGAGATGTTGCACTGCTGCCGAGCGGCAATGCGCACCTCGATCACCGGTGGAGTTTCGCTGCTCGGTGCGGCGCTTCAAGTGCGTGAGCGCAATCGCCACCTCGGGAGACCAGTGTCGCGGCGCGCCGTGGGCAGCACCCTGCTGCTGAAGGGTCTCGAAGCTGACGTTGTCGTCATCCTTTATCCCCATTTGATGGATGCACCGAACATGTACGTCGCACTCACCAGAGGCGCGCGCCGGATGGTGGTGTGTTCAGACTCACCCCTGCTGAGGCCGGCCGCGTAGCAATCCACCTACCTCTGCACGTATGCGCGAAGGACCGTCGTCAGAGTTCCAGCAGTCCTCATCCTGCGCCCCCAGGTATCGGAGCCCGGCAATGGCTGCTCAGGGGCAGATGCCGGCCCCTTGAGGTTGCCCACGGGATGGGCTGCTCTCGATGCTTTACGCCCAGTCAGCGAACCAGTGCAGCCTGCCATATTCAATCGCTCTGCCTTCAATCGCACGCGTTCGCCCCCAACCCGCGTCGCCCTCCCACGCCGATTCAGTCCCTCCCCCAAGCCCCGATTCCCCCTGACGCAGCCGCCCGCGCTTCCTACGATGCCTCCACCGCTGACGCACCCCCGCGTCGCGGACCCATCGATGCACAGGAGGCCCCATCGCACGCAGCGCGCTCTCGACGACGAGCAGTCCGGCCCGGCGCGGCGCGATGGCGCTGTCTGCACTGGCCGGGCTGCTCGTCGCAGCGCCATCCTGGGCCTGCTGGGATGAGGCTGCCGCCCGCTACGGCCTCAGCAGCCACCTGCTCTACGCGATCGCCCGTACCGAATCGGGCCTGAACCCGGCGGCCGTCGGCCGCAACCGTGACGGCTCGCGCGACATCGGGCTCATGCAGATCAACTCCTCGTGGCTGCCGAGACTGGCTAGCCACGGGATCGCAGAGCACCACCTATTCGATGCCTGCACGAGCATCCACGTTGGCGCCTGGATCCTCGCCGGCAACGTCTCCCGCCTGGGCTACACGTGGGAGGCGGTCGGCGCCTACAACGCGCGTAGCGCTCCGCTGCGCCGGGCCTATGCCCACAAGGTGCACCGCGAACTGGTGGCGACCGCCGCCAGCAGCGCCCGCCGCGCCGCCTCGAACGATTCCCCCGAACGCCTCGCGTCTGCCACCCCTCCCGGGCAGGCGCGGGGTCTCCACGCGCAGTGAGGGCGCGCGAGCCCTCCACCCCACCCGCCAACCTCACTGCCCTGGAGACACCCTTGAACCGTTCCCTTCGTTTGCGCACTCAAGCGCCCGTCCGCCTCGCCACCGTCGCCCCGGTGGCCCTGCTGCTGGCACTCGGCGCCACATCGGCCTTTGCCGGCACCACCGGCACCGAGTTCCAGACCATGTACACGACCTTGCTGAACTGGGCCACCGGCTACCTCGGCAAGGCCATTGCCGTCGCAGCCTTCATCCTGGGTGCCGGCATCGGCGTGGCGCGTTCCTCGCCGATTCCGGCGCTCGCGGGCGTGGTCTTCGCGCTCTTCATGGTCTACGTGCCGACCATCATCGACTCGATCATGACCGCCACGATCTGACGGTCTTGCAGTCGTGAGCGACGTCGCGCTGGAGATCCCGCGCCGGCTGAACGATCCCCCACGCATGTTCTGGTGGGAGATCGACGTGTCGCTGCTGTTCCTGGCAGCGGTGCTGGCCGGCATGATCGCGGGCTTTTTCGTCACGGGCTGCGCTGCCGGGGTGCTGCTCGCCTGGGCCTATGGCAAGGCCAAGTCGGGCGAGCACCCCGCCTTTGCGCTGCACCTGCTGTACTGGCACCTGCCGGCGGCGGTCTCGGGCCTGAAGCGCACCCCGCCCTCCCACCTGCGTGAGCTGGTCGGATGAGGCTCGACTGGCTGCGCGCCGACCAGGCCAGCGCCCGCCGCGCCACCGCGCTGCTGGCGATCCTGCTCGCGGTCTCGATGCTCGCCACGCTGCTGCTGGCCTCGCACACCGTGCGCCAGGCCGGGCGCGAGCGGGTGGTGGTGGTGCCGCCTGCCATCCACAAGACCTTCTGGGTCGAGGCCGAGCGGGCAAGCCCCGAGTACCTCGAGCAGATGGGCTACTTCCTCGCCCAGCTCACGCTCAACGTCACCCCGCAAAGCGTCGAGCACCAGTCCCGCCTGCTGCTGCAGTACGCCGCGCCGGCCTCCTGGGGCGATCTGCGTACCGCGATGGCGGCCAACGCCGAGCGCATCAAGCGCGACGGCGCCTCCACCGTCTTCAGCCCGCAGGACCTGCAGGTCGACGAGGCCACCCAGCGCGTGGGCCTGCGCGGCCTGCTCACCACCTTCATCAGCGACCGGCGCGTCTCCGAGGTCTCGAAAGGCTATGCCATCGAGCTTCAGTACGCGGGCGGCCGGATCTTCTTAAAGACCTTCCGCGAGACCACCCCCAATGACCCCCTCGAGCTCCAGACCCGATCCGGCACGGCGCCCTCTGCTCCCGCAGCCCCTGCGCCCGATGCGTCCTCGCCTTCCTCTGCACCTGCTGTGCCTACTGGCGCCCCTGCTCGCTGAGCCCGCCCTCGCGCAGCAGGTGGTCGAGGCCCGTGACGGCGCCACTGTGCTCGCCCGGGTATCGCGTCAGGAGGTCACCCGCATCGCGTTCGAGCGCTCGCGGGTGCGCCGGGTCACCGGCAACGCCAACGAGTTCGTGCTGGAGAAGGACGACGAGCGCGGCCAGGTCTTCATCCGGCCTGCCGATCCGCAGTCCACCAAGCCGATCAACCTCTTCGTGAGCAGTGACCGGGGCACCGTATCGCTGCTGCTTCAGCCGGTAGACGTGCCCGGCGACTCGATCGTGATCCGCGAGCCGCGCGCCACGGGAGATGCGCCGCCGCGCCTGGAAGCCAGCAGCCGTCACGTCCGCACGCTGAAGAACCTGCTGGTGGCGCTCGCTGACGACAGCCTCCCGGAGGACATGGAGGTGCGCGAGCCCGGGCGCGACATCGCGCTCTGGTCGGGCACCCGGCTCACGCTGGAGCGCGTGCTTTTAGGCGCCCACGTGGTGGCAGAGAAGTACCGCCTGGCCAACACCGGCGCCGCCGCGCTGACTCTGCATGAGCCCGACCTGCACAAGCGCGGCGTGATGGCCGTGAGCGTGGAGCGCGCAAGCCTGCAGCCTCGCGAGGCCACGCCCGTCTTCGTGATCCGGGAGCGCCGCAGCGATGACTGAGCAACCCCTGCCGCCTGGCAATGTCGATGCACCCGCAGGCGCGAGCGCGGAGCGCATCAAGCGCCGCCAGTACCTGCTGCTGGCCGGCATCGCCGGGGTGATCGTTGCCGGCACCGTCCTGTCGGTGTCGCTCACCGGATCGGGCACCAGCAGCGAGCCCACCCCTCGTCCGAAGTCCACCAACATCCTTTCGCCCGGCGCCCAGGTCGATCCACGGGACGCCTGGCGCGGCCAGGCCGACGCGCAGCTGCGCTCGATCGAGCAGCGCTCGCGCGAACTCACGCAGCGCGGCAGCGAGCTCGAAGGCCAGAGCCGAGACATGATGGAGCGGCTCAAGCGGCTGGAGGCGAGCAACGCCGGCGTGCCGTCTGGCCGCGCCGACACCAACGGCCTCACCCCACTGCCTCCGCCGCCCCTGCCGGCGCCCGCCGCTCGACCAAACTTCGGCCCGGATCCGGTGGCGTCACCGCCTGCGGCCAACCCGGCGCAGAGGCTTCCGCCTCCGCCGGCGCCCTCCACCCTGCCAGCTCCTGCGGCCCCGCGTACCGGTCTGCCCGGTAGCCCCGGCGCCGCGCCGTCTGGCCTGGGCTCCGGCGGCATCGTCAGCATCACGCTGGCCGACCCGCCGGCCGCAGTGCGCACCGGCGCCGCATCCGGTGCATCGGGCACAACCGACGCCACCGGCAAGCCTGCCTCGCCTTCTCGCGATACCCGCCGGTACCTGCCCAGCGGCAGCTTCACCCGCGCCCTGCTGCTCGGCGGGCTCGACGCGCCCACGGGCGGCCAGGCCCAGCGGAATCCGCAGCCGGTGCTTCTGCGTCTGCTGGATCACGCGATGCTGCCCAACCAGTTCCGCGGTCGCATCAAGGAGTGCTTCGTGGTCGGCGCCGGCTATGGCGACGTGAGCGCCGAGCGCGCCTACATCCGCACCGAGTCGCTGTCCTGTGTCACCCGCGACGGCACCGCGATCGACGTGCCGATCCGCGGCTACGTGGCCGGTGAGGACGGCAAGGCCGGCATGCGCGGGCGCCTGGTCTCCAAGCAGGGGCAGATCCTCGCAAACGCGCTGCTGGCCGGTGTGGCCAGCGGCATTGGCACCGCGTTCCAGCAGAGCGCCACCACGCTCTCGGTCTCGCCGCTGGGCACCACTGGCACCGTGGATCCGGGCAAGCAGTTGCAGGCTGGCCTCGGGACCGGTGTGGGCCGAGCACTCGATCGGCTCGCCCAGTACTACATCACGCTGGCCGAGAAGGTCTTCCCCGTGATCGAGATCGATGCCGGCCGCACCGTGGACGTGGTCCTCACCCAGGGCATCGCGCTCGGGCAGTCGCTGGACGGCACCCGCCCCGATGGCGCGAACGCCAATGCGAACACCGACCCCGACCGCGACGCCTTCCCGCACCTCGCGCGCCGCACCCCCACCGCCCGGAGAACCACCGATGAAGACGACGAAGACTGACCCGGCCGCGCGCACCCCGAACCGCGCCCGCCATGCCGCCACGCTCGCGACCGCGCTGGCCACGACCCTGGCGGCCAGCCTGTACGCCAACCCGCTCGCTGCCCAACCCGCCGCCTCGCCAAAGACCGGTGCCGCGACGGCCACCCGCGCCGCGCCGGCAGGACAGGCCCAGGCCGGCTCGCCCGCCCAGGCTCAAGGGACGTCAGCCACCCAAGGCGCGGCGCGATCGCCCGTCACGCCGACCCGAGCCGAAACGGCCGACGCCCGCCCCCTCGTCGAGCGCCTGCAGGCGCTCTACCCGTCCACCCGCTTCGGCGCGATCCATCCCACGGCCTGGCCCGGCGTGTTCGAGGTGGCGATGGGCGCCAACCTCGCCTATGTCGATGCGACCGGCCGCTACTTCCTCTTCGGCCACCTCTACGACATGCGCCAGCAGCGCGACCTGACTGCCGAGCGCAAGGACGCAATGGCCCGCATCGATTTCGGGAGCCTGCCGCTGGCCGATGCGCTGACCGAAGTCCGGGGCAAGGGCACGCGCAGGCTGGCGATCTTCAGCGACCCGGACTGCCCCTACTGCCGGCGGCTCGAAGCCGAGCTGCGCGGCCTGGACGACGTCACGATCCACACCTTCCTGATGCCGCTGGCCTCACTGCACCCGGCCGCGCGCGGCAAGGCGGTGTCGGTCTGGTGCGCGACCGACCGGCTCGCCACCTGGCAGTCGCTGATGCTGCGCGATGCGATGCCGCCCCAAGCAGACTGCCCGCACCCGGTGGACCGCAACGTGGCGCTGGGCGAGCAACGCGGGATCAACGGCACGCCGACGCTGATCGCGGGCGACGGCCGCGTGCTCGCGGGTGCCGCCAGCCGGGATCAGATCGAGGCCTGGCTGTCGCGCCCCGGGGCGGGTGCCCCGAGCGCAGCGGCGGCGGGTGGCGCCCGATGAAGGGCGCGTACCCGGCGGCCAGCAGCCAGCCACCGATCCGACCGCTGAGGCTTGCCGCGCTGCTCGCAGGCACCGCCGTGTTGGTTCTCAGCGGCTGTGCCTCGAACCTGTCGGGCATCGGCGGCACCCCGACCTATGCCTGCAAGGCCCCGGCGGGCGCGCAGTGCACGTCGGTGTCCGGTGTCTACGCCAACGCCGGACAAGGCGTCCGACAATTGCTCGGATCGGATGCGCCCCGCGCGATCGGCTCCGGAGCGCTGGGAACGTCGCCCGCCGACACCACGTCGCACCGACCGGTGGTTCGCAGTGGTGCTGGCGCACCCGCGTCCAACCCATCCGCCATCGAGCCCCGGCCTGCGCCGCCATCAGCGTACCCCGCGTCGAACGGCACCGCGACCACAGTTGCCCCGACTGCACCTTCCGGCGAGGTCTCTGCCCCGTCCGCAGCCGCCCTGCGCACAGTTCCCCGCGTCCTGCGCCTGTGGATCGCCCCCTGGGAAGACAGCGACGGCGACCTGCACGAAGCGTCCACGGTCCACGTGCTGATCGACCACGGCCGCTGGCTGATCGAGCGGGTCCGCCCCGCAGCGCGTGCACCGCGCATGGGCGTCACCCCGCCCGCGGCGCCCAGCGCTGCGCCCGCGAGCGCACCACCCGGCGCTCAGGCGCCCGGAGTCAGCCCCCGCGCCAATCCCTCCCTCGACCAACCCGAGCCCTGATCCATGCTGCGCACCCTGATCGACGACCTGGACGGCGCGCTGCGCGCCACGCGCATCGGCGAACTGCTGCGCCCGCCGAGTGCCGGGCCGCAGGCACGCAACGACGCCGCCTCCTTCTCCCACTGGCTGCCCTACCGCGCCTGGCTCGAGGACCGGCAGGTGTTTGTCAACCGCGACGCCCTGGGCTTCTGCCTGGAGCTGCGCCCGCAGTCCGGGGCGGACGAGGAGATGTCGCGCATCCTCACGTCCCTTTATGAGGCCGCACCCTCCGGCACCGGCATCCAGTTCCACCTGCTGGCCAGTCCCGACATCCGCGGTCCGCTCGGCGCCTACGCCGACCTGCGGGTGCCCGACGAGTTCATCCCCGAGCTGAACGAGCGCGGTCGGCTGGGCCGGCACACCAACATCCACCGCACGCTCGCCCGCCGCCGGGTCGGGCACTACCTGCGCGGCGCCCGCCAGTCCCTGCTGCCCAATCAGAGCTATCTGTTGCGGCGCTTCCGGCTGGTGGCGAGCGTCTGTCTGCCCGGCAGCCCGGAGAACCTCGGCCGCATCGACGAACTCCTGCTGCTGCGCGATGGCATGCGCGCCACGCTGCACGCTGCCGGCTTCCCGTCGCGCCCATGGACGGCGGGAGACCTCATCAACTGGGTCTCCGCCCTGCTCGATCCCCACCGGCAGGCGGGCGACGGCCTGCCGCTCACCTACGACGCCGGGCGCGAGCTGCGCGACCAGGTGCTCGACCCGGCGACGATGCTCGTCATCCGTCCCGGCGGGATAACGTTGGCCAACCCCATGGCCGAGCCGCAGGAGATGCGGCTGTTGTCGGTGCGATCGTTTCCGCCGCGCTTTGCGCTTTGGAACATGGGCAGCCTGATCGGCGACCTCTACCAGGCGACGCTGCAGTACCCCTGCCCCTTCATGATCACGCTGGGCGTGCATGTGCTGGACGCCGAGGCCACCCGCAACTGGGCGTATCTCAGGGCCGCGCGAGCCACCACCAACGCCACCAGCTACATGGCGCGCTTCCTGCCCGACATGCAGGAGCGCAAGGCCGACTGGGACATCGTGCTCAAGGCCCTGGACGACGGCCAGCAGCTGGTGGACCTGCAGCACCAGGTCGCACTCTTCGCCCCGCCCGAGGCGATGGCACGGGCCGAGCAGGCGGCGCGCTCGATCTTCCGGGCGCGGGGCTTTGAGCTCTCCCGCGACACGATGATGATGGCCCAGGGGCTGATCGGCTCGCTGCCGATGACGCTGTCGCCGCCCTTCCACGGCGATCTCTCGCGCATGAAGCGGGTGAGCACCAAGACCTCGGCCAACGCGGTGCACCTGGCACCGCTGGTGGCCGAATGGCAAGGCACCGGCACCCCGGTGCTGATGCTGGGCGGCCGGCGCGGCCAGTTGATGCCGCTGGATGTGTACGACAACCCGGCGGGCAACTACAACGTGGCGATCGCCGGTACCTCGGGCTCGGGCAAGTCGCTGCTGTTGAACGAGATCGCCATGTCTTATCTCGGCACCGGCGCACGGGTCTGGATCATCGACGTCGGCCGCTCCTATGAGAAGGCCTGCCGAAACGTGGGCGGCAGCTTCATCGAGTTCACCGAGAGCGCCGGGATCTCGCTCAACCCCTTCAGCTTCGTCGAGGACATCGACGAGGACATGGAGCTGCTGCAGCCCCTGCTCGCGCAGATGGTCTCGCCGCGCGAGGCGCTGGACGGCTTCCGGTACTCCACGCTGGGGGCGGCCATCAAGAAAGTCTGGAAGGCTAAGGGCCGGGCGATGACGATCACCGACATCCACGCCCTGCTGGCCACCGGGCGGCTCGACGACGACGCCAATGCCGAGGCCGAAGGCGACCGCCGGCTCAAGGACCTGGCCGCGATGCTCGCGCCCTATGCGCGCGAAGGTACCTACGGCAAGTACTTCGACCGCGAGGCGAGCATCGATTTTTCGAGCGACTTCATCGTGCTCGAACTCGAGGAGCTCAAGGCCAAGAAGGATCTGCAGACGGTGGTGCTGCTGATCGTCATGTACCGCATCACCCGCGAGATGTACTTCACCCGCGATCGCAAAAAAATCGTGATCATCGACGAGGCCTGGGACCTGCTATCGGGCGGGGCCACCGCCGAGTTCATCGAGGCCGGCTACCGGCGGGCGCGCAAGTACAAGGGCGCCTTCATGTCCGCCACCCAGGGCGTGGACGACTACTACCGCAACCCCGCGGCCAAGGCGGCACTGGACAACTCCGACTGGATGTTTCTGCTGCGCCAGAAGCCCGAGTCCATCGAGATGATGGACAAGCTCGGCCAGCTCACCATGGACGACGCCATGAAGCGGCTGCTGCAGTCGCTGCGCACCGAGCATGGCGCGTACTCGGAAGTCTTCATCCACTCGCCGGCCGGCAACGGCGTCGGGCGCCTGATCGTCGACCCCTACAGCCTGCTGCTCTTCTCCAGCCGGGCGGAGGACTTCAGCGCGATCAACGCGAAGCGCGCCGAAGGCCTGTCGGTGTCGCAGGCCATCGACACAGTGCTGGCCGAGCGGGGGCAGGCGTGAGCCGCAGCGAGCTCGCCCTGATCGTCGGGCTCAACGCCGCACTGAGCCTCGCGCTGGTGCTGGCCGCATCCTGGCTGCTGCCGGCCTCCGGGCAGCGCTTCGCCACCGTGGACATCGCCTCGCTCTACCGCGCCAAGGAAGGCCAGGTGACGGCGCAACTGCTGCGCCGTGACGCCAGCGACACCGACCGCGCCGCCGCCCTGCGCGAGGCCGCTTCCTTCGGCGAGCAGCTCGACCGGCTGGTCGCGCGACTGCCGGCCGATTGCCGGTGTCTCGTCTTCACTCAGGGCGCATTGATCGGGGCCGGTGCCGGCAGCCGGATCGCCGACCTCACGCCGCAGCTGCGCCGGCAGCTCGGACTGGAGGACTCGCGATGAGTCCGACCTCGATCTCGCGAACGTTGCGCTTCGGGCTGACGTTGCCCATCCACCTCGCAGCACTGTGGGCGCGCTTCGACGGTGTCCGCTTCCGCCTTCGAGCCGCAGCGCACCTGCGCCGCTGGGGCCTTGCCTACGCCGCCGCTCTGGCAGGCGCGCTCTGGTTCCACAACCACTACGCGTTTGGCCTGAACGCCACCCACAGCCTGCCCAGAACGCTCTACCTGATCGAGCGCGGAGTACTGCCGCAGCGCGGGGACCCAGCAGCCTTCCGCTGGTCTGGTGGTGGGCCGTACCCGGCCGGCGTCACCTTCATCAAGGTGCTGGCCGGACAGCCGGGCGATACGGTGACCCGCGATGGCGCCACCTTCGTCGTGGCAGGTACCGCGCTCGGGCAAGCCAAGCCAACAAGCCGTCGCGGCGAGCCGCTGCAACCCGGCCCCACCGGCACCCTGCCAGAGGGTCGCTACTTTGTCTTCGCCCCGCACCCCGACAGCCTGGACTCGCGCTACGCGCTCACCGGCTGGATCGCACGCGAGCAGATCATCGGACGGGCCCGTGCGATTTTCTGACCGGGCCCGTATCGCGGCGCTGCTGCTCGCCGTCGCAGGCACAGCCCTGATCCAACCTGCCCACGCCCAGCACCTGGGCGTGATCGGTCCGACTTACCCGATCGCCGAGCCGAGCCTGCTCGCCCTCATCCAGTCCAAGCTGCACGAACTCGCCGCCAACGATGGACTGGAGCGCCTGCAGCAAGAGAGCCAGGCGCGCATCCGCCGCCAGATCGAGGATCCCGCACCGGTGGCCGGGATCTCCCGGACGGCGACCGCCCGCACCTTTCATTTCGATCCGAGCATCGAGGTGCCCTACCCGATCAGCGATGCCGACGGCCGCCTGATCGTGGCGCCGGGCACGCGCGTGAACCCGCTGGACGTGGTCTCGCTGTCGCGTCCGCTCTTCTTCTTCGACGCCCGCGACGCCGAGCAGGTCGAGCGTGCCCGCCGCGAGCTTGCCGAACACGGCGGCCAGGTGAAGCTGATCCTCACCGGCGGCTCCTATCTCGACCTGATGCGCCGCTGGAAGCAGACCGTCTACTACGACCAGCAGGGCCTGCTCACCACGCGGCTGGGCATCCGCCAGGTACCCGCCCGCGTCACCCAGGACGGCCGAAGGCTGCGCATTGATGAACTGCGCTGACATCCGACCCCGCCTGCTGGCCATGCTGCTGCTGATCAGCATGCTGCTCGCCTCGGCGCACGCCGCCGTGCCCACCGGCGGCGCCACCTGCCACGGGCGCTTCGCCAACCCGATCACCGACATCTGCTGGAGCTGCCTCTTTCCGCTCACAATCGGCGGCATCGGCATCGTTTCCGACGGCCAGCCCGATATCGGCAACCCGTCCTCGCCGGTCTGCTACTGCAACAACCCGCCCCGTCTGGGCATCTCCATCGGATTCTGGGAGCCGGTGCGGATGGTGGACGTCACCCGAACGGCCTTCTGCATGGTCGGGCTGGGTGGCCTGTCGCTGGACCCCGGCATCGGTGCCCCGCGCGGCGCGCAGGTCGGGCACGACTCGCAGACCCGCACCAGCTTCTACCAGGTGCACTGGTACGCCAACCCCATCCTCGCCTGGCTGGAAGTGCTGCTGGACTTCCCCTGCCTGGAGCAAGGCTCGCTCGATCTGGCCTACCTGACCGAGGTGGACCCGCTGTGGTCCGACGACGAGCTCTCGGCCATCCTCAACCCGGAGGCGGTGCTCTTCGCCAACCCGGTGGCCAAGGCCGCCTGCGCGGCCGACTGCGTGGCGGCGAGCGCGGGATTTCCGGTGGCAAGCCTGTTCTGGTGTGCAGGCTGCCAGGGCTCGATCTACCCGATGACCGGCCACGTCACCACCCACATCGGCGGCGTGCAGGCCTCGGTGCTGCTCACCCAGCGCATGACCGCCAAGATGCACCGGCAGCTCACCACCTTCGCCACGGCCGGCTCGCGGGGCCTGTGCGGCGCCTACCCGCTGCCCATCTTCGACAAGACTCATTACAAGCTGCAGATGACCTATCCGGTGCCAGCCACCGCGAAGGTCGGCAGCCAGTGCTGCCAGCCCTACGGGCGCACCACCATGATCTGGGGCTCGGGCAAGTCCTTCCCGGTCAACGGCGAGGACTTCAGCTACCAGATCTTCCGCAAGAGGAACTGCTGTGCCGGCGCCTGGTGATCCACAGGCGCTGGGGCGCCCCATCGCATCGATCCGGCAGGCCGCTCGCCTCGCCGCATGGGGTTTCACCGCATCAGGTCTCGCGGCATTGCTCGCGCCCGTCGCCTTCGCCCAGGGATACCCAACCGCGCCCCGCTGGCCGACTGCACAGGAGCTAGAGCGCGCGAAAGCCGAGCGCCCGATCCCCACACCAGACGCCCCCATCCCGGCACCGCGCGCCCTGCCCCGCATCGGCCCAGGCTCCAGCGAGGGAGCGGGCGCAGCCCAGCGCCCTCCCGCAACCGGGGCTGGCATCGACATCGGCGCCCTTGCCCGTCAGGGCAGCCGGATCGGCGGCGCCATGCACCCTGGAGTCCTCCCGCTGCAGGAGCCCGCACTTCGCATCTTCGTCACCCTGGACATGCCCCAAGGCAGCCTGCGCCGCCTCGTCGATCAGGCCGAGCGGGCCGGCGCGGTGCTCGTGCTGCGCGGCCTGAAGAACCAGTCGATGCGCCAGACGGTCGCGGCCGTCAGCGACCTCCTCGGCCAGCGCAAAGCCGGCTGGGTGATCGACCCCGAGGCCTTCGAGCGACACGGCGTCGAGGCCGCGCCTACCTTCCTGTTGACGACCGGCGAAGACGCCCCGCCCTGCAGCGCCACCACCTGCACCGTGCCGCGCCCCTTCATCTCGGTGTCGGGTGACGTCAGCCTGGACTACGCGCTGGAGCACATGGTCCGCCGCCATCCCGGCGCCGCTGCGGTCGCAGGCCCCTACCTTTCCCGGCTGCGTCCCCGATGAAGAACCCACCGCCAGCGGTAGCACGAGTAGCAGCAATAGCAGCCGCCACCGTGCTGCTTTCCCTGTCCACGCAGCCCGCCCACGCGCAGTCCTTGTCCGATGCCTTCAACCAGGGTGCGGCCATGGGGCGCACCGGCAACGCCGCCGCCCGCACCCAGATCAACCCAACCACCGCCCAGGGCACGGTGCCCGGCTACACCACCAGTCCACCGCAGGCCTCTTACTTCGGCAGCGCCGGGCTGGGCTCGCAGGCCGGCGCCGCGACCAGCGCCTGCGCGGCGGCCGGGAACGGAGCCACGACCGGCGCACAGGCCTGCAACGCGGTGAACTTCTCGCAGACCAACCCGACGCGTCGGCCCACCTTCAGCATCGCCCCAAACGATCCGCTGCTCACGCGCGCCCGGACCATCACCGCCGACCCGCAGAGCATCGCGGGAAACATCGCCGGCACCTACAGCGGCTGCAGCGTGCAGACCACCACCACGCCGGACCGCTTCGAGACGGCGCTGTGCCACCAGTACCGCACCACCGAGACGCTCACGTGCGACAAGGTGCTCATCGTCACGCCGGTGCTCACGCCTGGCTGCAGCGACGGCGAATTCCTCACCCGCGTCACCGCCGACCCCTGCCCGGCCTGCATCGACTACCTGGCCTTCGACTTCAGTTGTGCGGTGGACAGCTACCGCATGCACGCCTTCACCCTCAACAAGGGCAGCGGCGAGGTCTACATGGACCTCGGCAGCCAGAACGTGCCCGGCGCGCTCAACACCCAGATCCCGAAGACGCCCGGCCCGAGCCGCATCGAAGGCTTCTACTGCTACCAGACCTTCTACAGCCAGTCGTGCAGCGGGGCGAACTGCAGCATCGGCGCCTGGTTCGCCAACCCCTGCCAGGGCACGAGCTTCGAGGGCGTGAGCACCTTCGCCATGCCCACCCGCGTGAGCTTCACCAACACCTGGGACAACCAGTGCAGCGCACTGGAGGCGCGCGCCCGATGAAGCCGCTTCGCCTTGCCCTCGCTGCCGTAGCAGCCATAGCAGCAATAGCAGCCTCGCCCGCCATTGCCGCCGACTGCGTCAAGGACGCCGAGGTCTGCGTCGAAGGCCCCGCCACACGCATCATCAGCGGGCACCCGGTCTATCGCGACTGCTGGCGGACGACCTCGTCCTACAGCTGCCTCGCCGCCCGCAGCAACGACGACTGCCAGCCCCTGCGCGACCGTGGCTGCAGCCAGGTCGGCTCCACCTGCGTGGAGACCACCCCGCAGGGCCTGTGCACGGTGTTCGAGCAGGCCTGGCAGTGCAAGACCGCCAGCGGCACCCGCAGCACGGTCACCAACTGCGGCGACCGGCGCTTCTGCCTGGACGGCAACTGCTTCGACACCTCGCACACGCCCGACCCGGACTTCGCCCGTGCTGTCGCGGGCCTGGAGATCCAGCGAGAGGCCGGTCGCTACGTCGATCCCGACACGCTCGAAGTCTTCAAGGGCTACGACAACCGCTGCCGCAAGAAGCTCTTCGGCCTGGTGAACTGCTGCAAGGGCGGCGGTGCCAGCGGATCGCTCTTCAGCACGATGGCGCTGATCGCCGGCGCGGGCGGCCAGGCAATCGGCGCCGTGGGCTCGAGCTACACCTACGACGCGCTCTTCGCCGCCGACGCCCCGGACATGGTGATTGCCGGCTTCGAGGCGCTCTTCGGCGCGGGCGGCGGCAGCTCGGCGCTGGCCGGGTTGATCGCGGGTGAGCTGTCGGTGGGTTCGTTCATGACCTCCCTGGTGCCCGGCCCCTGGACGATCGCCATGCTGGCCATCCAGCTCTCGGGGCTGCTGTCCTGCGAGCAGGGCGAGCAGGTGCTGGCGATGAAGAACGACAACCGCCTGTGCCACAGCGTGGGCAGCTACTGCTCGCGCAAGGTGCCCATCCTCGGCACCTGCCTGGAGACCACCCAGAGCTTCTGCTGCTTCAACTCGCGCCTGGCCCGCGTGCTCAACGAGCAGGGTCGAGCCCAGCTGGGCCGCAGCTGGGGTGGCGCGAAAAATCCCGATTGCGCAGGCTTCAGCCTCGCGCAACTGCAGACGCTCGACTTCTCGCGCATGGACCTCACCGAGTTCTACGCCGAGATCGCCCCGACGCTGCCCGACGTCGGCGCGCTGGCCAACAAGGCGCGCAGCCGCGTGAACGGCGCCGTCGGGCCCTGAGGACACGCGATGAGATTCCTCCCCAAACTGGCCTTGGCCGCCGCCTTTCCACTGGCGCTCTGCACCGCCCACGCGGCCGGCCCCGCAGAGAACACCCCGCGCCAAGCCGTCTCCGACCTCAAGCCCCTGCTCGCTCGCGCCGCCGCCGAGGGCAGTGCCCGCGGCACGCTCACCGGCCCCGGTGCGCAGGCCATCGCGCGCCGCTTCCAGACCGACGCCCCGATCGAGATCGACGTGCGCCGCCTCCAGCGCCTGCCCCAGCCCGGCTGCGGCCGTCTGGAGGTGACCACCCGGCAGCACGACGTGAACCAATCCGGCAAGCGCGGTGACCAGGAGATGGTCTACCAGATCAGCTACTGCGCCGACGGCCGCTTCCCGGAGGAACGGTGAACGCGATCCGATCCGCCCTCCTCGCGGTGCTCGCAGTCCTGCCTGCGATCGCGACCCCCGGCGCAGAACCACCTACGGCTCAGCCCCCAGACCTGGCCGAGACCGCCACCATCTACTGGCAGCAGCACCGCGAAGGCTGGTTCTGGTACCGCGACCCCCCGCCCCCAACAGCCCGCCCCGCCCCGAAGGCACCCGCCACCCCGGCCAGGCCCCGCGAGCTGGCCGACTTCGAGGCCATGCAGCAGCGGCTGGAGACGCTCAAGCGTGTCGCGGTCATGAACCCCACCGACGACAACCTGATGGCCTACATGCGCTTCCAGCGCATGGTGATGGACCGCTCCCAGGTCTTCGCCGACCGCTGGCAGCGCCTGGTCTGGCGCGACCCCAGCCTCGACTACGCCTCCGAGGGCCGCCCCACCAACACGCTGGCCATCGCTGCCTTCGACGAGCGCCAGAGAGATCGCGATACCGCCGCCGTGCGGCAACTGGCCGCCACCCACGGCCTGGTCTTCGTCTTTCGCAGCGACTGTCCGTTCTGCCACCGCTTCGCGCCCGTCCTCAAGCGCTTCGCCCAGACCCATGGTCTGACGGTGCTGGCCGTGAGCCTGGACGGGGGAAGCCTGCCGGAATACCCCGACGCCCGCCCCGACAACGGCATTGCTGCGCGCCTGAACGCCCGCGCCGTGCCAGCGCTGTACCTCACCCAGCCCAGCCGCCGCGAGTTCCGGCCGGTGGGCTTCAGCCTGATGTCGGACACCGACCTGTTGGAGCGCATCGCCGCACTCGCGCGCGAAGCGGACCCGGCCGGGCTCCCCAACCTATTGAGGACCACGCCATGACGCCCACCCGTCGCACCATCGCCGGTCTGCTGGCCACCACCATCGCCATCGGCCCCGCTCCGGCGCTGCCCGCCGACCTGAACACCGAGATGCAGACGATGTTCAACGACCTGGGGGCCATCGGCAACGTCACCAGCCCCGGCGCCTTCCGGGGCCAGGCGATGAACCTCTACACCGGCGGCAGCCTGATGATGCGCGCCCCGGGACGCAACTACCCGCTCGTCCAGGCCCAATTGCCCAGTCTGAAGGCCGGGTGCGGCGGCATCGACATCTACGGCGGCGCCTTTTCCTTCATCAACAAGCAGCAGTTCGTGGCCCTGCTGCAGAACATCGGCTCCAACGCCGTGGGCTACGCCTTCAAGCTGGCCCTGCAGTCGATCTCCCCCGACATCGACAAGCTGCTCACCGAGCTGCAGGACCAGCTCAACAAGATCAACGCCATGAACATCAACTCCTGCGAAGCCGCGCAGGCGCTGGTCAACGGCGTGGTGGGCGAGTACGACCAGTCGGTGCAAAGCGGCTGCGCGAACATCGCCCAGTACCTGGGCTCGGTCAGCGACCGCGCCGAGGCGCGCCTGACCTGCGCCTCCAACGCGCCGTCGGTGGTGCGCACCGCCGCGAGCAGCGCCGACCCCAACGTACGAAACGCCACCTTCGCCAAGGGCAACGTCACCTGGAATGCGCTCAGCCAGGTGGGCGGAAGCATCAGCCGCCAGGAGAAGGAACTGATCATGAGCCTGATCGGCACCGTGATCGTCACCCCGCCCGGCGATGACGGCAGCGGCGCCGGCCCCCGCATGCTGGAGCCCACCCTCACCGGCATCCGGGATCTGCTGCTGGGCAAGGCCGACTCCGCAACCGCAGGCCTGGTGGATGTGGACGTCTACGTCTGCGACGAGACCACCGAGTGCCTGAACCCCAGGCGGGCCACCGTCTCGGTCAAGCCCTTCACGAGGCTGGTGGCCGAGCGCCTGAAGCGCATCTCCGACAACATCGCCACGCGCAGCGCCCAGAGCCCGGCCGACATCGGCTTCATCAACCAGACCAGCGAGCCGGTCTACCGGATGCTCGCCGTGGCAAACGCGGTGCCGGGCTCGGGCACCGCCGAGACGCTGATCGAGACCTACAAGGACGTGATCGCGCTCGACTATGCGCAGACCTTCCTGGCCAGAGCGCTCGCCCAGGCCAGCACAGCGCTCTCCCAGGCCCTGCGCCGAAGCGAGGTCGAGCAGCGCTACCTGGACGAGCTACGCGCCCACGCCCGCGAGGCGCAGATGCAGATCCTGATCGAGAAGCAGGCTGCCTACGCCAAGGTGCGCTCGGTGTCCTCGATGACCCAGGACCTGCAGAGCCTGGAGCGCCAGCTCTGGGCTGCCATGCCTCCCGCAGTGAAGGCCATGCTGGACTTCAGCGCCAACGCCGGCCAGCGCGGCTCCTGAGCCCGAAACCAAGGCGCAGACAGCCCGCATGTTCGAGATCTACGCCTACGGCAACGTCGACACCCTGACCGGGGTCTTCAACGCTATCGCCGCCATCATGGGCGGCGCGGGCTACCTGGCCCTCATCAAAACCATGGCCGTCACCGGCGTGCTGGTGGCCGCTGCCGCAGGCCTCTTCACCCCCGGGCGCTTCCACGGCTGGGGCTGGCTGATGGGCCTGCTGCTGGTCTATCACGCGATGTTCCTGCCCAAGGCGGATGTCGCCATCGTCGACAAGCTCGGCAGCCAGCCCCCCGCGGTGGTGGGAAACGTACCCATCGGCGTGGCCTTCTTCGGCCACGCCACGAGCCTGGTGGGCGACGTGATGACGCGCTTCTTCGAGACCGCCTTCCAGGTGATCCCGGACACCAACGCTCAGCTGCCCGAGGCCCTGGCCTACCAGAAGAACGGCGTCATGTTCGGCAACCGCCTGATCCAGGCCAGCCGCGCCGCCAACGTGGCCGACCCACAACTGCGCGCCGACATGATTGCCTTCGTGCACAACTGCACCGTCTACGACCTGCAGGACGGCACGATCGACCCGGCGGCGTTCGCCCAGAGCACCGACATCTGGGCGCTGATGGGCACGCCCAACCCGGGGCGCTTTTCCACCTGGGGCAACCCGGTGCAGGTGGACACCTGCCCAGCCATCTACACCCGCCTCAACAGCCGCTTGCCCGCCGAGATCGCCGGGGCCCGCGCCACGCTCGCCCTGCAGATGAACCCGACGCTCGACCCCAGCATCGCCGCCGGCGTCATCGACGGCCAGCTTGAGCAGGCCTACACCAAGACCCGGATCGCCACCGCCGCCCAGGGCGCCGCCGACCTGCTGCGCCAGAACATCCTGATCAACCTCGTGCAGGACACCAACACCCTGGCCGGCCTGCGCCTGAACGACCCTGCCGCGACCATGCTGGCCACGGCACGGGCGAATGCCACGGCTTCCACCAATGCGTCCTTCATCACCATGGGCCGCATCGCCGCGCAGGCCCTGCCGATGATCCGCAACGTGATCGAGGCAGTGATCTACGCGGTCTTCCCCTTCGTGCTGCTGCTTTTCCTGCTGGCCCAGGGCAAGGGGCTGGCTCTGGCGATCAAGAGCTTCGTCATGAGCCTGGTCTGGATCCAGCTCTGGCCGCCGCTCTATGCGATCCTCAACTACGTCGGCACGCTGGCCAGTGCGAAGAACCTCGCCGCCGCCGCGAGCCTGGGCACGAACAGCCGAGGCCTGACCCTGGACACCGCCGCCGGCATCTACCAGGGCGCGATCTCCGATCAGGCGATCGCCGGCTACCTGGTGGCTGCAATCCCGCTCATCGCCACCGCCATCATCAAGGGCGGCGAAGTTGCCTTCCAGGCGGTCACCGCCAGCAGCGCGATCCAGTCGGCAGCGAGCAGCGAGGCCGCCGCCACCAGCAAGGGCCTGATCAGCCAGAACAGCGTCAGCCTCGACCAGCAGCAGCTCGGCCCCACCCGCACCTCGGCCTTCATGGGCACCACCACCGAGGCCCACGGCACCACCATCCAGGGCATTGGCCCCGAGGCCGGCGTTTTCCGCTACCAAGCCACCATGAGCCGGCTGGCCAGCACGTTCACCATCAGTGAGCGCCAGGCCACCGCTATCGGGGAGAGCGCGCGTCAGGCCGAGACTTTCGCCACCAGCGAGCGCGAGGCCATGCAGCGCAGCCAGGCCACAGCGCTGACCCGGGCGCTGAGCATCCAGGAGAGCTTCGAGCGGTCGAACCAGCGCACCGGCGGCTCCAACACCAGCAACGGCGGCTCGACCAGCACGCAGTTCCAGACGCTGAACTCGATCGCAAAGGATGTGAACCGCAGGCTGGGACTGAGCGAAGGGTCCTCCGTGGGCAAGGCCGTCGCGGCCTCAGCCTCCCTGGGCCTGAAGATCCCGCTCACCGAGATCGGCGCCGACTCCAGGGTGGAAGGACGCAGCGTCGATCAGCAGAGCCTGCAAAGCGCCTACGACTACGCTCGAAGGGCCTCCGAGTCCCTGCAGGTCAGCGATACCAGTGCGCTGGTCCGGGACTTCCGCAACACCGATGCGTACCAGTGGGCACGCGGCCATCGGACCACGGCGACCGTGGGCTACGACTCGTCCTCCCGCGCGGCGATGGAGCAGCAATCCTCAAGCGAGACAGCCTACGGCCAAGCCAGGGAATTGGCGCGCACCGCGCAATTCATGCGCGAGTGGAGCAGCGGCACCCAGACCGACTTCACCAACTACGCCGCCCGACGCCTGGCGGAGCGCAGTCTCCTGCGGGAAGAAGACCCGATCAAGCTGCAGCGCGCCGTGGCCGAGATCGCCTACTCGTACGCGCAGGGCGGTACCGCTGGCAGCGGCCATGTCCCGAACGAGAACCCCTTCGGCCCCACCGTGTCACCACCCGAGTCCATGGGCTGGACGGCACCCCTGCGCTCGGAATTCGACAGGCGAAGGCCCCTTGCCGGCAGCAGCGGCATTACGACGCAGGCCGACCGCAACGAGACCAGCATCCGTTCCCGACAGTCCGGCTCGGGAGTGCAGCCAGGATCGGCACCCCAGGACGATGTGTCCACCCGGGCCCAGCAGGGCCTCAGCGAGGTCCGGCGAACTCTCGGCCAGCGTCGGCGCGAGGTGTCACAGGATGTCGGAGCGCTCAGCGAGGACTACCGCTCGAGCGTCCGCGCGGGTCAGCTTCGACGCGACCACGGAGGGAATCCCGCCGTCTGGGACACGGTCGGCGCAAATGCGGCCGTTCCCGAGATGGGGTCTCAACCAAAGCGCCCCACCGTCGGGGTATCGCACTTCGGGATAGAAGACGTAGGGGCCGGCGGCCCCCAACCAACGTCCACCGGGCAGACTAATCCCACAGGGCCAGGGGAAAAGCCTAGGCGATGAACTACCTGCCCAGGGGAGTCACCCCGCCGCCGACGTCTAGGCTGCCCAGCCCGTCCCGGGTCAAGTAGCCCGAGTAGTCCAACATCGACCGCACCGGAGGAGCCGTCTTGGGGCCGCCACCGTCCTCATGCTCACCGACATGGCCATGATCGTCACTGGAGGAGAGCCCTACGCACGCTGCGACACAGAGTTGCCCCCATAAGCTTGAGAGGAAAGCCACGCCCTTCTCTGGCAAAGTCGCTGGACACAGGTTCATAGCGCGCGCACGCTTCTTCCCGCTGCATGAGTTTTCGGCCAGCGCGGTGTAAGGATCTCGCAGGCGTCCACTGTCGCTGCGACCGAGGCAGATTTCATCGCACCGTTGGTATCGTAACTCCCGAATCATCCGCATGCTAGTCCAACTCCGCCAGCAGGTGGCAACAGGCCGCATCTTCGGGTCGAGGTAATCTGCCAATCGAAGAGCCTCCTCGTGCCAAGCGCCATTCAAGGCAGGCCATTGGTATGGCAATTCCGCACAGCGGTCAAGATGATGAATACGAGCCACCATACAGACCAAACCGATACTGCTTCCTGATTAGCGACCAACCTCAGCAAGCTCACTCTGTGAGCCAGTGAGGCAAGAAGATGGGTGCATTCCACCAGGAGATGCGCCATGCCAATGAACCGAGTCCAGTTCCAGAAGGGCCTGTCGATGCCGGAGTTCCTTGAGCTCTACGGCACGGAGCAGCAGTGCGAGCAGGCGGTTATCGCCGCCCGCTGGCCCCGCGGCTTCGTCTGCCCGGCGTGCGGTGTCATGCAGTCCCGTACCAGCTTCCGGCGCGAAGGCCGGTTGTACTGGCAGTGCGGCGGCTGCCAGCACCAGTGCAGCGTCATCAGCGGCACGGTCTTCGAGGCTACCAAGCTGCCCCTGACGCGTTGGTTCCTGGCGATGCAGTTGCTCACCCAGGCCAAGAACAATGTCTCGGCCCTGGAGTTGACCCGCCAGCTTGGGGTGAGCTACCGAACGGCGTGGCTCATCAAGCACAAGCTCCTTCAAGGCATGCACCTCGCCGAAGCCGACCGTAAGCTCACAGGCCGCGTCGAAGTCGACGACGCCTACCTGGGCGGGGAGAGAAGTGGCGGCAAGCGGGGGCGTGGCTCGGAGAACAAGATCCCCTTCATCGTCGCGGTTCAGACCACCGAGGAAGGCCGCCCCCACCTGGCCTGCCTGGCTGCTCGCCCCTTCACCCACGACGCGGTCAAGACCTTCATCGCCACGAGCATGGGATTGCCGCTGACGGTGGTGTCCGACGGGCTGGGGTGCTTCACCGTGGCAGCTTCCATGGGAGCGGTCCATGACCGTGAGATCACCGGCGGCGGCAAGGCCAGCGTGCTCAACGAGAAGTTCAAGGCCGTCAACACCCTGATCGGCAACATCAAGACCGCCCTGACGGGCACCTACCACGCGGTGAAGTTCGCGAAGTACGGCTACCGTTACCTGGCCGAGGTGCAGTTCCGCTTCAATCGCCGCTACGACATGCGTGCGATGCTCGGCTGTCTGCTCAAGGCGCTCGTGGCCACTCCCAGGCAGCCGGAGAGCGGAATCAGGGTTGCTGAGGTTCATCGCTAATCAGGTACTGCTTTGTATTGAAATGGACGGACACCAAAGATGGTCAAGCGAGTTGTTGACGATCTATACGTACACCTCGAATGGCGCGACAGTTCCTTCCCGGTGGAGCACGCTGATGCCATCACTTTTGCACAAGCGCAGTTGGCTGCTTCAGGCGATACGGCGCCTAATGTCGCCAAAGTCAATGCACGTACCGGCCTTGTCTCGCTGCTCCTTTACCCATACTTCGACACCGACCCGTTTCCCGAGCTCGCGGCGAGCTGGACATTCCGCGACGGTCCCAGCAACCCGCCCCATTTCAGGCGATACGACAGCACGCTGAACCCACCGCTCTTGCACCGCAAAGAGCTGCTTGTCAGCGTAGAGCATCCGCATAGAGCCGGGTGGGCAGCTGTCACCCGTACCGCAGAAGATCTCGGACTCTTCGATAACACGCACACCATCGGCTTCCGGCTCAACTGGAGCCGAACGATCGCAGCCAAGGGCTATATGCTCCAGGGCAGTGAATTCGTCCCTATCGGAAACGACACGACGGGCGCCGTGGAGGATGCGTCCGACGATGGGAGATTCGCCGTACGGCGCCACCTCACTGCACTCGTCCGCACCGGGATCTCAGCCCCCGTACAGCTGCTCATGCGACATGGCTTGCTACAACCGGGGAGCACGTTTTTCGACTACGGATGCGGACGAGGGGGCGATGTTGAGGCCCTGGCGGGGGCTGGAATCGACGCCCTTGGATGGGACCCTCACTTCGCACCCGCCAACCCTCGCCGCGCTGCCGAGGTCGTCAACCTTGGCTTTGTGGTGAATGTGATCGAGGATCCTGCGGAGCGGGTTGAAGCGATCCGCCAAGCGGCTGCCTTGTGTAAGCAGGTGATGGCTGTCGCAGTGATGTTGCACCCAGCAGAAGCTGCCGGCGTGCCTTATAGCGACGGGGTGCTCACCTCGAGACGCACATTTCAGAAATACTTCTCCCAAGCGGAGTTCAAGGACTACTTGGAACAAGTGCTCAGCCGACAAGCGCACATGGTGGCGCCGGGTGTCGCCTTCGTGTTCGCAGATCACGAAGCCGAGCAGAGGTTTACGGCCGGTCGTTACCGCCGCGCAGGGGTGGTTGAAAGGCTGCTCCGAGCACCACGCCTGCCTCGAACGCCCTCAGTTACTCGTACGCCGCGAATGCAGGAGCCTCGAGTCTCCGCCGCCAAAACTCTGCTTGAGGAGTGTCGGCCTGCCATGGAGGCCTACTGGCGTGCTGCTCTCGAACTCGGCCGGTGGCCGGACGCAGAGGAACACGCGGTTGAAGATGAAGCTCCCGAGGTACTGAAGAAAAGGCCAGGAAAGCTGCGGCGTCTGGTCGAACAAGCGTTCGATCTGGGACTGTTGCAGGCCGCAGCCAGCGAGCGGACAGACGACCTACTGGTTCACTTCGCGTCCCGGCAGTTTGCCAAGCGGCATCCTTATAAGTTTCTCGAGCCCAGGCTACAACGAGACGTCAAGGCGTTCTTCGGCGACTACAGCTCAGCCAATTCGGCTGCCCTTCACCTCCTGTCGCAAACCGCCCAGCCGGAGGTCTTGTTGGCAGCGTGCCGCGATGCTGCGGAGTCGGGCTTCGGCTACCTCGATGGGGACCACTCTCTGCAACTGCACATCCATCTGGTCGACCAGCTCCCGGCCGTGCTGCGTGTCTACGTGGACTGCGGCCTCAGGCTGTGGGATACAACCAGCGAAGTTCAGCTGGTGAAGATCCACATTGGCTCAGGCAAGCTGACGCTTTTGGAGTTCGACAACTTCGACGACAGTCCAATGCCCATGCTGAAGCGACGCATCAAGGTCAACCTTCGACGACTTGACTACGACATCTTTGAGTACGGGTCGGCTCAGTACCCCAAGACCATGCTGTTGAATAAGAGCCGCTACCTCCACGAAGAGCAAGAGGGCTACGCGGAGCAGTTGGCATTCGACCAAGAGTTGGCCGCAGCCGGAATCACCGAGGGATCCCCCTCAGTTCGCCCGGAGGTCATCACAGCTGCGTTGCAACGGCGACGCCTTGAGGTTGATGGACTGAGACTTGTCCGCAGCAAGGGAATCCCAGGCCTCGATGAGCCATGCGGCGCCAACTTCACATTCCGCGACTTCATCGAGTGCGGAGAGACGCAGCAGCGCCTTCAGTTGAACAATGTCCCTCTCAACCCAGAGACATACAACGCGTTGCATGACCTCGCCGTCAATCTCCTGGACCCGGTGATTGACTACTTCGGGTCGATCAAGCTGACCTACGGCTTCTGCTCATCCGCGCTGGCAAAAAAGATCCCAGGGCGTATCGCCCCTGCACTCGATCAGCATGGGAGCCACGAGTTGAATGGAAGAGGAAAGCTGATCTGCAAACGAAGGGGCGCCGCATGCGACTTCATCGTGGAAGACGAAGACATGGAGCAAGTAGCCGACTGGATTATCGAGAACCTACCCTTCGACCGACTCTACTTTTACGGCTGCGCGAAGCCGCTTCATCTCAGCTACGCACAAGCTGGCGCCAGACAGGCGTACCGACTTATCAATACTCGAGGCGGAAACTCGATACCACGACCGTACGCCAACAAACCACCAAACGCAACCGCATAAGGGCGTATCCCTCCACTCGGGCACAAGTGCGAGGCAGCAGATTGGATAGTGGAATCTCGGCTCGGGCGACCTCTACGGGCGCCAGGCGGTAATCTGCCTAGTGCGAGCTTCCGTCCTAATCCTACATAGAGCATCACCGACATTCAAATCGACAAGCGAGTTGCCCTGCCCAAATATTGCCTTGGTAGGACCCGGCTTCGCTTGCGTATTGAATGCAACCGTCAGACCCATGTTGTCCAAGAACCCCTCATCCGCGTTCTCGAAGTCATCTGGAGACTGAGAAACCAGCATTACCACACCGCCCTTTGAACGACTCATCCGCATCAGATTGCTAAGGGCTGGCAGCTTAGTCTCGAGAATCACATGAGCCTCATCTAGCATGCAGACGTGTCTTATAGCGCGTCGCCCTTCGACTACTTGTGAATCCGGGAGCGAATTGATCCACCTATCGAGTGCATCAAGGGTAAGGTTGATCACGAGACGACGTACTTCCGCGGTGCTATCTTGAGGAAGTTTGATGACCCAACTCTTTGAAAAGAACTCGGCCGGCGACATCCGAGGATCGAAGAGTTTGAATTGCGTTAGCTCGTTAAGCGTCGAAGTGAGCTCGTCCGGCTTACGAGATCTACGCTGATACTCAACCGTGAGGGCTTTAGCAACATCAACCAGCGTTGGAGTTTGGCCACCTGATCGGACCCTCAAGACTTGGAGCACAGCTTCGCGAAGCGCCTCAGACTGCACGCCGCTTATCTTCGAACTCTTAACTCGGGAGATCGACTCCCGGATCCGCCCCGCCGCTTCGCGAATTCCCGTGTCATCGGCAACCTGAACTGCTAACACATTCAGCGGGACGGGGATCCGCGGTGGGGCGAGAACCTCAGCGCCGATATCTGGTGCAAGCTTCTCGGCGAGGTCGCCCTTAAAGTCGAAAGCAAGGATAGGCACTCGGCCGAAACCACGAAGCTTCCTCAACATCGTGACCGCTGTATACGTCTTACCGGAGTTTGTACCTCCCATGATTGCCATGTGAGGACTTCCACCAGGCGCATTTACAGGGAAGGCAACCGGTTCGCCAGTTTGAGAATCTTCACCGACAGGGCCGATAGGAAGCACAACCGCTACCGAAAGCGTGGGGGCTTCATTCTGACCGTCACCACTGCCGAATCCACTCGAAGGGCTTCCCTCGGAAGCGAGATTCGCAAGGTCCGCGAGGCGAAGCACGAAGGCTCCGAGATTGCCATTCGCCTCCTCCCAATCCTTCGCCAAAAGATCGGCACCACGCCTCCAGTGCGCCGCAGTGAGTGCTTGGATATCCCTCTTCGAGAGGTCTGGTTGGTTGGAACTCTGCACAAGAAGTGCAAGCCATGCGGCAGCGTCACCCTCCTCTCCAAAAAGCTGTTGCCCCCGGATAGGACTTGCAGCCTCGTCATCGTCATCATCCGTATCGAGCAGTTCGGGGGCTTCCGCAAGCGAGATCGATCTCGCAATGGCGAGGCGCGCAGGAAGGTATCGCACCTTGAAACCGAGATGCCTCAAGAGTTCGGTGCATTTCGCATCCGCGGACCGCGTAGTCCGGTACGACGCACCAATAAATTCAGACAGAGCTAGGGCCATTGCTCTTTCCTCTACAACGCGTCGTTCTCAACAGTTGTGACGGAGACACCGTCCTCGTTACGCACACGAAGCTGATACGCTACCGATACCCGATTGCGTATAGCATCCAGCTTTTCGCCCACCACCTCCTCGTCGGTCGACAGCAGGATGACTTGCCCCGGCCGGTCGGTGAAGGTCTTAAGCACTCCCAAACGCTGATCCCTGCTCAGCCGCGCGAGCGGCGTATCGACAACAAACGGGAAGCTTTGCCCACTAACGTGCGTGACAGCCCAAATAAGTGCCTGGGTAAACACTTGGCTGGCACCTGCTGATTTCTCGATCTCGTGGAGGTTCTCGCCCTTCCGGTTGAGCATTAGCACCTCGCATTCGGAGGTGATCTCGATACGGTCGACGCGATCGGCCATGTGCGCCATAGACTTCCACGCACGCGTCATCGCCTCTGCGATCGCGCCAACTTGAGTCGGGACCGCATCGACTAAAATTTCGTCGATTAAAGCTGCGACTGACTCAGCCTGTACTGCTTTTCGCAATGCGGGAGCACCTCTCCCAATGCTATCGGTATAACGTCCAAACTCAGCACGCTTCGCCGCTAGCTGGCCCTCCACTGCACTTATTGCATTCTGAGATGTGTCTCGTTGTAGACGAAGGCGACCGATTTCTTCCCCAACCACTTTGAGGCGCTCACTGAGTCTCTCTGCCTCGGGAGCAGTCTGCTCCAGTTCTAGTCGCTCGCGCTTCTTAGCTTCGGCGATATCAACGGAACTTCGGATGCTCGACACAACGCTGTTGAGTTCGGAGACCGACCGGTTGCCTACTGATTCGAGTCGTTCCACAGCCCGTTCTCGGCTCAAGCCGCGCAGCGCGGTATGAAGGTAGGACTCGGCGCACCCCTCAGGTGCCGGAAACCAGAGTGCATGCCATGCGTTGCGCACCTCAGCAACGATCGCGGCACGGCCTACCGCATCGATGGGCGGTGTTATCGCGGACAACCTGTTCACAAGGTCGGCAACGTAGCGTTCCAGATTGACACTGCCCTGGTTCCTACCTGCCTCCCAGTTCTCCAAGATCTTTTCGGATTGCATCCGCGCAATCGTCGCAGTCCTCAGCTGTGTACCTGCCAACGCTAGCGCAACGTCGCCCATCAAGAGCGTCTTCAGCGCCTCAGTCGCCCGTTCTGCTTCTGCCCTGTGTCGCTCCTCTTCTTTGTAAAGCTCTCCGACCATCGCCATAGTACCTTCGCCGCCGGTACCTAGTTGGCGGATGAGTTCGTCACTCTCTGCCTCGAGAGCAGGAAGAAGCGCCGTCGCCTCAGTAAGCTTCTTACGATGCTCAGCGATGTCGGACTCTAGGCGAGCGATCTCCGCCTGCACGACCTTTACCGTGCCGTCCGACGGTGCCGACGCGCCAGCACGCTTTGCCTGTGCATACTTGAGCAGTGATTCTTTGAGACTCCTCAATACCGGTAATCCAAGTAGCCCTTCGATACCTTGTCGCACTTGCGCTGCCATTCCGCGATTCGCATAGCGCTGTACTTGCTCACCATCGAAGAGAAAGAACTCAGCCAAGGCCGCAGGAAGGAAAGTTTGTGCGATGAACTCGCGATACCAGCCATCGCGATCAGTTACTGCTGCCGGAGGCGCAACTGGGCGGCGGCCTACTCCCTCATAGATAAATAGCTCGTCGTCATAAGGCTTGTGCTGACCACTGGATGTGAAATGCCACTTTCTGGTCATTTCGATCCGCTCGCCCTCGTCGTCTTCGAAATCCAGGGTCACAGAGCAACTCTGCCTGCCCTGCGCGACAGCGCGCCTGTGCAAAGCCCCCGCAAGAAACTGGCTGTACGTAATGGCCTGTCGCTCAGACAGTTCGCCATTCGTTGCAACCCGAGCCCGCGGCACGAGAAACAACCCCTCGCGACCAAACAAACCGAGGCTAATTGCCTCAAAGAACGAGGTTTTCCCATGCTCGTTCGGGGCGCGAACCAAAATCACGTTCCTTTTTCCCGATGGAATCGGGAACTCAAAACGTGCATGACGATACGAGCGCCAATCGCGCAGTTCGATAGCACGCAGATGCATTAGGGACTCTCCCCGGAATCAAGGTCATCGAGGATGCGATCGATCTCGTCCCACAAGCCTGCTTTGCGCTTCTTTCCCTGCTGATCGAGCTCCGCCTCAATGAGCTCCTCTAGCACGGAAATCGGGATTTTCGCAGCGCGACACTTCTTGCGCACTAACGATCGACCCTCTTCGCTGTTGAGTACGGTGACTGCATTCGTTGCCATTGAGTCTCGCCCCCGGCTATTGCTATTGGATCGTCGTTGCGCGATTAGCCTCACTCAGCGCATCCTCAGCCCAGAGTGATCGAATCCGCTCCACTTCGCTCCCGGAGATTAGTTCATGCCCCACCTTTTCCTGGAGGGCTAAAAGCCGGGCAAGAATCTCTGACCGAGTTGCGCGGGTGAAGGGGCCAGGAATGTGCACGCCAGCCTGTGTGATGGTGAAGCGACCATCCCTGCGTCTTGCTAGGCGTCTCTCTGGATCATTTCGGATAGAGACCAACCAGTCGCGGAAGTCCAACAGAGGCGTGAACTCCTCGAAGCCTGCTTCCACAAAGCCACTCAGGCTGCGATCCTTATCGACAACCGTGCAAGTCCAACAACCAAAGCGCGAGGACGATGTCCCGCACGAGGGAGTATCGGCCTTTGCAGTCACCACCGGGCATTCGCCCCCCCCGGCATCCCGGTACAGCTTGATAAGCCTTGAATGTGTGCCGCCCCACGGCGGGGCCTCGCGCCCAAGAAACTCCCATACATCCTCTGTGGTGAGTTCGAGGATCGGACGAAAAACTAAGCAATTGGGTAAATCGTTATGCCGATTCAACCTCTCGCCGTTGTCATACCGGGATGCCGAAGCAGCGCGAGCGGCACTCTCGGTTCGCCTGACACCCAGCAAGAGAATCACCGAACCGCTGCTATTTGCTTCTTGCTTGATATATTGACTGGTTGGCTGGATCTTCATGCGATCCGTACACCAACGGAAAGATCGGTTTGGAGAAGGATAACCTCTTCCGATCAAATTGACCCAGAAGGTCTGGTCGACGTCTGGCGCTGTCGTGGCGACGACAACGGGTAGTCCGAAAGCTGACGCTGCTCGACGCATCTCGTCAAGCACTGCCTTAATGTGCCCAATGACAAGCGGGCTTTCAACTAGCGTGTCGTTCGCAACGATGTGGACGGTACGCTTCCGCTCGCTCCGTGGGAGAGAAAGAAGGTGCTCGAACACAAGGTGCGCGACGACGGTACTGTCCTTACCACCGGAAAAGCCGACGATCCACGGCATCGTATGGTCGGCCCGGTACTCGTCAGCCACCGCACGTCGACACTCCTCCCACGGCGGGACGTGACTTGCCTCGCCCTCGGCTGTTTGTATTTGTGCGAGAGTCATAGCGTAGTAGGATAGCAGGCTAGTGAGGGACGGCACCACTTTGACTTATTCGGGCCTCGCCCCGTCCCCTCGCTAGACAGACGGCTTGGGCCGGTTTTTTGGCGCGGTCCATGACGCTGATGGCTGCGCCCGGCCGCCCGTTCTGGGCCTACGGCCACGCGGCGCGCTACTGAGCCAGGCTGCGCGAGATCGCGAACAGCGGCATCGACTTGCTGCCCCTCGCCCTGCCTGACACCTTCGAAGCAGAGATCCGTGCACGCCACGCACGCAAGACGGCTTTCTGGGCGCATGTGAACGGCACCCGGCGCGACCGGCACGATGTCGATGACGACGAGTAGGACGCCGGGCAGGCTCCGACCATCGGACACCGCGCTTATCCACGGCCGCGCGATCGGCGCCTCTCACGCAAGACTCGCGCGGCGCTGGGTAAGCCGCCTGTAGCAGCGGTAGTAGGCGTCCGCACTGCTGACGACAGCCATCGGCCCGCCGACGGTGTTGACCGTAATCACTGCGGTTGCACCGCGGGTGCGCCTGGCGCAGCATGCCGCCCATCAACCACTGGCTGAGTCAGCCCGATGGATGCGCGTTACGCATCGCCCTGCCCGCTTCGGCGGGCGCCCCAGCCGGCCTGATCTCCTGCAACCCGGCCACCGCAAGGTCTGGAGATATGCGTCCGAGGTCGGCCCTGCCGACTTGCCCTGCCCCAGCCGGGCCGACTGGCCAGCGTGTGTTCCCTGCCCCAATACGGCGGCGATACGCGCGCCACGGCCGACATCGAGCCCTGCTGCAACCCTGGCGGCGTCCTGACGCAACCTGCTGCGCCAACCGACAGCGTCGTCACTACGCGGCGCGGGCCGGTAGTGACGACGCGCACGCAGCCCCAGCAATCCCGGGCTCTGCCCGGGCGATGTCCGGGCTGTCGCAAGTGACGGACCCGCGTGACGGGCTCCGGCGCGCCCATCCGGTGCCGCAAAAGCGGCCTCCGGGTCGACGATGAAGGTCGCTAACGACCCCTCGCCCAGCCTGCGCCAGCAGGCATCGTAGACAAACGCACCACCCCGTGGTGCACCCCGCCGAGCCCAGGGCATGGGCTCGAACCGACGGACCGACTTGCCGCAGCAAGCGACGTCGGGGCCAACGCCGCGTGCCGCGGCGGCCAGCAGCAAGACCTCGGCACAAGACGGGAGTGGTGTCCCGTGTCCCTCGTGGTTCCCGTTGCGCTCAGGCGCTCGGGACGGACAGAAACACTTACCAGACCGACTTCACACCAGCGACAACGAACCCGACCTGCCCACAGGGGCAGCCGATCGACCCGACAACGGAGACCGCCAGCAGCAACCGGATGCGCGACCTGAACTACCAGCTGAAGCAGCTCTGCCACCGTAATCGTGACGGCAGCTTCGCCACGCAGCGCGACCGCGAGCGTGTGCTCGACCTCGTCGCCAACCAGCTCCAGGAGGCCGGCTACCGCCACCTGGGCGCCACCAGCCTCAAGCCCAAGCATGTGGAAGGCCTGGTGGCCCGCTGGCAGGCCGAGGGCTTGGCCATCGGCACGATCAAGAACCGCATGGCCGAGCTGCGCTGGTGGGCCGAGAAGATCGGCAAGAACAACGTCATCGCCCGCGACAACCACCACTACGGCATCGGCAACCGGCAGCATGTCACCAACGTCAGCAAGGCGCAGGAACTGCAGGCAGGCGACCTGGCGCGGGTGACCGACCCCTACACCGCCATGTCCCTGCGGCTGCAGGCTGCCTTCGGGCTGCGACGGGAGGAATCCATCAAGATTCGGCCCGAGTGGGCCGACCGGGGCAACATGCTCGCCCTGAAGGACACCTGGACCAAGGGCGGCCGCCCGCGGGAAGTGCCTGTACGCAATGCGGAGCAGCGGCAGTTGCTCGAGGAAGCCAAGGCCCTGGCCGGCAGGGGCAGCCTCATCCCGGCAGACAAGACCTATGCCGAGCAGCTGCGCCGATTCGAGCACCAATGCGCTAACGCCGGAATCCACGGGGTGCATGGATTCCGGCACCAGTACGCGCAGGTGCGGTATCGGGAATTGACGGGTTGGGCGGCGCCGGCAGCTGGTGGGCCGCGGTCACGGGATCTCTCGGCCGAGCAGAAGGCGGTTGATCGCGAGGCTCGGCTCACGATCAGCGCGGAGCTGGGGCATGAGAGGGAGCAGGTGACGGCGGTTTATTTGGGGAGGTGATCGTAATGGACCCGACACGCACGTCCGACGCCTCTAACCGGGGCAGCAGAGCAGTCGGTAATCTACACACATGCCTCAAGCGTCGCGAGGCAGCATACGGGGTGACAAATAGGCAACTAAAGCGTCCCGAAGTTCGCCGAGAGACTTTTCGTGCGCGGCCTCTTCATCAGAAAGTTGCAGCGCGGTAACCAATGTCTCTACCATCTTCTCCGGTACATATCCCATGTGCTTGGCTGCCTCCTTGTAGTACGACTTGGCAGGGAAATCACGGATGAAACTTTCCGCTGGACCGTTTAGTGAGTCCTGCAAGCGGGCATCCTCTTCGTCAAATACACGCTGAAGGTAAGTTGGCCAACCGCCAACAGGCGCGGCTACCACGAATTCGCTCCGGACTTGTGACAGATCCGGATTCGTTTTTATCGGGTTAAGCAATGACCGTTGCTCCAGTTCCACACGTAGCTTGGCTCGCTGCAGAATTTCCTTGTTGAGAGTCGGCCCCGCAAATCTCGCCCGCGCCTCTGCGAGGAATGCTTGATATGCGGCGTGCGGGTCAGAGACTCCGTTCTTCTTCGCTAGCGCGATGAAGACGGGCTCGCTGCAGAAAAGTGCCTCGATCTCACTAAAGGGATGGGGACGTACATTTGGATCTGATGTCAGATAGGAATCAGGCCAAGCATCGCGGTCGACATAACCAAAGGCGGTAAGTCCTTGCGTTACTTGGCCGGCGCGGAATACTGCGACGCACTCGCGTACCGCATTGCACCCACCTGCTGGAACGACTGCCGTGTTGGGAGAGTTGTGCCAAGCGCGCAAGATGGGGAGATCGAGGCTGCCGGGTTTACCTTCGCAAAATACTAGTCGTGAAGCATTAATCGAGAATGAAGCTGCGCCGAGTACCTCTGAAATGACCTCACCCGGGATTGAGCCCGTCTCCGGCAGCAACTCAGCGCGATTTTCGGGTCGGGCGATGGCGAACCGAGCGCCGTACCGAGAAAGCGCAAAGGGGATATCGTGGGTGATGTAGACGAAGCGTACATCAGACGCCTCTCTCTCCAAATCATCCCAGAGGTTCTTTGCGAGCACGGGATGAAAGAACGTCTCGGGCTCATCGATTAATAACACCTTCGATTGGCAACTCACTACTCTCGCCGCAAGGTAAAGAGCTGTCCGTTCGCCCTCACTCATCTGGGCGATTGAGTATCGGATCTGCTCGCCACCACTTATCATTCGGGTTACTGTGGGCGCGTAGTCAAGGCTGATGGTACGACCAGGAAAGTGACGATTCCAAATCCTCTCGATCCGAATCAGTCGAGTATTCGAAAGGCTGACGTCCTTTTCGCAGCCCGGCTGCGCAAGATCAGCTTTCCTGTAGGCGACTGCTTGCTCTCGGTCGTCGGCAAGGATCTCGGCTAGCAGGTTTTGAAGTTCGTAAGACTGGCGCCAATGAGAGTTCAGGACTTCCTGCAGTGCATTCCGAACGTCCTGGCTTGCCTGTTGCATTGTTCGCATGGGGATTTCTGGAATCTCCACGTTGCGAAGTGCCGCTACACGTTCAGCAGCGTTCTTCCGTGTGAGCTCAACGCCGAACCGGGTCTTTCCTACACCGTTTGGTCCAATGATCACAAGGGGTCGGGTCCCCGGGACAGTAAGAGTGCCGGTAGGACTTGGCAGCGAAATGTCAGTCATGATCGATTCCCACCCCTTGCCTTCTTGTCCATGTGACTTGTAGCCGCCGCGACTGCGGACACACGTCTACGGCTGTTTCTGGTCGTAACTGGTCCATCAACCCTCATTGCCCGCGGAGAGCGTCAAGTATCCATCCCTCGACGCCACAAACCAGCCGCTCTGGCTGCGATAGCGCCGGCTGAAGCAGGTCGCTCAACTCCCCCAAGTCGTCCGCCCCCTTCAGCCACGACGCAGTAACGAAGGCGTCCTTCTGTCCGGCGTTCAGCGCCGCGACAGGCGCCAGTTCACGCCATATCGCAGGCCGCACCTCGACCAACGCCGACTTGCCATCCGGGATACCCCAGCCATCAAACGGCCAGACGTGAAGCCGCTCGCCCAACTGGCGCTTCAGGAACAGGATCCACGGCAACCCCGCATGCGTCGCGGCCGCGACCTTACCCTGCCCCTCGAACTGAAACACCGACCGCGCTGCCCGGCATCGCTCATCGGTCAGCCGCATCCACCGGGGGTTACCCATGCGCGCGGCCCCTTCCCCGCGGGATCCATTGAGGATGAAGTCCACGTAGGTGTGCGGCGCATCCGTCGGCCAGTGCCTGTGGAAGTCCTCCAGGAAGACCATCCAGTCCGGCAGCAACCCGTGCACCTCGAAGTACCGCAGCGGGAACGACAGCGCGTGGTCGATGCCGACGATCGTCGGCATGTCGCAAGCCAGCTCCCGGGCCAGCCAGTGCGCCAGCTCGCGGCGAGTCCAGTACTTTCGTGGTCCGGGTGGTGGCAGCACCTCCTGGGCCGGCGTGTCCGGCGTAGCGCTGTAGACGCGCAGGTTCTTCAGCCCCGAGTCCGGCGTCTCGGCGCCCGAGTAGTGGATGCCGAGGTAACGGCGGAATGCACGGGGCGTCATGGGCGCCGAGGCTTCCTACCTCACACCCGCGAGCAGGCTCTCGTAGGGAATCCGCAGTCCATCATGCAGGCGCTTGACCATCCGCAGGCTCAGTGCGCGCTTGCGGTTCAGCACCTCGGAGACCCGGCCGCTCTGGCCGATGTACGGTTCGAGGTCGCGCGGGGTGAG
Source organism: Rubrivivax sp. (assembly GCA_027491255.1). Classification (GTDB taxonomy): domain Bacteria; phylum Pseudomonadota; class Gammaproteobacteria; order Burkholderiales; family Burkholderiaceae_C; genus Rubrivivax. The sequence continues at coordinate 37,660 of JAIXWM010000067.1, read as the reverse complement.
GCCCTCCTGCTCCATGCGGAACTTGATCGCTTCCACCGGGTCGGCAGGGCCGAAGTCGTAGTGCTTGGCCTCGTAGGCCTCGATCAGCGTCACGAGCACGTCGCGCTCGTCCGCCTGAGGAGTGCCCTCCTCGGCCTGGAAGATCTTCTCCAGCCGCTTGAAGGCACGCTGCAGGTCTTCGTCGCTACGGATCGGCTTAATACTCATTGACGGTCTCCACGTCGATTCGGTCGTACTGCGCGTGGGTTCCCACGAATTTCACCCAGACGATGCCGGCCTGGTACTGGATCTCGACCACCAGCCGGTACTTGTTGCCGCCCACGTTGAACACCACCCGGTTGTTGCCGCAGATGCTGGCACTCGCGTAGTGGTCCTTGATGTCCTGCGGCGTGCGCCAGGTCGCCTTGACGGCCTCGACGTACCAACTGTGCAGCGGCCCCCTTGCGTCGGCACACCCCGGCCGCTCCCAGAACCTTTGCAGGCTGCTTTTCGCGATGACCCTCATCCGCGATAGTATCTCCCATTTTGGGAGCACCAAGCAAGCAGGCACCACGGCCATGCAGCGCGAGCCGTTCGGTAGAGACCAGTTTGGCGACGCAGGAAAGCAATCGCCCGGCCAGCCGTGCGGCTGCGCCGGGCGACAAGACATCCATCTGACCGAAAGGCCCCCGGCAAGCCAGCCCATCGGCCAGCCCACCGGGAGTCCCCCTCACCCCGCCGTCGCCACCTCCCTCCAGTCACTGGCCGGCAGCTCGATGAGCTTGCCTCCCAGCGCCTCGAAGTCGGTGGCCCGGTCATAGTCCGCCACCTCCTGCGAGTAGTGGGTGACGGCGTTGACTAGGCCGTAGGCGGTGAGGTCGCCTTCGACGATGAGATGCCGCAGCACCCCTGCCCGCTCGGTGTCGTTGAGCGTGTAGCGGTTGGCCAGCACCTCGACGGCCTTGACCGGGTCACCGGTCAGCGGGATCTCGCGCGTCTTCTGCATCTTCAGCGCGATCTGCCGAAACGTCGTCTCCGAGACAGCCGCCTCCACCACGTCCCGCACCTTTAGGAAGAAGGCGCGATCGTCAGCGGCAAGCGTGTCGTCACGGTAGACGTTCACCGACTCGGTCTCCGCCCCAAGCGCCCGACCGACATGGGTCTTGCGCAGAGCATGGTCCGAGGCAATCAGGCCGTTGCGGCACACCAGACGGAAGACGAGCGGCTGCACCGACAGGGTGCCGCAGCCCACCTCCGAGTTGGTGATGACGATGCCGGCCTGGACGATGTCGCCGGGGGCGACTTCGAAGTTGACGCGCGGCGTGACGACCTTCAGGTACATCTTCGTGTCGGTGAGTTCCACCGACTCGAAGCGGGCACCCTCCAGCCGCTGTAGGATGGGCAACACGTTCTCGGCGAGGTCGAAGTTGTCCAGCCGCCGATAGCGGTCAGACAACACCGCCCTCACCTGCCCGTCCAGCGTGCGGATCATCCGGCGGTCGCCGTCCGACTGCAGCCAGGTGTTGACGTTGCGGTCCAGCAGCTCGGGCTGCTCACCACGCATGCGCTCGAAGTAGGCGAACGGGATCTTGAGCTTGTCGGCGAGCTGCCGACGCGCCAGGTCCGTCACGCCGTATTCGCCGGCCACCGCGGTGTCAGCACTGCGGACATCGACCAGCATCTTCAGCGCGCCGCCCTCATCGGTGCGGCACTGAAGCAGGGACGACGGCACGACGAGGTCGCGCTTGGAGGACATCTGGCGCTCGAGTTCGCCAGCGAGATCGACGAGGGTGCGTCCGGTTTTCATGGGAAAGCTCCTTGAAGAACGCGAGGACGGCACCCCGCCATGCGGGGATGCACATCCCCGCTGGGGTGGTGAACCGAACCGGGAGGAAACCCGGGCCGGAGGGATGCACGGCAAGCCGTGCGGTGGGAACGAAGGAACGACGACGAGAACGAACTACAGAAGACCGCGCTCGGCGAACGACACCACGCCGTTGCCGGCGACAATGAAGTGGTCGAGCACGCGGGCGTCCACGAGGGACAGCGACTGGCGCAACGTCTGAGTCAGGAACTCGTCGGCCCGGCTGGGCTCGGCGACTCCCGACGGGTGGTTGTGGGCCAGGATCACCGCCGCGGCGTTGTGCACCAGGGCACGCTTGACGACCTCCCGCGGGTAGACGCTGGTCTGGGTCAAGGTGCCGCGGAACAACTCCTCCGCGGCGATCACGCGGTTCTGCGCATCGAGGAACAGGGTCATGAAGACCTCGTGCTCCAGACGGGCCAGGGCCACGCGCAGGTAGTCACGCACGGCCTGGGGCGAGGCCAGCACGTCGCGCTGCTGCATCTGCTCGGCTAGCGATCGGCGCACCAACTCGCGGGCCGCCTGCAACTTGCTGGCGGCGCGGGGCTGGGCGTAGACAGCTGGCACGGGCTCGTGCAGCAGTTGCGCGAGGCTGCCGCTCGCATCCTTGAGCAGGTGCGCGGCAGTACGGGGGCCGACCAGCACGCCGAGCAGATCGGCGTCGGACAGCGACTGGATGGTGGAACGCATGGAACTCTCCTGATGGAACCGATCCGGAGAGCTCCGCCCCGAGGGGAGGAAACTCCCCAGGGGGTGGATGAAGAAACGACGGTCAGACGATCAGCACGGCTCAGAAAGGCACGTCTTCGCGTTCCATCGGGCGAGCGGGTTGCGGGACATCGATCGCCACGCCATTGACCTTGGCGAACTTGATGCGCAGCAGCCGCCCCTTGATGGCGACACCGGGCTGCCCCTTGCGTTCACCCTTCTCGAAGGTGAACAGCTCGGGGTAGATGTCGGCGATCCGGAAACCGATGATCACCGCCTTCTCGGCGGCGACGTCGGCCTCCAGGCGCTTGACGACGCTCTGGGCGTCAGCACCGCTGACACGGCAGTCGAACTTCGTGTAGCTGACGTCGGCATCGCTGCCGCGCAGGGCGGAGACGGTGCAGGCAAGGAACTCCTGACCCTTCTTCGGCTTGATGACGCGGACCCGGTTGAGATAACCGACGCCCTCGACATGCAGGTTGAAGAACGACGCGCTGTTGGCTTGAGTGGACTCGGACATGATGGCCTCCTATGGACATGGAACACAAGACTTGGGAAGACCACCCCCTGCTCGGGGAAGGAGCTCCCCGGCTGGGTTGAAGCAACTCACGACATCTCCGAGCCTTGCGGCTCCCGGTTTTCAGGAGATCTGACCGGATTCGGGCGATGCGTTACGCGCATCAATCGGGCTGACTCAGCCAGCGGAAGGAACCTCCGCGCAGACCGCCCGCCCACAGGCGCAGCGCCACGCGATGACCGATGCTGTTCCGGCTTCGACGGGAAGCGCAACCTCAGTGCGGACAGCGGTGGGAGGGCAAGACGTGGCGGAAGCCAACAGGCTGACGGTGACCTCGATGGCAGCCGAGTTACCGATCTCGACTCGCCGGGCCGCCACGCGATAGCCGTGGAAAACGACGCTCTCGGAGCCGTGGGTGCAGGCCGCAGCGATGGCGTCGCGGGCGATCGCGCACAGCATCCGCCACTGCGCCGCATCAAGCTGCGGGTCGCTCGACGCTCGATTCAGGTCGGCCCTCACAGCAGTTGCCCTTCGGCCGGCACCGACGGTTCGGCCACTGGGCTCAGCGATGCTTCGCGCAGCAGCCGGAGTTCCGCCGCCGTGGGGGTGACGCGGCGCTGGGTGTGTCGCGGCGCCTCCTCGCCAGTGAACACCGTTCGCGGCAGTTCGCCGAACAGGCTCACGGCCGCTTGCACGCGCATTCGTGCCGCCTCTGCGGCGCCAAGCAGAAAGTCGGCCCGCGACAGCGGCAACATCTCCTCGCGCATCAACGACCGCTCCCAACGGATGGGCTCCAGGAACAGGGCGCGCAGCCCCCGGCCGATCTCCCGGATCGCCTCCCGCCCCGCCTCGTCGCTCAACCGGTCCTTGAGCATCAGCGTCTGCACCAGGCGCACGTGGTAGTCGAACTCGACGATCGCCTCGGCGGTGGCGTAACCGTAGGGGCTGCGGAAGCCCAGCTCCACCGTCACCGGCCGGCTGGAGGCCAGCACCGACAGGCTCAGACCCCGGCTGCGCAGTCGCTCCAGCTCTGCCTCACGCGCCTCGATGGTCCTGGACATCTGCGCACGGATCTCGCCCAGTCGCCGGGTGACGCGAATCAGGATCCAGTCGGCGTAGGGGTTGTCGCGCGCGGAGAGCGCCCATATCGCCCGCAACACGGCGGCAAAGCGCCGACCACCCGGGATGGCCGGCGTCTGGCCTTTGGCGTCGGCGCTTCGGCCGGTGAACATCTGCCAGGCCTCGCGGGTGTGCAGCGTCATCACGTCGGGCGCCTGCTCGTCCAGCCGGCCGATGGCGCTTCGGGTGCGGCTGCGCGTGCTGGTGGGCGCTTTACCGCTCGCGAGGGATTCCGGGGCGGGTTCGCCTGCTGGCTTCGCGCTCGTTGCAATGTCGGCGCCGACGGTGGTTCGAAGGTCTTCGGTGGGCATGGTGTGGTCCTCAGGGCTATGGGTTGCGGGGACAGGGGCGCGATTGGCGTTGTTGGATGAAGGGCGTGCCGCGGCAGGCATCACCGCCCGGGCGGCGTGCCGATGCGGCGGCGCATGTCGCTCAGCAGTTCGCTGATGCGCTGCCTGCGCTCGCGCTCGCGCGCCTGGTATTCGGGGGTTGCACGCTCGGCGGCGAGCCGGCGTTCTTCGGCGTCCTGCGCCCGGCGCGCTTCTGCTTCCCGGTGGAGGCGATCGCGCTCGGCGGCAATGCGGGGCGCAAGCTCTGGCACGAACTGGCCAGCAACGGCGCGCTGGATCAGGCCCCGCAGGTAGGCGACCGGGCTGCGCACCTGCTCGGTCTGCAGCCGGCCGGCGAGTTCGTCGAGGAGCGCCTGGGGCTGGTCGGCCACCTGGCTCAGCAGCCGCTGGGCTGCGTTTCGCTCTTGGGGTAGCAGCCGATCCGGGAAGATCAGTGCTTCACCACCACCCACGGCCGCCGAGAGCGGTGGCTCCCCGGCCGGCGGTGACACAGTGTTCTGTGGTTGTAGTGAATCACCTGTACTCTGTTCTTTATGGGGGATGGCGGTTTCGTCGGAACACTGATGGCGGTTTCGTCGAATCAAGCCTGGCGGTTTCGTCGAAACAAGACTGTGGGAACGCCGCACTCCTGTTTCGACGTTTGGTGACACGCTGGCTGTGGCGTTGCCGCGGACTGCAGCGGAACCCGCCGGAGCTGCCAACAGGCTTTCGGAACGGACACCGAGCAGCGCTACCAGAACCTCGAGCCGCACCCGTGCAAAGAGGCTCGACGGCATGCCCGCCATCCGTTCCTCCCACACGCCGATTTGCAGCAGGTCGCGGCGGGCGGCCTCCTGCTCCCGCCGCGACAGCCCCAGTTCCTCGAACCAGTGGGCGGCCGAGTCGGCAATCCAGACGTCGCGCTGGCGCCGGGCCTGAAGCCGGGTGAGGTGCAGCGCACGGGACAACAGCAAACCGCCGTGGATGCCGCCAGCCACCGCCGCCAAGGCGCGATGGAAGGCCACTGCCGGGCCCAGCAGTTCGGCGATCAGCATCCGGTCATGCCAGTCGGTGCTGGGGGCGGTCAGAAGCCGGCCGTCCACCCGTTCGGCAAGCCGACGACCGAGCACCTCGAGGTTGAGGCGAAAGTGCATCCGGGCGGGCAGGCCAAGGCGCTGCTCTTCGAGCAGGACACCGGCGCGCAGCAACTCGCGGGCACTCGTCTGCTCGCGGGCAGAGAAGCCAAGCTCCAGCTCCCACTGCTCGGCGGTCTTGTGGAACCAGCCGTTGCGCTGCGCAATGTCGCGGCCGTGCCGGGTCCAGTACACCGCCTGCGACAGCAGCAAGGCTGCCTTCACGTTGCCGGTGAGGTCGACCAGCCGGCGGTGGAAGGCGATGTGACGGCCCAGGAGGGGCCAGATCATTGTCAGAAGCGCGCTTGCCGTGTCGGCGGGGGTCTGCCCTTCCCCGGCGGTATCGAATCGCTCTGGCGGGGTTTCAGGGCTACCCGGGGCCGTCATGTCGGCAACCTCATCGCCGGGGCCTTCCTGCTTGGGCCTTCAAGGCGGCCCAGACCGCTGAAGCACGCACCCGGAACCACAACCGGGCCGGCATGCCGACCCGGCGCTCCTCCAGCAGACCGGCCTCCCGCAGCGCCCGACGTGCGGTCTCCTGCTCCCAGCGCGACAGGCCCGTCTCCTCGGCCCACTGCTCCTGCGACTTCAGGAACCAGCCGTCGGCATCGCCGTCGAGCGACTGCGTGGTCCAGATCGCGTGCGACAGCAGCAGCGCGGCGTGGACCCCGCCGGCCACCGGCACCAGACAGCGGTGAAAGGTGACGGGTGTGTCGAAGACGTCGAGCAGCAGGTCAGGGGTGATCCCCAAGGCTTCGGCGCGGGCGTTCATGCCATCGCCTCGAAGTCGCGGATCACCACTTCCAGCACGGCGATGGGCAGGTGCGGGAAGGCCTGGTGCAGTTGGTAGTACCGCGCTCGCGGGGCAGGCTCACCGATCGCACGCCACGCCAGGTAGATGCGCTCGCGCGTGGCATGGTCGGGAAGCGCGACCCGGCCCGATGGCCGGCGCACCCCGAGTTCGCGGCGCAGCCGCAAGGTGAGTTTGCGCCGGACCTTGAAGAGCCGGGCTATCAGCGCCGTGGAGGCGCCATGTCGGATGAAGTAGGTCTGAAGCGCATGGGCTTCGTTGACCAGGGACACGATGCGCAGACCGGCCTGCAGGGCGTCACCGTCGACGGCCACCCCGATCTTGACGCTGCGCATCGAGGCCAGGCGGTTGAGGTCCGTCGCGGAGAGTCGCCTCAGGCTGTCGAGCATTTCGCCGGCCAGGCCGGCAGCACTGAGCTCCTCCGGCCCGGCACCGGCGAGGCGCACCGTGACGTGGTTGAGCAGGACGAGACGTACCTGCGTGTCGAGCAGCGGCAGCATCAGGTGGCCTCCCCAGCAGGTACCGATCGCGATTGCCGAAGAGCGGCGAGCAGCGCCAGGAAGGCGGCGGCGGTCTCGTCCTCAGGGTCGGCGAGCCACCGGATGAACTCAGGCGGTGGCGGTGGCGGCGGTTCCTCCGGTCGCGGTTCTCGATCTGGCTCGATCAGAAGCGCCAGCGCCGACCACGCACGGCGCTTCGCCGCGTCGGCTTGGTGCCTCTCCGACAGTGGGGCCAAGCGGCCCCCGAAGACGCTCTCCCGATCGGACGCGAGCGCCGTGTCGATACCGGCCTTACGGGCGAAGTCCGCGATGGCGGCGGCCGGCCCATCGACGGCCGGCTCAGGGGGGGCGTCGGATCGCCGCTCGACATCCTCGCGCAGCGGGTCGCGCTCAGCCCTCGCTGCTCCGGACGAAATGGCCTGCCTCAATACTTCGACCGGCTCGCCGAGCCGCCGCGCCAGCGCCAGTTCGCAACCCTCTACCGTGGCCTTGACCGAAAACGAACCTGCCATCGTCCGGAAGACGGGCTCGAAGATCTCGTCATACAGCGGGTTCTCCTCGATGCCGGCGCGCGCATGGGCGTAGCGCCGCAGCGCGTTCAAGCGCGGCTGCAGTGTCTTCACATCCAGCCCTGCCAGGTCGGGTACCACCTCGCCGAGCGCGCGCAACCGGTCGGTGGCGTACAGGTACAGCGCCAGCGTGGCGGTATTCACCGCCAGGCCGAGGCCATGCAGGGCATCTTCCAGCGGGCGCAGCGTCAGCGCCCTGCCCTGCTCGGCCTCCAGACGGGTCTTCAGCGCCACGATCCCGGTAGCGCGGTCCCAGAAGCTCATGTCGCCGCGCTGCTCGTTCTCGATCAGGTGGGCGGTGAGCACCTGGGTCTCCGATCGCCATGGGCGAAACAGCACCACCAAGCGACGGAACCGCGGATCCTTGGTCTCTGCCCAGAGTTGCCGCAGGGCCAGCAGCCGGGTGTTGCCGCCGGACTCAACGATGTAGTGCGCCTCGCCCGGCCGCTGCGTCACGGTGATCGGGCTGCGCAGCCCGCCAGCGAGGATCGACTCCTTGATGTCCTCGAACTTCGCGTTGCGGGTGCGGCGCGGGTTGTGCTCGTAGGGGCGGATCTCCTCGATGCCGAGTTCGATCTGGCATTCGACGAGCGGCCCGGCCTGTGGAGGCAGGCTGCGCGCGTTGTTGCCGGGGTTGCCGACCGACAGGGACTCCGCCACGCGGCGGCTGCGCTCATCGAGCGCCGACTTGCCGCCGCTCATGACGAAACACCTTGGACGCGACGTCCATCGGCCAGCACCCCGCGCAGGCTGGGCATCAGCTCCCATGCCAGGCAGTGCATCACCGACCAGGCGCTGGGCATCGTGCCCTCTCGGCGTCGCTCGTGCTGATGGACAGGCACACGCAGAGTCGCCGCCTCCTTGTAGGCCTTGGCATGCGGCACCACGGTCTTGAGCAGCGACACCCGCTCGTGCGGCCGGTCGAACTCCCGAGCAATGCCGGCCACGATCAGCCGGGCGTCAGCGGTGCGATCCTGCCGGTAGATCACCGCCTTTACCGGCGCTGGCGGCGCCCCGAGCGCACTGCCCGGCTCCAGCCGCGCGAGTAGTTCCATCATGCCGTCGCGGAACTCGCGCGCCGAAAGGATCTCGGGCGTGATCGGTGACACCAGCACGTCGGCCGCCATGACGGCCGCATCCTGAAGAGGCCCGATGGCGCCCGGTGTGTCGATCAGCACGCAGTCGTAGGCCGAAGGAACGAGCCCGGCACGCAGCGCGTGGCGCAGCCGGAAACCCCGGTCGATCCGCCCCAGCAGCCAGTTCGGCAGCCGCCCCTCCGGATCATCGGAAGCCACCAGATGCAGGTTGGGAAAGACCGTCTGCGTGATGGACGCCGCAGCGACTTCGCCGCGGACGATGACATCGGTCAGCCCCGCGACCGGTTGTGGTGGTGACAGCGGGAAGTACTTCGACAGCGACGGCTGCACGTCGGCGTCGACGAGGAGCACGCGCAGGCCCATGTCGGCCAGCAGTGCGCCCAAGTTGGCGGTGAGCGTCGTCTTGCCGACACCCCCCTTGGTAATCGCGATGGTGAAGGTGATCATCGATTCCTTGCCTAATCAGGACGGTGATCAGGCATACGGAATCGAGCGCAAAAGTGTCGGGTCAGTCCTTCAAATAGTTGCCCAGGCCCTGCTGGTCGAAGATCCGGCGGATGCGCTTGATCTCTTCGTAGAGCGTGCCGCGCGGGATTCGGAGCCGCTCGGCGGCCTCTTTAATCGAGAGCCCCTCCTCGCCCAGCAACTGGCACAGGCGCTGCTGTGCCGGCGTCAGCAACGCCATCACGCGGGAGAGATCGATGCGAGCATGGCGACTGTCCACGTCGCCCGAACCGGCCGGATCGGCCTGCTCGTCGGCCAGCACTTCGCCAAGCGTGATGCCGTCCTCTGTGCCATCGAGCGACGCATCAAGCGAAAGCGCGCCGGGGTCACCGGCGCGCTTGTCTGCGGTCATCTCACGGACCATGTCCGTGAGCTTGTTGCGAAGTACCTGTGCCATGTATGACACCGGTGGTCGTGGGTCTGGTTCGGGCGGTATTCGCCGCCGCGCCACGATCCAGTGCGCCAGGCACTCCTGCATCAGATCCTCGAACTCCTCACGCTCCAGGATCCTGTGCTTGCGCCGGTATTCACTGACCAGCTTTTTCGCAGTGGCAATTTCCCAATTGCCCAGCCCCTGCTCTTCTTTGAGAGCCATGTCCCCTCCCGTCGGCTTGACGGACAGGGGATCGGGCGAAATTTAATTGGGGTAGATGGACTGATGGCCTAGGTAATGGGTCTATTTCCTTGGTCTGAGCCTCCTCTCGACAGCAGGACCCGACACTTTTCGCGCGGAATCCGTAACTCGATACCAAGGTGGATGCCGATAGGTGCCGACGCCCAGCGACAGACGTTGCCTGGCAGAAAACCCTGGACGCAGCCGCCCTGGTCCCCCAGAGGGCGATAGCCATTCCGGGGAACGTGTTCATGCACCGGTGGCGTGTCAGCAGTGCGGACAGCACAGTCGCGACTGTCCGCACAGGCGCTACCAGTGACGGCGAGAGGACGGCTATGAAACGGGGTTACGCAGTGACGAGAGGCGCGCAGGCGATTGCGCAGACAGCGGCGCGCGCTGTGCCGCCGGCAGCAGTGATAAAACCGGATACGAGCAGCGCCGGCGGGCAAGCCGGCGAACGAGAACAGGAGACTCGCGGCAACTTCGACTCTCGCGCGATCCGCGAGATGCTCAAATCGGCGGCGGCCGACCCGAAGTCCCTGCGCCGCACGATCCGCCGTACCGAGCTACGCCAGATCGTGCCCCTGGCCGACTCGACGATCTACGAGATGGAGCGCCGTGGCGAATTCCCGCAGCGGTTCTTCCTCACGGCACGCTGCGTGGTGTGGGATCTGGCGGAGGTGATGGCCTGGCTGGATAGCCGGAGGCGCGGTGATGACGGCGGAGTGAAGAAGGCGCCGGCACCGGACTATCGGCTGAGGACGCGAGCTTGACGACTGAGACAGCCGGCAGGGAAGCAGCAGCAGTCGGTCGCTGGCGGCAGAGAGATGATCTCTCTTGGCGCCGAGATCGGCTGTTCAGTAACCCCAGTACGACCGTACATGATCAGTCTTCAGTGCTTGATCATCGGATGAGACTCACAGTCAGCGTTATGCCCATGATGGCAGCAGTCATGCGGTGATCGCTCGGGGCCGCGCCGCCCGTCGGGACTTTTCGGGAGGTGCGGCAATTGCGATCCAATTCGTTCTCTTTGTATGCTCCGAGGTTATGACGCTGCCTACCAAGGTTACAGACACCAATCGAACCGACCTAGACCAACTGGTTGCCGACCGCGTAACCGAGGGCGCTCACCTGGACTTCAAGCGCCAGCTACCGACCACCTGGGACAACGAGGCGAAAAAGCGGTTCATCGCGGACCTGGTGGCTTTCGCCAATGCAGGCGGCGGGGACCTGGTGTTTGGCGTCGACGAAGACAGCAGTGCGGCCGCCTCAGCGGTAGTGCCCCAAGTATTCGCCAGCGTAGATGCTGAGGTGCGGCGGCTCCAGGACTTCGTCTTGGAGTTGGCTGAGCCTCGGCTGCCGGGAGTGCAAGTTCATCCGGTGGCAGCTACGGTGGGCGCCGTTGCGGGGCACTGCATCGTCATCCGCGTGCCGCAGAGCTGGGCTGGCCCGCACCGTTCGAAGGTGAACTGGCATTTCTACGTGCGAGACGGCCTGCGCAACCGCCAGCTGGACATTCCTGAGGTTAAAGCGCTGTTCTTGCGCTCCGATAGCCAGGCTCAGCGCATGCGCGACTTCCGGGCGGAGCGGTTAGCCAAGATTTCGACGGGTCAGACCCCGGTTGCACTACCTGTCGCGCCGAAGCTTGTCGTGCATGTAATCCCTACGCAAGCGGCACTGGGCCAGGCACACATCGACCCGACCCGGTACACCCGAGGGCGCCAGGCGCTACCCGTCATTGGGACATTGCCCGCATCCCCGGTCAGCCTCAACCTTGACGGAGCGTTTGCACCAATAGTGGCCAACGGCGCCCCGCCGGGATATACCCAGCATTTCCGGCAAGGCTACTTCGAGGCGGTTTGGAAGCTCACTCCTTTTGGAGATGTCCCTAAGCCGGTGCTACCGGGCATCGCTTACGAGAGCTACGTCAACCAGTTCATCGGCTCGGTTCGAGGGCAGCTAAGCCAGCTCGACATTAACCAGGACGTCGCAGTCTTCCTGTCGCTTCTGGATGCAGACCAAGCGGTCCTGACTGGGCCTCATGATTTGGGTATCCCTGGCGCCTACAGCACCAAAGCTTTTGACCGGAAAGACGTCCTACTGCCCGATGTGCTGATTGAGGCTTCGTCGAGCGTTGGTAGGGGCATGCGGCCAGCCTACGACTTGATGTGCCAGGCCGCTGGCTTCGAAGGCTCACCCAACTATGACCAGACCGGAGAGTGGAAAGGCAAATAGCCCGCCTGGGCCCACCCATCACCCTCAACGTTCAGTATGGCGGAAGATGACTTTGGGTCCAGTTCGACCGATCGTCGCTTGCGGAAGGAGTCATTCAGGCGCTGTAGCATAGGATGGCAGCTTCCGGTGTCCGGTCACGAAGGTGCAGCCGTCAACCGCCTTGCAGGCCAATCAAAGACCGGTTCCGCTCCGTTCGTCGCTCAACGGCCAACCACATGGCCGGCAGCACCGAGTTTGTAGCCGTCGCCCCGGCGTATCGGATAGCCCCAGCGCGATAGACGCTCATCTACAACGAACGACGCTGCCCAATCACACCGGCGCCGCCGTCGTCACCACCTTCATACTCGGCGGCAACAGCGTCGGCGTATGGCTCTCCCCCGCCACCCACGCATCGATCATGTCCGCCCACTCCTGCAACATGTGGCGCCGCTGCTCAGCGTACTCGGCCTTGTTGTAGACCCCGCGCGATGAGCGGCCGTCCTCGTGGGCGAGGCACTTCTCGATCCAGTCACCGTTGAAGCCCAGCTCGTTCAGGATGGTGGACCCCGTACGCCGCAGGTCGTGCACGGTGAACGGCTCCAGCGGCAGGTTCGACTCCTTGGCCTTCTCGGCGATCACCTGGGTGACGCGGTTGAGCGTGGCCTTCGACATGCAGCGATCGGCGTCGTAGCGCGAAGGCAGAACGAACTTCGACCCGGCGGCACAGGTGTGCAGCGCGATGAAGATGTCCAGTGCCTGCTGCGACAGGTAGACGTTGTGCGGCTTGCCGGCCTTCATCCGCGACTTCGGGATCGACCAGACCGCGTTCTCGAAGTCCACCTCGCCCCAGGTCGCCTCGATCAGTTCGCTCTTGCGCACCAGCGTCAGCAGCACGAGGCGCAGGGCCAGGCGAATGGTCGGCAGCGTGGCTGTCGTCTCCAGCAGGCGGTGCATCAGCCGGATCTCGGAGGGCGACAGCGCCCGATCCTTGGGTACGAAGGTCGCGATCGACGAAGGCCCGACCTCGTCGGCAGGGTTCGGCGCCTTCTCGCCGTGCATGGCTGCGTAGGCGAACACGAGCTTGACGATCTCGCGGGCGATCACAGCCGTGGCCGGCGCACCGCGCCCCTTGATCTTGGCGCACAGGGCACGCAAGTCCTCAGGCCCGATCTCGGCCATGCGCCGATTCTGGAAGACCGGCAGGATGTCCCGGTCGATGACCGTCTTGCGCATGGCCTTGGTGCTGTCCGCCATGCGGTGCTCGGCCAGCCAGCGCCTGGTGTATTCGCCGAAGGTCTGGGCCTCGGCCTGGCGGCTCTTCTCGCGCTGCTTTTCCTGCGCGGGCGAGATGCCCTGCGCGATGGCCTTGCGCGCCTCCATGCAGCGCTCGCGAGCCATCAGCAGGGAGATCCCGTCCTTCGTGCCGTAGCGACCGATGGTGAGTGTCTCGCGCCGCCCGTTCAGGCGGTAGTCCATCCGGAAGCTGATGGTGCCGCGCGGGGTTACGACCACGTAGAGCCCGTCACGGTCCGCGACCTTGTAGAGCGAAGCCTGGGGCTTCAGCCCTCGTAGCGTGCCATCTGACAGCATCGACGATCCCTCCTTGGCGGAGAATTCTACCGTCAGCCGAAAGGAGCGGCTACACAGACGCTAAGTGCTTGTGCCGAATGATATTTTTTGTCTTTTCTATACCGTCACGACTTGATCCGGTGTGACGGTAGAAATTTCGGGGACCCTAGCCACTCAGGATCTACCGCCAGAACTACCGTCAATCTGAACCTCATCCCCCCGATAGTCCTCGATAGATCTCGACAGAAATATACTCATATATATCAACAACTTACGACCGTTTTTCGACTGTCCTCGATAGTCCCCGAAAGACGTCGAATCACTCCCACTCGATCGTCGCCGGCGGCTTCGAACTCACGTCGTAGGTCACCCGGTTGATGCCCCGGACTTCATTGATGATCCGCGAGGACACCTTCTTCAGCAGCGCGTAGGGCAGTTCGGCCCAGTCGGCGGTCATGAAGTCGCTGGTCTGGACGGCGCGCAGCGCGACGACGTGGTCGTAGGTGCGACCGTCGCCCATGACGCCCACGCTCTTGACGGGCAGGAAGACGGCGAAGGCCTGGCTGGTCAGGTCGTACCAGCTCCTGCCGGTGGCGGGGTCGATGGCGGCGCGCAGTTCGTCGATGAAGATGGCATCGGCGCGGCGCAGCAGGTCGGCGTAGTCCTTCTTCACCTCACCCAGGATGCGCACGCCCAGTCCCGGGCCGGGGAAGGGGTGGCGGTGGACCATCTCGGGCGGCAGGCCGAGTGCGATGCCGAGTTCGCGCACCTCGTCCTTGAACAGGTCGCGCAGCGGCTCCAGCAGCTTCAGGCCCAGCTGCTCAGGCAGGCCGCCCACGTTGTGGTGGCTCTTGATGGTCGTGGCCTTCTTGGTCTTGGCGCCGCCGCTCTCGATGACGTCGGGGTAGATCGTGCCCTGGGCCAGGAACGTCGCGCCTTTGACGGCGCGACTCACGCCCGCGCCGCGGTGGCCGGCGCCGCCGGCCTTCAGCTTGGCCGCCTCGGCCTTGAAGACGTCGACGAACAGGCGGCCGATGATCTTGCGCTTGGCCTCGGGGTCGGCCACGCCGGCCAACTCGCGCAGGAAGAGCTCGCTCGCGTCCACCCGGATCACGCGCGCGTGCAGCCGGCCGGCGAACATCTCCATCACCATGTCGCCTTCGTCCAGGCGCAGCAGGCCGTGGTCGACGAAGACGCAGGTGAGCTGTTCGCCGATGGCGCGGTGGATCAAGGCGGCTGCGACGCTGGAATCGACGCCGCCCGACAGCCCCAGGATCACCTCCTCGTCGCCCACCTGCTGGCGGATCGCGGCCACAGCCTCGGCCACGTGGTCGCGCATCACCCAGTCGGGCCGCGCGCCGCAGATGCCGCGCACGAAGCGATCGAGCAGCGCCCTGCCCTGCACCGTGTGCGTCACCTCGGGGTGGAACTGCACCGCGTAGCAGCCGCGCGCCTCGTCGGCCATGCCGGCGATCGGGCAACTCGGCGTGCTGGCCATCAGCTTGAAGCCCGGCGGCAGCGTGGTGACCTTGTCGCCGTGGCTCATCCACACCTTCAGCATGCCGTGGCCTTCGGGCGTGCGGAAGTCCTCGATGCCGTCGAGCAGGCGCGTGTGGCCGCGTGCGCGCACCTCGGCGTAGCCGAACTCGCGCCGGTCGCTCCACTCGACGGTGCCGCCGAGTTGCACCGCCATCGTCTGCATGCCGTAGCAGATGCCCAGCACGGGCACGCCCAGGTCCCACACGGCCTGGGGCGCGCGCAGCTGGTGGTCCTCGTAGGTGCTGGCGTGGCTGCCCGACAGGATGATGCCCTTGGGCGCGAAGCTGCGGACGAAGTCGTCGGAGACGTCGTTCGGGTGGATCTCGCAATAGACGTGGGCCTCGCGCACGCGGCGCGCGATCAGCTGCGTGACCTGGCTGCCGAAGTCGAGGATCAGGATCTTGTCGTGGCTCATGGGGCTGGCGCTCGCGGAGTTGTCTGGCGGGACATGCCGCCCTGGCGGCGGAAGTGCAGCACCGCCAGCACCAGCGCCGCGCCCTGCAGCGCGGCACAGAAGAACATCGGCAGGCCCAGGCGCCAGTCCTGCGGCGGCAGGTGCGACACACTGGCCAGCAGCGGCGCGGCGAACACCGGCGCCACCACCGCAGCCAGGCTGTTCAGGCTGCTGACGGCCCCCATCGTGCGGCCCTGGGTCCTCTCGTCGGCCGCGCCCGACACCAGGCCCTGCAACGACGCCGCAACCGCCGAGCCCAACAGGTTGGCAAAGATGATGGCATACATCATCCAGCCCTGCGTCGCCAGACCCCACAGAGAAAAGGCCAGCGTCGACGACGCCAGACCCAGCATCGCCAGACGCTGGGCAGTGAAGCGGCGCAGCAGCCGCCCCAGCAGTCCGCCCTGCACCACGGCCGACACCAGGCCAACGGCAAACAGCGACCACCCACTCTCGCTGGGCCCCCAGCCGAAACGGAACTGACCGTACAGCACCCACACGGTGTACAGCGAGAACTGCGCCAGCGCAGCCATGGCCAGCACACCCACCAACAGGCCCACGCCCTTCAGTGCCGCCAGTTGGCGAAACGATGTAAGCGGGTTGACACGCATCCAGTCCACCGCGTGCCGGCTCGCCACCGGCAGCGACTCGGGCAGGACGAACCAGCCGTAGGCCAGGTTCAGCAGCGCCAGTGCGCCGGCCACGAAGAACGGGAGCCTGATATCGATGCCGCCGAGTACACCGCCCAGCACCGGCCCGAGGATGAACCCGATGCCGAACATGGCCCCCAGCAACCCGAAACGGCGCGCGCGCTGCTCTGCCGGCGTGATGTCGGCCACGTAGGCATTGGCCACGGCCGCATTGGCCTGCATCACACCGCCGACGACCCGTGAAGCCACCAGCATTGCGATCGATGTCGCCACCGCGGTGGTGAAGAAGTTGATCGCCAGCCCACAGAAGCCCAGCAGCAGGATCGGCCGGCGGCCGAAGCGGTCGGACATTGCACCGAGCAGCGGTGCGCCGATGAACTGCGCCAGCGCGTAGGACACCGTCACCACCCCGTACCATGCGGCCTGTTCGGCGGGATCGGTGGTGAACCGGCCCACCATCATCGGCAGCACCGGGACGATGATGCCCACGGCCAGCATGTCGATGAGCACCACCATCATGATGAAGCGCATGGCCGCAGCCTGCGGCGCCGGGGCGGCGGCGGGATGGGTGCTCACAGCAGTGTCAATGGCCAATCGGCAGCTACGAACGGGGCATTGCCCTCACTCGCTGCGGTAGTTCGGCGCTTCCTTGGTGATCTGCACGTCGTGGACGTGGCTCTCGCGGATGCCGGCCGAGGTGATCTCGACGAACTCCGCGCGCTGGCGCATCTCCTCCACCGTGGCGCAGCCGCAATAGCCCATCGCGGCGCGCAGACCCCCTGCCATCTGGAAGATGATGGAGACCATCGAGCCCTTGTACGGCACCCGCCCTTCGATGCCCTCTGGCACGAACTTGTCGGCGTTCGGGTTGACGGTCTCGTCGCTCTCCTGGAAGTAGCGGTCGGCCGAGCCGGCACGCATGGCACCGATCGAGCCCATGCCGCGATAGCTCTTGTAGCTGCGGCCCTGGAAGAGGATGACCTCGCCAGGCGCTTCCTCGGTGCCGGCGAACATGCCGCCCATCATCACCGTGCTGGCGCCGGCGGCCACTGCCTTGGCGATGTCGCCCGAGTAGCGGATGCCGCCGTCGGCGATCAGCGGCACGCCGCTGCCGCGCAGCGCCGTGGCGACGTTGTCGATCGCAGTGACCTGCGGCACGCCCACGCCGGCAACGATGCGGGTGGTGCAGATCGAGCCCGGCCCGATGCCGACCTTCACCGCATCGGCCCCGGCCTCCACCAGCGCAGTGGCGGCGGCGCCCGTGGCGATGTTGCCGCCGATGACGTCGACCTGCGGAAAGTTGCGCTTGACCCAGCGCACGCGCTCGATCACCCCCTGGCTGTGGCCGTGGGCCGTGTCGACGACGATGGCGTCCACGCCGGCACGTACCAGCAGTTCCACGCGCTCCTCGGTGCCCTCGCCCACGCCGACAGCGGCGCCCACGCGCAGCTGACCGCGCGCATCACGCGCGGCGTTCGGGAAGCTGGTCTGCTTGGTGATGTCCTTGACCGTCATCAGGCCGCGCAATTCGAAATCGTCGTTGACGACGAGCACGCGCTCCAGGCGGTGGCGGTGCATCAGCGCCTTGCCCTCGTCAAGCGTTGAGCCCTCCCTGACCCAGACCAGGCGCTCGCGCGGAGTCATCACCTCGCGCACCGGAGCGTCGAGCCGGGTCTCGAAGCGCAGGTCGCGGTTCGTGACGATGCCCACCACCGTCTTGCCTTCCAGCACCGGAAAACCCGAGAAACCGTGCTGCCGCGACAGCGCCATCACCTGGCGCACGGTGGCGTCGGCGGTCACCGTGATCGGGTCACGCAGCACGCCGGACTCGTAGCGCTTGACACGCGCCACCTCGGCCGCCTGTTCGCGAGGCGTCAGGTTCTTGTGCACGATGCCCACGCCACCCTCCTGGGCGATGGCGATCGCCAGCCGCGCCTCGGTCACGGTGTCCATCGCCGCCGAGATCAACGGAAGGTTCAGTCGGATGTTGCGCGACAGCCGGGTGGAGAGATCGGTATCGCGGGGCAGGACCTGGGAGTACGCCGGCACGAGCAGGACGTCATCGAAAGTCAGCGCTTTGCCGAGTAGGCGCATGAAAGACCGCTCCGTACAAAAGGGAATTATAGGAAGGCACCGCCCGGCCCGTGCCCGTGCCCGCGGCGATGCCGATGCTCAGGCACGCGTGGGCGCCGGCTTGCGCCGCACAGGTCGCTCCCGAAAGCGCTGGCGCCGCGCCTCCTTGGGGTCGCAACGCAGCGGCCGGTAGATCTCCACGCGGTCGCGGTCGCGCAACGGCGTATCCGCCGGCTGACGACGGCCCCAGATGCCGGCGGGCACGACATCCGCCGCCGCGAGCCCATGACGCGCCAGCAATTCACTGGCCTGCAACGCGTGCTGGAGTGTGGATCCGGGGGGCAGGGACAGTTCGACGACTTCGACCTCTCGCGGCGCCGGGCTGTAGGCGACCTGAACGCGGATCATCGGGCGCCGTACACCTGCTCGGCGCGCCCGACGAAGCAGTCCACCAGCGTGTTGGCCACGCGGTCGAACACGGGGCTGACGACCAACTCCAGCGCCTTGCTCGAGAACGCATAGCGCAGGTCCAGGTCCACCTTGCAGGCCGGCCTGTCGGCATGCGTGGCGCCGATCGGGCGGAACGACCAGATGCCGTCGAGAACCGAGAACGGTCCGTCGACCAGGCGCACGAGCACCTCCTCGCCCGGCTTGTGCTCGTTGCGCGTCGTGAACGCGTGCCGCACACCGGCATAGGCCAGACCCAGGCGCGCCGTGAGGCCGGCAGCGCTGCGCTCCAGCACCTCGGCGCGGTCGCACCATGGCAGGAAGCTCGGGTAGCTCTCCACCCCCGTCACGAGGTCGTACATCTCCCGCGGCGAATACCACAGCAGAACGGACCGCTTGACGTGCTTCATACTATCGCCTCATTGTAGAGACCGGGTCCCCCGCGGTTCGATGGCCACCACCTCCCATATCGCCGAAAACCGCCGCGCGCGCTTCGAATACCACATCGACGAGACCTTCGAGGCCGGCATCGTGCTCGAGGGCTGGGAGGTCAAGGCCATTCGAGCCGGGCAGGTGCAGCTCACCGACGGCTATGTGCTGGTGCGCGATGGCGAGCTTTTCCTGATCGGCTGCCGGATCAACGCGCTGCGCGAGGCTTCGACGCACGTCAATCCGCAGGCCGACCGCACCCGCAAGCTGCTGATGCACAAGGACCAGATCCGGCGCCTCATCGGCAAGGTGGAGCAGAAAGGCCACACCCTCGTGCCCCTGAACCTGCATTACAAGGGCGGACGCGTGAAGGCAGAGATCGCGCTGGCCAAGGGCAAAGCCCAGCACGACAAGCGCGAAACCGAAAAGAAGCGTGACTGGGACCGGGAAAAGCAACGCCTGATGCGCCACAAGGTGTCGTCGCCGGCGGCGGGCTGAGCCGTCGAGCCGAGCGGCATTGCGCGTCTGCGACCCCTGTGGCCCCGCCAGCCGGTCGATCGAATCCGCACCACACCATGACCAGCCTCGACACCGCGCCCTGCGGCGTGTCCCCGCAAGCCGACCTGAGGATGCCCACGTTCTTCATCCCCCACGGGGCTGGGCCTTGCTTCTTCATGGACTGGGACCCACCCGGGGCCTGGGATGCGATGCAAGCCTTCCTGCGAGACATCGCAACGACGCTGCCCGCGCGTCCGCGTGCGATCCTGGCGGTCTCCGCGCACTGGCAGCAGCCGGACTTCGCGCTCACCGGCGGCGCCCACCCGGCACTGCTCTTCGACTACCGCGGCTTCCCTCCGCACACTTATCAGTTGCGCTACCCCGCGCCGGGCCAGCCGGCTCTGGCAGCGCGCGCGCTGTCGCTGCTTTCACAGGCGGGGCTGGCCGGCCATGCGGACGCCACACGCGGCTTCGACCACGGGATGTTCATCCCCTTGCTGCTGATGTTCCCCGATGCCCAGGTGCCGGTGGTGCAGTTGTCCTTGCGCGAAGACCTCGACCCCCAGGCCCATCTGGCGGCAGGCCGCGCACTGGCGCCGCTGCGCGACGATGCCGTCCTCATCATCGGCAGCGGCATGAGTTTCCACAATATGCGCGGCTACGGCGACCCGCGCTTCGGCCCGGTGTCCGACGCCTTCGACCACTGGCTCGTGCAGACCTGCGAGGCCGAGCCCCAGGACCGCGAGAACGCCCTCGCGCACTGGGAGCGCGCTCCGCAGGCGCGCCTGTGCCACCCGCCGCGTGCCGAAGAGCACCTCCTGCCCCTGATGGTGGCGGCCGGGGCCGCGCCTGCAGGCCGCGGGCGCCAGGTGTTCAGCGACCGCGTGATGGAAACCACGCTGTCGGCATTCCGCTTCGACTGAGGCCTTGCGCCCGCAGGCTCCTCAGCAGCCGAAAGCGATCTTCAGCGCCTGCGCCAGGTCGGCGCGCAGGTCTTCCACCGCCTCCAGGCCGATGGACAGACGCACCAGCGGCCCCTGCATCGCCGCCGAGGGCCCGCGCATCGCCGTCAGGTCGTAGGGCACGGCCAGGCTCATCGGCCCGCCCCAGGACACGCCAAGTCCGAACAGCCGCAGCGCGTCGACGAAGCGGTCCACTTCGGCGTGGCCGAAGCGCGGGTCGAACTGCAGCGAGAACAATCCCGCCGCGGCGCTGCAGTGCCGGCGCCAGTGATCGTGTCCTGGCGCACCGGGCAAGGCTGGATGCAGCACACGCCGCACGGCGGGCTGCGTCGCCAGCCAGGCGGCCAGGTCGCGCGCAGCGCGGTCATGCGCCTCGTAACGCAGGCGCATCGTCGGCAGCGAGCGCAGCACGGTTTCGCAGTCATTGGCAGCCACGCCAAGACCCATCACCGAGTGGATGTGGAGGATGCGCTCGCTCAGCGTCGGGTCGCGTGTGACCACCGCGCCCATCAGGACGTCGCCGCCTCCCGACGGGTACTTGGTCAGGGCGTGCATCGAGATGTCCACGCCGAACTCGAAGGGGGCAAAGGCCACCCCTGCGCCCCAGGTGTTGTCAAGCGCGCACAGCGCTCCTGCAGCATGCGCAGTCTCGACCAGCGCGCGGATATCCGGGAACTCCATCGTCACCGAGCCCGGCGGCTCGATCCAGACCAGGCGACTGCGCGACGACATCGCCGCGCGCAAGCTCTGCGGCTGCAGCGGGTCGTAGAGCGCATGGCCTATTCCGAAGCCGGCCAGGAGCTTGTGCGCCTGCTCACGCGATGGTCCGTAGACGTTGTCCGGCAGCAGGACCTCGTCGCCGGCCTTCAGCACCGCCAGGTTGACGAGCGTGATCGCAGACAGGCCGCTGGAGGTGAGCGCGCAATGCAAGCCGCCCTCTAGGGTGGCGATTCGCTGCTCCAGGGTGTAAGTCGTCGGGGTGCCCAGCAGGCCGTAGGAATAGCTGTCGCGGGCCTTCCACGAACGCGCCCGCAGGGCGGCCGCATCGCGGAACAGCACGGTCGACGCCTTGTGCACCGCCGGCACGACGGCAGCGAATCCCGATGGTGGCTCGTAGGGGTGATGGATCTGCAGCGTCGCTGCATCCAGCGCGGCCGGGCCTGCGCCGGTTTCTTCGTCAGGACGGTTCATGTCGGCGCTCTTGCGGGTCTGGGTCGGAGAGGATCAGAGCGGCTGCGCAACGAGGTCATGCCCCTCGGTGTCGACCACGCGTGCACGCACGAAGTCACCCACCTTCAAGGTCACCGACGCCTTGGCGGGCGGCAGCAGGCGCACCTGGCCGTCGATCTCGGGCGCATCGGCGTACGAGCGGCCGCGTCCGCCGCGCCGCCCAAGCGCCGGAGCATGATCCACCAGCACCTGCAGCGTGCTGCCGATCCGCCGGCGCAGGCGTTGCGTCGACACCGCCTCGGCCACGGCCATGAAGTGCGCTCGGCGCTCCTCACGCACGGACTGGGGCAGCATGCCCGGCAGATCGTTGGCCGCCGCCCCCTCGACCGGCGAGTAGGCGAAGCAGCCGGCGCGGTCGATGCCGGCCTCGCGCACGAAGTCCAGCAAGGCCTCGAACTCGGCGTCGGTTTCACCGGGGAACCCGGCGATGAAGGTGGAGCGCACGACGATCTGCGGGCAGGCCTCGCGCCAGCGTGCCAGGCGTTCCAGATTGCGCTCGCCGCTCGCGGGCCGCTTCATGCGCCGCAGCACGTCGGAGTGCGCGTGCTGGAAGGGAACGTCCAGGTAGGGCAGGATGCGACCTGCGCTCATCAGCGGCAGAAGTTCGTCGACGTGCGGATAGGGGTACACATAGTGCAGCCGCACCCAGGCCCCATGTGGCTCGGCCAGTTCTGCCAGCTTCTCGCACATTTCGGTCAGCCGGGTCTTCACCGGCTTGCCGTCCCAGAAGCCGGTGCGGTACTTCACGTCGACACCATAGGCGCTGGTGTCCTGGCTGATGACCAGCAGTTCCTTCACGCCCGAATCGAAGAGCGCACGCGCTTCGTTCAGCACGTCGCCCACGGGGCGCGACACGAGATCACCGCGCATCGACGGGATGATGCAGAAGGTGCAACGGTGGTTGCAGCCCTCGCTGATCTTCAGGTACGCATAGTGCCGAGGGGTCAGCTTGATGCCGGCGGCGCCGCGGAACTGCTCGCGCGCCTCGGGCACGAGGTCGACGAACGGGTCGTGCGGCTTGGGCAGGTGCTGGTGCACCGCGTCCAGCACCTCCTGCGTCGCGTGCGGGCCCGTGACCGCCAGCACCTTGGGGTGCGCCTGCCGCACGAGGTTGCCCCCGTCGGCGCCTGCCTTGGCACCCAGGCAGCCGGTGACGATGACGCGGCCGTTGGCCGCGAGCGCCTCGCCGATGGTGTCCAGGCTCTCGCGTACCGCGTCATCTATGAAGCCGCAGGTATTGACGATGACCAGATCGGCACCGGTGTAGCTCTTGCTGGTGGCGTAGCCTTCTGCGCTGAGCTGGGTGAGGATGAGTTCGG
Source organism: Rubrivivax sp. (assembly GCA_027491255.1). Classification (GTDB taxonomy): domain Bacteria; phylum Pseudomonadota; class Gammaproteobacteria; order Burkholderiales; family Burkholderiaceae_C; genus Rubrivivax. The sequence continues at coordinate 14,533 of JAIXWM010000067.1, read as the reverse complement.
AATCGGTGAGCGCCTTGGGGCAGCCGAGCGAGACGAAACCGATCGTCGGTGCTGCGCCAGAAGCGGCATGGAGGGGCTCAGTCATGCTTGGGCGGGAAACCGGGCATGGCGCCGAACAAGCCGGCGGAGTTCTTCTGCAACTGCTCCTGCATCTGCGCGAAGAGCTGCTTGGACTGATCGACGTAGACGCCCATCAGGTTCTGCATCAGGGCCGGGCTCTGGCCCTGCAGCCACTGCGTCCAGGCCTCGGCGCTGGCCGCGGGCGCGCCGTAGAGGCTCTTGGCAGGCTCCATCATGCGGGACTGCAGTTCGACGAAGGTCTGCAGGTTCTTCTCGAGGTAGGCCCCCATGACGCCCTGCATCGCGTGGCCGTAGAAACGGATGAGTTGCGCCAGCATCTGGGTGGAGAAGATGGGTACGCCACCGGTCTCCTCCTCGAGAATGATCTGCAGCAGGATGCTGCGCGTCAGGTCGTCTCCGGTCTTGGCGTCGCGAACCTCGAAGGGTTCCGCATCCAGCACCATGTGCTTGACCTCAGCCAGTGTGATGTAACTGCTGGTGCGGGTGTCGTAGAGCCGACGGTTGGGGTACTTCTTCAGCACCCGCGGGCCCGCAGGCCGGTCTTCGGGCGCTGGCGCGGGGTTGGCGCGTCGAGATCGGGGCATGCAGGGTCTCCGGACAAGGGCAAGTGCAGGATTCTAGGAGCGCGAACGCACGCAGCCGGTGCCTGCCTGGCCGGGCCGCAGCGTCCACCAGATCGCCCCGGCACCGGGATCGACACGAGGAGCCCCTGCGGCTGGAGGCTCAATGCAGAACAGGTCTGCCCTGGGTGCCTCCACGTTGACCTTGCCCCGCCTGCTGGCGAATGGTCTTGCGTGGCAAGAAGTCCGCCGTGCCGGACGCAAAAAAATGGGGCGCCCCTTTGGGGCGCCCCAGCATGCGTCAGCCGGGCAGCCGGATCAGCGAATCACCGCCAGTTCTTCGCGCTTGCCACCTTTGTAGGTGTAGAGCGTCAGCGCGCCGTTCTTGATGTCGCCCTTTTCGTCGAAGGCGATCGTCCCGGTCACACCCTTGAAGCCTTCGGTCTTGGCCAGCACGGGCAGGTACCTCGCCGGGTCGGACGAGCCGGCCTTGACCATGGCCGCCACCATCACGTTGACAGCGTCGTACACGTAGGGCGCGTAGATCTGGACGTCGTTGTTGAACTTCTTCTTGAAGGCGGCGTTGAAGTCGTCCATGGACTTCTTGCCTGCGCCCTCGATACCGCCAGCCTCGGCGCAGTACACCTGGTTGTCGCCCATCGTGCCGGCAGCCAACTTGGGCAGTTCGCCGGAGCAGATGCCATCGCCACCCATGAACTTGGCGTTGATGCCGAGTTGCTTCATCTGGCGCAGCATCGGGCCGGCCACAGCGTCCATGCCGCCGAAGAAGACGACGTCCGGGTTCTTGGCCTTCAGGCTGGTCAAGATCGCGGTGAAGTCCGTGGCCTTGTCATTCGTGAACTCACGTCCGACGATGCGGCCGCCCTTGGCCCTGACGCCCTTCTCGAACTCGTCGGCCACGCCCTGCCCGTAAGCCGTGCGGTCGTCGATCACGGCAATGCTCCTGCCCTTGAGCGTGTCGATCGCGTAGCGGCCCAGGGTGCCGCCCAGATGCACGTCATCGGCAACGACACGGAAGGTGGTCTTATAGCCGTTGCGCGTGAACTTGGGGTTGGTCGCCGAAGGCGAGATCTGCGGGATGCCAGCATCGCTGTAGATCTTGGACGCGGGGATGGAAGTGCCCGAGTTCAGGTGCCCGATCACGCCGTTGACCTTGGCGTCCACCAGCTTCTGAGCCGCGGCTGTACCCTGCTTCGGATCGGCGCCGTCGTCCTCGGCGAGAAGTTCGAAACGCGCCTTGCGTCCGCCGATCGTGACGCCCTTGGCGTTCAATTCATCGATCGCCATGCGAGCGCCATTCTCGTTGTCCTTGCCGAGGTGGGCGATGCCACCGCTGGTCGGCCCGACGTGACCGATCTTCACGACGAGGTCCTGGGCGGACACGGCGCCGACGGCGAGAAGCGCGGCCGCGCCGATGAGGGTGTACTTGATCTTCATGCGAACAGACTCCTTGGGTTTCGGAAGGAAGCAGCGCCGAAGGCGCCGGAACGAACAAGGTAGCGTAAGTGTGCCAGTTTTCGGGCAAGGGATCCGCCAACGCGCTCGCAACCGTCCTGGACAAATCGGGCCACAAAGAGGCGCTCGAGGTGACTTGCTTGTTCAGCGGGCGGTTGCCGGATGGTGTTGCACCGACACGCCACTCGCCTCGTAGGCGCGCCAGCGTAGCCGCGCCGAGCGGCGTTCGTCGTCGTCGAGACCGACGAGTTCGATCACGCGGTCCACCGCACGGACCTCAATCGTCGAGACGACACCAAGGCGGACCATCACCTGAAAGGGTTCGCCCGGCAGTGCGTTCACATCCCGATCTGCGACCAGCCACAGCGGCGTACGGGTCAAATGCGTCGCGAGGACCTGTCCGGCGCGCCAGCGCACGTGCGCAACGAAATCCTGGGGATCGAAGGTCCACAGCGCCTTGTCCAGTACGTCCAAGGTGTACTCGTCCGCGCAGACGAGCACCCGGGTACTCTGTCTCGCCGCCTTGCGCAGCAGGCGGCAGGCGTAGGCGATGGGGTCGTCCAGGCCCGTGTGGAAGGCGACGCCAGTCACCGCTCGTCTGCGACCGCCCGGCCCAGCACGAAATGCGTCAGCAAGGGCACGGGCCGCCCCGTGCCACCCTTGGCCGCGCCCGACTTCCATGCCGTGCCGGCGATGTCCAAGTGAGCCCAGGGGTACGCCTTCGCGAAACGTCTGAGGAACATCGCTGCCGTGATCGCGCCCCCAGGACGCGGGCCGACGTTGGCCATGTCGGCAAAGTTGCTTTTCAGGGCCTCGCCGTATTCCTCGTCGAGCGGCATGCGCCAGCACGGGTCCTGGGCCTGCTCGCCGGCCTGCACAAGTTCTGCAGCGAGCGCGTCATCGGGGCTGAACAGGCCGCTGCGCAATTGCCCGAGAGCGATCACACAGGCGCCGGTGAGCGTGGCGATGTCGACCACCGCGACAGGCTTGAAGCGCTCGGCATACGTCAGCACGTCGCACAGGATCAGCCTCCCCTCGGCGTCGGTGTTCAGGATCTCGACAGTCTGGCCCGAGAGCGTGCGCACCACGTCACCCGGCTTGACGGCACGCCCGCCCGGCATGTTCTCGGTGGCGGCAATCAGGCCGACCACGTTGACACGCGCCTTCAGGCGCGCCAGAGACACCAGGGTGCCCAGCACGCTCGCCGCGCCGCCCATGTCGAACTTCATCTCGTCCATCTCGGCCGCAGGCTTCAACGAGATGCCGCCGGTGTCGAAGGTGATGCCCTTGCCTGCCAGCACCACCGGCGCATCCTTGCGGCCTGCGCCCTGCCAGCGCGCGACGATGAACTTCGGGGCCTGCGCCGAGCCCTGGGCTACGGCAAGAAATGCGCCCATGCCCAGCTTTTCCAGGTGCTCGCGCTCGAAGACCTCGACCTTCAAGCCGTGCGCCTTGCCCAGACGGAGCGCTTCTTCGGCAAGAAAACTGGGCGTGCAGTGGTTGGCAGGTCGGTTCGCGTACTCGCGTGCCAGCGTGACCCCTTCGCCAATGGCACTGCCGCGCTCCAGACCACGCGCAACGTCGGCCTGCGCCGATTCGCCGCACAGAACGGTGAGCTTGTCCAGAGGGGGCGAGGCCGGCGCGCTGGGTTTGGTGTGTCGGTAGACATAGCGGGCGTCAAGCGCGGCGACCGCCAGGGCTTCGGCATGAGCGCCGCTGCAGCCGACCGGTCCCGCCACGCCAACCGCCAGGTGCCTGGCCCCGCCAGTCTTGAGCAGGGCGAGCCCCGCCTGCGCGGCTTTCAGGACCGAGCGGACCGAGAGATCTCCCGCGACGGTGAAGACCACGCGGGGTGATGTCACCCTTCCCGCACGGTGCAGGAGTTGCGTCTTGCCTGCACTCCAGTCGAAGTCGCCCGCATCGACGAGGCTCTGCGCCAAGCCGGCCAGGGTCTTGTCCAGCCCTGTGGGCAAGGCGCCCGCAGGCAGAACGACAAGAAGCGCGTCAGCCGAGACGCGCGACCACGTCGACGACGGGGCCACCAAGGTGCTGAAGTCCATAATGTTCGAGAAAGCTGATTTACGTCGATGTTATTCGATACCTCCCTGCGACGAGAGCTGAGCCGCAGCTTCGCGGCCACCCTGCTGATCGTCCTGACCATTGTCCTGACGATGTTGCTGGTGCGGATGCTGGGTCAGGCCGCCAGCGGCTCCGCCGCGCCGCAGGACGTGGTGCTGCTGCTGGGTTTCGCGGCGCTGGGCCACCTGCCAACCATGATGGCACTGGCCCTTTTCGTGGCCGTGGTCCTGACCCTGGGCCGCTGGTACCGGGACAGCGAGATGCCGATATGGTTCGCCAGCGGCGTCGGCGTGTTCGGGCTTCTGAGACCCCTGGTCCGCACCACAGCGCCGCTGTTGGCCTTGATCGCCGTCCTGACGGTGTGGGTCTGGCCTTGGGTGAACACCCAGACCCAGGAACTGCGCGAGCGCCACGAGCAGCGCTCTGACGTCTCGCGCGTGTCACCGGGCTTGTTCCAGAGCTCGGCTGACGGCAACCGCGTGTTCTTCGTCGATCGCGACACCGCGGGCACCCCCCTGGCGCGCAACGTGTTCATCGTGGCCCGCGCCGGCAATGCCGAGAGCGTCACCTCGGCCCGCACCGGCCGGCTCGAGGTGGGCGCCGACGGTGACCGGCATGTCCTCCTGGACCAAGGCCAGCGCAGCGAAGTCGACAGCGCAACAGGCGAGAAATCGCTGGCGCGCTTCGACAGCTACCGGGTCTGGTTCGACGAGGACGGCGGCCGCGTTCGAGGGCAGTTGCCGGTGAAGGCTCAGTCCACGGCGGCCCTGATGGGTGAGCGCGACCCGGTGAACGATGGCGAGTTGGCCTGGAGGTTCGGTCTGGCGTTGGCCGCCTGCAATCTCGTCTTGCTGGGCGCTGGCCTGTCCGAGGTTCGCCCGCGCCGCATCAGCAACTGGAACCTTCTGCTCGCCTTGCTGACCTTCCTGGTCGCGCTCAACCTCGTGAACCTCAGCAAGTCCTGGGTGGCCAGCGGGAAACTCGGGCTCGAACTCGCGATGGTAGGGCTGCATGGCGGCATGTTCGTGCTGGCCGTGGCCTTGCTTTGGTGGCGCGATCGTGGCGCGACACTGTCCCTGCCACGACGACCCCGGATGCGCCGATGAAGACCGTACGCCTGCTGTTGTACCGCGACATTGCCGGATCGGTGGTCTTCGTCGCGTTGACTTTTCTGGCGCTCTTCTTCTTCATCGATTTCGTCGAGGAGCTGTCCTCCGCCTCGCGTCGTGGTGAAGCGCTGGCGGTGGCTGCGTTGCGCGCCCTTTTCGAGGCACCGGGCAACCTCTACGAATTGGCACCCATCGCCGTGCTGATTGGAACCATCTACGCGCTGTCGCGCCTGGCACAGGCCTCGGAGTTCACGATCCTTCGCACGGCTGGCCTGGGTCCTGCGCGCGCGCTCGGCCTGCTGATGCTGCCCGGAGCCCTCTTCGGCATACTCACATGGGGCTGGGGTGAGTGGGTGGTGCCGCAGGCCGAGCGGGCCTCGGTGGCGCTGACCGCCGCCGCGTCGAGTTCCGGCCCAGGAGCCTGGCTGAAGAACAACAGGGGGTCGGCCGAGCTCGCGCGAAGTTCCGCCGTGCACGTGGCCTGGGCATCCCCGGACGGGCGCCTGCACCAGGTTCGGATCTTCGAATTCGACGCCGACAGCCGGCTTGTACGCCGTATCGAGGCCGCCTCGGCCGAGGTCGACCGAAGCGGCCGCTGGCAACTCATGCAAGTCACGCTGACGGATTGGCCCACTGCAATGACGACGACGTTGACGAGCGCAACAGTCAAGTCCACGACGACGAGTTCCCTGAACTGGAACAGTTCATTGACGCCAGACGTCGTCAGCGCCGCCGTCCTGCCGCTGCACACGATGTCGACCACGGACCTGTGGCGGTACAGCCGCCACCTTGCGACCCAGGAGCAGGCTGCACAGCGTTACGAGATCCGATTCTGGAAGCGGGTGCTCTATCCCCTGGCCTGCCTGGTCATGACCGCCCTTGCCCTGCCCTTCGCCTATCTTCATGCCCGAGCCGGCGGCGTGGGCCTGAAAGTCTTCGGCGGCATCATGCTGGGCATCAGCTTCGTGCTTGCCAACCACCTGGCCGGACACCTGGGCTTGCTGCGCGACTGGACCCCCTGGATCGCCGCCGCGGCGCCGAGCCTGGCCTACCTGCTGCTGTCTCTGGCAGCGTTCTGGTGGCTTGTGCGTTACCGTTGACGCTGGATCATCCCGCCACTCCGACCCCGATGAACACACCACGCACCCCCCTCATGGCCACCCGTCTGCCCAAGGTGGGAACCACGATCTTCACCGTCATGTCGGCGTTGGCCGCCGAGCGAGGCGCCGTCAACCTGGGGCAGGGTTTCCCCGATTTCGACTGTGATCCGCGCCTGCTCGATCACGTTCACCAGGCCATGAAGGCAGGCCTGAACCAGTATCCGCCCATGGCCGGAGTGTCATCGCTGCGCGAGGCCATCGCGACCAAGATCGAGCGCTTGTACGGGCATCGCTACAACCCGATGGGCGAAATCACCATCACCGCCGGCGCCACCCAGGCCATCATCACTGCGGTTCTGTGCTGCGTTCATCCCGGTGACGAGGTCATCGTGCTGGAGCCGTGCTACGACAGCTACATCCCCAACATCGAATTGGCAGGCGGCAAGGTGGTGCGGGTAGCCCTGACGCCGCGAACCTTCCGGCCTGACCTTGCCGCGATCGCCGCCGCCCTCACGCCGCGTACGCGGGCCATCATCGTGAACTCGCCCCACAATCCGAGCGCCAGCGTGTGGACCCGCGCCGAAATGGAGCAACTGGCCGATTTGCTCGCGCCCACGGACGTTCTTCTCATCAGCGACGAGGTCTACGAGCACATGGTGTACGACGGCCAGCCCCATGTCAGTGCCGCTGCTGTGCACGGGCTGGCCGAGCGTGCCTTCGTCGTCTCGAGCTTCGGCAAGACCTACCATGTCACGGGCTGGAAGGTCGGATTCGTGGCGGCCCCAACGTCGTTGACCGCCGAGTTCCGCAAGGTGCACCAATTCAACGTGTTCACGGTGAACACGCCTGTACAGCACGCCTTGGCGGCCTACATGGCCGACCCCGCCCCATACCTCGACCTGCCGGCCTTCTACCAGCGCAAGCGTGATCTCTTCCTCGAAGGCTTGCGGCGCACGAGGCTCGAGCCGCTGCACACGGCGGGCACGTATTTCCAGTGCGTGGAGTACGGGGCGATCAGCGACTTGCCGGAGGCTGAGTTCTGCGAATGGCTGACGCGCGAGATCGGCGTGGCCGCGATCCCTTTGTCGGCTTTCTACGAAGGCGGCTTCGAGCAAGGCATCGTGCGTCTGTGTTTCGCCAAGCGTGACGAGACATTGGTCTCGGCACTGGAGCGCCTGGCGCGGATCTGAAGGTGTCCGGACGACCGCCGGCACGGCCGTGAAGCGCAGCGCGGCTGGCGTCTTCAGCCGGGGTTCCTGGGAGCAGCCTTCACGTCCGGCAGCGGCGCGAGCGGCTCCAGTTCGAGCCCGCCGACATTGAAATCCGCCTCCGAGATCGAGCGCCAAGGATCGCTGTGGGCCTTGGCGGCGTCGGCGCGTGCCGCCACCACCGTGGTGGCCTCGACCTCGGGCAGCAGCACATCCACGCCAGCGCGGGGGTCGGCCGCCGCACGGGCTGGAGCCGTAAAGGCCTCGTCAAGCGGGAGCAGGACATCGACCGGCCCGGAAGAGCGCACATCCCGCTGGTCGAGGTCTCGCGCCAACGCGTGCAGGAACACCACCTCCTCCAGCGCCGCAATGTCCAGCGGCTCCTTGGCTGCGCTGCGGAACATCAGGTTTTCGAGCAAGGTCACTGCATCCAGCGGACGCGGCCAGGCACGCTCGATGCTGCGCATCAGTTCGGGACACTCCTGCAAGGTCCTCTGTGGCGTCACAGCCGCTCCAAAAGCCGCAGCCACCGCATTGAAGCGTTGGTTGAACCGCGCGCGCACACGTTCGTAAGCCTCGCGCTCGCCGCGGCGGCGGTGCAGTTCCATCAGTTTCAGAAAGGGGGTCGGGTAGGTTCCGCCCGTCTTGCCCAGGTGCCCGATGAGGAGTTCCACAGCGCTGTCCTCGCGCCCGAGCACGGTCAGGAACTCCACCTGCTGCTCGAGGTCCAGAACCTCCTCGAGCGGCACCGCGTGCAAGGGCGCCGAGATCGAGGCGGCCGAAGGCGCCATCAGACGCGTGCGCTCCACGGCACTCTCGCCCTCCTCTTCCTGCGCAGCGCGCGAGATCACCGTGCCGACACCGCCACCGGCCGGGCGGGTCTGGTGACCGCGCGCTTCGTCCTGGCCAGGCTCCACCGGGGCGTATGGCGCGCTGGCAGAACCGGCACGCACTGACGTTTCCTGGGGCGCCGGCTCGATCGCTCCGAAGGCTGGCTCGGTGGGCGCTGGGGCAGCCTGCGAGGGCCAGGAAAGCTTCCACCGGGGACCCGCGCCCGAGTCGCTGCGCCTGCGACGCATCCCAAGAGCGGTCACGACCGCCAGCGCGACGGCAAGCAATGCGGCCGCTGACCAAGCCAGGCGGGACTGGGATTCAGCCTCGCCCAGCGCCGCTTCAAGACGCTTCAGGGTGTCGCGCTGCTGCCGCGCCTCGATGCGCAGCGCCAGCAAGCTGTTCTCCAGCGACTGCACACGCGACGCAGCGACCGCAGCCGCGTCCGGGGCGGGCGTGGAGGCACCGGCCCCTGGGAGGGCCGACGCAGCCACCGCTTCGGCAGCCGATGAACCTGACGTCGACGACGATGAAACGCCTGGCACAGCAGTCGGCGCCGACGCTGCCGCAGACGGCTGCGCCGGCGGCAGCCCGGGTTCGCCCCGACCGCTGCGCAAGACGGGAGCAGCCACCTCCAGCCGTGAACGCGAATCACCCACCGCGTGCGCCGCGGCAGGCGCAGCCCCTCTGGCGCCTGGCGCCTCGCCGGCCGCGCGGACGCTCGCGGGCCCCGAAAGGCCGGCCTCGGCCGGCGACTCCCGGCCCGCCCGATCAAGCGGCACGGTCCGGGGCAAGGGTGACGGCGAGCCCACCTCGTCCTGACGCGGTCGCAGCGGTGTCGCCTGTACCGCCCATTCGGCCGCGGGTGGGTCGGCCAGGACAGTGAACCGGCGCGTCAACCTCGCCGGGCAACCCACCGAGACGACCACGCCCACCACGGGATCGTGAACCACGGCGGCCGTGCGCACGCGCACCGACGTACCTGAATCCGATCTGCGCAAACCGACCGAAACGCCCCGAGACGGCACCAGAACCCCCCCCATCGCGACATCGGCCGCCACGCACCGGAGATCGACTTCGTCACCGGGCGTCCAGTTCAGACCAACCTCGAATTCCAGCGGCGCGCCGAGCACGGCCGTGGTCGACGCCGCGCCGAACTCGACAGCCTGGACCGGTCCGCTCACCCACAGCAGGGCCAGCATCGGCACAAGGGTTTTCAACGGGGAGTCGGGCATGCTCGGCAGCGGGAGGCGCTGCGCTCTTAAAAAACTGAAAATCACTCTAGCACGCGAACGCTTCAGTTTCCCCGGCGTTGCGGCAGAAGCAGCAGGCCCGCTGGCGCACAATGGAGCACTGCAGCTGCCGGGAATGCCCGGCATTGGCCGTCTGGTGACAGTACGCGCGCCAGCGTCCCAGGAGAAGCCCCGACCGATGGACGAATTCACCGGCACCCGCCCGATGGCGGACTCCCACGCCTTCGACATCCAGGCGCTGTCGGACTGGCTGGCCAGCCGCCTGCCCAGTTTCCAGGGCCCGCTTCACGTGGCCCAGTTCAAGGGCGGGCAGTCGAATCCGACCTATCTGCTCACGACGTCCGCGCGTCGTTACGTGATGCGCAGCAAGCCCGGACCCGTGGCCCGACTGCTGCCGTCAGCCCACGCGATCGAGCGTGAGTACCGCGTCATGGGCGCCCTGCAGGGAACCGGGGTACCCGTGCCCGCCATGGTGGCGCTGTGCGATGACGAGTCGGTCATCGGGCGGGCGTTCTACATCATGGAGCATGTCGAAGGCCGGGTTCTGTGGGACCAGTCCCTGCCCGGAATGTCGCGCTCGCAACGCGGTGCGATCTACGACGAGATGAACCGCGTCATGGCTGCGCTCCACCGGGTGGACCCGGCTGCGGCCGGTCTGGGCGATTACGGTCGGCCCGGCAACTACTTCGAGCGCCAGATCGGACGCTGGAGCAAGCAGTACCAGGCGTCGATCACCGAACCGATCGAGGCCATGGACCGGCTGATCGAATGGCTGCCGGCGCACATCCCGGCTGGGGCGCGCGATGGGTCGCAGGTGAGCGTCGTGCATGGCGACTTCCGACTCGACAACCTGATCTTCCACCCCACCGAGGCTCGTGTGCTCGCGGTGCTGGACTGGGAGCTTTCCACGCTCGGGCATCCGCTGGCGGACTTCAGCTACCACTGCATGGCCTGGCATATTCCTCACACCCTGAGCCGCGGCATCGCAGGCCTGGACATCGACGCGCTGGGCATCCCGGACGAGGACGAATACCTGCGTCGCTATTGCGAGCGCACCGCCCGCGTCGATCTCGAAGCCGTGCGCGCCGACTGGAACTTCTATCTCGCCTACAACCTGTTCCGCATCGCCGCCATCCTTCAGGGCATCGCCCGACGTGTGGTCGACGGCACGGCAGCCAGCGCGGGGGCGGTCAAGGCCGGTTCCGGCGCGCGGCCGCTGGCCGATCTGGCCTGGTCATTCGCGAAGAAAGCCTGAGCGGGTTGTCAGTCCAGGGCCCAGCCCTGCGCACGCACTCGAATACGCCCGCAAGAACCCCAAGCACGCCACGGAGAACCGCATGGATTTCAGCTACTCAGCCCGCACCCAGGATCTGCAGGCGCGCCTGCTCGACTTCATGGAGCGCCACATCTACCCGGCCGAAGCCGTGTGGGCGCGCCAGATCGAGGACAACACCCGCGCCGGCCGCCGCTGGTCGCCGGTGCAGGTGATCGAGGACCTGAAGCCGCTGGCGCGCGCCGCGGGCCTTTGGAACCTGTTCCTGCCTGAAAGCGAGCGCGGCGCCGGCCTGAGCAACCAGGAATACGCCCCGCTGGCCGAGATCATGGGCCGGGTGCCCTGGGCGCCCGAAGTCTTCAACTGCTCTGCACCCGACACCGGCAACATGGAGGTGCTGGTGCGCTATGGCACACCAGAGCACCAGAAGCGCTGGCTCGAGCCGCTGCTGGCCGGCGAGATCCGCAGCGCCTTCGCCATGACCGAGCCGGCAGTGGCCTCGTCCGACGCCACGAACATCGAGTCGCGCATCGAGCGCGATGGCGACGACTACGTGATCAACGGCCGCAAGTGGTGGATCAGCGGCGCCGGCGACCCGCGCTGCCGCATCATGATCTTCATGGGCAAGACCGACCCGGGTGCGCCGCGGCATTCTCAGCAGTCGATGATCCTCGTGCCGATGGACACCCCCGGCGTGACGGTGACACGTCCGCTGTCGGTGATGGGCTATGACGACGCCCCGCACGGGCACATGGAGATCGTTTTCGACAACGTGCGCGTGCCGGCGTCGAACCTGCTGTTGGGCGAAGGCCGTGGCTTCGAGATCGCGCAGGGCCGGCTCGGCCCCGGCCGCATCCACCACTGCATGCGCCTGATCGGCCAGGCCGAGCGCGCGCTCGAACTGATGTGCAAGCGCGCCAGCGCACGCGTGGCGTTCGGCAAGACGGTGGCGCAGCAGACGGTGACCCAGGAGCGCATTGCCGAGGCGCGCATCATGATCGAGCAGGCACGACTGCTGACGCTGAAGGCGGCCTGGATGATGGACGTGGCCGGCAACAAGGCTGCCAAGGCCGAGATCGCGATGATCAAGGTCGTGGCTCCGAACATGGCGCTGAAGGTGATCGACTGGGCCATGCAGGTGCACGGCGGCGGGGGCATGAGCCAGGATTTCCCGCTCGCCTACGCCTGGGCCCATGCGCGCACGCTGCGCTTTGCCGACGGTCCTGACGAGGTGCACCGCAACGCGATCGCGAAGATCGAGCTCGGGCGGCACGCGGCCTGACAGGCTGTGAGTTTCTCCCCCATGCCCGCCTTGACCGCCTTGCACGCCGAGAAACTCCGTCTCGTCGTTGCAATTCCGCGCCATGACCCGCGCCATGGCTGCGGTTTGCGCCGGGCTGCGGGGAATTCCAGGACGCTTCGGCTGCCGGTCGGAAAAACCCCCGGCGTCTGAGCGGACGCCCGCGCAGAGCTTGCCACACCCACCATGGCCCCGATGTGCCAGACCCTGGCCGCGCCGGTTCGCGGCACGGTGATCGCAGTCGAGGTCGTCGTCGGGCAGGCGGTGGCTGCAGGCCAGACGCTGGTGCTGCTCGAGTCTATGAAGATGGAGGTGCCGCTCGAGGCCTGCGTGGCGGGCACCGTGCGCAACATCGCCGCGGCGGTCGGCGACGTGGTCGACGAGGGCGCGGTGCTGGTCGAGGTCGAGCCCGGCGCGGCGGGCGCCCCGCCGCCACCGGCCGCGCCCGCCCCGGACCCGGCGCTGCCGCGGGCCGACCTCGCAGCGCTCCTGGAGCGCCGGCGGTGGCTCGACGACGCAGCGCGTCCCGAGGCTTTGCGCAGGCGCCACGACGCCGGCGGGCGCACCGCGCGCGAGAACGTGGCCGACCTGCTGGACCCCGGCAGTTTCGTCGAATACGGCGCGCTGGCGGTGGCCGCGCAGCGCAGTCGGCGCACGCTCGAGGACCTGCAGCGCAACACGCCGGCCGACGGTCTGATCACCGGCGTGGGCAGCGTGGGCGCCGAGCGGCACGGGCCCGAGCGCTCGCGCGTGGCCGTGATGGCCTACGACTACACGGTGCTCGCGGGCACACAGGGCTGGTTCAACCACCGCAAGAGCGACCGCCTGCTCGAGATCTGCGAGCGCGAGCGCCTGCCGCTGGTGCTGTTCGCCGAGGGCGGCGGCGGCCGGCCCGGCGACGTCGACTCGGGCACCGTCGCCGGCCTGCACTGCACCACCTTCCAGCGCTTTGCCCGCCTGTCGGGCCAGGTGCCGCTGATCGGCATCGTGCACGGTCGCTGCTTCGCCGGCAATGCCGCGCTGCTGGGCTGCTGCGATGTCATCATCGCCACCGACACAGCGAGCATCGGCATGGGCGGGCCGGCGATGATCGAGGGCGGGGGCCTCGGGCGGGTGCATGCCGACGAGGTCGGCCCGGTGTCGGTGCAGGCGCCCAATGGCGTCATCGACCTGCGGGCGCGCGACGAGGCGCAGGCCGTGGCCCTCGCACGACGCTACCTCGGCTACTTCCAGGGCACGCCGGCCGAGGACGCCCCCGCCGGCGGGGACGCACTGTCGCTGCGCCTGGCGGTGCCTGACAACCGCAACGCGCTGTATGACCCGCGGCGCATCCTACAGACCGTCGCAGACGCCGACAGCGTGCTGGAATTGCGGCGCGACTTCGGACTGGGCCTCGTCACGGCGCTGGCACGCATCGGCGGGCGGCCCGTGGCGCTCGCCGCCAGCCAACCTCGGCATCTCGGCGGCGCGCTCGACGCGCCGGCCTGCGACAAGCTTGCGCGCTTCATGCAGCTCGCCGACGCCCACGGGCTGCCTCTGCTGACCTTCGTCGACACCCCGGGCTTCATGGTCGGGCCCGAAAGCGAGAAGACGGCGATGGTGCGCCACGCCGGGCGCCTGTTCGTGATTGCGGCCTCGCTTCGCGTGCCGGTGGTCAGCGTGCTGCTGCGGCGCGGCTACGGCCTGGGCGCGATGGCGCTGACCGCCGGGCACTTCCACGCCCCGGTGGCCACGGCCGCCTGGCCCAGCGGCGAGTTCGGAGCCATGGGGCTTGAAGGCGCGGTCCGCCTGGGCTTCCGCAAGGAGCTCGAGGCCTGCGAACCGGCACAGCGCCAGGCGATGTTCGACGAGTTGCTTGCGCGAGCCGTGACCGACGGTCAGGCGCTGAACATGGCCAGCCACCTCGAGATCGACGACGTCATCGACCCCGCGCAGACGCGAGACTGGCTGCTGCGCGTGCTGCGCTCGACCGCCGGCGGCGAGCTGCCGCCACGGCGGGGCTACGTCGACGCGTGGTGAGCCCAGCCCGCCGCCCGCTTCCTAGCCCGACTTTGTCAACTTTTCCCCCTTATCTGTCTTTGGCCAGCCGTAAGCCCTTGTCTGGATTGAACCCCACTCGCAGATCCATAATGTAGTGCCATATAATTCTACGCTTTCCGATCCAAATCCCCTTTTTTGGTGCAACATCGCGTGCATGTTCATTCGCCGCACGCAGACCCGCAGTCGCATCTCTGGCGAGCCCTACGTCACTTACCGTCTGGTT
>JAIXWM010000074.1 GCA_027491255.1 Rubrivivax sp. | reverse complement strand
GAAGTCTTATAATATTATGGCACTACATTATGGATCTGCGAGTGGGGTTCAATCCAGACAAGGGCTTACGGCGGGCCAAAGACAGGTACGGGGGAAAAGTTGACAAAGTCGGGCTAGGGGGGTATGGCAGCCCCGAACCGGACGGGGACGACAGGGAATACGCGCATCGTCAAGACTCGGCATCGCGCGCTGCCCGAGGTCGGGATAATGGATTACGTGCTGCGCGCGCTTCTACTCTCCGAATGGTCGCGAGACGGCGCTCCGAAGCGCCAAGGAACTGCCCATGAGCCCCCCCCCCAGTGCCCCGGATCCCGCCGCCACGGTGTCGCGCTACCCTGTCCCGGCGCTGCAGGATCTGCCTGAAGACATCCAGGCCCGGATCCTCGAAGTCCAGGCCAAGACCGGTTTCGTTCCCAACGTGTTCCTCGCGCTCGCCCACCGACCGGCGGAGTGGCGTGCCTTCGTGGCCTACCACGACGCGCTCATGCTCAAGGACAGCGGCCACCTCAGCAAGGGCGACCGCGAAATGATCGTGGTTGCAACGTCTGCGGCCAACGACTGCCTGTACTGCGTGGTCGCGCACGGCGCCATCCTGCGCATCTACGAGAAGAAACCCCTGGTGGCCGACCAGGTGGCCATCAACTGGCGCAAGGCCGACATCACACCGCGTCAGCGCGCGATGCTCGAGTTCGCGCTCAAGGTCTGTGAGCGATCGCAAGAGGTCGACGAGGCCGACTTCGCCGCCCTGCGGGAACACGGCTTCGACGACGAAGACGCATGGGACATTGCGGCGATCACAGCCTTCTTCGGCATGTCCAACCGTCTGGCCAACGCGACAGGAATGCGACCCAACAGCGAGTTCTACCTCATGGGGCGCGTGCCGAGATCCAAGCCCTGAGTCGGTCGCGCCGCCCGGAGGTGCGCCGGATCGTTCGCTTATGAGAAATTCGAATAAGGATGTGCAGAATCCTTCGTTCTGAAAATGAGCAGGTCGAGCGAAAGTACTGACTCATTCGTTTTTTCCCCACCCAATCCCATGTCTTCGATTCGCTCTGTGATCCTCGGCGCTGCATCGGCGCTGCTGGCATGTGCTGCCGTGGCGGCACCGCCCCTGCTGTCCCCGGCCGAACTGCAGCCGCTGCTGCGCAGCGCTTCGGTGCGGGTCATCGATATCCGGGAACCGAAGGCTTACGCGGAAAAGCGCATCCCCGGGTCCGTCTCGGCTCCCTACGCCGAGTGGCGTGGGCCCGCCGCCAACCCCGGCGAACTGCCTGACCTGCCCAAGCTCACGGCTCTGGTGCAGCGCCTCGGCCTGACGCCGGCGACGCATGCCGTGGTCGTCTCCTCCGGTGCCGATGCGACCGATTTCGGTGCGGCAGCGCGCGTGTACTGGTCGCTGAAGGTGCTCGGCCTGAAGGAGTTGTCGGTGCTCAACGGCGGTGTGAAGGCATGGGCGCAGGCGGGCCTTGCGCAGGACACCGTCAATGTCAGCCTCACCCCCAGCGGCTTTTCGCCGTCGATCGACAAGTCGCTGATCGCCACGCGTGACGAGGTCAAGGCACAGATCGAGTCCGGCAAGGGACGGCTCGTCGATTCCCGCCCGGCGGACTTCTTCAGCGGCGACACCAGGCACCAGGCGGCGAAGCTGCCGGGCACCTTGAAGGGCGCCGTGAACCTCGAGCACTCGCGCTGGTTCGCGACCGGCTCCTCGAGCCTGGTCGCCCCGGAGGAGGTCCGCCGCATCGCCGCGTCGCTGCCGCCTGCCAGCGGCGACGCCGACACCGTCAGTTTCTGCAACACCGGGCACTGGGCGGCGACCAACTGGTTCGCGCTGTCCGAGGTGGCGGGGCAGAAGAACGTCAAGTTGTACGCCGGCTCGATGGTCGACTGGACCCAGAACCCCCTGGCCGCCCTGATGGACAACGTGCCCAGCCGCGCCAAGCAACTCGCCATTGACGCCCGCTTGTGGGCGGAACGCACGGTCAAGTGAGCCTGCAGGCCGACTGCCGATTCGAAAGCCGATGAAGCGTCTTCCGCTGGCGGTCGCCCTGGCCGCCTTCTTCGTCTTCCTCTTGTGGAGCGTGGCCGTACGCCAGGCGGCGCTGTTCCTGGTGGGTATCGGCCTTGGCGCGGCCCTGGCGGGCGCGCGCTTCGGCTTCACCACCGGATGGCGACGGCTGATCGAGGAGCGAGACCCGCGCGGCGTCGTCGGTCAACTGCTCCTGCTGGGCCTGGCAGCGACGATGGCCATGCCGCTGCTCGGCACCTTTTCGGAACTGCAGGCGGCACTGGGGCCGCCCAGCGTCAGCCTGCTGGTGGGCGCCTTCGTCTTCGGGCTGACGATGCAGATCGCCGACGGCTGCGGTTCGGGCACGCTGTACAAGGCCGGTCTGGGCGTGCCGCTGAACATGGGCATCCTGCCCTTGTTCGCGCTCGGCAGTTTTCTCGGCTCGGTGCACCTGGACAGCTGGCTCGCGCTCGGGCAGAGCACGCCGGTGGGGCTGGTGTCGGCGTGGGGCGTCGGCGCAGCGCTGGCAGGCACCTGGCTCGTGCTCTTGGCGGTGGGCGTGTCCGTGCGTCGCTGGGCCGGATGGCAACAGCCCTGGTGGGACCGGCGCTGGTTCGTCGGCGCCGTGGCGCTGGCCGTGCTGGCGACGCTGAACCTCGTCATCGCCGGCCAGCCCTGGGGCGTGGTCTATGGTTTCGGCCTGTGGGCCGCCAAGGCCGCCACCGCGCTCGGCGCCTTCGATCCCATGGCGAACGCCTTCTGGTCGCAGGCCGGCAACGCGCAGCGCCTGACCCAGACCGTTCTGCTTGACGTCACGTCGATCACCAACATCGGCATCCTCGGCGGCGCGCTGTGGGTCGCCGCACGCGACGGCGGCGAAGCGGCGCGTCCACTGACTGGCCGGCAGTGGATGGTGGGTCTGGCAGCCGGCTTCGTGATGGGCTACAGCTCCCGCCTGGCCTTCGGCTGCAACGTCGGCGCCATGCTCAGCGGCATCTCCACCGGCAGTCTGCACGGCTGGATCTGGGTGCCGATGGCATTCGCCGGCACGCTGATCGGCGTGCGGGTGCGCCGGCACTTCGGCTTTTGAGTCGAAGAATTGTCCGCAAGGCCACGCGCCATGACGAAGATACGCTCCTCAGCCCCATTGCGCACGGCCGTCTTCTGGGCCGTGCTGGTGGCCTTCCTGGCCTGGGACTGGGCCCGCTCCCCCGCCATCGACCTGACGCGCGAGCCGCCGCTCATCGCCGCTGGTTCCGGACAAGCCGCCTCCGGCGGCCACTGCTCGATGTCGAAATAGCGCGCAGGCCTGCACCCCGCAGCAGCACGCCCACAGGCCGCGAGCACGCCTGGCCCGCCTGGCCCAGAATCGGGTCTGTCCGCTCACTTCCGAGCAGGCACGCTTCACGCGCTCGAACCGCCCATGAGCTTCCTCTGGCCCCAGTACCTGTGGTGGATGCTGCTGCTGCCCCTGCTGCCGGCGCTCTACCTTTGGTTGCTGCGGCGGCGCGGCAAGCCGGTGCTGCGCCTGAGCAGCATCGCCGTCGCCCGCCTGGCAGCCGGCCCCGCATGGCGGCGCCATATTCCACCCGCGCTGATCCTTCTGGCGCTCACCGTCCTGTTGCTGGCACTGGCGCGCCCGGTCGCGCGCGTCACCCTGCCGTGGACGAAATCCATCATCATGCTCGCGATCGACGTGTCGCTGAGCATGCGGGTGACCGACGTCCAACCCACGCGCATGGTCGCGGCGCAGGCAGCTGCCAAGAGCTTCCTGCAGGATCTGCCGCGCGACATCGACGTCGGCCTCGTCACCTTTGCCGGCACCGCGCAAGTGGCGCAGCAGATCACGCGTGACCGCCCTTCACTGGTGGGCGCGATCGACGGCATCCAGATGCAGCGGGGCACGGCCATCGGCAGCGCCATCGTCGTGTGCCTGACCGAGCTCTTCCCGGACCACGGCATCGACCTGAGCGACATGCTCTTCGGCTCGCAGCGCCCGGCACAAAGCCTGGACAGGCAGGCAAAGACGCCGCCAAAGACTTTCGAGCCCGTGGCGCCGGGTTCGTACAAGCCGGCTGCGATCATCCTGCTCAGCGACGGCCGTCGTACCACCGGTGTGGACACCTTGCGTGCCGCGCAGATGGCGGCCGACCGCGGCGTGCGCGTGCATGTCGTCGGCCTGGGCACACCCGACGGTCACCTGAAGGCCGGCGAAGGCATGGCCTTCTACCTGCAACTGGACGAAGCCACCCTGCGCGAAGTGGCGCGCATGACCGGCGGCCAATACCACCAGGCCGCCACCGCCGAGGCGCTGCGCGGCGTCTACCAGCAGCTCGGCTCCAGGCTGCAGACAGAGACCCGCGAAACCGAGGTCACCGCCTTGCTGGCCCTGCTGGCCGCGCTGCTCGTGACTGCCGGCACCACGCTGTCCCTGCTGTGGTACGGGCGGGTGACCTGAACGGCCGGGCCTGCAGCGACGCACATGCACGGTGCATGGATTGCCACCGCGACCGCCCGCAACGTCGATTCAGCAGTGGTTCCCGTCGACAGGCTTCCAGTACAGCCGCTGAGGGTTTTCCACCCTCGCCGCGTGCGTCGCGGATTCGTCTCCCAGCCAATCGTCCAGTGCCCGCCACAGCACTGAATAGTCGGCGTGCGCCTCGTGGTTGGTGCAGGGCCAGTCGCTGCCCCACAACAGGCGATGCGGCCCGATTTCGCCCAGCCACAGCCTCGCCAGCGCGCCGGCATCCACCCCGTCTAGGCGGTAGGCGCCGCTGAGTTTGACATGCACCTCGCTGCGCCGGGCACGTTTGGCCAGTGCTCGCACGGTGGCGTCTGCAGCGCGGGCAGCCCGGGGTTTGCCCAGGTGGTCGATCACCAGCGGCAGCGCAGCGGGCAATTGCGCGAGCACGCCGGGTAACTGGTCGGTGTCGGTGTGCAGTTCCAGGTGCCAGCCCAGCGTGGCCAATGTGTCCCACACGGCGGCGGCGGCCGACCAGGCCGGGAGTTGGTGCGAGGCCCCCGACAGATTCAGCCGGATACCCCGCACGCCAGCAGCGTGCAATGGCGCCAGGGTGGCGAAGTCGGCATCGGGCGGCACCACGGCGATGCCCCGCAGAACGTCGGGGTGCTGCGCCAGCGTGGCAAGCAGCAAACGGTTGTCGGTACCCAGAAAGCTCGTTTGCACCAGCACGCCTCGCCGCACGCCCGAAGGTGCGGCAGCGGCCTGCCAGGCAGAAAACGGAGCGTCGTACGCGGGTACGTAGCGCGCGCCGGGCTGGGCTTGGCGAGCGGCGAACACGTGGAAATGGGTATCCACCAGGGATTTTGACAAGTCCAAAGTCATGGTCTACATTCTAGTCATCTAGAGAACTAAACCAATGACCGCCATCCGGTCTGCTCAGCTTACGGCAGGCGCCGCCCAGCCCGCGCCCGGCCAGAGCCGTTACGGCTGGCTTGCGTCCAGCCTGCGCGCACGCATCACCCACGGCGAATGGGTGCCCGGTACTGCGCTGCCGGCCGAGGCTGCGCTGGCCAAGGAGCACGGCGTGGCCTTGGGTACGCTTCGCCAGGCTTTGGCGCTGCTGGTGGCCGAGGGCCTGCTGGAGCGTCGTCATGGACGAGGCACCTTCGTACGCGCCGGGCTGGGCGGGGCGTCGATGCTCAGGTTCTTCCGTTTCCGCCACGGTGGCGAGATGAAGACCACACCCGCCTCGGCCATCCTGTCCCGGCAGGTGCTGCCCGCCGATCCAGACATTGCGGATAGTCTGGGACTGCCCGTGGGCGCCAGCGTGCTGGAAATGCAGCGCCTGCGCAGCGTTGCGGGCGAGCCCTGCCTGCTGGAGCAGATCTGGCTGCCGCTGCCAGCCTTCGATGTCCTGAAGGACTCCGACCCGGGTGCCTGGGGTGATCTGCTTTACCCGCTGTACCAGCGCCTGTGCGGCGTCACCATCAACAAGGCCGAGGACGAGTTGCGCTTCGGCCTGCTGACGCACGCACAGGCCACGCTGCTGCGGCTGGAAGCCGGTCACCCCTGCGTGCAGGTGAGCCGCAGTGCCTTCGACCTCGGCGGGCGCTGCGTCGAGGTGCGCACCACGCTGGGCGATGCCTATGCCTTCCATTACACCGCGCAGGTGCGTTGAGCACCGCGCTGCCTTTCAGACCACGGAGACCGATATGAAGACTTCTCTTTGCAGGCCCTTTCGTGTTCTTTCCCGCATCGGACGGCCTGTGGCCGCGCTCGGCCTGGGCGTTGCCGCCATGGCCGCGCAGGCCCAGGCGCCCACGCCTTGGCCCACGAAGCCGATCACCCTCGTGGTGACCTACGCCCCGGGGGGCGGCGCCGATGCCATGGCGCGCCTGATCGCACCCCGGATGAGTGAGGCGTTGGGCCAGAACGTGGTTGTCGAGAACAGGCCGGGCGCAGGCGGGCAACTCGGCGCGGCTGCCGTGGCCCGGTCTGCCCCCGACGGCTACACGCTGATGCTGGATGCCTCCTCCTTCGCCGTGAATCCATCGCTCTACAGCAAACTGCCTTACGACTCCGAAAAGGCGTTCCGCGCCATCGGCGTGATCGCCCTGTTCCCCAACGTGGTGTTGGTCAACGCGCAGTTCCCGGCAAAGACCGTGCCGGACTTGATCGCCGCCGCCAAGGTCCGGAAGGACGCCGTGATGTTCGCATCCTCCGGCAACGGCTCGGCCCAGCATCTGGCGGGCGCCCTGTTCGAATCGGCCGCCAAGGTGGACATGGTGCACGTCCCGTACAAAGGCGGCGGGCCCGCGCTCAACGACGTGATCGCCGGCCAGGTGCCGGTGTTCTTCGGCAACCTGGCGTCCACGTTGCAGCACATTCAGAGCGGCAAGCTGCGCGCGCTCGCCGTGACCTCAGCCAGGCGCTCACCCATCCTGCCGGACGTGCCCACGCTGGCCGAGGTCGGCGTGTCTGGCGCCGAAGTCCACGAGTGGAACGTGGTGATGGCGCCGGCTGGCACGCCGGAACCGGTGATCGCCAAGGCGTCGGCCGCGCTGCAGAAGGCGCTGGACTCGCCGGAGGTGAAGGCGCGCATTGCCACACTCGGCGGCGACATCCAGAAAGGTGGCCCGGACGCAGCGCAGACCTTCGTGCAGCAACAGATGGCGCTCTGGGCGCGGGTGGTGAAGGCTCGGGGCATCACGCCCGACTGAGCGCCCGTCCTTGCTCACAAGACTGCCCACAAGGCACGAGGGCGCCCGACGCCGCAGGTCGGCTCGGGAGCGAGAAGGAGGGCTTGTGATCGGGCGGACGTGAGCGTTTCGAAGCAGCGGCTCTCGAAGCCGGGTTCGGCAACGGCTGGTCGAGGGCTGAAGTGGACAGACAGCCCCCCGGGCCGAAGCCGCCAACCCGCCCTGCGCCGCCATGCCCGGCTTGCGGCCGGCAGGGCGATCGGACCCTCCACCCCCTACATCAGCACGATGTCGTACTGCTCCGGATTCGTCGTCGGCTCCGCGCTCAGCGAGATGGGCTTGCCGATGAACTCGCTCAGGCCGGCCAGGTGCACACTCTCCTCGTCGAGCAGCATCTCCACCACGGCGGGGCTGGCGACGACGCGGAACTCCTTCGGGGCGAACTGGCGCGCTTCGCGCAGGATCTCGCGCAGGATGTCGTAGCAGATGCTGCGCGTGGTCTTGACCTGGCCGCGGCCCTGGCAGGTGGGGCAGGGTTCGCACAGCATGTGCGCAAGGCTCTCGCGCGTGCGCTTGCGTGTCATCTCCACCAGGCCCAGCGCGCTGAAGCCGCTGACGGTGGTGCGGGTGCGGTCGCGCGCCAGATGCTTGCGCAGTTCGGCCAGCACTGCCTGGCGATGCTCCTCGCGCGTCATGTCGATGAAGTCGACGATGATCATGCCGCCCAGGTTGCGCAGGCGAAGCTGGCGCGCGATGGCGCCCGCGGCCTCGAGGTTGGTCCTGAAAATGGTGTCGTCGAAGTTGCGCGCGCCGACGAAGCCGCCGGTGTTGACGTCCACCGTGGTCATGGCCTCGGTCTGGTCGATGATCAGGTAGCCGCCGCTCTTGAGCTCCACGCGCCGCGCCAGCGCGCGCGCGACGTCCTCCTCGATGCCGAAGAGGTCGAAGATGGGCCGCTCGCCGCGGTAGTGCTCGAGCCGGGCCACCACCGCGGGCATGTAGGTGCGGCCGAAGGCCTGCAGGGCCTCGAACTGCATGCGCGAGTCGATGCGGATGGACTGCGTGGCCTCGGTGCACAGGTCGCGCAGCACCCGCTCGGCCAGGCTCAGGTCCTGGTGCAGCAGGGTGCCCGGGGGCTGGGTGGTCGCACGCTGGCGCACCAGGGACCAGGTCTTGCGCAGGTAGGCGATGTCGTCGGCCAGTTCGGCGTCGCTCGCCTCCTCGGCGTTGGTGCGCAGGATGAAGCCCCCTCCCCCGCCGGTCTCGGGCGTGCCCGCCAGCGCCTGCATGCGCGCGCGCAGTTGCTCGCGCGCCTCGGGCGAGCCGATCTTCTGCGAAATGCCGATGTGCTGGTCCTGCGGCAGGTGCACCAGCATGCGCCCGGCGATGCTGATCTGCGTGGACAGGCGCGCGCCCTTGGTGCCGATCGGGTCCTTGATGACCTGCACGGTCAGCGTCTGGCCCTCGAAGACCTGGCGCTCGATGGGCTGCGGCGGAGCGTCGTCCGGGCGGCGCGCGCCCGGGGCCGGCGGGTTCAGGTCGGCCACGTGCAGGAAGGCGGCGCGGTCCAGGCCGATGTCGACGAAGGCGCTCTGCATGCCGGGCAGCACACGCGAGACCTTCCCGAGGTAGATGTTGCCCACCAGCCCGCGCTCGAGCGAACGCTCCAGGTGCAGTTCCTGCACCGCACCGTTTTCGACGATGGCCACGCGCGTCTCCTGCGGGGCCCAGTTGATGAGGATGTCCTGGCTTGCCATGCCGGGGAGTCTAGTCGCCGCGGCGGGTGCCCGGCCGAGTTGCCGGGTGCAGACCCGGGCTACAGGGGCAGGCGCACGCCGGCGGCGCGCAGCAGCATCGCCGTCTCGTGCAGCGGCAGTCCCATGATGCCGCTGTGGCTGCCCTCGATGTGCTCGATCCAGCCGGCCAGTGGCCCCTGGATAGCGTAGGCGCCAGCCTTGCCCTCGGGCTCGCCGCTGGCGACATAGGTGGCCACCAGGTCCGGGCCGAACGCGGCAAAACGCACTTTCGAGACGCTCAACGCCTGCCAGGTGCGACGGCCTGAAGCCACCGCCACGGCCGTCATCACGCGGTGCGTGCGTCCGGACAGCGCGCCGAGCATCGCGGCTGCCTCGGCCGCGTCGGCGGGCTTGCCCAGGATGCGACGGCCAAGCACCACGGTGGTGTCGGCGCAAAGGATGGGGGCCGGCGCCAGCGCGCGCGCCTTCAGGCGCTGGCGTGCCGCGCCCAGCTTGGCCAGCGTGACGCGCTGCACGTAGTCGACCGCCGCTTCGCCCGGCCGGGTGAGTTCGAGCGCCTCGGCGTCTTCGTCGGGGCCGGGCAGCAGCGGCTCGTGGCGCACGCCGAGCTGCGTCAGGAGCTGCCGCCGGCGCGGGCTCTGCGAAGCAAGCCAGACGTGTTCGTGCGCAGGTTTCACAGTCGGCATGGGGTTCACTCCCGGTGGTAGGGGTGCCCGGCGTTGAGCGACCAGGCCCGGTACAGCGCCTCGGCCAGGACCACACGCGCCAGCGCGTGCGGCAGCGTCAGGTCCGACAGGCGCAGGGTCTCGTCGGCACCGGCCTTCAGCGCACCGTCCAGTCCGTCGGGACCGCCCATCAGCAGCGCAACGTCACGCCCGTCGCCGAGCCAGAAGCGCAGCCGATCCGCGAGTTGCGCCGTGGTCAGCCGGTTGCCCCGTTCGTCGAGCACCACGCGGCGCACGCCTCGTGGCAGCGCCGCCTCGATGCGCTGGGCCTCGGCGGCCATGCACTGCGCGGCGCTGCGCCCGGCGCGCGGTTCTGCCTTGAGCGCGCGCAGTTCCAGCCGCAACTCAGGCGGGAAGCGACGGGCGTACTCCTCCCACGCCAAGTCGGCCCAGGCCGGCAGGCGCTGGCCCACCGCGGCCACGAACAGACGCACAGGCTCAGCGGCTGAGCGTTGTTCCGCCCTGCCCGACAGGCACGGCGGAACGGTCCGTGTCCAGGCGCCAACCCTTGCCAGGGTTCGGCCCATGGCAAAGATTCACGACGACGACGCGGGGTATCCAGGCGTGCAAGGCGGGCATGGCAGAACGACTCCCAGGCCTTCAGACGCGCCGCCGTGAGGCCCGGGGCGCAACAGCGGCGGCCTTCTTCGCTGCCGGCCGCGGGGCCGCCTTGCGGGCCGGCGTGGCGGCAGCGGACCGGGTCGCCGCAGGCTTGGGGGCTGCCGCCTTGCGCGCCACCACCTTGCGTGCCACCGGCGCCACGGCGGCAGTCTTGCGGCCGGCGGCAGGACGCTGCGCCGGCTTCGTGCCCGCACCGCTCACGGGCACCGACCGGGCCACCCCGGTCACCCGGGCGGTTTTCTTCGCTGCAGCCTTCTTGGCTGCGGTCTTCTTCACCGCGGCCTTCTTGACTGCGGTCTTCTTGAATGCGGTCTTCTTCGCCGCGGCCTTCCCGGCCGCAGCCGCGCTTGCGCCCGGCTTGCGGGCGGCAGACTTCCCTGCCGCGACGGCAGGCTCCTCCTCCGAGGCCTTGGGCAGGCCGCGTGGTGCCGTCTCGCTGCGCTTCAGGTGCACCGGCTTGCCGCCCCAGATCTCCTCCAGGTGGTAGTAGGAGCGGATCGAGGGCTGCATGATGTGCGCCACGGCGGCACCGCAGTCGACGATGATCCACTCTCCGTTGTCCTCACCCTCGGTGCGCAGCACTTGCATGCCACGGGCCTTGACGGTGTCTCGCACGCTCGCGGCCAGCGCCTTGGTTTGCCGGTTGCTGGTACCCGAGGCGATGACGACCCGCTCGAACAGTGGCGAGAGGGCTTCGGTGTTGAAGACCAGGATGTCCTGCGCCTTCACGTCCTCGAGCCCATCGACGATGGCTCGCTGCAGTTTGCGGATGTCCATTCAGTACGTCATGCCTTCCGAATACAAGCGATGGTTCTCAATATAGCCCGCCACCGCCGGTCCGACCAGGGCATCGACCCTGATCCCCTGCGCAACGGCGGCACGCGCCGCGGTGGACGACACCGGCATGGCCGGCAGCGGCAGCGCGACGACGCGGTGCGGCAGGGTGGCGAGTGCGGGGGGCGCGGCTGGCGCCGCGCCGTCGCGGCCAGCCACTGCCAGCGTCACCCGCTGCAACAGCTCGCGCCACTCGCGCCAGGTGTCGAAGCGGCCGTACTGGTCCTGCCCGATCACGAGCAACAGTTCAGCGCCCGGGTGCTCGGCCGCAAACTCGCGCACGGTGTCGATGGTGTACGTCGGTCCGGCGCGGTCCAGCTCGCGCTCGTCGAGCACGAAGCGGGGCTCGCCGGCCAACAGCAGGTGCAGCATCGCCACGCGGTGCTCGCGCGGCGCGAGCACGCGCGCCGCCTTCTGCCACGGCTGGCCCGCCGGCAGCCAGCGCAACTCGTCGAGCCTTGCGTGCGCAAGCGCCAGAGCCCCCAGGGCGCGGTGCGCCAGGTGCGGCGGGTCGAAACTGCCGCCGAACAGGCCGATGCGGCGCGGCGCGGCGACGTCCGGACTCAAGCCCAGTCCCGCGGGCGCAGGAAATCGGTGTACAGCCGCGCCTCGGGCGTGCCCGGTTCGGGGCTCCAGGCGTAGCGCCACTTCACCAGCGGCGGCATCGACATCAGGATGCTCTCCGTGCGGCCGCCACTCTGCAGGCCGAACAGCGTGCCGCGGTCGAAGACGAGGTTGAACTCCACGTAACGACCGCGCCGGTAGGCTTGGAAGTCGCGCTCGCGCTCGCCGTAGGGCATGTCGCGGCGGCGTTGGACGATAGGCAGATAGGCCGCGACGAAAGCGTCGCCCACCGCACGCGTCATCGCGAAGCTGCCCTCGAACCCGAGCTCGGCGAAATCGTCGTAGAACACCCCGCCCACGCCGCGCGGCTCGTTGCGGTGCTTCAGGAAGAAGTACTCGTCGCACCAGGTCTTGAAGCGCGGATAGAGCGCCGCATCGATCGGGTCGAGCGCCTGGCGGCAGGTCTGGTGGAAGTGGCGCGCGTCCTCCTCGAAGCCATAGTAGGGCGTGAGGTCCATGCCGCCGCCGAACCAGACCACGGGTTCGCGACCCTCGGGCAGCGCGGCGAACATCCGCACGTTCATGTGGACCGTGGGCACGTAGGGGTTGCGTGGGTGCATCACCAGCGAGACGCCCATGGCCTCGAAGGGCGCGCCGGCCAGGTCGGGGCGGTGCTGCGTCGCCGAGGGGGGCAGCGTGCGACCCTTGACGTGGCTGAAGTTGCAGCCGCCGCGCTCGAGCAAGCCGCCGTCCTCCACCAGACGCGACAGGCCGTCGCCCTCCAGACGGCCGCCCGGCTCGCGCGTCCAGCCGTCGCTGGCGAAGGCGTGGCCGTCCTCGGCCTCGAGCGCGCCGACGATGCGATCCTGCAGGCCAAGCAGGTAACGGCGCACGGCGCCGGTGTCGATGGCGGCGGTGTCGGCGCGGGAAGAGGAAACGTCTGCGGTCACGGCGGTGTCTTGCGGCAAGGGTTGAAGTGTCGCCGCCACAGCGCCGGGCGTGTGGCGGGCCAAGGAGCGTCAATGTGCCATGCGCGCCCGTGCGGCAGTCTGACCTGGGTCAGATGGGGGCGCAAGGGGCCCGCGCCTGCGCCGCGGTGAACGGTGCTCACGCCAGCCTGATCGGCCCGGCCTGTTCAGGCCGGCAGCCGCGCGCGGTGCCCAGACGGCGTTCGATCTCGGCCAGGTCGGCGGCCTCGTCGCCGCACAGGCGCAGACAGGAGTGGAAGCCCACGCGCCGCTGGCCGTAGTCCAGGTGCACCAGGGCCAGCGGGACGGCGGCGCCCACGGCGACCTGGTAGAACCCGCTGCGCCAGCGCGGCGTCCAGGCGCGGGTGCCCTCGGGAGACAAGGCCAGCCAGAAGAAATCGTCGCGCGCCCGGGCCTCGCCCATGCGACGCACCATGTCGCCGACCATGCCGTGGCGCGCGCCGCGGTCCACCGGCACCCCGCCCAGCCAGCGCAGCCAGATGCCGAACACCGGCACGCGGAACAGCGCGTTCTTGCCCCAGAAGACGACCGGGATGCCGATGGCCCACTTGGCGCAGATGCCCACCACGAAATCCCAGTTCGACGTGTGCGGGTAGACGATCGCCACGCCCTGCCGCGCCGGCAACCCGTTGAAGTCGAGCTGCCAGCCCGCCAGACGCAATGCAGCGCGCGCCACGCGGCTGCCGCGCAGCTGCACCGGGCGTTCGACGAGCTCCTGCGGCGCCATCAGCGCGGCTCGATCGCGCGGTGTCCGATGTCGCGCCGCCACTGGGCGCCCTCGAATTCGACGGGCTGCAGCAGTTCGTAGGCGCGCTGGCGCGCCAGGCGCGCCGATTCGCCGAGCGCCGTGACGCACAGCACGCGCCCGCCGCTGGCGCGCAGGGTGCCGTCTTCGGCACGTACAGTCCCAGCGTGGAAGACGTGCCCGTCGTGGGGCGGCGCGTCCGGCGCCGGCAGGCCGGTGATCGCATCGCCCTTGCGTGGGGAGGACGGATAGCCGTGCGCCGCCATGACCACGCCCAGCGCGTAGCGCCGGTCCCAGCGCAGCTCGACCTCGTCGAGCCGGCCCTCGGTGGCGGCGAGCAGCAGATCCAGCAGGTCGCTTTCCAGCCGCATCAGCAGCACCTCGGCCTCCGGGTCGCCGAGCCGGGCGTTGAACTCCACGGTGCGCGGGCGGCCCTGGGCGTCGATCATCAGACCCGCGTACAGGAAGCCGGTGAACGGGGTGCCCTCGGCGCGCATCCCGGCGATCGTCGGGTCCACGATCTCGCGCATGACGCGGGCGTGGACGTTGGGCGTCACCACCGGCGCCGGGGAGTAGGCGCCCATGCCGCCGGTGTTGGGGCCGCGGTCGCCGTCGAAGATGCGCTTGTGGTCCTGGCTCGTGGCCAGCGCAACGACGTGCGTGCCGTCGCTGGCGACGATGAAGCTCGCCTCCTCGCCGGCCATGAACTCCTCGATGACGACGCGCGAGCCGCCCGCGTTGTGCTGCACGCCCAGGGTGTTCGCCGCCAGCATGTCATCGATGGCCGCATGCGCCTCGTCGGCCGTCATGGCGACCACCACGCCCTTGCCTGCCGCCAGACCGTCGGCCTTGACGACGATGGGCGCGCCATGTTCCCGCACATGTGCATGCGCGGCCGCCGCGTCGGTGAAGCTCGCGTGGCGGGCGGTCGGGATGCGGTGGCGCTGCATGAAGTCCTTGGCGAAGGCCTTGGAGCTCTCCAGCTGCGCCGCCGCACGCGTCGGGCCGAAGATACGCAGCCCGCGCGCCTGGAACAGGTCGACGATGCCCGCGGCCAGCGGCGCCTCCGGGCCGACGACGGTCAGGCCGATGTCCTCGGCACGGGCGAAATCGGCCAGTGCGTGCAGGTCGGTCAGCGGCACATTGCGCACGCCCGGCTCGGTGGCGGTGCCGCCGTTGCCGGGGGCAACGAAGACGGTGCGCACCCGTGGGCTGCGCGCGAGTTTCCAGGCCAGCGCGTGCTCGCGCCCGCCCGAGCCGACGACAAGAACCTTCATCGGGACCGTTCAGCCGTCAATGGCCGCGTTGTGGTGCACGTCCTGCACGTCGTCCAGGTCCTCGATCGCGTCGAGCAGTTTCTGCATGCGTGCGGCGTCGTCGCCGGCCAGATCCACCTGGCTTTCCGCACGCATCGTCACCTCGGCGATCTCGGGCTTGAGCCCTGCAGCCTCGAGTGCGTTACGCACGGCCTCGAAGGCGCCAGGCTCGCACAGCACCTCGATGGAGCCATCGTCGCCGGTGATGACGTCGTCGGCGCCGGCCTCGAGTGCCACCTCCATCACACGGTCCTCGCTCACGCCCGGGGCGAATACGAACTGCCCGCAGTGCTTGAACTGGAAAGCCACCGAACCTTCCGTGCCGAGGTTGCCGCCGAACTTGCTGAAGGCGTGGCGCACCTCGGCCACGGTGCGCACGCGGTTGTCGGTCATGCAGTCGACGATGACCGCTGCGCCGCCGATGCCGTAGCCCTCGTAGCGGATCTCCTCGTAGCTGACGCCCTCGAGGTTGCCGGTGGCCTTGTCGATGTTGCGCTTGACGGTGTCGGCCGGCATGTTCGCCGCCTTGGCTTTTTCCACCGCCAGGCGCAGCCGCGGGTTGGCGTTGATGTCGCCGCCGCCCTGACGCGCGGCGACCATGATCTCGCGGATGACGCGGGTCCAGACCTTGCCGCGCTTCTCGTCCTGGCGGCCTTTGCGGTGCTGGATATTGGCCCACTTGGAATGACCGGCCATCGATGCTCCTGTGCGCGGGCCGAAGGCTCGTGGCCGCGCGGATTAAGCGCCCCGGCCAAGCCGACTCGGCCTGTTTGTATATAGACTGAACAGGATTTTACCGGCGCCCCCTCGGGACCTGCGGGGACCCTGCGCAGGGAGCCATTGCGTCCGACGGAGAGACCGATGCCCGAACCGCTGCTCGTTGCCCGCCGCGGCACGACCGAGTGCCACCTGCTGCCGGCGCTCGCCAACCGCCACGGCCTGATCACCGGTGCCACCGGCACAGGCAAGACGATCACGCTGCAGACGCTGGCCGAAGGTTTCAGCCGCCTCGGCGTGCCGGTGTTCATGGCCGACGTCAAGGGCGACCTGACCGGCATCAGTCAGGCCGGGCGGCTGTCGGACAAGCTCGCGCGGGTGCTGGCGGAGCGAGGCCTCGAGCCGCCGACCTCCCAGGCCTGTCCGACAACGCTGTGGGACGTCTTCGGCGAGCAGGGACACCCCGTGCGCGCCACCGTCAGCGACATGGGGCCCCTGCTGCTGGCGCGCATGCTGGCGCTGAACGAAACCCAATCCGGCGTGCTGAATCTCGTCTTCAAGATCGCCGACGACCACGGTCTGGCCCTGCTGGATTTGAAGGACCTGCGCGCGATGCTGCAGCACGTGGGCGAGAACGCGAAAGACTTCACCACCGCCTACGGCAATGTCAGCGCCGCCAGCGTCGGCGCGATCCAGCGCGGGCTGCTGCAGATCGAACAGCAGGGCGGCGACCGCTTCTTCGGCGAGCCCATGCTCGACATCGCCGACTTCATGCAGACCACGGACGGCCGCGGCGTGGTCAACATCCTGGCCGCCGACCGGCTGATGAACGCGCCGCGCCTGTACGCCACCTTCCTGCTGTGGATGCTGTCGGAGCTGTTCGAGACGCTGCCCGAGGTCGGCGACCTGGACAAGCCCAAGCTCGTGTTCTTCTTCGACGAGGCGCACCTGCTGTTCAACGACGCGCCCAAGGTGCTGGTCGAGCGCATCGAGCTCGTCGTGCGCCTGGTGCGCTCCAAGGGCGTGGGGGTCTACTTCGTGACGCAGAACCCTCTGGACATCCCGGACAGCGTGCTCGGCCAGCTCGGCAACCGGGTGCAGCACGCGCTGCGCGCTTTCACCCCACGCGACCAGAAGGCCGTGCAGTCGGCCGCCAGCACGATGCGCGCCAACCCGCGCCTGGACGTCGCCAGCGCCATCACCGAGCTCGGTGTGGGCGAGGCGCTGGTCAGCCTGCTCGACGAGAAAGGCCGCCCCTCGGTGACCGAGCGCGTCTGGGTGCTGCCGCCCGGCAGCCAGATCGGCCCCATCACGCCCGAGCAGCGGCGCGCGCTCGTCGAGGGCTCGCTCGTGGCCGGCGTCTATGAGCAGCTCGTCGACCGCGAGTCGGCCTTCGAGAAGCTGACCGGGCGCGCCGGTGCGGGCGGGTCGACCGCCACACGTACCGCGGGCGCCCGAGGCGCCGGGCCTGCCGCCACCGGCGCCGATGGCGGGACACCCTCGACGCTGCCCGGGCTGGGCGGCGCCGGCGGCGCCGCGCCCGCCGAAGCCAGCGGTGGGGGCCTCCTCGGCGGCCTGTCCGAGATCCTCTTCGGCAGCACCGGCCCGCGCGGCGGTCGCCGCGAAGGGCTGGCCGAGGCCGCCGCACGCAGTGCGATGCGCAGCGTGGGCTCGGCCGTCGGACGCGAGATCGTGCGCGGCGTGCTCGGATCGCTGCTGGGCGGCGGTCGGCGGCGATGAGGGTGTGCCTCCGGTGGCGACCCGATCGGCCATGAGCCGACGTCCGCCGCCCCACGGCCGCGCGGGGCCCGCAGCGGTGAGAATGTTGTTTTGATGTCTTTCCGCCGCCTCATGCTCTGGATCCTGCTTGCTCTCGTCCTCGGGCTGCCCCTGTTGCTGTGGGTCGCCGGCCAGGCCGGGCTGCTGGCAGGCCGCCCCCCGCAGGGCCTGGGCGTCCAGGACGCTCGTCTGAAGCCCCCGCGCAGCACACCGAACAACGTCCACAGCCAGGCCGCACTCTTCGGGCCGGCGTACGCGCATGCCCGCATCGAGCCGCTGCCCTGGCGCGACGGCGACGGTGTGGCGACGATCGCCCGCCTGCGCGCGCTGATCGAGACCACTGCCGGCGCACGCATCGTCGACGAGCGCGCCGACTACCTGCGCGTCGAGTACACGTCGCGCTGGCTGAGATTCGTCGACGATGCCGAGTTCTGGGCCGACCCCGGCATGCGGGTCGTGCAGGTGCGCTCGAGCTCGCGCCTGGGCCGCCGCGACCTGGGCATCAATCGCCAAAGGATCGAGTCCCTGCGCCAGCGTCTGCAGGCGTCTTGAACCGCACCGCCCGCCCACCGGCGCATCTCTGCGCCGGACCGTGAGCAAGGGTC
This sequence comes from Rubrivivax sp., assembly GCA_027491255.1. GTDB lineage: Bacteria > Pseudomonadota > Gammaproteobacteria > Burkholderiales > Burkholderiaceae_C > Rubrivivax. The sequence goes on along the minus strand of JAIXWM010000074.1, from coordinate 39,900 downwards.
GCACGCTGCTGCAAGCGGACGAGACCGTGCTCGGAAGACAGCCCGCCTAGAATCTTTTGATGTCTTCTGAAGCCCCCTCCAGGCCGGACGCGACGAAGCCGGCGAATTTCCTGCGCGCGATCATCGAGCGCGACCTGCAGGCCGGCACGCCGGGCGACCGGCGCCACGCCGGCAGCCCGGGTGATGCGGCCCACCATGCCCAGGCTGCGGCCGACCCGGCACGCATCCGCACCCGTTTCCCGCCCGAGCCCAATGGCTACCTGCACATCGGCCACGCCAAGAGCATCTGCCTGAACTTCGGCCTGGCGCGCGACTACGGCGGGGTGTGCCACCTGCGCTTCGACGACACCAATCCCGAGAAGGAGGAGCAGGAGTACGTCGACGCGATCAAGGAAGCCGTGCGCTGGCTCGGCTTCGATTGGGAAGCCGAGGTCGGCGGGGTGCGCCGCAGCCACCTCTACCAGGCGAGCGACTACTTCGATTTCATGTACCGCGCTGCCGAGGCGCTGGTGCAGGCCGGGCTGGCCTATGTGGACGAGCAGAGCGCCGAGGAGATGCGGGCGAACCGCGGCGACTTCACCACGCCGGGCGTGGACAGCCCCTACCGCAGCCGCACCCCGGCGGAGAACCTCGCTCGCCTGCGCGAGATGCGCGACGGCCACATGCCCGACGGCGCGGCGGTGCTGCGGGCGAAGATCGACATGGCCTCGCCCAACATCAATCTGCGCGACCCTGCCCTCTACCGCATCAAGCACGCCACGCACCACCACACGGGCGACCGCTGGTGCATCTACCCGATGTACACCTACGCGCACCCGATCGAGGACGCGCTGGAAGGCATCACGCACAGCATCTGCACGCTGGAGTTCGAGGACCAGCGCCCCTTCTACGACTGGCTGCTCGAGCACCTGGCCGACCTCGGCCTGCTGGCGCGCCCGCTGCCCAGGCAGTACGAGTTCGGGCGCCTGAATTTCAACGGCGTGGTCACGAGCAAGCGCAAGCTCAAGGCCCTGGTCGACGAGGCGCTGGTCGGCGGCTGGGACGACCCGCGCATGCCCACGATCTACGGCCTTCGTCGGCGGGGTTACACGCCTGCCAGCATCCGCGCCATGGCCGAGGCCACCGGGGCGAGCAAGACCAACATCTGGCTCGACCCTTCCGTGCTCGACGTCGCGCTGCGCGAAGACCTGGAAGCGCAGGCGCCGCGCGCGCTGGCCGTGCTCGACCCGCTGAAGCTCGAGCTGACGAACTGGGACGAGGTCTTCGGCGCCGGCCATCTGGAGCCCTGCGAGGCCCCGGCGCACCCGCAGCGTCCCGAACTCGGCCAGCGCCGGTTCACGCTCGGCCCGCAGGTGTGGATCGACCGCGAGGATTTCGCCACGGTGCCGCCCAAGGGATTCTTCCGCCTGTTCCCGCCCCAGCCCCTGGCCGACGGCAGCCTCGGCCCAGGCAACCGCGTGCGCCTGAAGTACGGCATGGTGGTCGAATGCACCGGCTGCACCCTGGATTCCCGGGGCCAGGTCACCGCGGTCCAGGCACGCGTGCTGCCTGGCACGAAGAGCGGCACGCCGGGGGCGGACACGGTCAAGGTCAAGGGCACGATCGGTTGGGTCGGCGCGCACGAGGCCGTGACCGCCGAGGTGCGGCTGTTCGAGCGCCTGTTCGTCGATGACCAGCCCGATGCCGGCGGGCGCGACTTCCGCGAAGCCTTGAACCCCGACAGCCTGCGCGTCGTCACCGGCCTGCTCGAGCCCGGGATGGCCGCCGCCGGGCCCGAGGACCGCTTCCAGTTCGAGCGCCACGGCTACTTCGTTGCCGACCGGGTCGACCACCGACCGGCGCGCCCGGTGTTCAACCGCATCACCACCCTGAAGGACCGCTGGAAATGATCACCCTGCCCTGGCGTACCCTGCACGCGTCGGCTCGCCCGACGGGACCCCGCCGGGCGGCCCTCGCCACGCTGCTGGGCGGGCTGGCGCTGGCCGTCGGCATGGCGTGCCCGGCCCATGCCCAGGCGGGCGACGAGGTCCCGTTCATCACGACGCCCGACAACGTGACCCTGGCCATGCTGGAACTGGCCAAGGTCGGCGCCCAGGACACGCTGATCGACCTTGGCTCGGGCGACGGCCGCATCGTCATCACCGCGGCGCGGCGCTTCGGCGCGCGCGGCCTGGGCGTGGAGATCGTGCCCGATCTGGTCCTGCGCAGCCGCGAGAACGCGGTTCGCGCCGGCGTGGCCGACCGGGCCGAGTTCCGCGAGCAGGACCTGTTCAAGACCGACCTCAGCCCGTACAGCGTCATCACGATGTACCTGCTGCCCGAGGTCAACCTGCAGCTGCGCCCGCTGGTGCTGCGGCTGCGGCCGGGCACCCGCGTCGTCTCGCACGACTGGGACATGGGCGAGTGGCTGCCCGACCGCACCGTGACCTTGGACGTTCCCGACAAGGCCGTCGGGCGCGACAAGCTCAGCCGCGTGCACCTGTGGGTGGTGCCGGCAGCCGTCGAGGGCCTGTGGTGCGGCCCGGGCGGCGCGCAGCTGCGCCTGGAGCGCCGATTCCAGGTGGTGCAGGGCCGCGCCGGCGGCGCGCGCGACCTGGCGCTGGCGCACGGCCGCGTCGAAGGCAGTGATCTGCACCTCAGTGGCCCCGGCGGCGAGTTGCGCGCGCGCCTGGTCGAAGGTGGCGGCAAGCCGGTATTGCGCGTCCTCAACTCCAGTGGCACCTGGCAGGCCTGGCGCGAAGTCACGTTCCAGCAAGGTTCCGGCGAAGTCTGCAAAATCTGAGCGTGCTCCTCCCGTCACCGGGGCTGGTGCGGGATATTCAGCGATGAAGGAGTCCGCCTGTGCAGCCACTGACGAGCCGCTGGCCTGACGCGCGCTATGACGTCGGCAAATCCCCCGTCCACCCGGCACCGGCAGCGCTGAGTGCGCTGCTGGCCCCCGCCGACATCCGCATCAACGGCGACCGCCCCTGGGACCTCCAGGTTCACCGCCCGCGCCTGTACCGGCGCATCCTGACCGGCTGGTCGCTGGCCTTCGGCGAGTCCTACATGGACGGCGACTGGGACTGCGCGCAGCTCGACGAGATGTTCACGCGCCTGATGCGCCACGGGCTCGAGCACCGCCCGCTCGGCGTGTCCCGGCTGCGCCTGGCGCTGGCGCTCGCGGCGGCGGCCTTCTCCAACCCGCAGAGCGAGCGGCGCGCTTTCGTCGTCGGTGAGCGCCACTACGACCTCGGCAACGACCTGTACGAACGCATGCTCGACTCGCGCATGGTCTATTCCTGCGCCTACTGGGAGCGCGCGACCACGCTCGAGCAGGCGCAGCAGGACAAGCTCGAGATGATCTGCCGCAAGCTGCGCCTGCGTCCGGGGATGACGCTGCTGGACATCGGCTGCGGCTGGGGCGGGCTCGCGCGCCACGCCGCCGAGCACCACGGCGCGCGCGTCGTCGGCATCACGGTGTCACGCGAGCAGCAGGCGCTGGCGCAGCAGGTCTGCGCCGGGCTGCCGGTGGAGATCCGCCTGGCCGACTACCGCAGCCTGCAAGGCCGCTTCGACCGCATCGCCTCGGTGGGCATGTTCGAACACGTCGGGCCGCGCAACTACCGCGCCTACATCGACACCGCGCACCGCCTGCTGGCCGACGACGGGTTGTTCCTGTTGCACACCATCGGGCTGGACCGGCCGTCGACCCACACCGACCCCTGGATCGAGAAGTACATCTTCCCTGGCGGCAAGCTGCCCGCGCCGAGCGAGCTGGCGACGGCCGTGGAGCGCCGCTTCGTCGTCGAGGACTGGCACAACTTCGGCCCCGACTACGACCGCACGCTGATGCAGTGGCATGCCAACGTCGAAGCGGCCTGGCGCGATCTGCCGCCGCGCTACGACGAGCGCTTCCGCCGCATGTGGCGCTACTACCTGCTCAGTTGCGCGGGCTTCTTCCGCTCGCGCCAGGGTCAGCTGTGGCAGCTGGTGCTGTCCCGACGCGAGCGGCGCGAGTGCTACCGCTCGGTGCGGCCGTTCCAGGCCATGGCCTAGCCTCGCGCACCTGATTTCGCGGGCTCCCCTATAGTGCGCGGCTTTGCCACTGCCGCGCACTGCCGATGGAAACCCGCCTGCGTCAACTTCTTGAGCGAGGCCCGGCCTCGGCACCCGCACTCGGCGCACCCGGCCGCGCCGACCTGAGCCACGGCGAGTTGCGCGCCCTCGTCGACCGCACCGTCGCCGACCTCAACGCGCTGGGCATCGGGCGCAACGACCGGCTGGCCATCGTGCTGCCCAACGGGCCGGAGATGGCCGCCTGCTTCATCAGCGCCGCGTGCGCCTGCGCCACCGCGCCGCTGAACCCGGCCTACCGGGCCGAGGAGTTCGAGTTCTATCTGGCCGATCTGAAGGCGCGGGCCCTCGTCGTCGAGCGCGGCAGCACCTCACCAGCGGTCGAGGTCGCCCAGCGGATGGGCGTGCCCATCGTCGAGCTGGTCCCCGATGCGGCTGGCGGCGCCGGCAGCTTCACGCTGCACTGCACCACGCCACCGGCTGGCGCCGCAACGCAACCTGGGCCGGCCGAACCTGGCGACGTCTCGATGGTGCTGCACACCTCGGGCACCACCTCGCGGCCGAAGATCGTGCCGCTGTCGCAGGCCAACCTCTGCGCCTCTGCCCAGCACATCGCGCGCACGCTGGGCTTCACGCCGGGCGACCGGGGCCTGAACATCATGCCGCTGTTCCACATCCACGGCCTGATCGCCGGGGTGCTGACACCGCTGTCGGCCGGCTCGATGGTGTTCTGCACGTCTGGCTTCAACGCGCTGAAGTTCTTCGCCTGGATGGACGAGGCGCGGCCGACCTGGTACACCGCCGTGCCGACGATGCACCAGGCCATCCTGACGCGGGCGCCGAAGAACGCCGACGTGATCGCGCGCCACCCCCTGCGCTTCATCCGCAGTTCCTCGAGCTCGATGCCGCCCCAGGTCATCCATGAGCTCGAAGCCGTGTTCGGCGCGCCGCTGATCGAGAGCTACGGCATGACCGAGGCCACGCACCAGATGGCCAGCAATCCGCTGCCGCCGGCCGTGCGCAAGCCCGGCAGCGTCGGCGTGGCTGCCGGACCCGAGGTGGCGGTCATGGCCGAGGACGGCACCCTGCTGCCGCGCGGCGCCACCGGCGAGATCGTCATCCGCGGCCCCAACGTCACCGCCGGCTACGAGAACAACCCCAAGGCCAATGCCGAGGCCTACACCAACGGCTGGTTCCGCACCGGCGACCAGGGCGTGATGGACGAGGACGGCTACCTGACGATCACCGGCCGGCTCAAGGAGATCATCAACCGCGGCGGCGAGAAGGTCAGCCCGCGCGAGGTCGACGAGATCCTGATGGACCACCCGGCGGTGGCGCAGGTGGTGTGCTTCGGCATGCCGCACCCCAAGCTCGGCGAGGAGGTCGCCGCGGCGGTGGTGCTGCGCGAAGGCCAGGCGGCCACCGAGCGTGAACTCCAGGCCTTCGTCGGCGGCCGCGCCGCCGAGTTCAAGGTGCCGAAGAAGATCCTGATCCTGGACGAGATCCCCAAGGGCGCCACCGGCAAGCTGCAGCGCATCGGCCTGGCCGCCAAGCTGGGGCTGGCGGGATGAAGTTCGCCATCGTCGGCGCCGGCGCCATCGGCGGCTACCTCGGCGCGCGCCTGTCGGCCGCGGGCGAGGACGTGACCTTCATCGCCCGCAACCGCAACCTGCAGGCCATCCGCACCGACGGTTTCCGTCTGCTGCTCGAGGACGGCTCGACGCTGCACGCGCCGGCTGCGCGCGCCGTGCAGGACCCGGCCGAGGCCGGGCCGCAGGACTTCGTGCTGCTGACCGTCAAGGCGCACCAGGTGCAGGACCTGCTGCCCGGCCTGCGCGGCCTGTTCGGCCCCGAGACGGCCGTCGTCTCGATGATCAACGGCGTGCCCTGGTGGTACTTCCACCGTCTGCCCGGGCCCTGGGAAGGCCGGCAGCTCGACAGCGTGGACCCCGGCGGCGTCATCGCCGCCCACATCGAGCCCGAGCGTGTGCTGGGCAGCGTGGTCTACCCCGCAGCCGAGTTGGTGCAACCCGGGCTCGTGCGCGTGATCGAGGGCAACCGCTTCACGATCGGCGAGCCCGACGGCACGCGCAGTGAACGCGCCGAGCGCCTGAGCCAGGCGCTGATGAAGGCTGGCTTCAAGGCCCCGGTCAGCAAGGACATCCGCAGCGAGATCTGGGTCAAGCTCTGGGGCAACCTCAGCTTCAACCCCATCAGCGCGCTGACGCATGCCACGCTGGAGCAGATCTGCAGCTTTGCGCCCACGCGCGAGCTGGCCGCACGCATGATGCGCGAGGCCCAGGCCGTGGGCGAGGCACTGGGCGTGGAATTCAAGGTCAGCCTGGACAAGCGCATCGCAGGCGCGCAGGCCGTGGGCGCGCACAAGACCAGCATGCTGCAGGACGTCGAGGCCGGGCGCGCGCTCGAGCTCGAGGCCCTGGTGGGCGCCGTGGTGGAGCTCGGCCGCATCACCGGCCAGCCGGTGCCCACCATCGAGGCCGTGCTCGCGCTCGCGCGCCTGCTCGGGCAGACGCTGCAGGCGCAACACGGCCGGCTCGCGGTGCAGCCGCTGGGCTGAAGGCGCGGCCTGCAACCAGACTCGACGCCATGTCGGAAGACCTCACCGCTGCGCCGGACGCCGCGACGCTGAAGCGGCTGTTCCTGCTCGATCCCGACGTCACCTTTCTCAACCACGGCTCCTTCGGCGCCTGTCCGCGCGAGGTCTTCGACACGCTGCAGGCCTGGCAGCTCGAGATGGAGCGCAACCCGGTGGCCTTCCTCGCGCGGCGTTCGGGCGCGCTGCTCGCCCAGGCCCGCGCGGCGCTGGCCGGGTTCCTCGACGCGCGCGCCGAAGACCTGGTCTTCGTGCCCAACGCGACGACGGGCGTCAACATCGTCGCGCGTTCGCTGGCCCTGCAACCCGGCGACGAAGTGCTGGCCACGGACCACGAGTACGGTGCCTGCGAGGCCACCTGGGAGCGCGAATGCGCGCGCACGGGCGCGGTCTACCGGCGCGTGGCGATCCCCCTGCCCTTCGAGCGCGAGCGCTTCGTCGAGCGCATGATGGCCGCCGTCACGCCCCGCACGCGGCTCGTGTTCGCAAGCCACCTGACCTCGACCACGGCCCTCGTCTTCCCGGTGGCGGCCCTGTGTGCTGCCGCGCGCGAACGTGGGCTGATGACGCTCGTCGACGGGGCGCACGCGCCGGGGCAGGTGCCGCTGTCGCTGCGCGCGGTGGGAGCCGACTTCTACACCGGCAACTGCCACAAATGGCTGTGCGCGCCCAAGGGCAGCGCCTTCCTGCATGCCCGGCCCGAGCACCACGAGACGCTGCACGCCACGGTCACGAGCTGGGGCTACCTGGCCAGCGTGCAGGGGCACACGGGCTTCGACGCGTACACCGGCTCGACCGTGCTCGAGCGCCGCCTGCAGTGGCAGGGCACGCGCGACATCGCGGCCTGGCTCAGCGTGCCGGCCGCCATCGCGTTCCAGCACCGGCACGCCTGGCCGGCCGTGCGCGCGCGCTGCCATGCGCTGGGTCTGGCGCTGATGCACCGCGTCGCCGCACGGTACGGCCTGCCCGTGATAGGCTCGAATGACGACTTCGCCCAGATGGTGCCACTGCCTGTGCCCTACCCTGACGCCGAAGCGCTGCGCGCGCGCCTGCACGACACGCAGCGCATCGAAGTGCCGGTGACGAGCCACGCCGGGCGCACCTTCGTGCGGGTGTCCGTGCAGGGTTACAACGATGCTGCCGACCTGCAGGCGCTGGAGCGTGCTCTATGACCCCCCCTTCGAGGCGGCGTGCCTTGATCGTCGGCGGACTCGGCCTTGCGCTCGGTACGTCTGTGCTGCGGGCAGCGCAGGCCGCAGTCGTCGTGGAGGGCTACACGTTCGCCGCAAAGATCAAGCTGGGCGGCTCTGAACTCGTGCTCAACGGAACGGGTGTGCGCGCCGTGGCGTGGCTGAAGGGCTACGCCGCAGGGCTGTACCTGGCGCAGAAGGCGACCGACCCGCAGGCCGTGCAGGCGCTGCCCGGGCCGAAGCGCCTGCGCATGGCGATGCTGCAGGACGTGCCGGCCCCCGAATTCAGCAAGGCGTTCGTCAAGGGCGTGACGCGCAACACCGAAGCCGCCGAACTCGAACGGCTGCAAGCACGCATCCAGCAGTTCGCGCAGTGGATCGAAGACGGTGGACAGGTCCGCAAGAGCGACGTGATCGACCTGGACTACGTACCTGCGGAGGGCACCCTGCTGACGGTCAACGGGCAACGCCGCGGCAAGGTCCTGCCGGGCGAGGATTTCTACAGCGCCCTGCTGCGCTCCTTCGTCGGCCAGCGCCCCTTCGACGCCAAGCTCAAGGCCGGACTGCTCGGCCTGGCTTGACCAGCCCCACCCCGGTAGACAGCAACCGGCAACAGCGCGCCGCGCACGCCCGTCAGAACACCAGCGTCTGCACGCCCCGGCCCGTGCCGAGCAGGCAGGTATGGGCGCGATGGCGGGCGAACAAGCCCACCGTGACGACGCCCGGCCATTGGTTGACTTCGGATTCCAGCGCCAGCGGGTCGGCGATCGCCAGGCCGTGCACGTCCAGCACGATCTGGCCGTTGTCGGTGACGAAGCCCGCGCGCGGAACCACCCGCCCCCCCTGTGCCGCAAAGCGGCGCGCCACCTGCGACGCCGCCATCGGGATCACCTCCACCGGCAATGGAAAGCGCCCGAGCACCTCCACCCGCTTGGACTCGTCGGCGATGCAGACGAAGCGCTCGGCCAGGTCGGCGACGATCTTCTCGCGCGTCAGCGCCCCGCCGCCGCCCTTGATCATGCAGCCGCGACCGTCGATCTCGTCGGCACCATCGATGTAGACCGACAGGCGCTCGACCTCGGCCGCCTCGACCACGCGCAGCCCGTGCGCGCGCAAGCGCTGCGTGCTGCGCTCGGAACTCGAGACCGCGCCGGCCAGCGGCATGCCCGAGGCCGCGAGGGCATCGATGAACTTGTCCACCGTCGAACCCGTGCCCACGCCGAGGATGCTCCCGGGGGTGACATAGGCCAGGGCCGCGCGGCCGACTTCGGCCTTCAGTTCGTCTTGGGTCATGGACAGGGGCTGCGGGACAATGGCGGGCATTATGGCCGTCGTCCCCTACGCGCTCACCCGCCCCTTCCTCTTCGGTCTCGACCCCGAACAGGCCCATGACCTGACGCTGGGGACGATCGCCGCCCTGCAGAACACGCCGGCGCAGTGCCTCTGGGCGCAAGCGGCCGTCGACGACCCGCTCAGCGTGGCGGGCCTGCGCCTGCGCAACCGCATCGGCCTGGCCGCCGGCCTGGACAAGAACGGGCGCTGCATCGACGGCCTCGGGGCCATGGGCTTCGGCTTCGTCGAGGTCGGCACCGTGACGCCCCTGCCCCAGCCCGGCAACCCGAAGCCGCGCATCTTCCGCCTGCCGCAACGGCAGGCGCTGATCAACCGGCTGGGCTTCAACAACGAGGGCCTGGCTGCCTTCGTCGCCAACGTGCGGCGGGCCCGCAGCTTCCGGGCCGCAGGTGGTGTGCTGGGGCTGAACATCGGCAAGAACGCGGCCACGCCGATCGAACGCGCCGCCGAGGACTATCTGGTGGCGCTCGAGGGGGTGTACCCGCACGCCGACTACGTCACGGTCAACATCTCCAGCCCGAACACCAAGAACCTGCGCGCGCTGCAGTCCGACGAGGCGCTGGAGGCGCTGCTGGCGGCGCTGCAGCAGCGCCGGGCCGGGCTGGCGCAGCAGCACGGGCGGCGCGTGCCGCTGTTCGTCAAGATCGCCCCCGACCTCGACGCCGAGCAGGTCGCCGTGATCGCGGCGACCCTGCAGCGGCAAGGGATCGACGGCGTGATCGCCACCAACACGACGCTCGCGCGCGAGGCGGTCCAGGGCCTGCCCCACGCGGCGGAGGCCGGGGGACTGTCGGGACCACCGGTGTTCGAAGCCAGCAACCGGGTGATCCGCGCGCTGCGCGCCGCGCTCGGGCCGGCATATCCCATCATCGGCGTGGGCGGCGTCGTCAGCGGGGCCGACGCCGTGGCCAAGCTCGATGCCGGGGCCGACCTCGTGCAGGTCTACACCGGCTTCATCTACCGCGGGCCGGAACTGGTGCGCGAAGCGGCGCTGGCGATGCGTAACGCACGTCGCAGGGCATGACTTCGGAGGCACGGACGCAGCCCCGGCCTGGGGGCGCTGCGCCGCTCAGCCCGGAGTCAGCCGCTGGGCGCGCCCGAGCGCGCTGTCGACGGCCGCGAGGGCAAGGCGCAATCCGCCGCCATGGCCTGGGCCCACACGAGGATGGGCAACGCTGCCAGCGCGATCGAGCGCTGGTCCGATCGGACGCCCCCACTGCCGGATCAGGTCTCAGCCTGGATTAATCCAGGCTCAGTCGCCCATCGCCACGCCCTCGCGCCGCGGGTCGGCGCCGCCGAACCAGCCGCTGCCGCGGCGCTCGATCGCCTGCAGTCCGCTCGTCATCTCGATCTGCTGCACGGCATGACCGCGCTCCTGCAGGGCCTGCGCCGTGGCGGCGTCGAAGCGGCCACGCTCCAGCAGCGTCGGGCCGTTGAGGTTGCCGAAGTTCGGCAGGTCGATCGCGCGCTGCGCGTCCAGCCCGAAGGCGAACGTGCCCAGCAGCGTCTTGGCAACGAAGTGGATGATGGTCGCGCCGCCGGGTGAGCCCAGCGTCATGCGCAGTGCCCCGCCCTCGGCGTCGAAGACCAGCGTCGGGCTCATGCTCGAGCGCGGCCGCTTGCCGGGCTGCACCCGGTTGGCGATGGGCCGGCCTTGGGCATCCGCGGGCAGGAAAGAGAAATCGGTGAGCTGGTTGTTCAGCAGGAAGCCGCCGGCCAGGCCGGTGCCGCCGTCGGACATCAGGCGCGCGCCCCAGACGGCCTCGATCGTGGTCGTCAGCGCCAGCGCCCGGCCCTCGCCGTCGATGACGCTGATGTGGCTGGTGCCGGTTTCCGGCTGGAAGGGTTGCGGTGCCAGCGCGACGCGTTCCACGCCCGGCGGCTGCCCGGGGGCCGCGGTGCCCATGCTGCGCGCGCCGACGAGCGCAGCGCGTTCGCGCAGGTAAGCAGGGTCGAGCAGTGACTCCCAGCGTCCGCCGGGCGCGGCAACGAAGGCCGGGTCGCCGAGGTAAAGCGCGCGGTCGGCGTACGCCAGGCGCGAGACCTCGGCATAGCGGTGCAGGAAGTCGGCGCCAGGCCGGCCATCGGACAGCGCCTGAGGCCCCACCGGCCCGGGCTGGTCGACCATGCCCAGGATCTGCATCACAGCCACATGCCCCGAGGACGGCGGCGGAAAGCCGCAGACACGCCACACACGCCAGAGCGTGCACAGCGGCGCCCTCGTCTGGACGGTGTACCCCGCCAGGTCGGCCAGCGTCATCTGCCCGGGGTTGACGGGATGCTCCCGCACGCGGCGCACGATGTCCTCGGCGACGGCCCCCTGGTAGAACGCGGCGCTGCCGCGCTCGGCGATCTGCCGCAGCACCGCTGCCAGCGCCGGGTTCTTCAGCAGGTGGCCCACAGCCTGCGGCTCGCCATCGGCGCGGTAGAAATAGGCGGCGGCCTGCGGCTGCTGGCGCAGCGCGGTCTCGGTCTTCAGCAGCGCATGCATGCGCGGGCTGACCGGAAAGCCCTGCTCGGCGAGCTCGATCGCGCGCTCGAACAGACGCGGCCAGGGCAGGCGGCCGTGCAGACGGTGCGCCTCCTGCATCAGCCTGACGGCACCCGGCACACCGACGGAGCGGCCGCCGACCACGGCCTGCGCAAATGGCAGGGGCTTGCCATCGGCGCCCAGGAACAGCCGCTCGTCAGCGGCGGTCGGCGCCGTCTCGCGCCCGTCCAGGGCCTGCAGTTGACGCCCGTCCCAGTGCAGCAGGAAGGCGCCGCCACCGATGCCGCTGGATTGCGGCTCCACCAGCGCCAGCACCATCTGCACGGCCACCGCAGCGTCCACCGCGCTGCCGCCGGCCTGCAGGATGCGGTAGCCCGCCTCGGTGGCCAGCGGGTTGGCCGCCGCGACCATGAAGCGCTGGGCCGACCAGCCCGGCTTGCCCTGCAGGCCCGAAGCGCCCTCCGGCACAACGGGCGCAGCCGCAACCGCAGCCGTCGAGGTCGGGACCGGGGCCTGCGCGCCAGCCAGGCCCCCGGTGAGAAGAAAGGCCGCCGAAAAGGCAGCCACCGCGGCTCCAGGCCGCCGAAGGAGTGCAGAAGTGTTCAACAGACGCTCCCGAAACAGGGAGCCGCGAGCTTACTGCAGCGCCACGCCCGTCTTGGACTGCAATTCCTCGCGTGTGACGCCGGGAGCCATCTCGACGACCTTCAGGCCGTGCGGCGTCACGTCCAGCACCGCCAGATCCGTGATGATGCGGTCGACCACGCCCACGCCGGTGAGCGGCAGGGTGCAAGACGGCAGGATCTTCAGATCGAAGCCGCCGTCCTTGCGCCGCGCCACGTGCTCCATCAGCACGACCACGCTGCGCACGCCGGCCACCAGGTCCATCGCGCCGCCCATGCCCTTGACCATCTTGCCCGGGATCATCCAGTTGGCCAGGTCGCCATGCTCGCTGACCTGCATTGCGCCCAGGATCGACAGGTTGATCTTGCCGCCGCGGATCATGGCGAAGCTGTCGTGACTGCCGAAGATGCTCGAGCCGGCGATCGTCGTCACGGTCTGCTTGCCGGCATTGATCAGGTCGGCGTCGATCTCGCCCTCGGTCGGGAAAGGGCCGATGCCGAGCATGCCGTTCTCGCTTTGCAGCCAGACCTCGATGTCGGCGGGCACGAAATTGGCCACCAGCGTCGGCAAGCCGATGCCGAGGTTGACGTAGAAGCCGTCCTGCAGTTCCTTGGCGGCACGCGCCGCCATCTCGTCGTGGGTCCAGGGCATGGCGTCAGACTCCTTGGTGTGTCGGGGCGGGCGGGATCAAGCCGCGGTCTTCTCGCGCACGGTGCGCTTCTCGATGCGCTTTTCGGGCGTGGCGTTCAGCACCAGGCGGTGCACGTAGATGCCGGGCAGGTGGACCGCGTCCGGGTCCAGCGTGCCGGTCTCGACGATCTCCTCGACCTCGACCACGCTGATGCGCCCGGCCATGGCTGCGGCGGGGTTGAAGTTGCGTGCGGTGCGGCGGTAGACGAGATTGCCTGCCCGGTCGGCCTTCCAGGCCTTGGACAGCGAGACGTCGGGCACGAGCGCGCGCTCCATCACATAGGTGTGGCCGTCGAATTCGCGCGTCTCCTTGCCCTCGGCCACCAGCGTGCCCACGCCGGTGCGCGTGAAGAAGGCCGGTATGCCGGCGCCGCCGGCGCGCAGGCGCTCGGCCAGCGTGCCCTGGGGCGTGAACTCGAGCTCGAGCTCGCCGGCCAGGTACTGGCGCTCGAACTCCTTGTTCTCGCCCACGTAGCTCGAGATCATCTTGCGGATCTGGCGCGTCTGCAGCAACTGGCCCAGGCCGAAGCCGTCCACACCGGCGTTGTTGGAGATCACGGTCAAGTCCTTGGCGCCGCTGTCGCGCAGCGCCGCAATCAGCGCCTCGGGGATGCCGCACAGGCCGAAGCCGCCCACGGCGAGCAACTGGCCGTCACGGACGATGCCTTGCAGCGCAGCCGCGGCACTGGGATAGATCTTGTTCATGCGAGGGTCCTCGGTGAGGTCGGGGCCGGGAGTCTGGACAGACGGGCGAAGCGTACTACGTAAGGCCTTAAGTAGGCTTTACGTAGAATTTCGTATGGAGGGGCCAAACCCACCCTCCCGCTGCCCGGAGGCCCCCATGAACCCGACGCCCTCCCCCGCCCCGATGTCGGTCGAGGCTCTGAACGCGCTGCTCGAGCAGGTGGGCGCGCCCTGGGTGCGCGCGCTCGGGATGGAGGTCCTCTCCACCGCCGACGAGCGCACGACGCTGCGCCTGCCGGTGGGGCCGCAAGTGGTGCACGGCGGCGGCGTGCTGTGCGGCCAGGCCATGCTGGCGGCTGCCGACACCGCGATGGTGCTGGCCCTCAGCGCGGCGCTCGGCGCCTTCCGGCCGATGACGACGGTGCAGCTGCAGACGAGCTTCCTGCGCCCCGTGCCCGCCGACACCGGCGAACTGCGCGTGGCCTGCACCGTGCTTCGGCGCGGTCGCTCACTGGCCTTCGGCGAGGTCGAAATCTGCACCGCCGACGGCCGCCTGGCCGCCCACGCGACGACGACCTACGCACTGCTGTGAAGAGCGCTGGCGCGACGCCGCCGATGCCGCCGCCCGACTACCGCACCGCCTTCGAGTTCGCGCCGATCGGGCTCGTGCTGTCGCGCGAGCGCACCATCGTCGACTGCAACCGGCAGCTGCTGGCGATGTTCCGCTCCACGCATCAGGTCCTGGTGGGGGCATCCTTCGCCTTGCTCTACCCGAGCACCGACGAGTTCGAGCGAACCGGCGAACGCATCGAGGCCAGCCTGGACGCCGAGGGGCGCTACGCCGACGAGCGCGTGATGCGCAGACTCGACGGCGAGCTCTTCTGGTGCCATGTCAGCGGCCGCGCGCTCGACACGTCGGCGCCGCATGCCGCGGGCATCTGGGCCTTCGAAGACCTCTCCTCACGCCGCGTGCTCAAGCTGGAATTCACGCCCCGCGAGCGCGAGATCGCCGCGCTGCTGGCCCAAGGCCTGACGAGCAAGCTCATCGGCCGCCAACTCGGCATCAGCCCGCGCACGGTCGAGGTCTACCGCTCGCGGCTGATGCGCAAGACCCAGTCCGCCACCAGCGCCGAGCTCGTGAACCGGCTGCTCAGCCGCTGAGAGGCTGAGAGTCCTTCCCCCATGCCCGCCCTGCACGCCCAAACACCCCGGCTCTTCGTTGCAAATCCTCGCCATAGCCCGTGCTATGGCTGTGGTTTGCGCCTCGATCCAGGGCGTTTGGACGCGCCTTTCGGGCACGGCGGAAAAACGCTCAGCCTCTGATCCGGTCGGCCGCCGCTGCAACCGACCGGGGCCGCCGCCGCGGCGCGCCCCCGACCACGGCCGCACCTGCGCCCTGAACCGCCGGCAGACCGCCGAGCAGCAGGTCGGCTGCGACCTCCCCCAGCGCTTCGTGCGTCAGGCCGCCGTCGGGCTTCAGCCACGTGAAGGTCCAGTTGATCATGCCGAACACCAGCATCGCCAGCGGCTTGTGCAGCGCCGGGTCGAGGTCGGGTCGGCAGGCCGCGATGCCCTGGGCAAAGGCCGCGACGACCCGACGCTGGCCCTCCAGCACCGCCTCTCGCGCCCGCGGCTCCAGGAACTTCACGTCCTCGGTCAGCACGCGGTGCTCGTTCTGCGCGCCCTGATAGGCCTGCATAAAGCGCCCCACGAGCGCACGCAGGCGTGCGTCGGCCGGCTGCTGCAGGTGGTCCGCCGGCGGCGGCAGCGGCTGCGCGACGAGTTGCTCCAGACGGGCGACGTGTGTACTGACGATGTCCTCGAGCAGCGCGTGCTTGTCGCTGAAATAGTGGTACAGCGTGGCCTTGGACACGCCGCTGGCGGCTGCCACGCCGCTCATCGTCGCGGCGGTGTATCCCAGGCGCGCGAACAGGGCCGCCGCGGCGGCGCGGATCTGGTCCCGGTGGATTTCGTAGCCGGCGGCGCGCGGGCGGGCCATGTCGGTGGCGGGGCCTGCTCAACGCTCGTCGAAGGACACGACGACGCGCTCGGTCAAGGGATGCGCCTGGCAGGTCAGCACGAAGCCGGCGTCCAGGTCGGCCTTCTCGAGGGCGAAGTTGCGGTCCATCCGCACCCGCCCCTCCAGCACCTTGGCGCGGCAGGTGGCGCACACGCCCGATTTGCAGGAGTACGGCACGTCCATGCCCGCGCGCGCGGCGGCGTCCAGGATGCTCGGGTCGGCCTGGCCGAAGACGACCTCGCGCGCGAGCCCATCGCGCACCACCGTCACGCGCGCGCCCTCGGCGTCGCCCTGCCGGCGCGCGTGCGCGTCGCCCGCGGGCTGCTGCGCGGGCGGGATGCCGAAGCGCTCGACATGGATGCGTTCGGCCGGCACGCCGGCCTCGCGCAGCGCCGCCTCGGCCTCGTCGTTCAGCGCGTGCGGGCCGCAGACGAAGGCGTGGTCCACGCGCCGCGGATCGACGAGCGTGCGCAGGAACAGCCCCAGGCGTTCGCGGTCCAGGCGCCCCGCGTGCAGCGGCGAGTCCACCTGCTCGCGCGAGAACACCGGGTGGATCGCCAGCCGCGTCAGGTGGCGGTTCTTCAGGTCCTCGAGTTCCTCCTTGAACATCGTCGAGGAGGCGTTGCGGTTGCCGTACAGCAGCGTGCAGCGCGCCCGCGGCACCTGCGCGAGCAAGGTGCGCAAGATCGACAGGATGGGCGTGACGCCGCTGCCCCCGGCCACCGCGAGTACGTGCACCGGGGCGGCGCTGTCCTCCAGGCCCGCCAGCGCGGCGCCGAAACGGCCCTGCGGCTGCATCGCCTCCAGCGTGTCCCCCGCCTTCAGGCTGCCATGCAGCCAGGTCGAGAACAGCCCGCCCGGCACCTGGCGCACCCCCACGCGCAGCGGCTCGCCGGCAGCGGCGCAGATCGAGTACGAACGCCGCACGTCCTGGCCGTCGAGCGTACGCCGCAGCGTCAGGTACTGCCCGGGCTCGAAGCGGAAGTCCTCCGCCAGCGCCGGGGGCACGTCGAAGGTGACGACGACGGCATCGTCGGCCTCGGCGCGCACCTCGCGCACGGTCAGGGGGTGGAAGTGCAGTCCGCTCATCGCGTCGTTCCGGTGGAGGGTCAGATCGGCTTGAAGTGCTCGAAGGGCTCACGGCAGGCCAGGCAGCGGTACAGCGCCTTGCAGGCGGTGGAGCCGAAGGCCGACAGGCGCTCGGTCTGCGCGCTGCCGCAGCGCGGACAGTCGATGCTGCGCGGGCGGATGCGGATCGGCACTGCCGCGCCCGCCTCCGGCTCGGCCGGGCCCGGCGGCGCGATGCCGTACTCGCGCAGCTTGCGCCGGCCCTCGGCGCTGATCCAGTCGGTGGTCCAGGCCGGGGCGCGGCGCAGCGTCACCGTCGCCGGGCCGAAGCCGGCATCCTCGAGCGCGGTGCGCACGCTGTCGGCGATGACCTCGGTGGCCGGGCAGCCCGAGTAGGTGGGCGTCACGACGACCTCCGTGCCCGCCTCGCTGCAGACGACGTCGCGCACGATGCCCAGGTCGCGCACCGACAGCGCCGGCACCTCGGGGTCGGGCACGCCGTCGAGCACCGACCAGGCCGCCGCGGTGCGGTCGGCCTGCGTTGCTGCCAAGGCGGCCGGGCGGGCGATCGCCGACTCGCGATCGGAGAGGCTGCTCACCACTTCCCGCCCGGGTAGGCGCGCTGCAGGTACTGCATCTCGGCAAGGATGAAGCCCAGGTGCTCGCTGTGGACGCCGCGGCTGCCGGTGCTGATGAAGGCGGTGTCGGCCGGCAGGGCCAGACGGGCTTCGACCAGCACGGCGCCGATGGCTGCGCGCCAGGCCTCGCGCAGGCTGCTGCGGCGCGGGCCCAGGCCGTTGGCCTCGGCGCAGGCGTCGACCTCGTCATCGACGAACATCTCGTGGGTGTAGGGCCAGGCGTGCGCCAGCGCCGCGCGCATGCGCGCGGCCGATTCCTCGGTGCCGTCACCCAGGCGCACGACCCACTGCGCCGCGTGCTCGACGTGGTAGCGCGCCTCCTTCAGCGCCTTGCCGGCGATGGCGGCAAGCTCGGCATCGCACGAGCTGCGCAGCGCCTGCCAGTGCTGCAGCAGCCACTGCGACAGCAGCAGGTTGCGCACCACCACGTCGGCGAAGTCGCCACCCGGGGCGTGCGCGCTGCTGCGGCGCGAGGGCTGCTCCACCAGCGTCAGGTTCAGGTAGTCGCGCTCCTCGCGCAGGAAGGCGAGCTGGTCCTCGTCATGACCCTGGCCGTCCAGCTGGCCGGCGTGCGTCAGCAGCGCCCGCGCCTGGCCCAGCAGGTCCAGCGAGAGGTTGGTCAGCGCGATGTCCTCCTCGAGGATGGGCCCGTGGCCGCACCACTCGCCCAGGCGCTGGGCGTGGATCAGGCAGGTGTCGGCCAGACGCAGCACGTAGCGCACCGTGGGCGCCGCGCCGGGCGCGATGGACGCGGCCCGCGCCGCTGCAGCGGTGGCGGGGGCCACGGCCCAGGCTGGCGGCAAGGCGCCGGGGGCGCCGGCGCCGCCGGGCGTGAGGATGGCAGGGGTCATGGCTTGCTCCTGGGCGGCGGCGCGGCGGCCGGCCTCACATGTGGTTGACGGCCTCGGGCAGCTCGTAGAACGTGGGGTGGCGGTAGACCTTGTCTTCCATCGGGTCGAAGTACATGTCCTTGTCGCCGGGGTCGGACGCCGTGATCTGGCTCGAGGGCACGACCCAGATGCTGCTGCCCTCCTGGCGCCGGGTGTAGACCTCGCGCGCCATCTGCACCGCCATCGCGGCGTCGGCGGCATGCAGGCTGCCGCAGTGCTTGTGGTCCAGGCCAGCCTTGGGCCGGACGAAGACTTCCCACAGCGGCCATTCGCGCGCCGCGGCTTCCAGGGCCTGGGGAGAGGGAGATTTCGGGGGGGTGCTGGTGCTCATTGCACTGTCCTCTGCGCTGCGTGTTGCTCGGTGAGCGCCTGGGGGCGGCCGAGCGCGCTCATGCAGCCTCCTGCTTGGCGACTTGCTTTCGAGCGTGGGCGAGTGCGGCGTCGCGGACCCAGGCACCGTCGTCCCAGGCCTTGACACGGGCGCCCAGGCGCTCGCGGTTGCACGGGCCGTCGCCGCCGACGACGCGCCAGAACTCGGTCCAGTCGATGGGGCCGAAGTCGTGGTGGCCACGCGCCTCGTTCCACTTCAGTTCGGGGTCGGGCAGCGTGACGCCCAGCACCTTGGCCTGCTCGGCGGTGGCGTCGATGAACTTCTGCCGCAGGTCGTCGTTGCTGATGCGCTTGATGCCCCAGCGTGCCGACTGCGCCCCATGGACGCTCTCGCCATCCGGCGGGCCAAACATCATCAGGCTGGGCCACCACCAGCGGTTGGTGGCGTCCTGCACCATGGCGCGCTGCTCGGGCGTGCCCTCGCGCATCATCACGTTCAGCGCGTCGAAGCCCTGGCGCTGGTGGAAGCTCTCCTCGCGGCAGATGCGCACCATGGCGCGCGCGTAGGGAGCATAGGAGCAGCGCGTCAGAGGCACCTGGTTCATGATGGCCGCGCCGTCGACCAGCCAGCCGATGACGCCGACGTCAGCCCAGGTGAGCGTGGGGTAGTTGAAGATCGAGCTGTACTTGGCCTTGCCGCTGTGCAGCGCGGCCAGCATCTCGTCGCGGCTGGTGCCCAGGGTCTCGGCGGCCGAGTACAGGTACAGGCCGTGGCCGGCCTCGTCCTGGATCTTGGCCAGCAGGATGGTCTTGCGCTTGAGCGTGGGCGCGCGCGTGACCCAGTTGCCCTCGGGCAGCATGCCGACGATCTCGGAGTGGGCATGCTGGCTGATCTGGCGCACGAGCGTCTTGCGGTAGTGCTCGGGCATCCAGTCCTTGGCCTCGATGAAGTCGCCGGCGTCGATCTTGGCGTCGAAGCGGCGCTCGAGCTCCGCCTCCTCGAGCGAGCGCACGACCTTGCGCTCTTCCTTCGGGGCGATGTCCATGGCTTGGGTGTACATGGGTCCTCCTTTGTTCGGGGTCAGTGACCGGTCTTGATCCTGCGCTGCTTCACGTCGGATGGGGGCAGACAGCGTCGCCCGACGGTCTCGGTCGGACCGTCACTTCGGCCGCTGATCGATCACACGCCGGGCCTTGCCCTGCGAGCGTTCGATGCCATTCGGGTCCAGCACGTCGACCCGCGTGCTGACTCCGATCAAGGTCTTGATGCGGTGCTGCAGTTCTCGCGCCACCGCGCCGCGGTCGGCCGACAGGAAGGCCGGCTGCAGCTCGCAGCGCACCAGCACCTCGTCCAGCAGGGCCTCGCGCGTGACCACGATCTGGTAGTGGCCCGACAGCTGCCCCTGCTGCAGCACCAGTTCCTCGACCTGGGTCGGGAACATGTTGACGCCGCGGATGATCAGCATGTCGTCGCTGCGGCCCACGATCTTGCCCATGCGGCGCATGCTGCGAGCCGTGGGCGGCAGCAGCCGCGTCAGGTCGCGCGTGCGGTAGCGGATCACCGGCAGCGCCTCCTTCATCAGCGTCGTGAAGACCAGCTCGCCCTCGCTGCCGTCGGGCAGCACCTCGCCCGTGACCGGGTCGATGATCTCGGGGTAGAAATGGTCCTCCCAGATCACCGGGCCGTCCTTGGTCTCGACGCACTCGCTGGCCACGCCCGGGCCCATGACCTCGCTCAGGCCGTAGATGTCCACGGCGTCGATGCCGGCGGCGCGCTCGATGTCGCGGCGCATCTCCTCGGTCCAGGGCTCGGCGCCGAAGATGCCGACCAGCACCGACATCGCCGACGGGTCCTTGCCCTGGCGGCGGAACTCCTCGATGATGACCTGCATGTAGCTCGGCGTCACCATGATGATGTCGGGCTTGAAGTCCTCGATCAGCTGCACCTGCTTCTCGGTCTGGCCGCCGCCCATCGGCACCACGGTGCAACCCAGCTTCTCGGCCCCGTAGTGCGCACCCAGCCCGCCAGTGAACAGCCCGTAGCCGTAGGCCACGTGGATCAGGTCGCCCGGGCGACCGCCGGCCGCGCGGATGCTGCGCGCCACCAGGTCGGCCCAGCGGTCGATGTCGCTCTGGGTATAGCCCACGACCGTGGGCTTGCCCGTCGTGCCCGAGGAGGCATGGACGCGCGCGACGCGCTCGCGCGGCACCGCGAACAGGCCGAAGGGGTAGTTCGCGCGCAAGTCGGCCTTCGCAGTGAAGGGGAACTTCGCCAGATCGGCCAGGGTGCGGCAGTCCGAGGGGTGCACGCCGCGGGCGTCGAAGGCCTGGCGGTAGTGCGGCACGTTCTCGTAGGCGTGGGCGAGCGTCCATTGCAGGCGCTGCAACTGCAGGGCTTGCAGCTCGTCGCGGCTGGCGCGCTCGATCGGCTCCAGGTCGCCGGGGGCGGGGTGCTTGACGGGCATCGGGGGGTCTCCTGTCGTGCGGTCGCGGTCTTGTCCTTGGCGGTGCGCAGGGTCGGCGCAGCGGGGGCAGGTCTGAGAGGGGCTGCGGGGGCCGGGCCCGGCGGCTCAGCCGCCCTGGCGTCCCATCGGCAGGCCCTCGACCAGGGGCTTGCCCTTCATCGTGTAGGAGCGGCCGCGGAATGCCGCCACCGTCTCGCCGCGCTGGTTGCGCACGGTGACGTCGTACACGCCGGTGCGCCCCGACTTGCTCACCTCCACCGCCTGCGCCGTCAGCACGTCGCCCAGTCGGGCGGCGGCCAGCAGGTTGATGTCGAAGCCCGAGGCCACGGTGATCTCGTTGTAGCCGTTGCAGGCGAACGCAAATGCACTGTCGGCCAAGGTGGAGATCAGGCCGCCGTGGCAGATGGCGTGGCCGTTGAGCATGTCCTCGCGCACCGTCATCGTCGCGGTGCAGGTGCCCGGGCCCACCGACTCGATGCAGATGCCCAGGGCCTTGGTCGAGCGGTCACCCTTCAGCATCGCGTCGCGCGCGGCCTCGGCGATCCGTTGCGGGGTGGCAGTCACCGCGGGGGCCTCAGCGGTCGGTGAAGACGGGGGCACGCTTGTCGCGGAAGGCGGCCACGCCCTCGGCAAAGTCGTGCGCTGTGCCAAGCGCGCCCTGGGACTGCGCCTCGGCCACCAGGCCGGCGTCGAAGCCCAGCGTCGTCGCCTCGTCGACCAGGCGCCGGGTCTCGGCCAGCGCGCGCGCGGGCATCTTGGCCAGGCGTGCCGCCGTGGCCTGCACCTCGGTGGCGAAGGCGGCGTCGTCGACGCAGCGCCAGATCAGGCCGATGCGCGCGGCCTCCTCGGCCGGCAGCTTGTCGCCGGTCATCGCCAGCGCCAGCGCGTGGGCCCGGCCCACCAGCCGGGGCAGCAGCCAGGTGCCGCCGCAGTCGGGCACGAGGCCGATCTTGCTGAAGGCCTGGATGAAGCTCGCGCTGCGCGCCGCCACGACGATGTCGCAGCACAACGCCAGGTTGGCGCCGGCGCCGGCGGCCACGCCGTTGACCGCCGCGATCACCGGCACCGGCATCGTGCGCACCCGGTTCGCCAGCGGGCGGTAGTAGCGGGCGACGACGTCGCCGACATCGGGCGCGCCGCCGTCCTTCGGGGCCATCGCCGGGTCGTTCAGGTCCTGGCCGGCGCAGAAGCCGCGGCCCGCACCGGTGAGCACCACCACCCG
Organism: Rubrivivax sp.; assembly: GCA_027491255.1. GTDB lineage: Bacteria > Pseudomonadota > Gammaproteobacteria > Burkholderiales > Burkholderiaceae_C > Rubrivivax. The sequence goes on along the minus strand of JAIXWM010000074.1, from coordinate 17,565 downwards.
AACCTCGGGGTCTGCGGCCGCCTGCTCGAGCGCCGGCAGCAGCAAGCCGTGCATCTCGACGGTGAAGCTGTTCAACGCCGATGGACGGTTCAGCGTGAGCGTGCACACGCCACCGTCCCGGGTGACGAGCAGCGGCGCGGGGGCGTCTGTGGACAGTGAGGTCATGCCATCTCCTGAAGGCCGTGGGCGGTTCGACGGCCAGGGTTCACGGCTGCGGGGCAGCCTCTTTCAGCACAGGGTGCGGGCCATTATTCGACCACGTGGTCGGTTAATTCTAATGGCCTTTTCAGCCGCCGGGGGGCCCGCAACAACCCGCAGCGCAACCCGCGCCACAATCCTTCAGCCGACCTTTGCGCGCCAGCGCCCACCCGCCATCGGAGCACTCCCATGACCCTGCCCCTGCTTGTGCAGCCCGCCGAACTGGACGCCCTGGTGCGCGCCGTGCCGGGCCGCATCGCCGTGCTGGACTGCAGCTTCGACCTCGTGAATCCTGCGGCCGGCCGCCGCGCCCATGAAGCCGCTCATGTGCCCGGCGCCCACCACGTCGATCTGGAAGCCGACCTCAGCGGCGCCAAGACGGGCCGCAACGGCCGCCACCCCTTGCCCGAGCGCAGCGCCTTCGCCACCCGCATGCGAGATTTCGGACTCGACGACGACACACCGATCGTCGCCTACGACAACGCCGGGGGGATGTACGCCGCGCGCCTGTGGTGGATGCTGCGCTGGGCCGGACACGCCGACGTGGCCGTGCTCGACGGCGGACTAGCCGCGTGGAAGGCGGCGGGCCTTGAAGTGGCCACGGGTCCCGCGGCGGCGGTGCCGGTCGGTCGTTTCACGCTGCGGCCGTCGCTGACGGCGGCCGTCGACCGGCAGACGCTGCTCGACAACTTGCGCCATCCCGCACGCCAGGTCGTCGATGCCCGTGCCGCCGACCGCTTCCGCGGCGAGAACGAGACGCTGGACCCCGTGGGTGGGCGCATCCCGGGCGCCGTCAACCGCTTCTACAGGGACAACCTCGGCCCCGACGGGCGTTTCAAGCCGGCGTCGCAATTGCGTGCCGATTACGAGGCCGTCGCCGCCGGCCGGCCCCCTGCGTCCCTGGTGATGCAGTGCGGCTCCGGCGTCACGGCCTGCCACAACCTGCTCGCGCTCGAGGTGGCCGGTCTGCCGGGCGCAGCGCTGTACCCCGGCTCCTGGAGCGAGTGGTCGGCCTGGCCCGACGCACCGATCGCCACCGGCCCGGCCACCTGACCGCCCCCCTGCCCGACACCACAAGGACGCCCGCATGCCTCTGCCCGCAGCCACGATCGACGCCATCGCCCAACGCCTGGACCACGCCGCGCGGGACGCGCGCGGGATCAGGATGGTCAGCGACGAACACCCCGAGATGGATGTCGCCGATGCCTACGCCGTCCAGGACGCGCTGCGCCGGCGCCGCCTGGCCGCCGGGCTGCGCATGAGCGGCTTCAAGGCCGGTCTGACTTCGCTCGCCAAGATCCGGCAGATGGGCATCGACTCCCCGGTTTTCGGCTTCCTGACCGCCGACACCGGCCTTGCCGACGGCGCCGAGATCCGGGCCGGCGCGATGATCCACCCGCGCGTCGAGGCCGAGATCGGTATCGTCACGAAGGCGCCCCTGGGCAGCGCCGACTGCGGCATCGACGAGGTGCTGGCGGCCATCGACCACGTCGTGCCGGCGCTCGAGATCATCGACAGCCGCTTCGAGAACTTCAAGTTCGACCTGCGCAACGTCATCGCCGACAACACCTCGGCGGCGCGCTACGTCGTCGGCCGCACGCCCGCGCCGGCCACGGGGCTGGACCTCGCTGCGCTGGAAGTCGAGATCGAGAAGAACGGCGAAGTCGTCGCCCGTGGCAACGGCGCGGCCGTGCTCGGCCACCCCGCTGCGGCCGTGGCCGCGCTGGCCCGCCACCTCCACGCGCGCGGTGAACGCATCCCGGCCGGCAGCTTCACCCTGAGCGGCGCCGTCGCCGAGGCGATATCGGTGCAGGCCGGTGACGTGCTGGTCTCGCGCGTGGCCGGGCTGGGCTCGGTGCAGGCACGCTTCGCGTGACCGGACCGGCCCGGGCACCGCGCGCAAAGGGCTCGAACGCCCCGCGCAGCCCGGGCTAGCCAGGCCGCAGGTGCCAATAGCGCCGTTGGCGCTCGCGTTCGCAGACGCCCTGGGCCGTGTGCGAAGCCCAGGTCCAGGCACCGCAACGGTCGCTGCGCACCCACTCGACCCCCAGGGACTCGTAGCGGGCAGCGACATCGGGCACCGGATGCCCGAAGCGGTTGCGGTAGCCGGCCTGCACCATCGCCACCCTTGGCGCCACCGCCTCGACGAAGGCCTGCGTCGACGAGGTGCGGCTGCCGTGGTGCGGCACGACAAGGACCTCGCTGCGCAGGCGTGTCCCGGCGCGGGCGACGAGTGCATCCTCCTGCGCGGCCTCGATGTCGCCGGTGAGCAGCAGCCGCCGCCCGTTGGCCGCGACGACCCGCAGCACGCAGCTGCGGGCGTTGGGCTTTTCGGCCGCCACGGTGGCGCGGGCCGGTGGCAGCGGGTGCAGCATCTCGAAGTCGACCCCGTCCCAGGACCAGCGCTGGCCGTCGACGCAGGGTTGCGGCGCCGGGTCCGCCCCGGCACTGCGCGGCGCGGCCGCCCGCGTGCGGAAGGCTTGCAGCAGCGGATGCCCGTCTTCCAGCGACGACAGCATCGCGTGCACCGGCAGGTCGTCCAGCAGCGCCTGTGCGCCGCCGACATGGTCGGTGTCGCGGTGGCTGAGCACCAGCATGTCGACGGTACGCTCGCCCCGCGCGCGCAGCAACGGCAGCACGATGCGCTCCCCGGCATCGGACTCGCCCGCATAGCGCGGCCCGGCGTCGTAGACCAACAGGCGGCTGCGCGTGCGCACGAGCACGGCCGTGCCCTGCCCCACGTCCACGGCCACCACCTCGAATGCGCCTGCCGGGGGGCGCTCGATGGGCGGCACCAGCAGCGGCAGCAGCAGCGGCAGGCCGAGCAGCCGCAACCGCCAGGGCAGCGGCAGCACGAGCAGCGCGCCACCGGCCAGTCCGGCAGCCATGGCCCAGCCCGGCGCCGCCGCCGCCGTCCACTGCGCCACCGGGGCCTGGGCCAGCGCCGCCAGCACGGCATTCATGCCCTGCACCGCCCATCCCGCCAGCGCCCACAGCGGCGGCAGCAGCACGCCCAGCAGCGCCAAGGGCGTGACGACGAGGGTCACCCAGGGAATGGCCAGCAGGTTGGCCGCGAAGCCGATCACCGACACCTGCTGGAAGAACACCAGCGTCAACGGCGCCAGGCCGAGACTCGCGACAACCTGGGTGCGCAAGCCTGCGCGCGCCTGGGCCGCGAGGCGCTCGAACCAGGAGGGCGCGGCCGTCCCGCGGGCGGGTGCAGGCTCCTCACGGGCCGAGGCCGGGGTCGACATCATCAGCAGCGCGACCGCCGCGAACGACAGCCAGAAGCCCGGCTGCAACAGGGCCCAGGGCTCGAGCAGCGTCACGGCCACGGCCGCGGCCAGCAGCACCAGCGGCGCCGGCCAGCGCACCGCGCCGGCGCGCAGCGCGACCACCACCGCCAGCATCAGCACCGTGCGCTGCGCCGGCACGCCGAAACCCGCCAGCAGCGCGTACCCGAAAGCCAGCGCGAGCCCGCCCCAGCGCGCTGCCGCCGGCGCCGGCCAGGCCAGCGTCAGGCGCGCGCTGCGGCGCCAGGCAGCGCCGACGAGGGCGCCGGCCAGCCAGGCGAACATCGTGACGTGCAGGCCACTGATGCTCATCAGGTGCGCGACGCCGGTGACCCGGAACAGGTCCCAGTCGCCGCGGTCGATGGCCGCCTGGTCGCCCACGGCCAGGGCGGCGACCACGCCCGCCGCGCCAGAATCCTCGACCCGCAGCAGGATCGCGTCGCGCACACGCTGGCGCAGCCGCTCGACGGGGTGCGCGCCGCTGGAGCCGAGCCAGCGCGCCCCCGGGCGCACGTAGCCGGTGGCGCGCAGGTCCTGTTCGAACAGCCAGCGCTCGAGGTCGAAGCCGTGCGGATTCATCGGTCCGTGGGGCCGCTTCAGGCGCACGGTCAGCTCCCAGCGGTCACCCGCCACCAGGGGCTGCGAGGGCCGGCTGAGCAGGGACTCGCCGTCGAACCCGTGGAACCAGGCCAGCGACAGGCGCGCAGGCAGCGCCAGCGAGGGTGATGACGCCGGTGATGACGCCGGTGATGCCCCCGGTGATGCCCCCGGCGATGGCGCCGGCGTTGAAGGCGGCGTTGAAGGCGGCGTCGAAGCCGGCGCTGCGCCGCCGGCCAGGCGCGCCGACTCCGGCCGGAACACGAAGCGCGTGCCTTGCACCGACAGGCGCGGCAACTCGGCCACGGCGCCGGTGATGACGAGATCGCGGCCTTCAAGTTCGGGCGCGAGTTGCGAGCCGAGCCGAAGCTGGGCGCGGCACTCGGCCAGGGCAAAGGCGCCCACCGACAGACCCAGCGCCGCGAGCGCCAGCGCCAGGGCCCGGCCCGCCGCCGTGGCCGCGCGCCGTCCCCACACGACTGCCAGCGCCAGCAAGGCCAGGCTGGCGACGCACCACGCCGCGGCGTGCGCCGGGGTCTGCACGTCGGCCTGCTGCAATTGCAGCGCCGTGCCGCCCAGCCAGGCCAAGGCCAGCATCGCCAGCCCACCCGCGCCGACGCGAACCGCACTCATCGACCCAGTGTAGGATCCCGCGCCTTTCCGCAGGAGACCCTCATGTCCATCGCCCAGAGACTCGCCGCCCTCGGCATCACCCTGCCCGCTGTCGCCGTGCCCGCGGCGGCCTACGTGCCCTTTGCGCGCACCGGCAACCTGGTCTTCCTTTCCGGCCACATCGCGCGCAAGGACGGCAAGCCCTGGGTCGGACAGCTCGGGCGCGACGTCGACACGGCCACAGGCCAGGCCGCGGCGCGCGCGATCGCGATCGACCTGCTGGGCACGTTGCAGGCGGCCATCAGCGACCTGGAACGCGTGCACCGCATCGTCAAGGTGATGAGCCTGGTCAACAGCGTGCCCACCTTCACCGAGCAGCATCTGGTGACCAACGGTTGCTCCGAACTGCTGGTGCAGGTCTTCGGCCCGGACATCGGCGCGCACGCCCGCAGCGCCTTCGGTGTGGCGCAGATTCCGATGGGCGCCTGCGTCGAGATCGAGATGATTGCCGAGGTGGCTTGAGAGGCACCGAGAGGCTGAGCGCTTGTCTGCCAAGTCCGCCGATCCCGCCCGGGACCGCCCCTTGAATCTGGCACTCCTGCACCGTTTCCCCGCCGTGACGCTGGCGGCGATGGCCGCTGTCAGCGTCGGCGCCGTGGCCGTGGCGCTCGTGTCGCAGCACGTCTTCGACATGCAGCCCTGCCCCTGGTGCGTGCTGCAGCGGCTGGTCTTCGTCCTGATCGCGCTGGCGGCCGGCGCGGGCGCGCTGTGGCGCCGGCCGGCGGGGCGCGCCGCTGCGGCCGCCGTGGCCGGCCTGCTGGCGCTGGCCGGCGCCGCCGCGGCGCTGTGGCAGCACTTCGTCGCCGCCGCCAGTTCCTCGTGCAAGCGCACGCTGGCCGACCGTATCGTCAGCGGCCTGCAACTCGACGCGCTGGCGCCCGAGGTCTTCGCGCCACGGGCTTCCTGCGCCGAGGCCGCGGTCGACCTGCTCGGTGTGCCCTACGAGTTCTGGAGCCTGGCGCTGTTCGTGCTGCTCGCCGCGGCCGCCACCGCGCTGGTGCTGGGCACGCGGCGTCCGCATCAGGGATAGCCCGCTCGGCGTAACTCGCGGTCACTGCCAGAATTCCCTGACACAGGCCACGCCAGTCCGCCGGACTCGGCGCGGCAGAAGGGGACGAGCATGCGCGAGCCCGCAACAGTCGCGTCGGCGCCGACGCCGCCCGAGTCATCCGGCGCACCGGTCATGGCCGGCACGTCCGTGCGCGCCACCGCCCTCACTCCCGAACCCGACCCGCCCGAACTGCGCGCCTTCGTCCAGGCCCGCTTCGTCGACATCTTCCTGGAGAACAGCCCGCGCGCGCAGTGGGGCGTGCTCGCTGCCGGCGGGCTGATGGCCCTGATCTGGTCGCGCAGCGAGCCTTCGGCCGTGCCCTGGATCTGGTGGGCGCTGGTGGGCGCGATGACGGCCTGGCGCATCGGCCAGTCCGCGCGCTTCGTCCGCAGCGCGCCGCCTGGCAGGCAGGCTGGGCGCATCACCGCGCTGCTGGCCTTCAACGGCGTGCTGATGTCGTTGCCGCTCGCGGGCTTCGCCGCGATGAGCGAGCTGCAGCAGGCCGCGCTGTCGATGATCCTGTTCGCCATGGCCACGGCCGGCGTGGCCACCACCTCGGGCCAGTTGCGCAGCTTCCTGGCCTTCAGCGCGCCGCTGCTGCTGCCCTTGGCCGCCTGCTGGGCCTTCACGCCGCACCCCGACGAATCGCCGTTGACTGCAGCCGGCCTGTCGGCACTGATACTGGCCTTTCTGGGCGTGCTGACGGCGGTGGGACGGCAGCAGCACGCGGTGTTCCAGGAATCCTGCCGCATCCGCTTCGCGGAACAGCGTCTGAACCGCGAGCTCGAGGCCGCGATCGGCCGCGAGACCGAGGCCCACCGCGCGAAGACGCAGTTCCTCGCCGCGGCCAGCCACGACCTGCGCCAGCCCATCCACAGCATGAACATGCTCGTGGCGGCACTCGGCCTGCGCGAGCTCGAGCCGCGTGCGCGCGAGATCGCCCGCCTGCTGGGCACCGTGAGCCAGACGCTGTCGGGCCAGCTCGACGCGCTGCTCGACATCTCGCGCCTGGACGCGGGCACGGTGCAGCCTGCGCTGGCGCCGGTGCGGCTGGACGAACTCGTCTCGTCGCACCACCAGGCCCTGCAGCCGGTGGCTGCGGCGCGCGGGCTGGAATGCACGCTGGCCGGCGCCCCGGCGCTGGCGGTGCGCACCGACGCGGCGCTGCTGCTGCGCGTGCTGAGCAACCTGACCGACAACGCGCTGAAGTACAACCAGCCGGGCGGGCGCATCACGCTGCGCACCTGGCGCGACGGCGCCCAAGCCTGCGTCGAGGTCGCCGACACCGGCATCGGCATCCCGCTCGAAGAACAGGAACGCGTCTTCCGCGAGTTCTACCAGGTCGGCAACGTGGAGCGCGACCGCACCAAGGGCCTCGGCCTGGGCCTGTCGATCGTGCAGCGGTTGTGCGCGCTGCTCGGGGCGCGGCTCGGCCTGCAGTCGGCACCGGGCATCGGCACGACGGTCACGCTGCGCCTGCCCTTGGACCTCAGCGCGCCCGTGCCGACGCCCGCGCCACCGCAGACCCCGCTGCGCCCGGGCTTGAAGGTGCTGGTCGTGGACGACGAGGCCCAGGTGCGCGAGGGCATGCGCCTGCTCCTGACCGAGCTCGGCTGCCAGGTGCACCTGGCAGAGGGCAGCGCGCAGGCCGCCCGCATCGCGGCCGACGTGCCGCTGGACGCGCTGCTGACCGACCTGCGCCTGCGCGCGGGTGACAGCGGCCTGCAGGTGCTGCGGGAGGTGCAGGCCCGCCAGCCGGGGCTGCGCTGCGCCCTGATCACCGGGGACACCGCACCCGAGCGCCTGCGCGAGGCGCGCGCGGCCGGCGTGCCGCTGCTGCACAAGCCGGTGTCGGTCGAGGCCTTGATCGGCGTGCTCGGCCAGGCCGAAGCGGCGTCGCCGTCGCCCGTATCCGCCGGCCCCGCCTGATCGCGCCCGCGCCCGGCCCCATCACGGTCGTGGCCGTGGCCGGCAGGCACGGACGATCAACCTGAAATTCAGTTGGGCGCGCCCACGCAGACTGTCATCGGCCGCGATGGCAAGACGCGAACCACAGCCACGACCTGTGCCATGGCGAGGATTCGCCACGCCGCCTGCGCGGTCGAGGGCCGCTCGACCGGGCGCGCCACGCCGTCACCCTTCCGGTGAGGCTGATCGTGGCCGCCCTCTCCCGATCCGGCTGACGCTTGCTCACGCAAGCAAGCGGTCAACGGCCGGCTTCAGGCTCACTCCGGATCGATCTTCGCCTTGCGGATGACCTCGCCCCAGCGCCTGATCTCGCTGCCGAGCAGGGCCTGCAACTCCGCCGGTGTGCTGCCCTGCAGGCGCATGCCGAGCCGGCCGAGCTTGTCCTGCACGGCCGGCGAGGCCACAGCCTCGCGCGCGGCGCGGTTGAGTTGCTCGACGACCTCGGGCGGGGTGCCCGCCGGGGCGGCCAGCGCGTTCCAGGAGGCGACGTCGTAGCCCGCCACACCGGCCTGCTGGACCGTCGGCACCTCGGACAGCGCCGGATTGCGCGCCGCGGACGAGACCGCCAGCGCGCGCACGGCCCCGGCGGCGACCTGCGACACCATCGGCCCGACGACCTCGAAGGCAAGATCGATCTCGCCCGCGCGCAGCGCCGTCACCACCGCAGGCGAGGCCTTGTAGGGCACGACCACGGCGTCGATGCCGGCCACCGTCTCGAACAGCTTGGCCGCGAGGTGCTGGGTGCTGCCGACGGCGATCGTGCCGACGTTGAGCTTGCCCGGGTTGGCCTTGGCATGCGCGACGAGGTCACGCAGGTTGGCGAAGCGCGAATTCGCCGGCACGAACAGGCCGAGGTCGAAGAAGCCCAGCGTGGAGACCGGGGCGAACGCCTTCTCGGTGTCGTAAGGCAGCTTCTTGAACAGCCCCACGCTGACGGCGTTGCCGTTGCTCATCAGCAGCAGCGTGTGACCGTCGGGCCGGGCGTTGGCCACCGCCTGTGACGCGACGATGCTGCCGGCACTGGGCCGGTTCTCGACGACGACCGGCTGGCCGAGGGTGCGGGCCATCTGCTCGGCCACCGCACGCGCGGTGAGGTCGGCGATGCCGCCGGGCGCGAACGGCACGAGCAGGCTGATCGAGCGGCTGGGAAAAGCCCCCTGGGCCCGCACGGGCCAAGGCGCGGCCAGCACCGCGGACGCGGCCAGGACGCGACGGCGCGACAAGGTGTTCTTGGTGGACATGTTCGAGATTTCCTCGGTTTGCAAAGGCAGGCCAGGCGCGCCGCCACAGACAAGTTGAGCGGCGATGTTGCCATCGGCCCGGTGGCGCCGCAGATCGCGCGCCAGTACGTGACGGCGGCGTGGGGCCACGCGCCCTTGTCAAAGGGTTGTGGACGCGTCCGTCCCCGCGTTCAATCCCCGCCCAGGCGCAGGTTCGACGGCAGGCGCTTTTCCACCGCCCACTTCAGCAGCGCCGCAGAACGGTAGATGCCATGGGCGAACTTGCCGTAGGGCATGGTCGCGAAGAAGGCCATCACGGCGCCGAGATGGGCGCACAGCAGCAGCGGCAGTGCCGGCGTCTGGCGCGCCAGCGCCAGCGCCAGACCGGTGGCGCTGACCAGGAACAGCAGGGCCAGGAAGCCCGCGTCCATCGGCGCCTGCGCGGCGTCGCCATGTTGCGGGTGTCGACGCCGCCGCAGCCACGCCAGGCCGACCGGACCGACGATCAGCCCGATGCCGCCCGACACGCCCAGCAGCTTGGGCAGGCTGCTCCAGCCATAGGGGGCGATCCAGCCGAAGGCGTAGTGGTAGAGCGTGGCCACGCTGGTCGAGGCCAGGCAGAGCAGGAAGCCATAGAAGGTCAGGTGGTGGAAGCGGCGCCGCGCCTTCGTCCAGCGGTCATCCTCGTTGTGGCAGCCTTCGCCGTGCCCGCCGTCGAGGTACTTCAGCCGCAGCACGTCGTGCGCCGCCTCACCGGCCGCCGCGGCCGGCACCGGCCCGGGCGGCGCGCCGCGCCAGAAACGCACAACGCCAATGCCCAGCGCCAGCAGCGCGAAGCCGAACACCGGCAGGAACAGCGACACCATCAGGCCGTGCGGGAAGATCGCGTAGAAACTGCCCTGCGCCGGCACGCCCCACCAGCTGCCATGGCGCAGCAGCGCCAACGCCAGAAACAGCGCCAGGCCCGCAGCCAAGGCCAGCGCCACGACGAGTCCGTTGCGCTCGTAGGCGCGGCCGAAGGCGGCCGGCCAGGCGTGCGCGGCGTAGGTGCGCACGCGAACCCGGGCCATCGCCTGCGGCACATTGACGCCGAAGTCGTGCGGCGGCGCGTACTGGCAGGCGTGCAGGCAGGCCCCGCAGTTGTGGCACAGATTGGCCAGGTAGTGGACGTCGGCGCTGGCGAACTCCAGGCGCCGCGTCATCGCCGGGAAGACGGCGCAGAAGCCCTCGCAGTAGCGGCAGGCATTGCAGATCTCCATCACCCGCGACACCTCGGCCTCGGCCGAGCCGGGCCGGGGGCGCGCGCCCGCGCCCAGCGCGCGCGCCTCGTCGATCAGGGCCTGCAGTTCAGACATCGGCGGTCTCCAGGGCGGCTGCCTGGTGGCGCGGCGCTTGTGCCGGGCCCCGCAGGGCGGTCAGGGCCTGTGTGCCCGCGATGCGGCCGAACACCGTGCCGATGGTCATGCCCACCCCGGCGGTGTAGCCCTGACCGAGCACGTTGCCGGCCATGACCTCGCCGGCGGCCACCAGGTTCGGGCTGGGAGCGCCGCCGAAGTGCACGCGCGCGCGCTCGTCCACCCGCACGCCCAGGTAGGTGAAGGTCACGCCGGGCTTGAGCGTGTAGCCGTAGAAGGGCGGCGTGTCGATCGGGCGCGCCCAGTGCGTCTTGGGCGGGCTGAGGCCGTCGGTGACGCAGTCGTCGAGCACCGCGTGGTCGAAGGTTCCGGGCCGGCAGGCCGCATTGAAGTCGCGCACCGTCTGCACGAAGTTGTCGACCGGCAGCTTGAGCTGCGCGGCCAGCGCCTCGAGCGTGTCGGCGCGCTCGCCGCGGAAGACCGGCGGCATGAAACGCCCCACCGCCTTGGCGTCGATGATCGAGTGCCCCACCTGCCCCGGCTGCAGCGCGACGAGCCGGCCCCAGATGGCGTAGCGCTTGGGCCAGAAGTCCTCGCCCTCGTCGTAGAAGCGCCGACCGTCCCGGTTGACCATGATGCCCAGCGAGACGCAGTCCACGCGCGTGCAGATGCCGCCGTCGTACAGCGGCGCCCGCGCGTCGATGGCCACCATGTGCGCCTGCGTCGCATCGCCGATCGCATCGGCCCCCTGCGCCAGCAGGTCGCGCAGCAGCACGCCCTGGTTGAAGCGCGTGCCGCGGATCAGAAACTGGTCGGCCGGCCATTCGCCGCGCTCGTTGCAGCCCCAGGCCTCGCGCAGCCACGCCCGGTTGGACTCGAAGCCGCCGTTGGCCACCACGCAGGTGCGGGCCTCGATGCGCTCGCCGTTTTCGAGCACCGCGGCCACGAAGCGGCCGCCGTCGAGTTCCAGCCGCGCCACCGGCGCCTCGTAGCGCACCGCCACGCCCAGGGCCTGCGCGCTGCGGTAGTAGGCGTTGACCAGCGCCTTGCCCCCGCCCATGAAGAAGGCATTGGTGCGGCTGAGGTGCAGCGTGCCCGACAGCGAGGGCTGGAAGCGCACGCCGTGGCGCCGCATCCAGTCGCGCACATGGTGAGACTCCCGGATCACCAGCCGCGCCAGGGCCTCGTTGGTGCGCCCGGCGGTGACCTTGCGCAGGTCCTGCCAGAACTCCTCCTCCGGGTAGGCCTCGGTCAGCACGTCCTGCGGGGCGTCGTGCATGCAACGGATGTTGCGCGTGTGCATCGAGTTGCCGCCTCGCCAGGCTGGCGGCGCCGCCTCCAGCAGCAGCACCGAAGCTCCGCCCTCGCGGGCGACGAGCGCGGCACACAAGGCGGCATTGCCGCCGCCGATGACAAGGACGTCGGGTTTCACGGGGGAATCTCGAGACGGACGGGCCGTCACGGCCCGTCGGCGGGTGGCGTGATCAGTCGGGCTTGATGCCCGCCCGCTTGACGATGTCGCTCCAGACGCGCTGCTCGCGTGCGATGAAGGCAGCGAACTCCTCGGAAGGACCGCCCCCGCCGACCGCGCCGTCACCGGCGAAGCGCTCGGTCACCGAGTTCGACTTCAGCGCCTTCAGCGACTCTTCCTGCAGCCGCTTGACGATCTCGCGCGGCGTCCCGGCGGGCGCCAGAATGCCATACCACTGCGAGGTCTCGAAGTCCTTGAAGCCCATCTCGGCCACGGTCGGCACGTCGGGCAACTGGGCGAGCCGCTGCGCGGTGCCCACCGCGATGGCCCGCAGCTTGCCGGTCTTGATGTGCGGCAGCAGCGCCGGCAGGCCGGCCGAAGAGGCCTGCGTGCGACCGGCCAGCAGGTCGGTCAGCTGGGGGCCGGTGCCGCGGTAGGGCACGTGGGCGATCGACATTCCGGTGACGAGCTTCAGGTACTCCATCGCCAGGTGGCCCGCGCTGGCGTTGCCGGCCGAGCCGTAGTTCAGCTTGCCCGGGTTGGCCTTGGCGTAGGCCACGAACTCCTTGAAGTCCTTGGCCGGCACATCGGGGTGGATCACGAACAGGTTGGGCACCTTGGCCAGCAGCGTGACCGGCAGGAAGTCGCGGTTCACGTCATAGGGCTGGTTCGGAAAGATGTAGGGGTTGACCGCCAGCGAGCCCACATGGCCGAGGATGATGGTGTGGCCATCGGGCGCCGCCTTGGCCACCTCCGACATCGCCGGCAGACCGGCGCCACCGCCCTTGTTGTCGACGAAGACGGTGTGGCCGAGCTGCTTGGACAGCTCGTTGGCCACGGTGCGGGCGACGATTTCCGAGGTGCCGCCGGGCGCGAAAGGCACGACGAATCGGACCGACTGGCGCGGCCAGCCGGCTTGGGCGCCGGACAGCGTGGGCCAGCCGACCACCGGGGCAGCCGCCATGGCGGCGATCAGGGAGCGGCGTCGAGTCTGCATCGGAAAGTCTCCTGTAGGGGCCGCAAGGCCATGGGCCGGCACGAGCTCGCCGGCAACGACGCGGCCGCAGCCGCGTCAGAACTGGTAGCGCCGCAGTCCGCCGTCCACCGGAATCACGGCTCCGGTGATGTAGGCGGCGCGCGGGCTGGCCAGGAAGCATACGAGATCGGCAAGCTCCCCGGGCTCCCCGTAGCGGCCGACCGGGATCTCGTGGTCGCTCTGCCACTGCCGGTACTCCGGCGTGTAGTTGCGATAGATCTGCTCGGAATGGATGCGCCCGGGCGGAATGCAGTTCACGGTGATGCCGTGCTTGCCGACCATGCGCGACAAGCCCTTGGCCCAGCTGTGCATGCCGGCCTTGGCGCAAAAGGCGCCGTTGATGTGCTCGGGCTCGCTCTTGCCGGTGATGCAGATCACCCGACCCCAGCCGCGCTCGATCATGCCGTCGATCAGCGCGTCGCCGAGCTGGCGCGGACGGTGGAAGTTCAGCGTGATCGCCTCCTGCCATTGCGCCTCGCTGACATGCAGATCCTTGAAGCTGCGCGAACCGCCGGCGTTGTTGACGAGGATATCCACCGCGCCCAGCCCGGCCAGCGCCGCGGCGGCGATGCGCGTGGCCGCGTCCTCGGCGTACATGTCCTGCTCGATCAGCACCGGCTCGGCGCCACCCGCGGCCACGATCTCGGCGGCCAGCTCACGCAGCTTGTCCACGCGCCGCGCCGTCACCGCCACACGCACCCCCTCGGCAGACAGCGCGAGCGCGATGGCGCGCCCGATGCCTACACTCGCCCCCGTGACCAGGGCCGTGCGGCCCTCCAGCTTCAGGTCCATGCTTCTCCTTCACGATGGGCTGTTTGGAACGCGCGCACTGTACGTCCGGAGACGGGGCTTTGGGACCCGCCGCCCGCTGCGTTCTCGGCAATACGTGTTCACGGTTCGTGAACACCCGGGGACCGGTGCGAGGTACCCTTGCGCTTGCGAACCCTCAACCCTGGCGGAGCGGCCGCACACTCCAATGCGCGGCTTTCCGAGATCCTCCACCATGACCACCGACCACCGCGCTCTTCCCAGACTCCACCCCGCCCAGGCCCTGCTCGCATTGACGCTGGCCACGTGGTTTCCGACCGCCCTGGCCATCGACCGCGGCACCACTCCCGGGGGCATCGCCTACGCCACAGGCGGTGTCGGCCACTCGGAACTCCAGGAACTGCATGCCGAGCGCGGCCGCTACAGCTTCTGGCTGACCACGGCCGCGTTGCGCAGCGGTGCCTACCTGGCCGATGTGGAAGTGCGCATCACCCCGCTGCGCGCGGACGCGCCTGTCCTGGAATTGCGCATGAGCGGGCCCTGGTTGTTCGCAGCCTTGCCCCCCGGGCGCTACCGCATCGAAGCCGCCTACCGGGACACGGCGGAGCAGCCGCTGCAGGTGCGGCGCGGCGGCGCCACCATCCAGGGCGGTGAACGGCGGCAGATGGTGTTGTACTTCGACACCGGCGACGAAGTCGGCCCCGAGAACCGCAGCCCCTTCGGCACCAGCCCTTACGTTGCGCCCGGGGCGCGGCAAACAGCCCAGGGCGCGGCTTCGCGCTGACCCTTCAGGCGCCGCCGGTCGCGCCTGCAAGCGCGCGGCCCGTCAAGCCATGGGGCGCAACAAGAAGAGGTCTACCCGCCGGATGCAGGCTCAGCCGACCGCCGCATCGCCTGCGCGCACGCGGCTGGCGCCCGGCCAGTGGCCAGCATCGACCAGGCCTGCGGCGACCTCGCGCACCAGCACGCGCGCTGCCAGCGCCGCCGGTGAGAGCTCGTCGTCGCTGAGGCTCACGATCAGGTTGTCGCGGCTCGCCAGCGTGTCGGACAGTTCGTGCATGCACAAGGCCCCGGCAGGCTGGCGGGCCACGGCCGCACCGGGCTGTATCGTCGCGCCCAGCCCTTCCCTCACCGCGTCCATCAGCAGCGCCAGCGAATCGACCTCGGCCACCACCCTGGGCTGCGCCCGGGCGGCGGCAAAGGCTGCGTCTATCGTGTGTCGCAGCCCGTGCGGTCCGCTGGGCAGGATCAGCGGCACGTCGGCCAGGCGCGCCAGGCTCACCCTGCGCCCGATCTCCGGGGGCAGGCAGCCGGGGGTGCCGATCAGGAACAGGCGCTCGCTGAGCAGCGGCTGCGTGCTCCATCGGCCGCCCCGGTCGGCATGGAAAAGCACCGCCAAGTCGATCTGCCGGCTTTCCAGCATCGCCGCGAGGTGCCCCGACAGGCTTTCGACCAGGTGCAAGCGGACCTCGGGGTAGCGCTCGCGCATCGCCCGCATCAGCGGCACCCCCAGCACCGCCCCCGTCGTCGGCGCGAGCCCGACGCTGACGTGACCCGACAAGCGGGCGTGCTGCGCGGCGTGCGCCGCCGCTTCGGTATGCCGCAGCGCCAGTCGCGCCTGGCGCAGAAAGGCGAGGCCGGCCTCGGTGGGCACGACGCCGGCGGCGCTGCGCTGCAGCAGCCGCGTGCTGAGCTCGCCCTCGAGCCGGGCGATCTGCTGGCTCAGCGCCGAGGTGACCAGGCCGAGGTCGGCCGCCGCCCGGCCCATGCTGCCGAGCTCGGCCACGCGGACGAAGTAGCGCAGCTGGCGCAGTTCCATGCGGCGCCGCCGGGGACCCGCGCTCGGCCCGTCACCGCGCCACTGGAACCGGTGCTCAGCGCTCGCCGATGGGCAGCACGGCGCGCGGCGCGGCACCCGCGAAGAGCTGGCGCGGGCGGCCGATCTTGTACTCGGGGTCGCCGATCATCTCGTTGAGCTGGGCGATCCAGCCCACCGTGCGCGCCAGCGCGAAGATCGCGGTGAACAGGCTCACCGGGATGCCGATGGCGCGCTGCACGATGCCGGAGTAGAAGTCCACGTTCGGGTAGAGCTTGCGGGCGACGAAATACTCGTCCTCGAGCGCGATCTTCTCCAGCGCCATCGCCAGCTTGAACAGCGGGTCGTCGTGCAGGCCGAGCGCGTTCAGCACCTCGTGGCAGGTCTCGCGCATCAGCTTGGCGCGCGGGTCGTAGTTCTTGTAGACGCGGTGCCCGAAGCCCATCAGCTTGACGCTGGAGTTCTTGTCCTTGACCTGCCTGATGAACTCGCCGATCTTCTCGACGCCGCCGGCGCGCTGGATGTCCTCGAGCATGGTCAGCGCCGCCTCGTTGGCACCGCCGTGGGCGGGGCCCCACAGGCAGGCCACGCCGGCAGCGATGGCGGCGAAGGGGTTCGTGCCCGAGCTGCCGCACAGCCGCACCGTGGACGTGGAGGCGTTCTGCTCGTGGTCGGCGTGGAGGATGAAGATGCGGTCCAGCGCGCGCACGACCACGTCGTTGGCTTCGTACTCCTCGCACGGCGTGGCGAACATCATGCGCATGAAGTTCGCGGTGTAGGACAGCGAATTCTTCGGGTAGATGAAGGGCTGGCCGACGCCGTACTTGTACGACATCGCCACCAGCGTGGGCATCTTGGCGATCAACCGGTGCGCCGCGATCTCGCGGTGCTGCGCGTTGTGGACGTCGGTGCTGTCGTGATAGAAGGCCGACAGCGCACCCACCAGGCCGGTCATCACCGCCATCGGGTGGGCGTCACGGCGGAAGCCGCGCAGGAAGAACTGCATCTGCTCGTTGACCATCGTGTGGTAGGTGATGGTCTTGACGAACTTGTCGCGCTGCTCGACGTTGGGCAGCTCGCCGTAGATCAGCAGGTGGCAGACCTCGAGGAAGTCGCAGTGCTGCGCGAGCTGCTCGATCGGGTAGCCGCGGTACAGCAGCTCGCCCTTGTCACCGTCGATGTAGGTGATCGTCGAGTTGCACGAGGCCGTCGACAGAAAGCCCGGGTCGTAGGTGAACTTGCCGGTCTGCCCGTAGAGCTTGCGGATGTCGATCACGTCCGGGCCGACGGTGCCCTTGTAGATCGGCAGTTCCATGCCCGGGCTGCCGTCCGAGAACGACAGGGTGGCTTTGACGTTGGAGGGGGTCATCATGGCAAGGTCCTCGGGTTCTACGGGCTGTCTGTTGGGAAAGGCTTGGGCAGCGGCGGGTCAGGGGCCTGCGGGTGTTCAGCTCAATGCCCGGCGTGGGGCGGCGCGCATGGAGGCAAGCACCTCGCGCACCTCGGGGCTGTCGAGTTCGGCCTCGGGCTCGCGGCGCGCGAGCAGCAGGTCCAGCAGGTCGTTGTCGGGCAGGTCCATCAGGGCCTGCAGGCCCCGGGCCTCGCGCTGCGTCAACGCGCCTCCCACGGCACTGAAGTAGCGCTCGACGAAGAGGTCGTTCTCCAGCAGGCCGCGGCGGCAGCGCCACCGCAGGCGGCTGAGGTCGCGGGCGTCCAGCAGGGGCTCGGTCGGGCTCATGGGGCGGCAGCAGGCGGCTGTACCGGGGCGCGCAGGCGAGTCGAAAGCTCGGCAGCAGCCGCACTCAGACGGCGCGCCGCACCATCAGTTCCTTGATCTTGCCGATCGCCTTCGTCGGGTTCAGGCCCTTGGGGCAGACGTCGACGCAGTTCATGATCGTGTGGCAGCGGAACAGGCGGTACGGATCTTCAAGATTGTCCAGGCGATCGCCGGTGGCCTGGTCGCGGCTGTCGGCGATGAAGCGGTAGGCCTGCAGCAGGCCGGCCGGGCCGACGAACTTGTCGGGGTTCCACCAGAAGCTCGGGCAGCTCGTGGAGCAGCTCGCGCACAGGATGCACTCGTACAGGCCGTTGAGCTCGTCGCGCTCCTCGGGCGACTGCAG
>JAIXWM010000172.1 GCA_027491255.1 Rubrivivax sp. | reverse complement strand
GCACGCCCAGTGGCGCGTGGTGGCCGACCAGTTGCGCGGCAAGTTCGAAAGGATCGGCAGCCTCATGGACGCGGCCGAGCAAGAGGTGCTGTCTTACATGGACTTCCCCAAGGCGCACCGGCTACAGATCCACAGCACCAACCCGCTGGCGCGGCTGAACGCCGAGATCAAGCGACGCACGAACGTGGTGGGCATCTTCCCCAATGATCGAGCCACCACGCGGCTGGTCGGCGCCATGCTGCTGGAGCAAAGCGACGAGTGGACGCTGCAGCGCCGCTACATGCAGCTTGAAGGCCTGCAGACCCTCAGCGATACTCCCCTGCTCACGTGCCTGCTGTGCAGCGCTGAGCACCGCGTGCATCTCAGCCTGTCCGGGCTGTGGAGTTACACCACGCGATGGGACACGATCCCCAGCGACGCCAGCGCCCCGCCAGCCTGCGGAGCGGCGAGCGGGCGCATGGTGGCCGGGCAATCGTTCAGTGATGCGACTGCTGCACTTTCTGCCGGTATTCCGTCCAGGCCCCCGCCCCCGCGCCTGCCCCCGGCGCAACGCCCGGGCGAAAGCGGTCGCCCTCGCGACGTCCGACGGGCAGGGTGAGGTCGCGCACGACGCGGGCCAGCACGGTGTTGCCCTCCTGGTAGCCCTCCACACGCACGGTCCGCAGCACCTGGGTCTGGGGCTGCGTGCTGTCGGGCCGGGGCAGGCCGAGGAAGACGGTCTTGTCGTCCCAGCGCACCGTCACCTGCGCCTGGGTGCGCGCATCGGTGATCGTGAAGCTGCGGCTGGCCGCATCGACCGGCCACATCAGACCCTGGCTCAGCAGCTCGCGCGGGCGGGCGCCTGCCGGGGGGTCGCAATCGATGCGGGTGGCGAGCACGACGTCGGTGCCGGCCTGCGCCTGGGCCTCCACGCGTACCGGCGTGCCATCGACCAGCGGGCTCGGGCAGCCCGCGCCCGGGGTGACGCCGGTGGCGTCGACCGGGACGCCGCGCACGAGGAATGCCGCGGCATCGGCCAGGTCGGTGATCTCGCCCGCGAGGCGGACTTTGGCGAGTTCATCACCCGCGACCACGGTGCGCACGCTCAGGCGCTGCGCGTCGACGACACCGTCGGCCGCCATCACGCCTGCCAGCTTGACATAGCTGCCGACGGCCGGCACGGCACCCGCGGGCGTGGGCGTGACGCTGCCCAGGCGCACGGTCTGCCCGTCGACCACCAGCGTGCCGGCAGCGGGGTCGCGCGCGCTGACGAAGCCGCCGAGCGCCACCTGCGTGCGGGCTGGCGGCACCAGGGCATCGGCCTTCAGCACGCGCACCGCGGTGGCGGTGAGCGTGCCGCCGCTGAGCTGCGTGCCGAAGACGACGACCGCGCCCCCGTTGGCCAGCACGGCACCGGACGGCTTGACGGCCCCCGCGGTGTAGGCCACCGTCAGGCCGTTGATCTCGAAACTGTCGCCGTCGAGCGCGGCCACGCTGCCGCTGACGCGGTAGTGGCTGCGGCTGGCCAGCTTCTCCACGCGCGTGGCCTGGATGACATAGCGCTGCATCGCGGCGTCGTAGACGGGGCTGCCGTGGACCTCGACATCGTCGTTGGCCTGCACGTCGGCCAGTGCGGTGTAGCCGCCGCCGAAGTTCGTCACCGGCCCCGCCGCCGCGTCGGCATTGACGCGCACGGTCTGCGCGGCGACGGTCAGCGTGCCGGCCGCACCATTGACGGCCGTCACGACGCCGGTCACGGCCGCGTCGACGACGACGTGGCTGGCCTTGCCCTGGCCATCGTGCAGCGCGCGCACGCGCTGGCCGAGCTTCAGCAGCGTGGCCTGGCGGCGGCCATCGGCGTCCTCGACCGCGGTCTCGGCGGCCGAGTCGTCATACCGCTCGCCGTCGATGTAGACCGAGCCGAAGCCGGTGACGACGCCCTGGGCGACCGGCGTGCCGGCGCCCGGGGCCGAGGGGTTGGCGCCGCCGCCGCCGCAGGCGACGAGCACGGCGGCCGAGACCGCGACGGCGAGCACGGTCAGAGCGGGGAGGGATCGGGGGGAAGTTTGCATGGTGGGAGCCTCTTTGGGGGAATGGGTTGATGGGGTCAAAGCCCGATGCCGGGGCGGGACTTCGAGGGGGTGTTCTTCAAGGGGTTGTCAGAGGGAAGGCGCGCAAGCGCGACTCAGCCCGGCGTGTTCGATGCAGTGCCCGTGGTCGGTGCCGCACTGCACTCGAGCGTCCTGGCGCGCAGCGGCAGCGCGCCGGGCGCGGCCTCGATGACGACGTCGACGGCCGACGACCCGAAGCCGGCGCAGCCGGAGGCCGGGATCAAGTGGGCCGGCACGAGCACCGGCACGTCGCGCGGCCTCAGCAGCAGCGAGGGCTGCGTCCAGTCCACCCCGCTGAGCCGGGCGCGCAACTCGACCTGGCTGCCCGACTGGCCGGACGGGTCACGCACCTCGGAACGCAGCACCTCGAAGCGCCCGTCGACACGGCGCACCGTGAGCTTGACGACATCGCCGCGCTGCGGTCCGGCCGACGCCGTGCCGACCTCACCCGACCACTCGACCTCCAGCCCCTGCACGCGCAGGCGGTTGCCGTCGCGCGTGCCCACCGACCCGCCCAGCACGAGGGTGGCGCCGTCGGCCAGCTCCGGGGCCTTGCGTTGGGCCAGGGCGGGCCAAGGCTGGGCCTGCGCCAGCGTGGCGCGGGCCACCCATAGAGCCACGACCTCCCCGGGGGCCGGCACGGGCGCGCCTGCGGGCAGGCTCACGCCGGCCGCGCCGAGCGTGACGGTGCGGCCGTCGACCGCCTGCACGACGCCCCCCACGAGCACCGGCAGCGCCGCGCCCCCGGCCGCGCCCGGACGCAGGCGCAACAAGGTGGCTTCGAGCACCGCGCCACGCACGGCGTCGACGCCCCAGGCGCCGTGCGCTTCGATCTCGCTGCCCACGGCGATGTCGTCGGCCCGGGCGTGGTCGGCCAGCACGGCCTCGGCGCTGACGCGCACCCACTGTCCCGCCACCCGCAGCCAGCCGCCACCAGGGGCCGCCGTCACCGGGCCGAGCAGTTGCGGCAGCACCTCGATGGCGCGCGCCTTGCCCGCGTCGTCGAGTTCGAGGCGCACGCGCTGGCCCAGGTGCAGCGCGGCGGCCTGCCGACTGCCGGTGGCGTCCTCCACCTGGGGCGAGGCCGCGCTGTCGTCGTAACGCACCCCGTCGACGATCACGCTGCCGAACCCGGTGATGGTGCCCTCAGCCAGGCCGCTGCCGCCGCTGCCCACGCCGCCGGCGAACTGGCTGCCGCCCCCGCAAGCCAGCAGAAAGGCGCAGGCGACGATGACGGCCAGGAAGCGGGACCTGCGGGGACGAAACTGGGCTGGGGCGTGCATGGGTCAGCTCCCTGACGACGGGGCGTTGCCTGCGGCGGGCGGAAAGGCGGCACTGCCGGGCGGCGGCGCCGTGCTCGGCGCAGCGGCCTGAGGTGGGGGCGGGGGCGCGGGTGGGGATGGCGGCACGGCCGCCGCCTCGGGTGCCGAATAGCTGAACAGCCCCAGGCGGAAGCGCTGCGTGCCCTCGGTCAGGTGCGCGTCCTGCTCGCACAGCGGCACGGCGGCGGCGACGACGGCGTCCAGGGCCTG
>JAIXWM010000056.1 GCA_027491255.1 Rubrivivax sp. | reverse complement strand
GCTGAGAGGCTGAGAGGCTGAGAGGCTGAGAGGCTGAGGGCCCGGGCCCCCGGCCGGGCCAGGGTCGGCCCCGGCCGGGCGCCGCGCCACGACGCGCGCCCAACGCCCCCAGCCCCGGCCCCGGCCCCGGCAGTCGGGCCCTGCCTTGTTCGTGCGCAAGGGCTTGCAAAACCCGGCTGCACAGAATCAGCGGCGCGGCGCCGTCCCGGGGCCGGCGCAGCCCATGGACATGCCCGAGCCCTCCCCTGCCCCGCCCGAGCCCGGCGCCGGCGCGCCGCGCGAGACGGTGTTCCGCGCCCGCGGCCTGCGCAAGACCTATGGCAGCGGGGAGGTCGAAGTCGTCGCGCTGCGCGAGGTGACGCTGGAGATCGGGCGCGGCGAGTTCGTCGTGCTGCTCGGCCCCTCGGGCAGCGGCAAGAGCACGCTGCTGAACATCCTC
The DNA here is from genome assembly GCA_027491255.1 of Rubrivivax sp. Taxonomy (GTDB): domain Bacteria; phylum Pseudomonadota; class Gammaproteobacteria; order Burkholderiales; family Burkholderiaceae_C; genus Rubrivivax. Next base: position 11,308 of record JAIXWM010000056.1, on the reverse strand, counting down.
GGCGGGCTGGACGTGCCCACCGAGGGCGAGGTCTGGTTCGCCGAGCACCGGCTGGACGGCGCCGACGAGGCCGCGCTGACGCGCTACCGGCGCGAGCACGTGGGCTTCGTGTTCCAGTTCTACAACCTGATCCCCAGCCTGACGGTGCGCGAGAACGTCGCCCTCGTCACCGACATCGCCGAGCACCCGATGGACGTCGACGAGGCGATCGGGCTGGTCGGGCTCACGCCGCGGCGAGACCACTTCCCGGCCCAGCTCTCCGGCGGCGAGCAGCAGCGCGTGGCGATCGCGCGCGCGATCGTCAAGCGCCCCGACGTGCTGCTGTGCGACGAGCCCACCGGCGCGCTGGACTACGTCACCGGCAAGCTGGTGCTCGACGTCATCGCGCGCATCAACGCCGACTTCGGCACGACCGCGGTGGTGATCACCCACAACGCGGCCATCGCCGCGATGGCCGATCGCGTCATCCACCTAGGCGACGGCCGCATCCAGCGCGAGGAGCGCAACCCGCGCCGCGCAAGCGCGGCCGAGATCTCGTGGTGACGGGGGATGTGGCCGTGCCGACCCCGCCACGCACATGTCCAGCCGAACCGCACTCGGGCGCAGGGGTGAGCGGCGCACGCCCGTGAGACGCCCATGAAGGCCCTGGACCGCAAGCTGCTGCGCGACCTGCTTCGGATGTGGAGCCAGGCGCTGACGATCGCGCTCGTGGTGGCCAGCGGGGTGGGCGGCTTCCTGACGACGCTGTCGGCGGTGGAGTCGCTGGCCAGCGCGCGCGACGACTTCTACGCCCAGGGGCGCTTTGCGGACGTCTTCGCGGGGATGCGCCGGGCGCCGCTGTCCCTGGTCGAGCGTGTGCGCGAGATCCCCGGCGTGGCCGACGTGCAGGCCACGGTGGAGCAGCCGGTGCGGCTGCGCATCCAGGGCCTGGCCGACCCGCTGCTCGGGCAGCTGATCGGCGTGGACGCGCGCGCGCCGCGCCGCCTGAACGCGATCGTGCTGCGCAGCGGCGCGGCCGAGGCGGCGGCGGCGACCGGGCTCGCGCCTGCCCTCGCCGACGTCCCGCTGTCCCCCGGCCCGGCACAGGCCGACGGCGCGATCCCGGCCTGGGTGTCGGAGACCTTTGCCGAGTCGCACGGCCTGCGCCCGGGCGCGCGGTTGCAGGCCGTCATCAACGGTCGCCAGCGCGACCTCGTCATGCGCGGGGTCGCGCTCTCGCCGGAATACATCTTCGCCGGCCTGTTCGGCATGCCCGACCCGCGCGGCTTCGGCGTGTTCTGGGTCGACGCCGAGGTGCTGGCCGCAACCTGGGACATGCAGGGCGCCTTCAACCGCATCGCGCTGCGCCTGGCCCCCGGCGCCCGCCCGGAAGCCGTGATCGCCGCCCTGCAGCCGCTGCTGGCACCCTACGGCGGGCGCGAGGCGCACGGGCGCGAGCACCAGCCCTCGCACGCGATGCTGGACAACGAGATCGCCGAGCAGCGCGTCATCGGCACCGTGCTGCCGGCCATCTTCCTGGGCGTCGCGGCCTTTCTGCTCAACGTCGTCGTCTCGCGCCTGGTGGCCACGCAGCGCGAGCAGATCGCCGCGCTCAAGGCGCTGGGCTATGGCAACCGCGCCATCGGCGCGCACTACCTGAAGCTCGTGCTGCTGATCGTGGCGCTCGGCCTGGCGCTCGGTGTGGGCCTGGGCAAGCTGCTGGGCACCTGGCTGACGGGGCTGTACGCGGAGTTCTTCCGCTTCCCGAGCTTCGAGCACCACCTGCCCCCGGCGCTGGTGCTCACCGCCGCGGCGGTGGCGGTGACGACCGCGGTGCTCGGCACCGTCAATGCGATCGCCGCCACGGCGCGCCTGCCGCCGGCCGAGGCCATGCGTGCGCCGGCGCCGGCACGCTTTCGCCGCACCGTGCTCGAGCGCCTGGGCCTGCAGCGCCTGCCCACCGCCGTGCGCATGATCTTGCGCAACGTCGAGCGCCGCCCCTGGCGCAGCGCCCTGGCCTGCGCCGGCATTGCCGCGGCGGTGGCCATCGTCGTCATGGGCAACTTCTTCCGCGACGCGATCGACCACATCGTCGACGCGCAGTTCAACGTCGCGATGCGGGCCGACGTGCAGGTCTGGATGCTGGAGGCCTCGAACGCCAGGGTGCGCGGCGAACTCGCGCGCGCGCCCGGCGTCGTGCGCGCCGAGGCCACGCGGCAGGTGGCGGTGACGCTGGTCAATGGCCACCGGCGCGAGCGCACCGTGATCCGCGGGCTGGACGAGGACGCGCAGCTCAACCGCCTGGTCGACGCCGACGGGCGCGTGTCCCTGCCCGGCGGCAGCGGCGTGATCCTGACCGACCGCCTGGCCACCAAGCTCGGCCTGCGCCCGGGCGACACGGTGCTGGCCGAGGTGCTGGAGGGCAGGCAGCGCACACTGCGCCTGCGCGTGGACGCGACGGTGCAGGAACTGATGGGCCTGAACGCCACCATGACCCGCAGCGCGCTGAACCGCGCGCTCGGCGAGGGCGACGTGGCCGGCGGCGTGGCGCTGGCGGTGGAGCGCGGGCGCGAGGACGCGCTGCTGGAGGCCACGCGCGCGATGCCGCGCGTGGGCGGCGCCTTCAGCAAGGCCACGCTGCTGCGCAACATGGAGCAGGTCAGCGCGCGCAACGTGCGCATCATGAGCACGGTGATGACGCTGTTCGCCGCCGTGATCGCCGTGGGCGTGGTCTACAACAACGCGCGCATCGCGCTGTCGGAGCGGCGCTGGGAGCTGGCCAGCCTGCGCGTGCTCGGCTTCTCGCGCGGCGAGGTTTCGGCGCTGCTGCTGGGCGAACTGGCGCTGCTGATCGCGCTGGCGCTGCCGCTGGGCATGTTGCTGGGCTGGGCCCTGGTGCACGCGATCACCGCGCTGCTGGTGAGCGACCAGTTCCACTTTCCGGTGGTGATCCTGCCGCGCACCTATGCCTGGGCGGCACTGTGCGTGGCCGCGGCCGGGGTGGCGAGCGCGCTCGTCGTGCGGCGCCAGATCGACCGCCTGGACATGGTGGCCGCCTTGAAGACGAGGGAGTGAGCAAGCGATGAAGCGCAGCACCTGGGCGATGCTGGCCGCCGGCACGGCGGCAGCGGCGGGCTTGCTGGCCTGGGCGTTCGCGCCGCGGCCGGTGCCGGTGGAACTGGCCCGCGTGGCCGTCGGCGGCTTCGAGAGCGCGATCGAGGAGGAGGGCCGAGCGCGCGTGCGCGAACGCCATGTCGTGGCTGCGCCGATGGCCGGGCGCCTGCGCCGCATCGCGCTGCAGGAGGGCGACACGGTGGCCGCCGATGCCGTCGTCGCCGTGATCGAGCCCCAGCTCGCGCCGCTGCTGGACGAGCGCACGACGCGCGAACTGCGCGCCCGCGCCGCCGCGGCGGCGGCGGCGGTGGCGCGCGCGGCCACCCGCATCGAGGCCGCGAGCGTGGCCGTGGCGCAGGCCGACAACGAGGCCCGGCGCACGGCACAGCTCGTCGACCAGGGCTTCGTCTCCCCCGTGAAGGCCGACGCCGACCGACTGACGCTGCTGGCGGCGCAACGCGAGCTGCAGGTGGCGCGGGACGACGAACGCATCGCGCGCCACGAGCTCGAACAGGCCCGGGCAGCGCTGGGGACGGCGTCGGCGGGCAACGCGGTGCCCTCGGGCGCCGGGATCGCTGTTTCCGGCACGGGCCGTGGCGGCACGGGCGGCACGGGTGGCACGGGTGGCACGGGTGGCACGAGCGGCATGGGGGGCTCCGGTTCCGGTTCCGGTTCCGGTTCCGGTTCCGGTAACGGTAGCGCTAGCGGTGGCGGTGCCGGTACCGGCGCCGGCGGCGGCGGCAGTGCTCTCAGCGCGCAGGGCCGCGCAGCCTCTGCGCCCGCCCGTCCCGGCGCGGCAGGCTTCGAGGTCCGCTCGCCCGTGGCGGGCCGGGTGTTGAAGGTGGTGCAGGCCAGCGAGGCCGTCGTCGGCCTGGGGGCGCCTCTGGTCGAGGTGGCCGACCTCGGCCGCCTGGAGGTCGTCACCGAGCTGCTCACCACCGACGCCGCCGCCGTGAAGCCGGGCGCCGAGGTGCGCATCGAGCGCTGGGGCGGCCCGGGCACGCTGGACGGACGTGTGCGCCTGGTGGAGCCGGCGGCCTACACCAAGGTCTCCGCCCTGGGGGTGGAGGAGCAGCGTGTGGAAGTGCTGATCGACCTGCAGGTGCCGGCGGGCGTCGCCCCGCCGCCGCTGGGTGACGGCTGGCGCGTCGTCGCCCGCATCCTGACGCGCCGGGAGCCGCGCGCGCTGACGGTGCCGGTCAGTGCGGTCTTCCCGTGGCCGCAGGGCGCGCCGGCCTGGGCGCTGGCGGGCGCGGCGCCCGCGGGCCCGGTGGCGCCGGCGCCTGCCGGGGCGGGCACCCAGCCCAGCCCGGCATCGGCGCCGCCGGAGGGCCTGCGCATGGGCGTCTTCACCGTCGAAGGCGGCCGCGCCAGGCTGCGCCCGGTGCTCGTGGGGGCACGCAACGGTGCCGCGGCCTGGGTGCTGGCCGGTCTGCAGGAAGGCCAGACCGTCGTCGTCTACCCGCCGCCGGCGGTCGCCGACGGGGTGCGGGTGAAGGAGCGCGCACGGGCTGCGGGAGGGTGACGCGAAGCCGTCCCGGGCCCTTGGCGGCACGGGGCTGGGGGCACCCCGGGGAAGCGAAAAGACTCGAGCCGCCCGCTCGGCGCGGGAGATGCAGGAACGCCCGTCGCCGGTGCGCGGCGCCCAAGGTGACGCGAAGCCGTCCCGGGCCCTCGGCGGCACGGGGCTGGGGGCCGACCCGGGGACGCAGAAGGACTCGGGCTGCCTGCTCGGCGCGGGAGGTGCCGGGTGCGCCCGTCGCCGGTGCGCGGCGCCCCGTCGGCGCGCGCCGGATCACCGCGGTGCCGGCCGGGTGAGGGATGGTCCGGTTGACACCATGACCGGAACTGCCAACATCTCAGGGTCGGCCTCAGCCCCAGGCTGCGGCCGAAGTGCCGCGGCGCGTTGCGCGGCAGCCCGAGGGCTGCTGCAGCGCCGTCACGAGCCCGCCACCGCACACGAGAACCCCACGAGGAGGAGACCCCACCATGAACCATCGCCGTCGTCAGCTGATCATCAGCGCCAGCTCGGCCGCCGCTGCCGCCGCCTGCGGCGTGCCACTGAGCGCCCAGGCCCAGGGCGCCGCCCTGAACTGGCCGCGCGGGCCGGTGCGCATCATCGTGCCCAACGTCCCCGGCGGCGCACTCGACATCCTCGCCCGCCTGCTGGAAGCCGACCTCTCCAAGATGTGGCGGGTGCCCGTCGTCGTCGAATTCAAGCCCGGCGCCGGCAGCATTACCGGCACCGACTTCGTCGCCAAATCGGCGCCGGACGGCCAGACGCTGGGCATTCTGGCCATCGGCGTGCTCGGCATACAGCCCGCGCTGCGCAAGGACATGCCCTTCGACACCCTGCGCGACCTCTCCGGGACGATGCTCGTGGTCGGCAACATCCTGATGACGGCCTCCAACAGCATGCCTTTCAACGACCTGGCCGGGCTGATCGCCTACGGCCGGGCGAACAAGGGCAAGCTGTCCTACGCCACCGCGGGCGCTGGCAGCTCGATGCACCTGGCCGGCGAGCAGCTGAACCTGCTGACCGGCATCGACATGATGCACATCCCCTACAAGGGCGCGGGCGGCGCCTACCCGGACGTGATCGACGGCCGCGTGCAGTTGCTGATCGACCCGCTGTTCAGCTCGATGCCGCACGTCAACGCCGGCAAGCTCAAGCCGATCGCCGTCATGGGCCTGAAGCGGGACCCGGCCGCACCGAACATCCCCGCGGTCGGCGAATCCATCCCGGACTTCGACTTCGCCAGCAACCTGGGCATCGGCCTGCCGCGCGCCACGCCGCCGGAGATCATCGCCAAGATCAACGCCGACGTGAACCGCGTCATCCGCTCCGAGGCCCTCGCCCCGCGGCTGCGGGACATGGGCCTGATCGTCACCGGCTCCACGCCCGAGCAGTTCGACGCCCACATGCGGCGCAGCCTCAAGACCTTTGCCGACATCGTCAAGAACGCGAAGGTGACGATGAACTGAGCGTTGCATCGGCGCCCGGGCGGGCGGGCGCGTCGGGCGCAACCCGGGTGCATGGGACGGCAGCGACGCCGTCCAGACGCAGGTGCAGGCGCACGAGCGCGCCATGCCGCGGCGGCGCCGGCCAGTCCGCGGCCGGCAGGCGGCTTCGGGCCGGGTCGACATGCGCGAGCGCGTTGATCCAGCCGCCGTGGGTGACGGCGATCACGGCCGGCCCTGTCGGCGCGGCGGCGGCGGCCATGCGCGGGGACGCGGGGGGCGCAGCGCATACGGACACCGACGCGGACGCGGACACCGACGCGGACGCGGACGCCGCCGCCGCCGACGTGGCCGCGAACTCGCGCGTACGCCGAGCGAGCGCGCGCAGTGTCTCGCCGCCGCCGGGGGCGTGGTCCAGCAGGTCGTCGGCCCAGGCGCCCACCTCGTCCGCCGGGATGTCTTCCCAGCGCCGGCCGTCCCAGCGGCCGAAGTCCATCTCCGCCAGGCGCGCGTCCACCCGCACCCGGAAGCCCAGGCGCTGCAGCGCCCGGCCGACGTCCCGGCAGCGCGAGCGCGGCGAGACCCAGGCCGCGCGCGGCAGGCCGTGCCGGCGTGCGAATTCGCGGATGCGCCGCGCCAGACGCCGCGCGCGCCGCGGGTCCACGCGCAGCTCGGTGCGGCCGATGCAGCGCCCGGCGGCACCGCGCGCGGGCGGGTGGCGCCAGCACCAGAGCTCGGTGGCGTCTGCGGATGGATGGTCGGCGGCAGGAGGATGGTGCAAGGTCATGCCGGTCTCGGGCCTTGGGGTTCCAGTGTCACGCAACAGAGCCCTCTCGGCGCGATCTCGCCCGGGGCCATTCCTCGCGGCCGGCGCCCGCCTTCGTTCAGGCCGGGGCCTTCGGCGGTGCCCAGGGCAGACCTGCAGAAGCCTGCATGCGAACGGTTCGGGCTGGCCGCATCACGCGGAGGCCTCGACAAGCTCGGGCCGAACGGTTGCGGGCGGAAGCGGATCGGCCCCAGGCTCAGGCCGAATCGCCTTGGTGTGAACACCGCATGCCGACAAGGGCGCAGGCCCCGATCAGGCCCACCCGCACCACGCTGCCAGCGCCAGCCAGGCGGCGAGTTCGGCGTGCTGCTCGCTGGCGCCCAGGCCGTCGCCGGTGTAGCCGCCCAGGCGACGCTGCAGCCACCACCCGGTGGCTGCGGTGGCCAGCGCGCAGGCGGCCACGACGGCGGCCAGCGCCGCCCCGCTCAACAGCCCGGCGTAGAGCGCGGCGGCGCTCGCCAGCGCGCAGGTGAGCCCGGCCACCACCACCGCGCTGCCGTCCACGCGCGTGGCCAGCGGCTTGGCCTTGGCGTGGGCCTCGTCGCCGCCGTAGCGCATCACGGCGATCAGCACCACCGTGCCGGCGCGCGCCCAGGCATGCACCAGCGGCAGGGCCACGAGCGCCAGCGCCAGCGAATCCGTCACCACCGCGTGCAGCGCCAGCGCCTTGGCCCCCAGGCCGACCCCCAGCGCCAGCGCGCCGTAGCTGCCCAGGCGCGAGTCCTTCATGATCAGCAGCGCGCGCTCGCGCGGCACCACGCCGCCCAGCGCATCCCAGGTGTCGGCCAGGCCGTCCTCGTGGAAAGCCCCGGTCAGCGCGATGCCCAGGCCCAGCGCCACCACCACCGCCACCGCCGCAGGCCACAGCAGCGCCGCGCCCCACAGCGCCAGCGCGACGAGGCCACCCACCACCAAGCCCACCGCCGAGAACCAGCGCGCGCTGGCGTGCAGCCAGGCAGGATCGAACTCGCGAAAAGCCGGCACCGGCAGCCGCGTCAGGAACTGCAGCGCGACGAGAAAGAGGCGGAATTCGTGGGTCATCGCGGTCGGCCGTGAGGCTGCGGGTGGGGGCGTGGTGTTCCAAGGGGTGCGGTGTGCGGCAGCGCGCAGGCGTCAGCCGACGGCAGATTCGCCGCCTGCCGGTGGCGCCCCACCTGCAGGCACATCCCCGCTGCAGTGCGCGTGTGGTCTCATGCCAGGCCCACCGTCAATCGCTGCGCCGGCTGACCCCCGCGCTGTCGAAGCTGGCCATCTCGGCCAGCAGTGCCTCGGCCGCGCGCAGCAGCGGCCAGGCCAGCGCCGCGCCCGAGCCTTCGCCCAGGCGCAGGCCCAGGTCGAGCAACGGCTGCGCGCCCAGCTGCTCGAGCCAGCGCGCGTGCCCGCTCTCGGCCGAGGCATGCGACCACACGCAGGCCTGCAGCACCGCGGGCTGCAGCGCCGCCGCCACGGCCACCGCGGCGGTGGTGATGAAGCCGTCGACGACGACCACGCGGTGCCGGCGCGCGGCCTCGAGCACCGCGCCGGTCATCGTGGCGATCTCGGCGCCGCCGAAGGCGGCCAGCCACTCCAGCGGCGTGGCGGCCTGCGCGTGGCGCTCGAGCGCACGCTGCAGCACGGCGGTCTTGCGCGCCAGGCCGGCGTCGTCGAGCCCGGTGCCGCGGCCCACGCACTGCGCCAGCGGCAGCCCGGTGCAGCGCGTCATCAGCAGCGCCGCGGCCGAGGTGTTGGCGATGCCCATCTCGCCCAGCAGCAGCGCATTGCCCGGCAGCCGCGCCACCAGCGCCGCGCCGTGGGCCAGCGCCTGCGCGCAGCGCCCGGGGCCGAGCGCGGGCTCCACCGTGCAGTCGGCGCTGCCGCGGCAGACCTTGGCCACGTGCAGCCCGGGCGCGGGCTCGAAATCGGCCGCCACGCCGCAATCGACCACCGTCAGCGCCAGCCCGTGCAGCCGCGCCAGCACCGACACCGCGGCCCCACCGGCCAACATGTTGCGCACCATCTGCGGCGTCACCTCGGCCGGGTAGGCCGAGACCCCATGCCGCGCCAGGCCGTGGTCGGCCGCAAAGACGACGAGCTGCGGCCCCTGCAGCCGCGGCGCGTCGCTGCGCAACGCGGTTGCCAGCTGAACGGCGAGCCCCTCCACCCGCCCCAGCGCCCCCAGCGGCTTGGTCTTGCCGTCCAGGCGCAGCTGCACGCGCGCAGCGCGGGCGGGGTCGTCGGGCGGGGGCACCGGGCGCAGGGGGTCGGGCAGGCCGGGAGGCGTGGTCATGGTGCGGGCATTGTCATGGGGGCGGAGTGGGTGCGGGAGGGGAACGGTGCGGGCAGTTTGTCCAGCGGGCTGCGGGTGGGGCTGCCGGCGACCTCGAGCACGTGGGTGTAGATCATGGTGGTGCTCACGTCGCTGTGGCCGAGCAGGGTCTGCACGGTGCGGATGTCGGTGCCTGCCTGCAACAAGTGGGTGGCAAAGCTGTGTCGCAGCGTATGGGGCGTGGCCGGGTGCTCGATGCCTGCGGCCTGCAGGGCGCGCTTGAAGGCGCGCTGGAAGGTCTGATCGAAGAGGTGGTGGCGTCGCATGGCACCGGTACGCGGGCAGACCGAGTGATCCGCCTGCGGAAAGACCCAGAACCATGCCCAGGACAGGCCGGCGCGCGGATATTTGCGCTCCAAGGCATCAGGCAGCTGAACCCCGCCTCGCTGCAGTTGTGCATCAGATTGCCAAAGCGAGCGGGCGCGGCGCATTTGCGCACGCAGGCCCTCAGCCAGCGATGCGGGCAGCATCACCGCGCGGTCCTTGCCGCCCTTGCCCTGCCGGACGATGATGACAGCACGGTCGAAGTCGACATCCTTCACCCGCAGTTGCAGGGCCTCGCTGATGCGCAACCCGGTGCCGTACAGCAGTTGCGCCAGCACGAGATGCGTGCCTTCCAGCTGCTGCAACAGCCCAGCCACTTCGACCGGCGCCAGCACCACGGGCAGCCGGGGCTGACGCTGCGGCCGCCCGATGGCGTCCATCCACGGCAGATCCATGCCCAGCACCTGACGGTAGAGGAACAACAGGGCCGACAGCGCCTGCCGGTGCGTGGATGCAGACACAGCGCGCTCGGACGACAGCCATGAAAGGAAGGCCTCCACCTCGGGGCCCCCCAGGTTGCGTGGGTGCCGCCTGCCGTGGAATCGAACGAAGGCCCGAACCCAGTACACATAGGCCTGCTCGGTGCGCAGGCTGTAGTGCAGGTAACGCACACGCTGGCGCAGCTGATCGAGCAGACGGGGCGCACCGGGCGGCGGATCGGAGGCGGAGACCACGGCAGGATGAAGCTGTGTTTATATCCAGCATACCGTTGGTGGCAAGGCGGCGCAAGAGCTCGCGCGCGGCCTTGCGGTGACGGGATCTGAGAGTTAAGCTGCGCCCGTAACCGGATAGTGGCGCAAAGTTGATGTGCTAACCGGATACGGGCGCAGGATTGCGCCCTAGAACAAGTTAGGCGTCACATTACAAGTTCGGTGGCGTGCGCCTACCAGGGTTTGAATGGGAGGCCCAACGGTGATACATGGAAGCTGCCTCTGCGGTGCAGTGAAGCTCGATATCAAAGAGCCGCTCGAGCATGTGCCAGAAGCCTGTCACTGTTCGCTGTGCAGGAAGCACACGGGAACTTTCTGGACCGGCATCAACGTCCGCCGGACCGCCCTTGTGATCCACGGCGCAGAGTCGGTCAAGTGGTACCAGTCGTCCGAGAAGGTTCAGCGTGGCAGCTGCGCGGTCTGCGGCTCGACGTTGTTCTGGAACCCGACCATCGAGGGATACAAGTGGATAGCCGTTGCCATGGGCTGCATCGACACGCCGCTAGACCTGAAGGTGTCTAAGCACACTTTCGTCGGTGACAAAGGGGACTACTATGAAATCACTGACGATGCCCCTCAAAGCCATGGGTTCTGACGGGGAACTCAACAGTCACCAAGTCCTCACGGTAGGAGTGCCGCCTAACCCTACGCTCAACCGGACGTGCAACAGCGTTCGTCGCCCGGGCCTCATTTCATTCTGGCCCGGCCGCCGCCCGCTGCCGCACGCCGGTTAGCTTCACGTTAGGCATCACGTCTCGGAAAACAGAAGTCGTGCATGCATCAGCCTTGTCTAAGCCTGCTTCAGCTCGCTTCGGTTACGCAGCTCCTGCCTTCGGGCGCGCATGCACAACTACCCGCACACATCCGCTCGCTGTCCCTCAGCAGGTCGGCGCCGTAGAGCTCCGGCAACACCTTTGTCCGGCCCTTAACCCGACTTTGTCAACTTTTCCCCCGTACCTGTCTTTGGCCCGCCGTAAGCCCTTGTCTGGATTGAACCCCACTCGCAGATCCATAATGTAGTGCCATAATATTATAAGACTTCCGATCCAAATCCCCTTTTTTGGTGCAACATCGCGTGCATGTTCATTC
>JAIXWM010000063.1 GCA_027491255.1 Rubrivivax sp. | reverse complement strand
GGGCAGCACCGTAGCGCGGTGTTCGCCGGAGGGGCCGCGCGTCTCGACGAGCCACCACGTGAGCACGCCCGGGCCTTCCTCGCCCGAGACCGCGAGGCCGATGCCCTCCGGCGACACGGTCTGCCACCGCTTGATGGCCTCTTGCACGAGCGGATGATCGAGGCCGAGCAGGTCGAGGTCGGCCCGCGCGCGCGCAGCATCGCGGTCGAGCGTGAAGCGGCAAACCACCTTCTGCTCGGCGTCCTTCACGACGTAGGTGCCATCGTCCTGCGCATCGACGCGGCGGCCATCGGCGGTGATGGATGCGCGCAGAAACGCGAGCACGCGCTCGAGCCCCGGCCTCACGTTGGCGAAGGGTTTGTAGTCGTCGAGCGAGAATCCATCGAGGTCCTGGAACAGCTCGAAGACCACCTTGCGCGCCTCGGAGGCGTTGGAGAGCGCGGCTTCGAGCTCCTCCTTCGTGCGGCGCAGCTCCGGGTCACCGAGCGCTTCGCGATAGAGCTTGTCGTACGTGAGGCGCTCGGAGAGCTGGCCGAGTACCTGGCTGCGGAGGTCCTCGGCGACGTTGCCGTGCTCGTCGACCTTGCCGAGGGTCTTCGCGATCTCCTTCAGCTTCTCGTCGAGAAGCAGGAAGATCTTCCCCTCGATCGTGTCCGAGAGAACGAGATTGTAGACCTGCGCCGTATGCTTCTGGCCGTACCGATGGATGCGCCCGATGCGCTGCTCCATGTCCATCGGGTTCCACGGCAGATCGAAGTTGAAGAGGATGCGCGCGAACTGGAGGTTGATGCCCTCGCGTCCTGCGGCCGTGCAGACCAGCACGCGCGGGCCGTCGGCCCTCTTGAACTTCCGCTCGGCGGCGAGCTTCGCTCCATGGTCGCCACCCCGCAGGACGACGACGCCCTGGCCCGGGTACGCCTTCTCGATCTCGCGACCGAGCAGGTCGACGGTGCCGAGGTACGTTGCGAAGATGACGACCTTCTCGGTCGGGTCCTGCTCCCACAGGGCGCCGAGGCCCCGCAGAAGCTTCTCGACCTTCGTCTCGCGGCGCTCGGGGAACACGCGGAGCAGCTCGCGGATGCGCAAACGCTCCTCAGGCAATGCAAGGCTCACCGCCATCACGGCCATGTCCTCACCGCCCGTTGCGGCGTACTCACCCGCCGTCGAGTCGGAGGCTAGCTCCAGCTCCTCTTCGTTGAGCTTCTTAAGGAGCTTCACGCGAAGGTCGGCGAGGATAGCGTCGACCTGGCCGCGCCCCACCGAGTCGCGCACGACCTCGAACTCGTCGTGGATCAGCTCGCGAGCTTCGGCGAGCAGCCGCTCTCGCGCGTCGATGTCCAGCTCCTGGTCCTTGAGGATGGCTTCGTGGAGCGTCAGCATGAGGATGCGGCGTCGAAGCGTGCGGCGAACGGCGGCGAAGCTCGACGCGGCGATCTTCTGGAAGATCGTCATGACGAAGCCAAGCGCGCGGCCCTGGTTGCCCTGTCGCTGGGCGAGCGCGAAGCCGTCCTCGAGGTACTCCTTGAGCGCCGCGTAGAACGTGCGCTCCTCCTCCTCCATGGTGAACGACTCGGTGTGGACCCAGCGCCGCGCGAAGAGCGGCGAACCATCGGGGCGACAAGCGTCGGCCTTGGTGCGCCGGAACACCACCGAGTTCAGGCGGTGCCGGTTCTCGATCATGTCCTCGGGGCTCTTGAACAGCGTCGGGTTCAGGAGCTGCACGAGCATCCAGAAGCGGAAGTGATCGCCCTGGTGCGGCGTGGCCGAGAGGAGCACCAGATCGCGCGCGTGGCCCTTCAGCGCCTCGGCAAGCTTGTAGTTCTCGGTCTTCGTGACCTTCTTGCCGTTGCGAAAGGCCGTGAGATGGTGCGCTTCGTCGAAAACGACGAGGTCCCACTGCGGCGCGTCGAGCAGTCGCTTGATGCGCGCCGGGCGCTTGAGCGTGTCGATGCTGGCAATGAGCCTATCGTGCTTCGCAAAGGCGTTCGACTTGCGGTCGGTGACGTCCCCCTCGCTGCCGAATACCTCGAAGTCGAGGCGGAAGACCTCGTTCATCTCGCGGTGCCAGTTGTTCACGAGCCCCGCTGGGACGACCATCAGCGCTCGGTTCAGCTCGCCGCGGCTCGCCAGCTCGCGAAGGAGCAACGCGGCCTCGATGGTCTTGCCGAGGCCGACTTCATCGGCGACGAGGTAGCGGCGGGGCGATGCTGTCGCGATGCGATGGGTCAGTACCACTTGGTGCGGCAGGAGGTCGATCGGCGCCGCCGTCAGCGCAGCCGCGCTCTCCATGAGGGGCAGCGCGTGCGCCTCGTACTCGAGCCAGGCCTCGCGCCGCCGGTCGTCGCCACCCGCGACCGAGCTGACGACGCGGTCGGTGCGCGAGAGGAAAGGTTGGAGCGCGGTGACGGCGACGAGGCGCTCGCCGCCTGCGAAGAACGCGCGAACATAGCCGTTGCGCTCGGAGTCGACGACGACGCCTTCGCCATGCTCGGCGTGGCTGACGCGCTGTCCGGGGGTGAACGCAACGGGGCCGCTCATTACGAAATCCTCGGGTGGTGCAGGCCAACGTACGCGTCGCCGTCGAAGTCGGGGTCCTTCTCCTCCGAGACGAGGATGCGGGCGACGTCCGCCTCTGCGCCGCCCCAGAGGCAGCGTCCCAGGGGCAGCCGTGCTGCATCGCGACCAGCGCCGACCTTCCAGAAGTACTCCTCGTCGGCGAGGTCCATCCCGATGCGCGTGCGGCCCGACGCGAGCCAGAGGATGAGCGCGGCACCGCCCTCGTAGTGTTCCTGGAAGCTGAGCACTGCCGACTTCAGGTCGGTCTCCAGCCACGACACCGCGTCTTGCTCGGCTAGCGAGTCGAGGCAGCCGTCAATTCCGGCGACGACGAGCGCGTCGCCTTCGGAGCCCGGGAGGTCATCGGGCCACGCCTTCCGCAACGCGAAGAAGTCGCGGATCGACACCACAGCGGTCGGCGTGATGACCTCGGTCAACACGCGCGGCTCCCAGAGGAGAGAGAAGCCGCGACGCATCCATCGCTCTGATCTCTCGACTCTCATGCCGCACCCTGGTCTTCGAAGAAGAGCGCCATCTGGTGCTGCTTCGGCGACTCGTGCTTGGCGCGCCACGAGCGCAGGATGGTCTGCGCACGCGACGAGGCGTTCCGGATCTCGGAGGTCGCACCGCGCACGGCCAACCATTCGAGGAGCGCGCTGAGCGCTGGGTGCGGCTTAAAGTTATCGTTCGATAGCGTGTCGGTCGCGTTGATGCCGCTGTTCTCGAAGCAGGCACCGATGAGGAAGGCGGCCTGGTCGTAGTCGCTCGTCATGCCGCGCCGGTGTTTGCCCTGCCACTCACGTGCGACATCGAGCGGCGATGTGAGGTGGTAGGTCTTCTTGTCCTCGGAGCACCAGCCGCGCGCCTCGAAGTCAGACGGCGCGATGCCTGTGCCGCGCAGGAACTTCTGGATCTGGTCGCGCGGGATCTCTTTCACGCCGTCGAAGAGCCGAAGGAACTGCCGCGTGAACGGCTCGGCGTTGACCGGCGGCGGGTCCTTGATGCCGCCCGTCTCTTCGTCGAGGAGCTGATTGATGCCGACCAGCGCCTCGAGCACCGTCATCGAGCGCCCGTCGTCGACGAGCACCTTGCCGTAGTGCCGCGAGTAGTACTCGAGGGCCTTGCCACGACGGATGACCTGCAGGTCGGCCTCGGGGAGACCGGCCTTCTGGTGGTGCTCGAGCATGTGTTTCAGGCTTCGAACATCCTGAAGTACCTGCCGGCGCATCTTCGCCCAGCTCACCGGCGTCGGTTCTTCGGTTCGCTTTCGGCAGACGTGGACAATGTCGTACTCGATCTTCTGCGACCCGAACTCTCCGTCGCCCTTCGTCTCGTCGCTGCGGGTCGGATAGGTCGCCTCCAGGTAAAACCCTGCGTCGAATAGGCTCTCGAGCACCGCAACCCACGGAGCGTCTTCACTGTGGTGGAACGTGAACGCGAGCAGACCACCGGGTTTCAATATGCGGTGAGCCTCGGCCCAGCTCGCGGTGAGGAGCCTCTTGTAATATGCGTCTGCGTCGTCGGGATGACGGGCCTTGTTGGAGACGGCCTCCAACGTCTTGGGCGTGCTCTCGGCGGAGAACAGTGCCGGGTAGCGCTCGCGAAGGACGAGGCGGAGCCACGCATAGAAGAAGTCGGACAGCTCGGAGTACTGGATGAGATCGCCGAAGGGAGGATCGGTGATCACAAGGTCGATTGTGGCTGCACCAACTCCCTCCAGTTCCGTCGCGGACCCGCAGCGGATGTCGACGGCATCGAGAACTCCGTCGCCGGGATAGACCTTCTCACTCTTCCCAGATACGACCTCCCGGAGAGACGGATTCGATTCCGACAGGTACTCGTTGCTCACGATCTCCCATGGGGCATTCGACCACTCGAGTGTCTCCACAATCGATGAGCCACACGTTTGCCAGTTGCCCCGCCCAAGTACGGGGAAAACGCAGTTCTCGACAGTCGTTGCCTTGGGGCGGAAGTTGTTCTTGCTGAAGTGCGGTTCAAGCGTGTCGCGCTGGGGATTCCAGATAGTGAACATGCACTGGTTGCGGAGATACTGCTGAAACGCCGCCAGCAATGCCTCGCGCACTTCCCAACGATGCCTGGCACCACCGGCATGGTGAATGGCCTTGAGGAGAAGAGCGTGGACGAGCAGTTGGCGCGAATTGAACATCGTCCACCAGTGCGTGTAGCCGTGGTGACGAACAGACCAGAAATCAGCTTCCAAGCCGTACGGGAGCGCCTCTCTCGGCCAGTACGCGGCCAGGTCGTCTTCCTTGCGCGCTTCCCATTCGCGATGCGCCGCATTGAGCCCGGTAGCATCGTCAAATGGGAGGAAGTACCTGCCGCCGTAAGCGACTCCATCGCGATCTCGTTTCGGGCTGTACGCTTGGATCGCGTACGGCGCGACGGGCCCGGTCTTGCCCGACGCCTTTACTGTCGTGAGGATGTCCTGAATGGTGCCGCAGGAACCGCAAGCGTAGGCCGCCTTCTTCGGAATGTTGCTAATGGACGTGCTGAAGGTGACCCCGGTATCGGCGCAGGTCACCTCATCCGGCAGCTTCCCGCGCACTTCCACTAGGCGCAGCTTCTCGGCGCGCGAATCGTACCAGCGGCCTGAGCACGCCGCATCGTCCGTTGCACTGCCGCCGTAGGGCTGGCCGTGCGCATCCTTCGAGCCTTCGCCCGTGAGCCACTGGGGATGGACGAGCAGCGAGAGCGAGACCTTCTTCTTGTTGCCCTTGCGCGCTCCGACGTTGACCAGCTCCTTCTCGCCGCATGACGGGCAGATGACCGCGCCAGTCTTCGCGTTGATCGGTGCGAAGGGCGTCTCGCCGTCTGCGACGACGAGCGTCACGTCGGGAGCCATGCGGGCCTCCGACTCCTCGATGTCGAACGACGTCTTGCACTTCGGGCACTTGTGCGGCCAAGCCTTGATCGACAGCTCCTTCACCGCGAGCACCGGTGAGGACATCACCGGCGTGCGGTGGCCGCAGCCGGTCACCTGACACGGCCCGTGCTTCGACCAGAACACATAGATGATCTCGGGCCCCTCGTACTTGAAGGCCTTCCGCTCCTCTGGCTTGAGCGCCAACGGATCGAAGTCGTCGCCCATGACCTTGCCGTCCGAGAGCCGCGTCCATGCGCCGCGCTCGCCGTGCGGGCCGTTGCACGCGTAGAACGGCATGATTTGCGGCTTCACCTCGGCCTCGATGTCGGCGAGGAGCGCCTCGACCTCGGCCTTCTTCACGTCGGCCAGCTCGGTCTTCACGACGAACCACGCGACGGGGTTCAGGTCGTTGCCGAACATCTGCATGCCGAGGCGGCTGCCCTCGACGACGGTGGTGCCGCCGCCCATGAAGATGTCGGCGACCTTGAGATTGGCGAACGAGCGCTTCTTCTGATGGTTGGCGTAGTAGACGTCCCACACGGCCTTTGCCGCTTGCGACGTGTCCTCGGGCGCTTTCATCGATGCGGAGAGCAGTAGCGAGCGGAAGACGCTCGAGCGGCGGCGCGCCCACCACTTCGACATCTGGTAGATGGGTTTGCCCGCGTTGCCCTCGATCGTCGCGACCTGGTTCACGGGGAGGATCGGGAAGTCGACCTCGAGGCAGGTCTTCGGGCGGTTCGGGTCGTTGAAGTCGACCGTCTCGAGCTGCACCGCCTTGCCCGCCCCGACGGCCTCGGCAACCGCTTTCGCCACGCGCTGGGCCTTCGTCGGTCCACTACTTGATGCTCTGGCCATGTCTATGCTCCACCCGTGCGCGAAAGCTCGATGAACGGCACCGCCACTTCGAGGAGCGAGAGGCCACCGTGCGTGAGAGTCGGATACCCGCCCTGGCTCTTCCACTTGCGACGACCGAGCGCGAACGTCGCGTCGGCGTGGGCGGTCTTCAGCGGCAGATCGAGCGGCGGTACCCACGCGCCAGGCGCGGGCTGCTCGAGGTCGGCGACCTTCGCCCAGCGACCACTTGCGTAGCGGTCCTTCAGGTACGAGGACTGCGCGGGATCGGCGGTGTCGGGGAAGTGTCCGCTCGCCGCGTAGCCGTGGTCGGCGGTGATGACGAGGCGCCGTCCCGTTGTAAGCGTGTGGACCAGGGTCCAGAAGGCGTCGCTCGAGAGCTGCTCGGCGGCTTCCTTCGCCAGCGCCGCGAGACCGTGTCCCGGCGAGCGCAGCTCGTGGACGCGCTCATCGAGCCAGTCGTGCCAGAGAAGCCAGTCGTGGGTGGAGTTGATCTGCGCCGCGCAGTCTTCCCACGGGATGTTGGTCGAGTCGGTCGTTGCCCCGGTCAGGCGGCCCTTGCCGGCGCCGAGGTTGTTTTGGAGCGAGCTCCTGCTCACGAAGCCGAGCGCCTCGGCGAACGGCGCCGTGTCGGCCGGCAGCTCGGCGCCCGTCGCGCGTGCTTGGTGGACCGCGTAGCCGCGCTCCTTGGCGCCCTTCAGCAGCCACGGCACTTCACGCAGCGAGAGCGCGTCGAGGATGAGGACCGCGCGGCCAGCACCACGCTCTGCCCACCACGACGCGAGCACGTTGGCGGTGCGCGGGACCACCGTCTCGTACGACTTCCAGAGGTCCCATCCCGCCGTGGCGAGGAAGAGATCGGCCGCCCCGAGCTCGGCGTCACGCTTGGTCACCTCGGACGGGGCCTTGTCCTGCGCGAGCGGTGCCGAGCACGTGTTCCACGCGTGCTCGAACAGGCTCGCCCAGGCGGTGTCGGACGAGGCGGACTGAAGCTGCCGCAGCAAGGTGAGCGGCAGCGGCATCACTTCTCCTCCTTGTTCAGCATCAGCTCATAGGTGATGCCGTCGGGCAGCTTCTTGAGCAGCTCGTTGAGCTGCGCGCCCGTGAGGTTCGCGACCTTGAGCTGGACGTCCTGGACCTGCGTGCCCGTCGTGATGCCCCAGCTCTCGACCTTACCAAGCAGGTTGAGCGCGGAGGTGGCACCCGCCGTGCTCAGCTGCTTCACCGTCGTGGTCGGGCCGTTGCCGAAGATGCTCCCGCCAGGCGGCGTCGAGATTGGAGGCTGCGTGCTGTCACCTCCAGCTTCACCACCTGTGATGGGGGGCTGAGGGTTCAGCGGGTGCTGACCGGTGCCGCCATTGATCGGAGGGACCACAGGTGGCTGCGGCGGCACCACACCCTCCGCGTGCGGCACGGCCTGTGGGAGGAGCACGTAGGTCTCGTCGAGGTGCTTGCCCGTTCCGAGCTTGCCGCGCATGCGCTTCCACGCCGTCTCCTCGTTCTCGCCCGCGCGCACCTGCAGGTACTCCATGCCGCGCAGGTTGATGGCGATCTCGCCGCGGGCGCAGATCCTGACGAGCTTCTCCTTCATCGCGATCTCGCCGAGCCACGGGATGCAGTCCTCGCCACCCGGGCGCGGCTCCTGCAGCTCGCGCAGCAGCTTGCCGACCGACTCGTTCTGCTGGGCGGCCGTGAGGACGAGCGCGTCGAAGTCCTCCGAGACGAACAGGTTCTTCGCGACGAGTTCGTCGACCTTCTCCGGGATCTTCGCGCCTTCTTCCTTGTGGCCCTCGACGTGGAAGGTGCATTGCGACGGGGTCTGGAAGTTCCAGGTCGCGAGGATGGCGAAGCGATCGAAGCGGCGCTTCAGGATGTCGCGCAGCTCGCGCTCGTACTTTTGGTGGAGCTTCTTGAACTCGGGGTTCTGTGCCTTCCACTTGTCGGCAAGCAGCACCGCGCGCGCTAGCACGAGGAGGTCGCGGTCGTAGAACAGGTTCTCGCCGCCGTCGCGAGGCAGCAGGAAGCGCACAGCGTTGCGGCGCGTCTGCAAGCGCTCCTTGAGCCAGGTGCCGAGGCGCGCCTCGACCTTGTCCGGTGGCTCCGGCACGACGAGCAACGGGATGCGGTCGTCCCACTGCGCGGGGAGGTCGGTCTCGTCGACGCCTGCCCACGGCTCGGCAGTCCAATTCGCGCCGAGGACCACGACGCGGAAGGCCTTGGCGACGGTCTCGGCGCCACCGAGGACGTAGCGCACCTCGCGCGCGAGCTGCAGACGGTCGTTGAGCTTGTCGGGCGTGTCCCCGAACAGCTTGTCGTTGCGCGCGTTGGCGATGAGCTTCGCCTGCGGATTCTCCTCTTCGCGAAAGACGAGGCGCGAGCCCTCCTGGTGGATGTTGAAACTGTTCTCGACGATGGTCGACAGCTCGGCCGAGAAGAAGTTGTCGTCGACGGCCTTGGCTCGCGTGATGTCGACGTGCAGCTCGGCGGGCTCGGCGCCAGCGTTCTTGATAGCGAGCGAGCGGAGCCAGAGCGCGCCGACGATGTCCGCAAGGTGCGGAACGGTCTGCGCCGGGTCCTTCACCGCGTCGAGCACGGCGCTCAGGTTGCGCTGCGCCTTCTCGCGCAAGTTCGCGTGATGCTGGTTCGATACGGAGTCGAGCAGCGCGGCGATTCCGCTCTTGTCGTCGTCCAGCCGGAAGTCGGCAGCAGTGATGATCGGCGAGCTGGTGTTCCGAGATTTGAAGACGTCGGCGAGGATGCGGATCAGGTCGCGCGTCTCTTGAGCCTGCGTCGCGACAAGCACCTGGTCCTCGAGCAACAGCATGAGGTGCGGCGCGAACGGCCACGCCTCAACGAAATCGGTGCGGATGCGCTGGTGCTCTGCGGGCGCCACGTCCGCGAGGCGAAGGTGCTCATCGACGTGGGCTTTGATGGCGGCCTCGATCTGTGGGGCCTGCACGTTCATCCGGTTGTCGAAGAGGCGGTGAAGGAGGAGGCGCAGGCGGTCACGTCGCGCGTTCGGCCCTTTGAAGTCGACTTGGCGCGGGTTGACGCGGTGAACCTGTTGGTACGCCTCGGTCTCGCCGTTGCGAACCGAGACGACGAGCACGAGCAGCTCGGGGTGTTCCTTGGCAATCTCGGA
This sequence comes from Rubrivivax sp., assembly GCA_027491255.1. Lineage (GTDB taxonomy): Bacteria > Pseudomonadota > Gammaproteobacteria > Burkholderiales > Burkholderiaceae_C > Rubrivivax. The sequence goes on along the minus strand of JAIXWM010000063.1, from coordinate 2,747 downwards.
CAGGAGCTGGATGAAGTTGAACGCCCATGTGCGCCAAGGGAACTGCTTGGTGTTCGTGAGGCCGTCGTACCAGGTCTGAAACTCGTCGAGGACGAGTGCGGTCGGCGTGTGCTTGAACAGCTCGACGAGGAGCTTGTCGCCAGGGATGTCGGTACGCTTGTCGCCCTGGGCCTCCCACTTGCCCTTGATGTACGCGCCGTTTGGGTGGCGCTCGAACAGGAGGTCCCAGAGGAACTTGTGGTTCTGGCGGTGGAGGCTCTCGCTGATGACGTGCGTCTTCGGTCGCAGCTTGATCTCGCCGAGCTTCGACTGGCCGAGGCGGATGCCCCACGCCTTGAGCCATTCCGCAGTGACCTCGGGGCTCGTGAACCCGTGGTACAGGGCGGCGAGCAAGTGTGACTTGCCTTGACCGCGCTCGCCGATGAGCACGACGGGTTGCCCGTGCCCTGGGCCGATCGCCTCCATCGCCGAGACGACGTCGGCGGTTGGGTACGTGATGCCGAGGAACTCAGCGGCGCTAACCTGCGTGGCGCCGGTGTTGTTCTCGTTCGCGAGCTCGATCGCCGTCCCCTTGAGGCGGCGGCCCTGGAATTCTTCGCGTAGTGTTAGTCCCAGCATCGTTCGGCTCCGTTCGGCAGATGGCGCAGTCAATTCAGTCGTCCTCGCGGGTTGGCTCTGTGCCGCGCGACTGATCCGAGATCCATCGCTCAAGGTCCTCGCGACGGAACCGCCAAGAATTGCCGACCTTGAACGCCGGGAGCTTCCCCTCCTGGACCAAGCGGTAGAGCGTCCGCTCGGTGACCTTCAAGTAGTCCGCGACCTCTCTGATCGTGAGGATGTCCTCGGGCATTGCTGGTCCTCGCGCTGGCATCTGGCCGCGCCATGATACGGCAACGCTTTCGCTAGGACAACGCCGTTGGCGGAAGTTTCAAAGGAGTTCAGGGCGCTTGTCGGACCCACGCTGCCCGCTGCTCCACCCAGCTCCCGGCGTGCGCCACGGCGCGCAGGGCCCGCTCGCTCATGGGCTGCGCGCCGTCGACCGCTTCGAGCGCCAGCACCGCCTGCTGAAGATCGGGCGCCAGAAGCAGGAGGTCCAGCAGCTGCGTCACCCGGGCCCGCGTGAGCCCGAGCTTGCGCGCCACGGCGGCCCGGTCGGCCACGAGGCCGCGGTCGATGGCGCCCTGCAGGTGGTGCGCGAGGGCGAGCATCCTGGCCACCTTGGCGGGCCGGCGCACGGGCTCAGGCTTGGGCAGCGGCGGCGTCTCGCTCAGCGTCACGCGCGAGCTGCGGCTGCGGAACAGCGTGCCCGTCAGGATGTGGCGGTCGCTCGGCGTCTCCGTCGTTGGCGCCGTCGCGGGCTCGAGGGTCATGCCGCCTCCTTGGCGCTCGGGTCTGCGGCGAAGTTCACCAGCTCGACCTCGACGACGCCGCTCTCCTCCTTGACGCGGACCGCGGCGACGAGCGCGCGAAGGAGGCGTCCCTGGTTCTCGGGCGTCATCGCGGTCCAGATGCGCGCGAAGTCACGCAGCGCGTCGGCGATCCACTTTGCCTCGCGCTCCGCGACCTCGAGGTCGAGGCGGTCGCGCTCCGTCTCCGCAAGCTGGCGCTCGGCGGCCACGAGCCGGTCCGTCTCGGCGCGGAGCTTCGCCTGGACGAGCTCGCGCGCGCGGCCCTCGAACTTCCCGAGGTCCTCGGTGTACTTCGACGCGGCGACGGAGGCGCTGGCCACCCTGCCCGGGAGGTCGGCGCGGATCTTCTCGATCGCCTCGCGCTTGCCCGCAATCTGCGCCTTGAGGGAGGCGTCGACGTGCGCGGCGAGCGAGCCATCCGCCGTCGCCGCGGTGATGCGCTGCGCGACGAAGTCCTCGAGCGCGCCTGCGGGGAGCGGCCTCGCGCGGCACGCCTCCTTGCCGTGCTTGTCGCGCTTCGAACACCGGTAGAATCGATAGGTCTTCCCGTTCTTCTTCGTCGTCGAGCCCGGGCACATCGCTTCGCGGCAGAGCCCGCAGCGCAGGAGCCCGCGCAGCACGTAGTCGGGGTTCGTGCCGGTGAGGCGAAGCTCGCGGCTCGTGCCCGCGAGGATGCGCTCGGCGTGGCGGAACGTGGACTCGTCGATGAGGCGCGGGTGCTCGCCGGGGTACAGCTCGTCGCCGTACATCATGAAGCCCGCATAGAGCGGGTTCCGGAGCACGCGCGCGCTAGCGTCCTTCGCCCCGCGCAGCCCTTCCTCCGGCGGGCGACTCGAGCCCCGCGGCAGCAGCCCGCGCTCCGTCAGCGTGCGCGCGACCATCGCCATCTGCCGGTGCTGCAGGAACAGCGTGAAGGCCTCGCGGACGACCTGCGCCTCCACCTCGTTCACGAGGAGCTTCTTGTCCTTCACCGAGTAGCCGAAGGGCACCGGCCCGCCCGTCCACTTCCCCTTGCGGCGCGAGGCGGCGATCTTGTCGCGCGTGCGCTCGGCGATCATGCTGCGTTCGAACTCAGCAAAGCTCATCAGCATGTTGAGCGTGAGCCGCCCCATCGCGTCGGCCGTCGAGAAGTTCTGCGTGACGGACACGAACGACACGCCCGCCGCCGTGAACCGCTCCATCATCTTGGCGAAGTCGAGCAGCGAGCGGCTCAGGCGGTCGACCTTGTAGACGACGATGACGTCGATCTTCCCGGCCTCGACGTCGGAGAGCAGCCGGGTGAACGCGGGCCGGTCGATGTTCGCGCCGGTGAAGCCGCCGTCGTCGTAGCGCGCGTCG
>JAIXWM010000010.1 GCA_027491255.1 Rubrivivax sp. | reverse complement strand
AGCCGCGTGGCGGAACTCACGCCGCGGCAGTGGAAGCAGCACTTCGCCGACCAGCCGCTGCGCTCGGCCTTGCACGGCTGCGCTCTCTGAGCAAGGACGCCGGCTGGTTAGCGCTTACGCTGCGCCTGCCGCGAAGTGGGCGCCGGCGGATGGTCGGGTGCTTGTTGAAATTCCATGGCGCAGTCTGGATTGCACAGGTCGATGGGGCGGGTGGTTGGGAAGCTGAGGTGGCAAATCGAATTTGATGTATCCAAGACGCGTTCGACGTTCTACACCTACGATGAACAAATCGAAAGTGATTTGTGACCCGTGAAGCACAAGCGTCGTTTCTACGAACTCCAAGCGCGCGACTTGATCAAGCAGCTGCGGGCGGACAAGGAATTGACCTACACCGAATTGCAGCGCCGCTTGACGGCCCACGGTGTGGTCATCGACAACCAGGTTCTGATCAACAAGCTCAACCGGGGGACCTACTCGTTCACATTCGCCCTTCAGGTCCTGGCCGCCATGGACGTGGTGACACTGAGGGTGCCGAACGTTCTCGGCGCCGATCGCGCCAATCCGGCACACACGGGCGGCTGGGGTTCACCGAAAGCATCGAAGCCTCCTGCCCTACCGCCGGAACCGGCGGAAGGACCCGACGACGACCCCGAGCATCTCCAGTGACCCTTGGGGGTGGATGACGGCGTAGGCCGCGTTGGCGGGCTCGAGGATCCAGGTGTTGGGCGACCCGTTCGCGCGCAGGTGCTTGACCGTGATCTCGCCATCGACCACCGCCACCACGATGTCACCAGCCTTGGCCGGGGTCGACCGGTCCACGACCGCGATGTCGCCGTCCAGCAGACCGGCGTCCTTCATGGAATCGCCTTTGACCCGGCAGTACACCGTCTGGTCGGGGTGGTCGATCAAGAAGGTCTCGACGCACATAGCTTCCGGCGCCTGGCCGGCGTCCGCCGGCTGCGGCAGGCCAGCGCGCGCCGGACCCACCAGCGGCAGCGCGAAGAAGGCCTCGGTGGGGGCGTAGCGGCTGCCGACGCGCTCAAGCAGTCCTTCTTCGACCAGGCGGCCGAGCGTCTTGTGCACGCCGCCGGTCGATTTCATGCCGAGCACCGTGGTGAGCTCGGCTATGGCCGGGAAGGCCCGGTGGCGCTTCCAGTGGACGCGCAGGGCAGCCAGGTGCTGGTTGAGGGTGGAGGACAGGCTGGACATGGGAAGCGGTGACACTGTGAATGGGTGTTCACCACTGTATTTGTATCCAGTTCGACGGTCAAGCACCGTGATGATGCCCTTGGGCGCGCGGCATGCAGGCACCGCTCGATCCACGCTCCCGGGTCAATGACGCAAGCATGCGTAAATTACGCACACGTGCGTCATCGCGCAAAAACTATCGATCCGCACGCATCGGTAGAGCCACCGTTCAGACACAAACTCGGAATCACCATGGGTCGCAGGCTGCCTCCAACGTACTTGCCCAAATGGCAAACGCACTTGCGACCTCCCCCTCCAACACGACCCCTACCTCAATGCCATGGTCCAAGCCCGAACTGGTGAAGTTGGCGCTTCCGACATAGGCCTTGTTGGAGTCGGCGACGATGAGCTTGGCGTGCAGGAAGGGCGTCAATCCGCCAATGGTCCGTGGGGCGAACGCCTGCACAATCGCGCCGCTTTCCCTCATCTTGGCGATGAAGAAATTGAACCCGTCTCTGTCGTCCGCCTTCATAAAACAGGCGTTCTGGGTGAGCACCCTCACGTTCACGCCGGCGTAGTTATCGCGGTTCGCAGTTGACAGCAAAGAGCGCACCCCATCCACGCGCCAGTAAGGGGAGAGGATCACCAAGCTGTTTCGCGTAGCTTCGAGGATCTTGCCCAGGGCGACCAACAGGCTGCCACCCCAAAGTCCAGAGTTGGCTGCCTGCGCTGCCAGGATGGTGTCAAGCTGGACGGGCGTGCTGCACAAGGCCTTGACCGAAGACAACGCGTCTATGCCTCGTCCACTGCCATGCGCAGTGTGAAATGCCTCCCACGGAACGGCCAAGGTATGAACACTCCAGGTTTCGCTGGGGAAACATGGCAAGCGACGCAGAGACGGGAGGTCGAGATTGGACCGTACCGTGATCCTTCCCACGTTGGCACTAACCATACCGGTCAATTCGTGCGCCAGTGAACGGGCAATTGCCTCGGGCAGACTGCGCATGTGCTCAGCAAGGCCCGCAACCAAGAGTGCTCGCATGGTTCAGCTCACGGCCGATCGGCTGTTGTCTGCTTGCTCTGCCAGAAGCCGCCAGGAACCCAGAGGCTTTGCGCCTTGTCGACAAACCCCCCGTGCAGGTAGGCTCGCGACACGCCCGAGTTGAACGTCTCGCAGCCGCGCGCGATCTGAACGCAGCCCGGACAGGCGGAGCCCACATCGCTGCAGATCGGATCGAACGCACAGTTGAATGCGTGCAGCGAGGCGTCCTCAAACCAGCGTCGCAAGTAGTGCTGGAAGAGCGTCAGCAAGCCACCAGCGGTGTAGTTCTGCACCGATGTGACATAGATCAGGAACGACAGATCCATCGGCAGCAGGTACTCTGTCAGGCTCTGACTGTCGTAGCCGCTGTGGCGCCTTGCGGTCAGCATCAGCGCATGGCTGATGGTGTGCAGGAGATGAAACGGCGCCGCCATCGAGGCACCATGTGTCTTGGTCAGTTCCCTGGCCTGCCCTGGCGCCGCAGTCAGGGCGGGGCACTGCGTCAGCAGGTAGGCCTGTGCAGCCGCCCGAGAGACGAGCGCCGAAGCAGGCGGCGTTTCCCACCCTGCATTCGTGTTGCACCAACGCAATACTTTGAGCGGGTCGAGCTTGATCCAGAGGGCCTCGGTCTGGGCGCTCAAGGCATACAGCATGGACTTGCCCTTGGCGGTCTGACGCACTCGGTCCTCGAACGGGTTCAGCTTGACTGGGATCTCGTCCGGCGTGCGCTCAGGCTCACGCATTTCACGGGTAAATCCAACCGCTGTCAGCACGACCTTCAGGTCCGGAATGTGGGCCACGTCTTGCACTTCGAAGGTGTTCTGAATGGACTCCCAGTCTTGGGCGCGGCTGGCCTTCGTCACTGTGTCGACGGTACTTTCAATCGCCTGCTCGATGCCTTGGCGACCTACGTCGTGACGAAGCAGGACCGCCTCCATCGTCCGGCGCTGCTTGATCAAGTCCAGCAGAACAGCATCTTCCGGAATGAATTGGCGCACGCTGAGGAACGTGCCTTCGGCTGCGCCCATCTTGCTGATGAGCTTTGACAGGCGCTCTTTGGCGCCGTCCCGCACCGACTCGAGCGACATGCCGCCGGCAATCAGCGCGTCCAGCTGCTGGATCTCCCCTTCGAGCTTCTGGCGCTCTTGCTTGACCTTGGCCATCTCAGCCAAGTTGACCTCGCCGCCATCCAGGATCTGAAGCAGTTGCGCCTCCAGAACCTCGCTGGAAACGCAACCCAACAGCCCGTAAGCCACGCCTTCGGCCAAGTCCTTGGCGCGCCCACTCAAGATGCCATCGGGTAAGCGGACCAATTCGGACTGCACGCTTGATATCAGTTCGCCCGGCCTCTTGGACAGTGCGACGAACTGGATCACCTGTGGGAAAAAAGCGTCGCCGCTGCTGACCGGCGTGCCTTTTCTGAGGGTCGAGAGATCTTGCGGCCGCCCCACTGAGCAGGTCGGGCACATTTCAACCGAGGCCGTCGCAACGTTGGCGTTGGTCAGCAGGTCAAAGTAGGCGTTCTGACGGTACATGCCCGTGTTGTGGCGCAGCCCGAGGTGCTCGGTTCCGCGCGCCGCGGGTGGCGTGCTCATGGGCGAGACGTGACCGCACCGATGCACCACGACAAATGGCGCCTGCATCATCCGCCCACCGCACTCACTGTGGGTGCAGCGGATGGTTGGCCTGCGAGTACCTCCCCCACCACTGACACGGTTGTAAGTGGAAGCGAGGATGTGTTCGTGTTGACGCCGAGGCTTGTCGTGGTTCTCCAGTGCACCACAGGACTGGCAGCGCAACATGAGGGGAAAGGGCGTCACGAATACGTTGGCCGGGGCCTGAACCCGGAATTCGTCTCTCTCGGCCGCTTCCTCGATCATGGTGTCGACCGCGCCCCCAGCAATCTTCCAATCAGCCAGAAACTTTCGCACCGCATCCACCAACTGGCTGCGATCCAGACCTTCCAGCGCCTCCTCCTTGTCGGAAACACCCACCACCAATGCCAGGGCCTGGCTCCGCAGCCGAGTCACTCCGCCAGGAAGGAACGCCTCGGAAAAGACGCGGCTGTTCTGGACAAGTTCTTGCTCGAAGTTGGACATCGCCTATCTCCCCAGCGCATTGAGGACGCGCTCTTCTTTGTCGCCGGCAGGCAAGATTTCGACTTGGTTCTCGATGTCGCGGAAAGAGCGCATCGGCGGGAACCGATAGATCGACTCGAGGGCTGAACCCAAGTCTTTGTCGGCATTGGCCGCGTTGAGATGCTGCAGCCGGTGGAGTCCGCGATCCACTTCGTCCTCAAGCTGTTTCCTGAATGCATTCAGAACCCGGACATCGAAGTGATGGGCTACGCCGTTCGGTACATCGAGCGCTTTGATCAGCATCTCGCGCAGATTCTGCCTCGCGATGCCTGTGCCGTCGTTCAGTGCCTTGTGCAATTGACTGGCATATCGGTTCAAGTTCAAGCCCCAGGAGGGCTGAAACTTGGCCCAGTTGTAGACCACTGCCGAGAACACACCCGGCAGCGTACGCTGCAGTACGTTTGGTGCAAATCGGTTGATCGGGACCGAGTCCACCAGCTTTTCGAGGAAGAAGTGGTAGTCGCCGAAGTTCAAGAACACGCCCGACTCAAACAACTTGTTCGAGCTCAGGACGGACATGACGATGCCCGGTTGAACTCGACCGCTCCGCGCGGACGACTGTATGTACTCAGCGGTCGATCGAGGCCAACCGTCTAGAACCATGAAGTTGAGCTCGGCGATGTCCACTCCGTGCGAGACGACGCTCGTGGCCACCAAGTGGCGCATCGGGTTATCCCATGACTTGGTCTCAACCTCGTGGATGGCATCCAGAATGTCGTCCAGCTGGGTCTGGCCATCGAGCAGCCTGTGGGTGCGATTCTTACCATCGCGGGCGTTGACGTTATCCAGGTGCTCGCGAATCGCTGTCGTCTGGCGCTTCTGGTTGGCGTAGATCAGGTCGGTGTTGAGGAACTTGCCCACATAAGCCCTAACTTCCTCGGCCCGTTCAACCGGAAAACCGATTTGCGACAGCACGACCGGATCCTTGACTGCCAGGCCGTCAAGCCACTGGTCGATCTGGTCGAGGTATCGAGAGGCAATCTCGGCCGACGCTCGCTCTGTGCCTCCACGGCTGAAACTCAGGGGCAAGACACCGGCGAACCAACGCCGGATGAGCGGATCATCGCCGTCGCGGCTGATTCGCGCGTAGAACGATTCACCACGCAAGGCACCTGGCGCCGGAAATCGTCTTCCGGGGCGCATGTAGAGGTGCAGTATGTGGTTCTCGAAGTCTTTTATGGTGGCTGTTGCAGCCAGCACCTTCGGTGATTGACCCCCGTGTCCGACCTGCAATGCCTGCAGCAGCGTCTCATAGTGAGAGTCAAAGTTGCCCAGCGATTCGCGCAGCAGATGCAACTCGTCCTGGATCAGAAAGCTGAAACCAGGATCGAGCATGGGAGGCAGTTGGAAAGTCCTGATCTTGCTCGTCCGGGTATTGTTGCCGCAGCCCACTGACTCGTAGGCTCCATCACCCTTCTGCAGAGTCTTGCGGATGCGCTGGTGCCTGCACTTCGACTCCGACGTAAATCCATGTTCCGGACAGAAATGCCGGAAGGCGCCCAGAAAACCAGCGAAGCGTTCGTTGTGGGCGATCACCGCCAACTTGTCGACGGTGCCGACCAGGACGGTTGGAAGGTACCGGTAGCACTCTTCGTCGCTGACGTAGATGCCGATTTCTCCGGCGATGCCCTCACCATGATCACCTACGGTGGCTGACGCATTGCTCCAGCAGGTCGCGTTCGAACAGCGGTGCTTCATGCGGACGCGCTCGATGTCGCGGACCATGTGCACTGAATCACGCTCACCGCAATACGGACAGTCTGTGATGAAACGGAAACGCTCAAGCTGTTCTTGCTCAATCTCTGCCAACCAAATGTCCGAACCCTTCACGTCTGACTGACTGATCTTCCCCGGCGTTCCGCCGCCCGTGTAGTAGCCCACCGTGAACGGGTGACCCTTGATGTTCTCGCGGCAGCGCAGGATCTCGGCCTGGGCAACCACAAAAGAAAGGCGTTGAAACTGCTGAGCCGAGAGCATCCGCAACGGAAAGCGCATCCAGGCAGTGGTGCCATACAGGCGCCCCTTGATGCGGCCGTAGAGCATGGAGAACACGATGATGCCCAAGTACGCTTCAGTCTTGCCGCCGCCTGTGGAAAACCAGAGCACATCGGCAACTTGAGACGCCCCTTTCCGATCGTGCGGCAAAGCATGGCGCTCGTAGACCGCTCGCACTTGGGTCAAAATGAAGCCAAGTTGAAAGAGATGCCAGCCATTGAAGGACTTGCCCTGCAGTTGAATTGCAGCCCTCATGGCCTCGTTCATCCAGCAGAAACAGCGACGCAGGTCTTCGTGTTGACGGAGCAGATCGACCCCGTCCACGATGCGCCGTACCTCTTCGTCGAAGGCGTCACGGTCGGTCCGCACCGCCAATAGCTCTGCCACCTTGCCTGTGACGTCAAGCTCGCGCTCGACCGCGTCCCAGACCTTCTCGTATTCCTTCAGCGCGGCCAGGAACCCGTCGAGCACCTCCAATGGCTGGGTAACGAGCAAGGAGAAACTCGCCTCGTGCTGCATCCCGACATCTTCAGGACTCGGCGCATCAACACGTGGCTGCGCAAACACAGGCATCGAATTGGTCTTGAACCGCGACGGTGCCACCTTCTCTGTCGCGCAAGTCACGCCGTATCCGGCAACACCGTCCTCGGCCTGATACCGGTAATCCTCAGGAGCAAGTCGGTGCGGCACGTCGTGTTGACGACCGGCGGTCACAGTCGCCTCGAACTCGACGTCCAACAGAGAGGGGCGCATCAGACCAAACCCGCGGCCCGTTGTCGTCTCGGTGTTGTTTTGAAGGTAAATCTCTAGCAAGAATCGTCCGCCAACACCCGCGAAGTTGGGCGGTGGCGAACGAAGCCGGGTGCGCAGCACGACATCGTGCTCAAGAATGCCGTCCCCTACGAAGAGTGCCCTTGCCACCATCTCCGCAAACTCGGCATCGCTCGCGCAATCGTCCTTTCCCCAAGGCACCGTTAGAGTGGCGAAGCCGCGATCATTGAGTTGGCAAGCCCTGAAGATTCGCGGATCTTGCTTCCAGCCTTCGTGAAATGCATCGAGAACCGGCTTGAGTTTGTGTTCGGACCAAACGTTGAGGTGAGCTGTGTCGAGTTTGAAGTGCACACCGGAAAACTTGACGGTGTGTCGCTTGAAGCAGTCAGGCACTTTCTGCTGGATCTTCTCGCCCGTCGCATTGACCTGGACCTGGTCGCGCATGGTCTGCAAGGTGGGAATGTAGCGATGAGTGACGTCGAATCTTCCACTCAACGACAACTCCACTCTGCCCTGAGCATCAGGCTCAATCATCAATACCATTCCCATGGCGCTGGGCGGCTGTTCACGTTGATAGTCAGGATCCGGACGCGGAGCCAGGCCGCCGAGCAGGGAGACGTCGGCCGGGTCCGCTCCAGAGGTTTCCCCTTCTGGTGGCAACGCCTCGAACTGCTTGCCGGTCAGACGCAATCGAATCAGGTCGAGCAAGCGCCCTGACAAGCCCATCTTTTCCTTGTAAGTCAATGCCATGTCCGTTCCCTTCTAGTCTTTTGTTTCGTCACGACGACAGTCATGCGAGCCGTTTCACTTTTCGTGTAAATCAGCTGTTCAGGGTTGGCAAGTGCACGCCAGCGTGGTGAACAACAATCTTGTTGGCCCTTGCGTCCCAGTGAAAGTACAGCCGCAAGGTGTGGCGTTGGTCGAATGAGCGGCCCAGCTTGATGTGCCTCGAGATATCGACCTTCTGTCCTTCGTATTGACGCGAGTAGCACGACTCGAACTTGCCCTTGGTGATGTCGGACATGTTGCCGGCGTAGGAGGCCGGGATAACTGCCAACATGTCTTCGACCTGCTTGAGCGAGAGGCTCTTGTCCGAGTACATCGGATGAAAGCCATCCACGATCACGTTGAGAATCGCTTCGAAGGCGTCGAGGTCCTCGAAAACGGATCGAGCCATCGAGCGCTCACAGCTGTTGGTGAACACCACCTTGTCTGAGTGGTGAAGAGAGATTTGCCGCGCCACGTTCCGTATGGACTTGCCGGGAAGTAGGGTTGAGGGGCTGTACGGAGGTCGTTCGATCTGAACAACACGGCAGACCTCCACCATGGCCTCGAACACCTCTCGCGAGAAACACCGCGAGCCGATCTGCACCGCTGAAACATTGCGACCACGGGTCAAAGTGATGGCCTTGCGCAGGTCGCCGCCGATCTTGCGATGCTCAGTTCGGATGGCATGAATGGCGTTTTCCACCATCTTTGCCATTTGGCTGGCGCTGGGCACCTCAGCGAGTTCAGCCAGGATTCGAATGGCCGCCGGATCATGCGGACCGATCACCCGACCGGCATGCCAGTGCTGGACTGCGCCGGCCGTGATGTCGAACCTCTTGCCCTTCAAGTAGCGGGTCAGCTCTGCAACAGTCTTGAATTTGGCGACGCCATAGTCGACAAACTCCTGCCACTTCTCTGCGACACGCAGCGTTTGTTGAAGACCGTGGTGGTTCTGCACGAACATGTCGAAGATCTCGCGCTGAGTCGCCAGGCGCTCCTCGCTGCTGCCAAGCAAGACGAGATCATTGCCTTCGACAATTTCGCGTGCCGGGCAAACGCTGAAGGTGTCTCCATCAAGCCGCATGACCTGGCGGTCGGCTGGCCAACGCAGTGGCTCGGACTGTCGTTCCAAGTGCAGGATGACCACGTCCTTGTTGGATTCGACTCCCACATCATCTTCGACATTGACTTCGCCGCGAGAGGGCTCTTCCAGCAGCGCCTGAAGCCAGTCATCGAAGTGCCGCAAGGTCTCCAGTTGAGCAACCCTCAGCGGCTTCGGGTAGAGACCATCAATCGCCAGCTCTGTGTAGGCCACGAATGCCTTTTGGGAGGGCTCCGCATCGACCTGCAGGTCGGACAAGGGGGCACTGCTGGACCAGTCCAGGCGCCAAAGTCTGGACTTGTCACCAGTGCCAGCACTGCGCTGGGCATTGGCGCGCCACCAGACATCGACTTGCAGGAGAACACGGTCCTTCTCGAACGGGTGGCAAAGGACAACCTTTCGCGCCGCCGCCACACCCAACCAGTGGAGACGGGAGGGGAAGAGCGGAGCAGCATAGACAACCACCGCAGGGTGATCAGGTGGCACGGCTGTGGATCCGTCCATGGCCGAAACGGCAATGAGGTGGACGGCGTTCGCGCCAAGCTTCTCCTCCAGCCAGTTTTGCAGAACGAGTGCATCGCGCTTGTTGCCCAGCAGGATAGACAGTTGCTGCTTGTGCTTGATGGCCTCGGCACCCAATTGCAACAGCAGTTCACTTCGCCCAGGCGTGGCCTCCTTGAGCTCCTTGAGGTTGTTCTGGATGAGTTTCAAGATCTCATCAAGCAGGGCCTGTACGTCACCTCGACGCCCGCGCATGCGCGAGGCGATCTCAAGCCAGCTCTCGATCGAGCGGACGGCAAAGCGCCCGCCACGCGCACAGCGGGCCGTGCCTTCCTCATGTGCCGCCAGCGGTACGTTGAGGCAGCGCAACGCCCGATCCACGGCCAAGAGCGCAGTGAACTCAGGCGACCTTCCGCCTGTTTCTTCGACCATGCGCTTGAGGTTCCAGATCAGAAATCCGAGGCGCTTGACGAAGGCGTTCATGACCGAATCGCGCGGCGCGACCAGTTCCACTACCTTGGCGTTTGGTAGGCGGGGTGTTCTGGTCAATGGAACGCCATCGGCTAGACGAACGTTCCAGGAATGCAGGCCCAGAGGCTGCTCCAAGACCTGGCCTGTGAAGCCAAACGCTACGATGGGTACCTTGGGGAAAAGTGTCGGCAATGTCCTGATCAGAGCCACTGCGTTCTCGTCGCAGCCCTGCGCGGAGACATCGACGATGATGGCGAAAGGCTGACTCTGCTGCTCGAGCATTTCGAGGGTGCTCAGCAGGTCGCCGTGACCGTTGACCAGCAGTGTGCGCTGAAACTCGACTCGGTCCAGCGACTTGTTGACGTCCACCAGAACAGGTCGCATGACCGTTGAGGTTACGAAGTCGCGAAGCATGCGCCGCGGCCGACCAAACACCAGCAAGTCGTGGCGCTGCGCCATCTCAACGCGGTTGAGCCATGTGGAGCGTACCAACCCCTGGGCTGCGTCCAGGCGCAAGCGATGAAGGTAGAAAGCCAATCGTGGCAACGTGGCGTCCCGGCTGAGTGGCAGGTTCACAGCGATGGATTGGCCATATCGGACGAGCCGGCCCATGGCCGCCATGGCGATGGCCTCGTCATCATTGGGCGGGGTCAATCCCTCCGCCGACCAGATCGCTTGGCCGTTTTGGAGCAGGTCTGAGGCTGTAACAGCTGGCCAGCCGTCCAGAACCAGCCGACGCCAGTCCGCCACATCGGGGATAGAGTTCACGCCCGGTTTACCGCGCTGGCGATTGGCGTGCTGTTGGCGCTCTCCGCGATCGCACGCTGCAAACTCGGTGTGAACCTGTAGGTTACCTTGTCGCCCTTGCCAGCGTTCTCCGAGGTCTCCTTGGTGTTGACCTCAATGACGCGCAACGCAGTCCACCAGCGCACGACACCCGCGTACTGTTCGGGTGAGATTTGCTTCTGTAAATCAGCGTCCAGAAATTCGATCGCTGTCTGAAGATCCGCGGCCGAGAAATCGTTGAGGGTGTCGAATTCCTTCAGCTGAGCAGCCAGAGGCATTGACCAAGCCATGCTGGTCATGCCGGTCTGCTGAACGAACTTCTCGAAGTCCTTTGCCGGCAAGTCGAGCAAGGCAGTGAAGTCTCTGGCAAAGTCTTTGAAGCTAGAGACCGTGGCGCCCTTCCTCTTGCGAACCTCGATGAATTTCATCAGAGGCAAGTACCAGCCTTCAGTGGCCGTCTGCAGCAAACGCGCTTGCTCTGAGGTAACGCCAAGGCCCTGCTGATCCAGCAGGCTCTCGCATGCGTGGCGGGTCCATCTGCTGAGTTCAACCAAACCGCCAATCTCACGAGGTGAAGTGGTGAGCCAGGCGTTCGAATGCCAACTCCACATGGAGCGCGGGCCAAGCAGGAACACAATGCGCAAGACGTTTTTCAGTCGTGTCGCCTTCGAAGCCTTTTCGTTGGCGATGCTGAGCAGATCCATGATCTTGTCGATCGACTGCACGCCTTCGAGCGAGACCAAAAGGACTGCAGCCTGATCTTGCGCCCAAGTGTCGATGGCAACGTCGAGCAGCCCGTGAAAGCGCTTGGGCTCGAGCATCTGATCTTCGGTCAGTTCCTTCACGTTGTACTTAGACAGCACGTTACCGGACTGAAACTCGTGGATGGTGCTGAAGCTCTCCTTGATCCTTTCAATCGAAAGACCCAGCGCCGGCGTGCCCATGATGATCGAGACTGAATACTTGGGCGCACCATCGGGCGACCTTGCCAACAGGATCTGTCGCTCGGCTTGCAGAGACAGCGGCGACGGAACCAGGTTGTTCCCGGTCGGATGACAGGTCAGCACGTCTTCGGCGTGATTGGATAGATCCAGCACCGCCATGTGCAGCTTGTGGGAGATGTCGTTGGCCGAGCCGATGAGTTGCAGGATGGCCTGATTGCGCATCGCATACTGGTGCGTGAGCCTGTCGGCCTCGCGCAGCACGCCCAAGCCGACGAGTTCCTGCAGCAGGCTTTCGAAGCCGGATTCGCTCATCTGTTCGAATTCCTCGGGGACCCTGCTGCGGGCCACGTCCAGCGCCTGCTTGACCGAGAACCTGCCGATGCCCTTGCCGTACACGTCGATCAGGCCATAGACCGCCACGGTGTATCGCTTGTCCAGGTTGAGCGTCATGTCGAAGCGCTCGCCGGAGAGTCTTCGCACATCCGAATTGTTTTCGACGTTCTCCACATCCGTCTGGCGTATGACGCGCATACCGCCCTTGGCGGTTCGGTCCCGCGCCATCTGTTCGACAAGCTCACTGCAGAAGATGTGCAACAGGCTTGGGTGGCAATTGGTGAACGCCATGACGCGGTCGATCAACTCCTCTTCCTCGAAGCAATAGCCCATAGCGGTGAGTGGCTGCAGGATGAGGCAGCGAGCGTCGGCGGCAGGCAGGATCTTGACTTCGAGCGGGCTGCCCAATTGCTCCAACGGCACGTTCGGATAGGTCCGAAATCGATTGACGTTGTTCAGGCCTGCAAAAACCACCCTGAAACGTTGGCACGGGTCGTTGACCAGAGACACCAGCGAGCGGACCAACTGGAAGTTGGAGTGGGCATCCTTGTTGAGAACGGGATCGATTTCATCCAGGCAGAAGAGAACCCGAGTGGATCCCTCGCGCTGAAACTCAGTCTGAAGGCGCTCCTCTGCGGACACTCCTCGTGTGGTGGACGGCAGCAGCTTGGCCTCCACCAACTCTTTGACCAGTCTCTCGAGCACCCGTGTCTTGACGTCCGTATCGCGCTCGACGGCGTGCTGAAAGAGACCGTCCATGCGGATGTAAAAGGCATGATTGCGGGACGGTTCAAGCTGCTTGAACTTCTGGACAGCTGAATGCAGGAGAGTCGTCTTGCCGAGTTGGCGGCCGCCGTAGACCAATGCCGCCCCACGCGGTTCGACAAGCGAGGCCACGTCGTGCTCCCTCCCGAACCGCATCTCCGGCGGCGCCGGCTGTCGTGCGTCTCCCTTCGTGTAGGGGTTATAGAACGTCCAGGCGGCAGTGATCTGAAGGAACGACTTGAGTGAACCCTGGTCTGGCGATGCGGCCAAACAGGAAAGTACAACCGGGTCGATCAGGAATATCGTGCACTTGCGTTCCCTGCAGAAGCTGGAGAACGATCGGCGCTGATCAGGGCTCAGAGGCGCGCCGACCAGCAGTACGGAACGTGTTGGCAGGCCATGCTTCTCGACCAGGTCGGAAAGAGCGGAGATGTTCCACACACCTTGTGCGAAGATCAAATTCAGCGAGACCTGCTCAGCTTGATCGTCCTCGAAAAGTGGAAAGCCCTTGGGAAGCGTCGGCCGTGCAATGCGCACCTTCAGACGTCGGAAGTCGCCCGTCGTGCTGTACTCGCAATACCGCAGGGTGGCCCCGTTTCCTTGCTTCTCGATGACTGAGAACCCAGCAAACTGGAGAACCTCGACCATCCCCTCGTATGTCATTTTTTCCAAGGCAGGCTTCTTGTTCTGCCCGCGGCCTGCCCATTCGAGCAGGATCTCCAAAGTGTCTTTGTAGGTGGCCCTGTTGAGCGAGTAGTCGAGCCCACCTGGCTGCTCATGGATGACTCGCTCCCCAGCTCCTCGTGGGTTCGGGTGCTCGTGCAGAACGGCGTACAGAGGGGCCTCCACCTGGAGGAACTTGGTCAGGTCACTGTTCTCCTGAACAGAGCTGTCAGTCAGGCGAGCGTTCCGATTGATGTGGTCCTGCAATTGATTGATGAGTTCGCGCGCCACAGTGAGGCTCCGGCGGCTCAGCGCCGCACGGGCTCGCGCACTCCATGCATCGGACACGGCCCCTGCACCTAGTCGCGTGCGAAGCACAAGCATGCCTTGGTTGAGTTCATCATCAAGCTCAGCGCCCAGGCTGTTGAGGAGCTTCTCAAGTGCCTTGGAGCGCTTCTTGACTTCATCGTCGACCACAGAAACATCCAAGAACGGCTTGATCGTGCCGAGCTTTTCGAGCCAGTCCGATGCCAGAAGCATGTTGAAGAGGTGATCGTTTTCGGAAATCACATCCACTGACATGGCTTGGATCGACATGTTCTTGAACTGCTCGATCGCTTTCTTGAGTTCGGCGCGCGTGCCAGCGATCTTGGCGTTGACTCCGTCGATGATCGGACCGTGGGTGGCACCCAGGGACTCCATCTGCCGAAGCAGGAGCAGGTGAACCCAGTGTGCGTTGTGGCGCTCAGCCAGATCGACCATGTCGGCCAGCCAATTCGGCGATGCGAGGCGCATGGCGAACCATTCCAGCCTGAAATCGACCCCGACATCGCCGATGTCCAGGCGTGACAGCGTCTCAGGCAGGAGAAACGTGGCGTTCGTTTGGTCGAAGCGCCAGGTCAGGCGCGTGTCGCCCTTGATTTCGAGCTGCAGCGTGGTCAACGCGCGCAGTAGCAGATTACTGCCTGCGCGGTGCTCCGGATCAGCATGTCGATGGTGCGTCAAGAGCGATGCGATTGAACGGTCGAGCTGGGTGTGGAAGCGCGCCAGGAAGTCGCTGGTTTCTTTGGGCCGAACGTCGGCTGGAACAACCTCGAGCAACCAGGCTTGGCCAATGGCTACCAGTGAGTCAATTTGTTGACAGAAACTCACGTAGGCGCTGTTGTCGATGTGGTCGATCGGGTTGGCGTAATCGACCCGAATTCTCTGAACCAGATCGTCCAGCAGCCTTCTGGACTCCGCATTGGATGAGTAAGTGTTGACGAACTGGCGCACTGCGGCGCTGTCGCCCTCTCTCCCATGGCGAAGCGCCGCAATCGCTGGAGCAATGACTGGCTCGTCACTCGAAATCCTGAGCGCCACGCGCAACGCGTACCAGCGCGTCGTTCGCTGGGCGTTGATGTCTACCCACGCGTTGACCTGGTCCTGGATCCTTGCCTCGGCTAGGTGAGCCTCCTGGCCGTCTTCGTTTCGTAAGGCATCCAAGTCAACCCGACCGCCCCGCATCGTGAAGTCCGCGACATTGGAGATCAACTGCTCAAGCGGGCCGTCAAAGTAGTTGGCGGCAGCCTTGAGCAGGGTCGGCGCCTGTGTCTCAGCTCCGGCAAACAAGGCTGGTTGCAGGGTCGCGCACACCAACAGGTAAGGCACGAGTTTTCCGCTGGGCTTGCGATCAAGTTGCTCCTCCAAGTCCTTGTGGTTGAGAAGATTCAGTTCGCGCTGGGTGTGGCTCATGGCCTCGCGGTCCTTGGGCCACAGGTTCATGCCGTAGAACGCCGAACGCAGAAGTGAAGCATCCAAGACACGGTCAGAAACCAAGGTCGTGTCTTTGGCGTCACGCAGGATCTGATGCGCCACGTTCAGGTGGCCATCCTCAAGCCAGTGCATGGCAATGGCCTCAATGACGCTGTTTGGTACTCGTGAGAACTGCTCGTAAGCGACTCGGAAGGCTTGCTGGGCATCTTCCTTGGATTCCCAATACTGCAAGTGACGCAAGGCACCTTCGACTCCTGGAGACGGCGGCACCGCCTCCGGCGCTACGTCTTCGTCGTGTTGCTCGGGGGACTCCGGCGACACCTCTGGCTGAGGCGCGTCATCAAGAACAACGCCTTCAGCGGAGCTGTACGGTTCGTCAGCCGCCATTGGGTTGGTCGACACCTCAGGCTCTGCTGGCATGGGCGCGGCCTCGAGGGAGGCTTCGACGGTCGCCGTTGCAACAGGCGTGACCTCGGGTTCGGCCGCGAGCTGTACAGGCGTCGGCCCGGTTGTGTCTTGTGGCGCTTGTTGAGTGTCGATGCCGGTGTCAGCATTCGAGTCGATGGCTGACGTCACGACTTGCAGTGACCTCACGGCATCAATACTCATTTCATCGACCAAGATCTCAGATGAGTGACCTAAGCTCTGATCCTCCATCAGGTCGTCAAGCGTGCGTCCCTCGGGCACCAAGTGGTGGGCTGCCTCGACCCGGATGGCCTCGAGATCGCCCTGAGCGACACTGATTTCCGTCTGCTTACGAGTTTCGTTTGCCTTGAGCGAGGTCCTTGCCGTGTACTTAGCCTCGGCCAGTTGCGATTTGAGACTTTCTATCTCGGCTCTGGCTTGGGCAATCTTGGACGTCTTCTCTTGGAACCCCTCGGCAAGCGCTGGCAGGTGCTGGCGTTGCTGCAGGTTTGTCTCGTACCAGGCCTGCTGTCGACCCTCGGAGAGCGCGGAGATGACAGCGTGCTTCCAGGCGGCCGCGAGCACTGGAACCAAGTCGCGCTGCTCGCTGTTGGCGAAGTCCAGAACGACGGTCATGTGCAGAACGGCACTGCAATACCGATCAATGAGCCTGGAGACTTCCTCGCCCGACAGTTTGGCATTGCGCTCAACGAGGCGATGCAAGTGCCGATCAAGCACGTCCTTGATGCGAAATGCTGGTTCCGCCCGCACCTCAGGACTAGCCTGAGCATCTTGGCAGATCATGCCGATCTGCAAATAAAGCTGACTCAGTGACTGCGGTGCATCGCGCTCAAGCAGGTCTGCCACATGTGATGCTTCGCTGAAGTTCGCTTCAGTTGCCCCAAGGGCATTGGAATGGAGGATTGCACCAGATTCCATGCTACTTGGATCCGCCACTTGAGGTCCAATCGCCTCTGGAGCGACTTTCGCCACTTGGGTGGCTGGTTTGAGTTGAGCAATCGACGCCTGGCGGACCGATGCCCCACCAGACGGCGGGGACATCGCGTGAATAGCGGCCGAGTCCGAAGCACTGGCGGGAACGGTTGGCACCCCAAGGAAAGCCCTGTAATAGGAAAGCACTTCCGGTTCGATCGCGCAGGCGTCTTGCAGCGCTCGCTTCCCAAAGATGGTGAAGCCGCAAAAGATCGCATCTGCCAACAGAGCTCGTTCCTCGCCGCTGAGGCTAGGCCAGTCGATAAGTCGGTTACGCGATCGCAGCCAACTTTCGACTGCACACGAGATCATGACGTCAAACGCATGATCAAGTGTGCTATTGGCTCGGTTTGCTAATGCTTGGACCTTGATCTGTTGCGATTTCCAATCTTTGGATTGACGCGCCTCGCGCAAATCCTCCAACATCAGTTTGCGGTCCGCATCGTCGAGCTTTGAAATCTCGACCAAGTCTTCCTCATTTCGGAGGTGCCAACCATCATCGAAGCGGGCCAGAACTTGAGCCTCTGGACTTGCGAACTTGTCGCCTCCCAGGAGGATCGCTGCGCTTAGGTGGCGGTAGTGCAGCAACGCGGAGAAGAATTGCCGCAGGCGCATCCTGCGGTGCATGGCGTACTCGACGAGCTTGATGTCCTTTCGGTACTGCCTGGGCAGACCGAGGCGCTTCTGAAAGACCTCGGCACTGGATTTGCCACTGCCGTCGATGTGCCAGCTGTCCGGCATGCCCTTGGCGTCGTTAGAGATGCCATCCAGACCATCCGTATTCATTGTTGACCGTCCCTTGTGTTCTTTGAGTTCGGTGTGAGCAGCGTCACCGCCTTCACCCCAGCTTCATCTATCAACTTTTTGCCGACTTGCAGACATCCTCATGGCCAGCGTCTCATGCCTTGATGCTCGGAGATGTGATCGTTCGTGCCATTCAACGGTTTCCCTGAGTCATCTGGACTGCTTGGCAGTCTTGCGCGCAATCATTGGCAACTTGCCGGCCTTCATTGAGGCGGATCTCTTTGGCTGTGCGGCGCGTACTCTCCCAGGCGTGAAGTCGGTGACATCGACCTCGAAGTGCGGGTGATCGAGACGCTTCAGCAGCATCGAAATTGTTGCCAAGGACGCGAATGTTCTGGCGCCGCCACGCGAGCTTGCCAGCAGCGCTTTGCGCTCGCCAAGGTGAATCTCGAGAACGAATCCGCCGCTGCCACCCACTGCGATGACGTTCGAGACGACGCGAGCCACGATGAGTTCACGCAGCGGCGCCTCCTGAAGGAGGGCGACTGGGGGCGCTGACGGTTCGATTGATGGTCCATTCATGGCTGAGCCTCGTCCGTGGATACGTCGGCCGCATTTTGAGCGACTTTGATCAAGCTCTGGGAGACACTTTATATGAAGTGATCTCTAGACGATATGTTTTGATGTCCAAAACAAGACGTTTCTTGGCGAAAACTCTCGGCGACTTGCTTGCCCTCGCTTACGGGCCGCCTGTTGGCGGGCGCGCAATTGACGCTTGGGGTGCCGCCTGGTTCCGAGGCGCGGCGAACCGCCTGGCCAATCCAGTTCTCGACGGGCCTTCTTCCAACCACGAAGGACCCTTCGGTCGCGATGTTTTCGAACCGTGGCCAACGGCGGCCGGCTGCCGGCCCGCGGTGAAGCGCGCTGTCTGAAGTTGGAAAACGGTCCGTGATCAGCGCCGCCAGCCGACTTCCCGCGAGGAGCAGTCTGCGGAAGGAAGTGGCGTTTTTGGCTTTTTTTGGCTACACGCCAAATTTTTAGGCCCAATCCGAGCCAAATCGAGCGCGGAGGCGGACGTCACGACACTTCGCGCCCGCTGCCGCCGCCGACGGGCGCAGGCGGAAGACGGAAGATGGCGGAAGATCGGCGCCGCAGGGTAGCGCCAGCAGGCGCAATATCCGGAATTATCCCGTGGTCGGATAATTATCCGACTCTCGGATAATTGACGGTCGGGGGCTCCTGGGCCGCCCCTGGGGAAGTCACCACAGCGATGGGCTTGGGGCTCGAGTGCTGAGGAACGCAAGGCCTTCGACACCCACGTGGCTTCCAACTGCACGGCAAGCGCCGCCTACCCTTGCGTCGCGCGAGCTCAAGGACCGAGGCGCCGGTCGGAAGGCTGAAGAAACCCAGCTGAATCCGATCACGTGGGTCAATTGCGAAGCCCCACTTGGTAGAGTCATCTGGACAGGTCGTCGATCGTGAGATCGAACGCCAACTGATTCTCAGAGACCAAGGAACACACGTGAAGAAATGCATTTCTGTCGTTGCCGCCATCGTCCTGGCGGGCTGCGCCAACTCGTCGGGCGTTGTCAAGGTCGGCCCCGACACATTCACGATTTCAACGTCCGCGTCGCCCGGGAAAGGCGGTGTTCCTGCGGCAAAGCGCATCGCATACCAAGAGGCCTCAGAGGAGTGCAACAAGCGCGGCGGATTGGAAGTCTTCGCGCTCAGCGAGAAGGCAGCCTCTCCCACATGGACCGAAGGCATGGCGACCATGGAGCTGAACTTCAGGTGCCTGCGGGCTGATGACGCTGAGTTCAAGAGGCAGCGGATGGAGCGCTCGCCCGATCAGATCATGGAAATCCGAAAGCGATGAAGCCTCAATGGCAGTGGTCGCATCGCTCCAGCGACTTCTGCCAGCCTTGATCTGCTTCGACAGCGAGTGTTGCCGCCGGTACAAATCCGCCGTTATTCGCTGGCGAGGTGGCGGTTTTGATTTCTTCGGCCCCCGAAGTGCAGATGGCCCCGTGAGGGGCCATCGTCTTGGTGGGGTTGCTTGT
>JAIXWM010000072.1 GCA_027491255.1 Rubrivivax sp. | reverse complement strand
TCGACGACGTGACGGTGACGGCGAACCGGGTGCTGAGCACCGGGGTGGTGACGGGCTCGACGGTGAGCGACGCGCTGCAGAGCGACGTGCGCACCACGGGCGGCAACGGCAGCATCGTGCTGCGCACGACGGCCGGCAGCATCACGCTGAATGACGGGACGGCGGGTGCCGGCGTTGCCGGCACGGCGGTCAGCGCGAACGGCACGGGCAACGTGCTGATCCAGGCGGGCGTGGGCAGTGGCGACGTGACCAGCGACGTGACGGCCGGCGTTGGCGCCGACATCGCCAGCGGCAGCGGCAACATCGGCGTGCGGGCCTCGCGCAGCGTGGTGTTCGGTGCACAAGCCGACATTCGCACGACGAGCACCGGAGCAGCGAGCGGCAGCATCGACGTGGAAGCGATCGCAGGCTCGATCGCGCAGGATGCGACGAGCGTGCTGCTGAGCACGGGGGCGACGGCGCAGGCGCGGCTGGTGGCAGCCACCGACGTGACGGTGGGCGACATCGAACTGACGCTGGGCCAGGTGAGCATCACGGCCACGGCGGGCAGCGTGCTGGACGCGGACGCGCTGGTGGGCAGCGCCAATGACGCGGACCAGGACGTGACGGCAGCCGGCCTGCGGCTCAGCGCGGGCATGGCCCTCGGCGATGCGGTGAACCACCTGGAGACGACGGTGGCCACGCTGAGCGCGCGCGCTGCGGGTGGCGGCGTCTTCGTGCTGGAGGCCAACGACCTGACGGTGGACGACGTCACGGTGACGGTGAACCGGGTCTTGAGCACCGGGGCGGTGACGGGCTCGGCGGTGAGCGACGCGCTGCAGAGCGATGTGCGCACGACGGGTGGGAACGGCAGCATCGTGCTGCGCACGACGGCTGGCCACATCACGCTGAACAACGGCACCGCGCCGGGCACGGCGACCAACCCGACGGATGACGTCGCGGTCAGCGCCCACGGCACAGGCCACGTGCTGATCCAGGCCGGAGTCGGCTCAGGCAACGTGACCAGCGACGTCGAGGTCAACGCCGACGTGGCCACCACCTCGGGCAACATCAGCGTCCTGGCTGCGCGCGATGTGTTCCTGGGCGGCACGGCCGACCTGCGCGCCACGAGCACGGGTGTCGGCAGCGGCAGCATCGATGTGCAGGCCGTCACCGGCGACATCACCCAGAGCAAGGACAGCCTGATCACCAGTTCCGGTGTGGCGGCCATGGCCCGCTTGCTGGCGAATCGAGACCTCACGGTCGGTGACATCGCCCTTCCCCAAGGGCAAGTCAGCTTGAAGGCGACGAATGGCCTGATCCTCGACGCGGACCCGCTGGTCGGCGGCAGCAACGACGCGGATGCAGACGTCATCGCATCCGGGGCGAGGCTGTGGGCCGGTGTTGCCATTGCCGCGTCGGGGAACCATCTCGAGACGGCGGTGGCCACGCTCAGCGCACGCTCTGCCGCCGGCGGCATCTTCCTGCTGCAGACTGGCGACCTGGCCGTCGATGACGTGACCGTCAAGGTCGGCCGGGTGCTTTCGGATGGGACATCGACCGCGGCGAGTGACCCGCTGTCGACGATGGACGGGGAACGGCAATCGGACCTCCGCACCACGGGCAGCAACGGCAGCATCGTGCTGCGCACGACGGCCGGCAGCATCACGCTGAACAACGGCACGGCGCCCGGCGCCGGCACCAACCCCGCGGACGTCGCGTCGATCAGTGCCCACGGCACCGGCAACGTGCTGGTGCAGGCGGGTGTCGCCTCGGGTGACGCCGCCAGCGACGTCATCGTCAAGGCCGATCTCGTCAGCACCAGCGGCAACCTGAGCCTCCTGGCTTCCAGGGACGTCTTGCTGGTAGGTTCGGCGGCGCTTCGCACGGCCGCGGGTTCCACGGCCACCAACGGCAGCATCGACATCCAGGCGGCGGGTTCGATCACGCAGAGCGCTTCGAGCCTGATCACCAGCACGGGCACTGCGGCGCGGGCTCGTCTGGTCGCGGGGCAGGACATCACCGTCGGTCAGATCGACCTCACCGACGGGCGCGTCGGCATCACCGCCACTGCAGGCAGCGTGCTGGATGCCGACGCGCCGAACGACAGCGTCGTCAACATCGCCGCGGCAGGCTTGCGTTTGAATGCCGGGACGGGCGTGGGCCAGCCGACGAACCATCTCGAGACGAGAGTGGTGACGATCAGCGCGCGTGCCGGCGGCGGCGGTGTCTTCGTGACCGAGGCCGATGCCCTGACGGTGGGCGACGTGGCTGCCATTTCGGTCAACCGCGTGGCCAGCAGCGGATCGACCGGCTTGCAGACGGACGCTCTCCAGAGCGATGTGCTGACGACCTCCGGCGCCAGCAGCATCGTCCTGCGCACTGTCGACGGCTCGATCACGCTGAACAACGGCACCGCACCGGGGCCCGGTGGGAATCCGGCCGACGACGTCGCTGTGCGCGCCGACGGCGGCGGGCAGGTGCTGATCCAGGCCCAGGGGGTGGGCAAGGACATCACGGCTGCCGCCGACATCGTCAGCGGCAGCGGCAGCGTCAGCGTCATCGCGGCGCGTGACGTCAACTTCACCGGCACTGCCGACATTCGCAGCGGCGGCGCGGGCACGATCGACGCGCAGGCCATCGCGGGCAGCCTGACGATGGCCGACGGCAGCCTGTTCGACGGCGGCAGCGGCGACGTGCGCCTGCAGGCGGCGGTCAACGTGACGCTGGGCGGCGTGCTGACGACCGGCAATGTCGGGATCACGGCCTCGACCGGGTCCATCCTTGACGGCGGGGACCAGTATGTGGACGTCCGGGCGGCCGGCCTGCGCTTGACGGCGGGCGCGGGCATCGCTGCCGGCGCGAACGCCCTGGAGACCACCATCGCCACCCTGAGTGCGCGGGCGAGCAGCGGCGGCATCTTCATCCTGGAGTCCGACGCCCTGACCGTGGGCGATGTGGGCGTGGCCGTCAACAGGGTGGACAGCAGCGCGGGCTCATCGAGCCAGACCGAGGCCGTCCGCAGCGATGTGGTGACCACCGGCAGCAATGGCAGCATCGTCATCCGCACGAGCGCCGGCGGCATCACCCTGCAGGACGGCAGCGCGGTCGATGACGGGCAGCCGACGACCTTGAACTTCACGGCGAGTGCTGTGCGCGCGCACGGCAGCGGGAACGTGCTGCTGCAGACGCTCGGTGCGGGCACGGACATCGTGGCCGAGGCGAACGCGGACGTGCAGAGCACGACGGGACACATCACGCTGCGTGCGGCGCAGACGATCGATCTGCAGGCCGGCGCGGACGTGCGCACCACGGGCGCGGGCAGCCTGGACGTGGTGGCGGGCACGGGCAGCCTGACGATGGCCGCCGATGCGACGCTGAACACGGTCGACGGCGACATCCGCGTCACGGCGGGCAACGACGTGCTGGACCAGGTGACGATCGGCGTGATCACGGCGGGCAACGCGAACGTGGCGATCACGACGCCGGGCTCGGTGCTGGACAGCGACGCGGTGACGGCGCAGGCCGACGACACGACGGTGGACGTGGTGGCGCGGGGCCTGCGGGTGGACGCGGGCAAGGGCCTGGGCGTGCTGGCGGGCAACAGCCTGGGCCAGGACGTGAACGCGGTCGAGACGGCGCTGGCCGTGCTGTCGGCGTGGGTGCGGGGCTCGGACGGCGTGAACGTGCGCGAGACCGATGCGCTGTTGATCGGCGACGTGGTGAGCCTGGTGGATGCGACGAAGGCGGTGTCGGTGCAGACGGTGGCGCTGAACGCGACCACGGGCGCGAGCACCGAGACGACGCAGAGCGACGTGGTGACGACGAGCACCAACGGCGCCAACGGCAGCATCGTGATCCGCACGACGGTGGGCACGCTGACGCTGCGCGAGGGCACGGCGACGACGGACCTGGACGCGGATGCGGCGGTGGTGGCGCACGGCAGCGGCAAGGTGCTGCTGGAGGCGATCGGCGCGGGCACGGACATCGTGGTCGAGGCGAACGCGGACGTGCAGAGCACGACGGGTCACCTCACGCTGAAGGCGGCGCGCACGATGGCCCTGGGGGCGGGCGCGGACGTGAGCACCACGGGCGCGGGCAGCCTGGACGTGGTGGCGAGCACGGGCAGCCTGACGATGGCCACCGATGCGACGCTGAACACGGTCGACGGCGACATCCGCATCACGGCGGGCAACGACGTGCTGGATCAGGTGACGATCGGCGTGATCACGGCGGGCAACGCGAACGTGGCGATCACGACGCCGGGCTCGGTGCTGGACAGCGACGCGGTGACGGCGCAGGCCGACGACACG
>JAIXWM010000051.1 GCA_027491255.1 Rubrivivax sp. | reverse complement strand
GTGGTCTGCAGTTCCTGGCGCGGCCAGCGCATCGCGTAGTGCAGGCCCAGCGTCTCGCCGGTGCGCTCGGCCAGCGCCCGGCGGTTGGCGTTGTGCGGGCCGAAGCGGCGGATGTCCACGTCCCACAGGTCGCCCGGCGGCTCGCCCGCGGCGACCCACTGCGCCATCAACTGGCCGGCGCCACCGGAATTGGCGATGCCTGCGGAGTTGAAGCCGGCGCAGACGAAGTAGCGGCGCAGCTCCGGCGCTTCGCCGAGGATGAAGTTGCCGTCGGGCGTGAAGCTCTCGGGCCCGTTGAGCAGCATCTTGACCTTGGCCGTCTCCAGGCAGGGCGTGCGGTGGATGGCGTTGCGCATCAAGGGCTCGAACTGGTCCCAGTCCTCGTCCAGCAGCTGGAACTGGAAGGTGCTGGGGATCGGGTCCACCGTCCAGGGCTTGGCCACGGGCTCGAAGCCGCCCATCAGCAGGCCGCCCACCTCCTCCTTGTAGTAGATGTAGCCGTCGGGGTCGCGCATCACCGGCAGCATCGGGTGCACGCCCTCGATGCGGTCGGTGACGATGTAGAAATGCTCGGCCGGGTACAGCGGCACGCTCACGCCGGCCAGCGCGCCGAACTGCCGCGCCCACTGCCCGCCGCAGTTGACCAGCGTCTCGCAGCGGATCTCGACGATGTCGTCGCCCTGGCGCACGCGCACGCCCACCGCGCGCGGGCCGACCGTGCCGGCACGCCCCGATACGCCCGCCCCGCCCGCCCAGGCACCGCCCACCGGGCCGTCGTCGACCAGCACGCCCACGACCTCGACGCCCTCGACGAGACGGGCGCCGCGCTGGCGCGCGCCCTTGGCCAGCGACATGCACAGGTCCGCCGGGTTGGCCTTGCCGTCGCCGGGGATCCAGATCGCGCCCTGCAGGTCATCGGTGCGCATCACCGGGTAGAGCTCGCCGGCCTCGCGCGGGCTGATCAGCTGCACCTCGACGCCGAAGCTGCGCGCCAGCGCCGCCTGCTTGCGCAGCACCTGCATGCGCTCGGGCGTGCGCGCCACGTTGACGCTGCCGCAGCGCTTCCAGCCGGTGGCCAGGCCCGTCTCCTGCTCGAGCGTCGAGTACAGCTCGATCCCGTACTTGCTCATCCGCGTCATGTTGCGGTTGGGCCGCATCTGGCCGATCAGCCCGGCGGCATGCCAGGTGGTGCCGCTGGTGAGCTGGCCTTGCTCGAGCAGCAGCACGTCGGTAATGCCGAGCTTGGTGAGGTGGTAGGCGGTCGAGCAGCCGGCGATGCCGCCGCCAACGATGAGGACCTGGGCGTGGGTGGGGAGATTCATGCCCGCAGCCTATCCGATCGCTTCGGCCGCAGGCAAGTGAAGCCGGCACACCGCTCGCCATGCGGACAGCCAGGGTCACTGCAGGCCCCGTAAACTGGCTGGTGGATTTCCGTCATGGCCCCGCCGAACAAGCCTTCACCCGCAGCCCCGTCGCCCCGCGCCGCGAGCGCGGCTCGTGCGTCCCCGGCGGCCACGCTCGGCATGGTGGCCGAGGCAGCAGGCGTGTCGGCCAGCACGGTGTCGCGCATCCTCAATGGCACCGCTGCCGTCAGCGACCAGAAGAAGCAGGCCGTCTACGACGCCATCGAGAAACTGGGTTTCGTGCCCAACCCGGTGGCGCGCGGCCTGGCCGGCGGCAGGACGCTGAGCATTGGGGTGGTCACCCAGGCGCTGGACAGCCCCTTCTACGGCAGCGCGCTCAGCGGCATCGAGCACACGCTGGAACGCCGCGGCTACAGCGCCCTCTTCGTCAGCGGCCAGTGGGACGCGCGCGAGGAAGCGCGCTGCATCGAGATGCTGCTGGCGCGGCGTGTCGACGGGATCATCGTGCTGACCGGGCGGCTGACCGACGCCGCGCTGCAGGAGGTGGCAAAGACCCTGCCGGTGGTCGTGACCGGGCGCGATCTCGTTGCCGACAACCTCTACGCGCTGGACTTCGACAATGCCGAGGGCGCTCGCCTGGCCACGCGCCACCTGCTCGAGCTCGGGCACCGACGCATCGCCTTCATCACCGGCGACCCCAACCACCCTGACGCGGTGCAGCGCCTGGCGGGCTACCGGTCAGCCTTGCAACGGGCAGGCCTGCCGGTGGACGACAGGTTGATCGAGGCGGGGCTGTTCCATGAGGAAAGCGGCGTGGTCGCGATGGACCGCCTGCTCGATCGGGGCGCGGCGTTCTCCGCCGTTTTCGCAGCCAATGACCAGATGGCGATCGGCGCCTGCCTGGCCTTGTACCGAAGGTCGCTGCGGGTGCCGACGGACTGCTCGGTGATCGGGTTCGACGACCTGTCGATGTCGAGCTTCTGCCTGCCGCCGCTGTCGACCGTGCGCCATCCCAGCCACGAGATGGGCAGGCTTGCCGCGGAGGCGATGCTGCGGCTGCTGGAAGGGCAGCGACCTGATCAGCGCGCGCCAGCGCCGCAGGTCGTCGTGCGGGAATCCACTGCGCCTGCAGCCGCTGACAGCACCTGATCGCACAGGCGACACACCGTGCACACCGGGCCTGGCCAGGGCCTGGGCGGGCTTCAGGAATTACCCTGACTTGACACTTGAAGCTCCGCACCAAGAGAATATGAAAGCGCTTTCAAAGCGTTGTCCTTCTCCCTCGAGCAGCGCCCTGTCCGCGCTGCCGGCTTCACCACAATCCGCCCAGGCGGGAAGCGCAAGCGCCCTGGCCCCTCGGGGACCCGATCATGATGTCACCGCACTCCTCCCGTACCCGCCGCTCGATGCTGATGTCGACGGCGGCGGCCTTGGCGCTGCCCAGCCTGGCGCCAGCCTGGGCGTCCAGTCCGCTGACGTTGACGGTCGCGGCCTTTCCGGCCCTGGACGAGATCATCAAGGGCGCGCTTCCCGCCTTCGCCCGGACCCACCCCCAGGTCACGGTCAAGGTCGTCAGCCGGCAGTTCACCGACCACCACGCAGCGATGACCACGGCGCTGTCGACCTCGAGCCAACTGCCCGACGTGATGGCGCTCGAGGTCGGCTACGTCGGCCGCTTCGCGCAGGGCGGCGGCCTGGAGGACCTGAGCGCCGCGCCGTACGACGCCGGCCAGCAGCGCGGCGCGTGGGTTCCTTACGCCGTGGACCAGGGCAGCCACGACGGGCGCATCGTCGCCATACCAAGCGACATCGGACCGGGCACCCTGCTGTACCGCAGCGACATCGTCGCGCAGGCAGGCCTGAAGGAGACGGATCTGACGGGCTCCTGGGAAGGCTATGTCGAGGCCGGCAAGCGCTTGAAGTCCCGCACCGGCGCCCACCTGCTGGCCCACGCCCGCGAGATCAAGGACATCGTCATCCGCACCGGCGTGGCGGCCGGCGAGGGCCTGTACTTCGGACGCGAATCGCAGGTGCTGGTGCAGACGCCGCGGTTCACGCGCGCCTTCGAACTCGCGCGGCAGGTGCGCGCGGCGGGCCTCGACGCCCGGATCGGTGCCTGGAGCAACGAATGGACGACCGCGTTCCGGCGCGGCACGCTGGCCACGCAGATGACCGGAGCGTGGCTGGCCGGGCACCTGAACAACTGGCTCGCGCCCGACACCCGGGGCAAGTGGCGCGCAGCCGCTCTGCCCGGAGGGGTAGCTGCAGCGTACGGCGGCAGCTTCCTGGCCATTCCCCGGCGTGCCGCCAGTGCGGCCCACAAGGCCGCGGCCTGGGAGCTGATCCGCCTGCTCACGCTCGACCGCGGGATGCAACTGGCGGCCTTCAAGTCGCAGGACGCCTTCCCGGCCCTGCTGGCGGCGCACGACGACCCTTTCTTCGCCGAGCCGCTGCCCTTCCTCGGCGGGCAGACCGCGCGCGCGCTGTGGCGCGACACCGCACGCCGCATCACGGCCGTGCAGGTGCACCGTCAGGACGCCTTTGCCGAGGAGGTGGTCAACACCGAGCTCGACAAGGTGCTGGACCAGGGCAAGGCCGTGGCCGCTGCGCTGTCCGACGCGAGCCGCCAGATCGAGCGCCGGGCCCGGCGCTGAGCGCGCGCCCCACGGATCTCCTGCAAGCCTGCGAATGCCGCGACCGCGCCTGCCCGCCCTGTCACCGCGCTGGGCGCCCTATGTCTTTGTCAGCCCCTTCCTGGTGCTGTTCGCGGTGTTCGGGGTGTTCCCACTGCTGTTCTCGCTCGTGTTGGCCTTCCACACCTGGGAGCCGGCCAGCGGCCTGGAGTCGATGCGCTTCGTCGGGCTGGAGAACTTCGTCTTCGCGCTCGAGGACGAGTGGTTCTGGAAGTCGCTGGGCAACACCGGCTGGCTGGCCCTTGCCTCGGGCCTGCCGCAGCACCTGGTGGCGATCCCGCTGGCGGTGTTCATCCACCGCTCGATCCGGCGCTGGCGCGATGTCGTGCTCGGCGCCTGGTTCCTGCCCTACATCACCTCCACCGTGGCCATCGCGATCATGTTCAGCGCGATGTTCTCCACCGACTTCGGGCTGATCAACCAGGGGCTGCGGCTGCTCGCGCAACTGCCTCTGATCGGCAGCTGGTTCCCGGCCGACCCGGTGGACTGGCTCGGCCGGCCCGAGAACATCAAGCCCGCGATCGCGCTGATCGTGTTCTGGCGCTTCGTCGGCTTCAACGTCGTGCTCTACCTCGCCGCGCTGCAGTCGATCCCGAAGGACTTGTACGAAGCCGCCACGCTCGACGGCGCCAGCCCGGCGCGGCAGTTCTGGCACATCACGCTGCCCAACCTGCGGCCGATGATCGTCTTCGCCACGACGCTGACCGTCGTCGGCGGGCTGCAGCTGTTCGAGGAGCCCTTCATCCTCACCGGCGGGCGCGGCGGCTCGGACCAGGCGGCGATGACCACGGCGATGTACCTCTACCGCATGGCTTTCGACTTCAACGACTTCGGCGCCGGCAGCGCGATGTCCTGGCTGCTGTTCGCGATCGTCGCGCTGCTGACCTGGCTGACGAACCGCGCGCTGGACCCGCGACGCCGCCACGGAGGCAAGGCGTGAGCGAGCCGTTGCACCCAAGTCCGATGGTGCCTGGTGACCAACCGGGGCTGTCGCGGGTACTTGCGCTGGCCTTCGTGGCTGCAGGCGCCTTCGTCATGCTGGCGCCGTTCTGGTTCATGTTCGTGTTCGCGACGCACTCGCGCACCGAGATCATGAGCCTGCCGCCGCCGGTGTTCTTCGGCGCAGAGCTGCTCGACAACGTGCGCCTGCTGACCGGGCGGCTGCCCTTCTGGCGCAACCTCGGCTGGAGCCTGTACGTGGCGCTGCTGTCCACGGGGCTGACGCTGTTGTTCTGCTCGATGGGCGGCTATGCCTTCGCCTGCTTCGACTTCCGCTTCAAGAAACCGCTGTTTCTGCTGGTGCTCGGCACGATGCTGCTGCCCGGCTTCATGAACATGATCCCGGCCTTCATGATCATGGACCGGCTCGGCTGGATCGACCAGCCTCGCGCGCTGTACATCCCCGGGGCGGCGGGCGCCTTCGGCATCTTCCTGATGCGGCAGTTCATCGTCGGCGCCGTGCCGCGCGAGCTGATCGAGGCCGCGCGAATGGACGGCTGCGGCGAGTTCTCGATCTACCTGCGCATCGTGCTGCCGCTGCTGAAGCCGGCACTCGGCACCCTCGGGCTCGTGACCTTCATCGCCTCGTGGAACAACTTCATCGGCGCGCTGATCGTGCTGCGCAGCCCCGAGATGTTCACGCTGCCGCTGGCACTGCGCACGCTGCAGAGCCCCGTGGACACCGAGTGGGGCGCGCTGATGGCCGGCGCGGCGATTGCCACGCTGCCGCTGCTGGTGCTGTTCGCACTGTCGTCGCGACAGCTGATCTCCGGTCTGACGGCCGGCGCCGTCAAGTGAATCCAAGCCTGCAAAGAACAACCTGAACATCATGAACAGCCTGGCCGAAACCCGCGCGATCTCACGCACCATCGATCCGGCGATGATCTTCCCTGCCGACTTCGTCTGGGGCGTGGCCACCAGCGCGGCGCAGATCGAGGGCGCCGCGTTCGAGGACGGGCGCGGCGAGTCGATCTGGGACCGCTTCTGCCGCGTGCCCGGCGCCATCGCCGACGGTGGCGACATCGACGTCGCCTGCGACCACTACCACCGGCTCGAGGAAGACCTCGATCTCATCGCCTCGCTGGGCGTCAACGCCTACCGCTTCTCGGTGGCGTGGCCGCGCGTGCAGCCACAGGGGCGTGGGGCCTGGAACCCGCAGGGCCTGGACTTCTACCGGCGCCTGGTCGACGGCCTGCGCGCGCGCGGCCTGCAGGCCCACCTGACGCTGAACCACTGGGACCTGCCGCAGGCCCTGCAGGACGAGGGGGGCTGGGCTGCGCGCGCCACCGTGGACCGCTTCGTCGACTATGCACGGGGCGTCGCGCGCCATCTGGGCGACGGCCTGACGGCGCTGACCACGCACAACGAGCCCTGGGTGATGTCGATGCTCGGGCACGACAGCGGCATCTTCGCGCCGGGCATCAAGGACCGTGCCACCGCCATGCAGGTCTCGCACCACCTGCTGCTCAGCCACGGCCGGGCCCTGCGCGCCCTGCGGGATGACGGCTTCGACAAACCCATGGGCATCGTGCTGAACCTTGCGCCGCTGCTGCCGGCCACGCCGTCGGCCGCCGACGTGGCGAAGACCCGCCTCGAGGACGGCCTGCTGCTGCGCTGGTACCTCGACCCGCTGTTCGGGCGCGGCTACCCGCAGGACGTCCTGGACCACCTGGGCGCGCAGGCGCCCCGCGTCGAGCCCGGCGATCTGGACGCCATCGCGCAGCCGCTCGGCCTCCTGGGCATCAACTATTACTCGCGTTCGGTCGTCAGCGCCTCGGGCAGCTACGACGTGCGTTCGGGCGCGCTGCCGCTGACCGACATGGACTGGGAGATCTACCCCCAGGGCCTGACGGAGCTGCTGCTGCGCCTGCACCGCGACTACCCGCTGCCGCCCACCTACGTCACCGAGAACGGCGGCGCCTTCCCCGACCGCCTGGTCAACGGGCGCGTTCACGACGCCGACCGCATCCAGTACCTGCATGAGCACATCGGCGCGGTCGGCGTCGCGCTGAGACAGGGCGTCCCGATGGCCGGCTACATGGTGTGGAGCCTGCTCGACAACTTCGAGTGGGCCTCGGGCTACGCCAAGCGCTTCGGCATCGTGCACGTGGACTACGAGACCCAGCGCCGCACGCCCAAGGACAGCGCGCTCTGGTTGCGCGAGTTGCTGCGCCAGCAGGCCGAGGTGCACGCGCAGGCCCGGGGTGCATCTAAGCCGGCTGCAGAGCGCTGAGATGGGCCAGGTGACGCTGCGCGGCCTGCGCAAGCGCTTCGGCGCCACCGACGTCATCCGCGGCGTCGACCTCGACATCGCCGACGGCGAGTTCATGGTCTTCGTCGGCCCCTCGGGCTGCGGCAAGACAACGACGTTGCGCCTGATCGCCGGGCTGGAAAGCGCGAGCGAGGGCGACATCCTGATCGACGGCCGCCGCTGCAACGATGTGCACCCGGCGCAGCGCGGCGCCGCCATGGTGTTCCAGAGCTACGCGCTGTACCCGCACATGACGGTGGCCGAGAACATGGGCTTCTCGCTGCGCATGGCCGGCGTCGGCCGCGCCGAGCGGGAGCGCCAGGTGCTGCAGGCGGCACAGACGCTGCGCATCGACAGCCTGCTGCAGCGCCTGCCCAGGGAACTGTCAGGCGGCCAGCGGCAGCGCGTGGCCATCGGCCGCGCCATCGTGCGCAACCCACGGGTGTTCCTGTTCGACGAACCGCTGTCCAACCTGGACGCGGCCTTGCGCGTGGACATGCGCATCGAGCTCAAGCGCATGCACCACGAGATCGGCACGACGATGGTCTACGTCACCCACGATCAGGTCGAGGCGATGACGCTGGCCGACCGCATCGCCGTCTTCCGCGACGGCATCATCGAGCAGGTGGGCGCTCCGATGGACGTCTACGAACGCCCGGCCAACCGCTTCGTCGCCACCTTCATGGGCTCGCCGCGCGTCAATCTCGTCGAGCGTCCGGACGAGCAGGCCACGGCTGCGCACCAGCGGCTCTGGGCCATGCTCGACGAGACGGGCGATCCCGGACTCCAGAGCATCGGCCTGCGTCCCGAGCACCTGCGCCTTGTGCCGGACCCGACGCCGAACGACGTGGCGGCCCGGGTGGTGCTGGCCGAGCATCTGGGCGACACCACCATCGTCCACCTGCGCGTGGAAGGCGTGGACGAATTGCTGCGCGCCAAGCTGGAGGGCGACACGCCAGGTCTCAAGGCTGGCCACCAGGTCGGCCTGGCCACGGTCGCGTCGACGCGGATGCGATTCGACCAGTCGGGGAATCTGCTGGGCTGAGTCACGCAAACTTCTGCAGGCCGGCAGCCCCTCCTCACGCCTGCTCGGCCGGGCAGCGAGCACTCACCCGCAACCCGGCCTCTGCCCCTTCAATTCCGGGTCCAGTACACCTGGTCGATATCGATCGGCCTCGTGTTGCCCGTGAATCCGGCCGTCTTGCCCGTGGTGGCATACCGGTCGGCCACCACCAGCGGCTGTGTGACGCGGCTCATGTCCAGTGTGGAGACCTGCATGCCGAAGGCGCGCTCGCCGGCCAGATCGGCCAGCGGAATGCTCAGCGTGTGCCATTGCCCGTCGTTGGCGTAGCCGTAGGGGTTGCTGGCAGGGTCGAGTGACAACAGCTTCAGGAAGGCGGATTCATCGCCGCTGCTGCCGGTCATGAAGCCGAGTTCGAGCTTTCCGGGGTAGGTGGTGCGAATCGACAGATGGAGCACGCCCCCGGCCTGGAATCCGGACAGATCCTCGGCCACGAGGCCGTCGGTCGACAGCGCGAAGGCGAAGCCCCAGCCCCAGTCGGCCGGGCCCGGCGTGATGCGCAGGACCTGGCCACCTTCGACGGCGTCACCGGCCGCCACCAGCGCTGCCGTCCCGCCCGCCCAGGCCTGCGCTGAGAGCGGGTTCGCCGGGGCGGCCTGGCCCGCCACCGCCACGTCGGCCTGGACCGTGTACCGGGCAGCGGTCACCGTGGGGCCGACCGTGAAGGGCAAGTGATACGAAGCATCGGCATCCACGTAGCGCTCGGCGGTCCATTCCGCCTGCGGAAACAGGCCCTGGATCGCGTACCTCGCCCTGCGGGTGACGTCGAAGAGGCCCCACTTGTCGTCGCTGCGCTTCCAGGGCTCGTCGAAGGCCTGGAACCAGAAGATCTTGTGCGGCGCGGTGGCAACACCC
Source organism: Rubrivivax sp. (assembly GCA_027491255.1). GTDB lineage: Bacteria > Pseudomonadota > Gammaproteobacteria > Burkholderiales > Burkholderiaceae_C > Rubrivivax. The sequence goes on along the minus strand of JAIXWM010000051.1, from coordinate 7,907 downwards.
TCGGCCGCCCAGGCGCGCAGGCGATCGAGGTACATCTTCTGGTTGACCGGGTGCGCGCGGAAGACCTCGCCGTCGGCGATCTCGGCCTTCCAGCCGGTCTCGCCGATCACCACAGGCATCCCGGAGTGACCGACCTTGCGCAGGTAGCTGCGAACCGCGTCGTGATCCTTGCGCGCCTTCGCCAGCGCGCTGTCCATCATCGCCAGTGCCCGCACGTTGGCAGCGGCGTCGCTGCGGCGCCACTCCCACAGCGCGTACTTCGTGTCGATCAGGGCGTAGGTGTGCATGGCGACGAAATCGACCGCGTCGACGATGGGCCTCGGATCGGCCCCGTCCGTGCCGGCGTAGAAAGCCCAGTTGTCGTCCGAGGTCACGGGCTGCGTCACCGCTGCGCGAACCTGACGGATGTAGCCGAGCATCCGGCTGACCGTGATGCGATGGCCGCTCCAGGACACCAGGGCCTCGTTGCCGACGCTGACCGTCGCAACGATCGCCGGGAAACCCTTGGCCAGCACGATCCCCCGCGCGATCTCTGCCTGATTCGCCGCCTCGTCCGTCCCGATCCAGATACCTAGCTGCACCTTCAGGTCCAGGCTCTGGTCACGGATCACCTCGAGCGTCTGGCGGCCGACCATGTCGTCGCTGCTGAACAGCCGGATCATGCCGAAGCCGGCACGCACGAGCAGGCGCAGGTCCTGCTCGATGTTCGCCTTCGTGACGGTCTCGGTGTCCCGGTTCGCGGTACGGTAAGGCGAGTAGTTGATGGCCTGGCGCTGCAGGAAATCCGCCGACAGGGCGCGACGTTCGACACCTGTGGCGGGGGTGTTGCCGCCGCCGCCGCAGGCCGCAAGCAGCCAGGCGGCAAATGCGCCCAGGAAGACGCCGATCAGAAGCCGCCCGAGGCGCCGGGCAGGCGGAAGGGATGCATGCAGGGATGAGTTCAAGAAACTGCCCCTCAGAACGTGTAGACGACGCCCAGGCCGAACCAGTTGCCCGTGCGATGGACCCGCGAGTCCACGCCCGAGAACGCGGAGTTGGACGGCATCGACATCGGCGACAGGCCGAGGCGGCGGTAATTCACCACGCCGGCGAGCGCGTAGGCCTGGAACCCGTTGCCGAAATCGTGGTTCAGCCCGATGGAGCCTAGCCAGGCAGAGTTGCTCTGCCCTCGCTCGCTGGGATTGGCAGTCCGCGCCTTGCCGAGGTAGGTCATGCCTGCCGAGGCCGTCCAGCGCCCCTCGCGACGCCGCACACCGAACATCAGGTCGGTGGACGACGCGGAATAGCCGGGGTTGGCGACGCCATCCCGGGTGCCCCCCCAGTCGACGTTGAACATCGTGTTCCACTGGGCCGCCGAGGTCGCGGTGGCCGGGGTGGTGATGACGGCATCCGCCCCGCTCCATCGGTTGTGCCGCAAACCACCGGAAACCTCCCATCTGGCGTCGATGGCGTAACGCGCCATCACCAGGACGATGGATTGGCTCGATTCCTTCAGCTTGCCGTCGTCCGAAGGAAAGGGGGTCAGGCCGGTGAACGGGCCATGCCCCCAGGCCTGGGGCGTGCCGTTGCGCGCATCCTGGGCGATCGCGTCGACGACCAGATCGCCGTGGACGTACTGGGCATAGATCTCCAGCAGCCGCGGCTTGTGGATGCGGAAATCGGTGTTCCCGGTGTCGTAGGAAGCCTCGAGCACCAGGTCACCGCCCGCCACATCGATCGCAGGCGCGGTGTAGCGGACGGCGCGCGTGAGCAAGCCGTAGCCTGCCCCGCTGGAAGCCCAGGGATCGGCCTGACCGACGTTGCTGCCATAGGGGTAATCGGCGACCGCCCAGGCCCGGGCTGTCATGGCGCCTGCCGCGACCCGGCCGAAGGCCTCGTGGGACAAGGCCACGTTGCGTTCGTACAGGAAACCGGGGATGTCGTCGTCACCGTCCCTGCGGCGCTGGCTCAGCAGACCCGACAGCTTGACACCACGGCCCAGGTCGAAGTTGGCCGCAAGCCAGGGCTGGAAGAGCACGACCTGCGTCGTGCGCGTCTCGTAGGGTGCCCCGGAGACGAGCCCGTCGGCCCACAGGCGCTGCTTGTTCTCCAGTGGCTCCACCTGGCAGGTCGGGCATTGCCGGCTGGCACGAACGAATTCGTTCTTGACGAACCCGGTCAGGGTGAAGGGGCCGAAGTCGACTGCCCCCGACCACAGGGGCAGGCCGGTGAAGGCCGCGGCCACCAGCCCGATGCGGGCGGCGCGCAGGCCAGGTGCCAGCAGACGCAGGCACGCCCGGGCGCTGAGGCTTGGCTGCGCGGGCGCAGCCGTCGAAGAATAGGTCATGGAGGGAACCCGGATGATGGCTGCCAGGGGAATCTCACCGTGAGCGGAGTCGAAGTGCCCGCCGATTTCGGCAAATTTTCGCCGCAATCTGAAAGCGCTTTCAAGAATAGTCCACCAAGTTCCCGGGGGTCAAGGAGCGGCGCATCGGTGTTTCCCCCAGCACCGCCTCAACGACGCCCGCAGACCAAGGGTAAGTCCGGGCATTGAGGCTTGAAAGCGCTTTCATTATTATCGCGTCTGTCGTCGACAAGGCATGCAGCCATGATGTTCAGGAACTTCTTCGCCGCCACATGGATCGCCGCGGTCGCCGCCGCGGGCGCTGCAGAGCAGGCTGGGAGCATCGTGCTGGGCGCCGGCAAGGTGCTCACGGCCCCGCGGACCGCGGCAGAGAACAGCCCCGCCGATGCCCCTTTGCGCACGCCGGCCATGCGGGCCCGCGCGGCCCCTACCAACCAGTGGTACTCGAATCTGATGTATCCGGGCCCGGCCGAGCCGGTCTTCGCCCACCCCTTGACCGTTCGGGCGCTCGCGGAGGGCCTGGAGCTCGCACTGCCGGTGCTCACGGCCGTCCCCACCGAACGCAAGGACACCGAGATCCGGGCGGTCCACCGCAACGCGCTGCTGGTGTCCGCCACGGCATTCCGATCGGATGCGGCGCGCCTCGCGGACACCGGGGACTGGTCGATCCAGTTGTCCTGGGCGGGGCCACGCCTGCCCGGTGCTCAGCCGCAAGGGGCGGCACCTGCGGCACCGGACGAGATGCAGGCCACCATCGCGCACGGCAGCCCCTACGCGCAGTTCACCGTCACGCACGGCGGATTCACGGTCAGGCTCCCGCCCGCGGCGACCGCGCGGGTGTCTGCCCAGCAGCCCCACGTCCTGCGCGTCGAGACACCCACGGCGGTCTACGCGGCCTTCGCCCCGAGTGGCACCGTTTGGTCCGAGGCGTCCGCAGGCGTATGGCAGGTCGGGGCAGGATCCGGGCGCAGCTACCTGAGCGTCGCCGCGATGCCCGATCGCAGCGAGGCATCGCTCGCGCTGCTGCAGCGCCACGCCTACGCCTTCCTGCGCAGCACCCGTGTCGACTGGGCGTACGACGCGAACACGAGCCGCGTGACCACGCGCTTTGCCGCGCAGACCGAGACCATGGAAGGCGAGGCGGGGCCCACGCTGCTCGGCCTGTACCCGCACCACTGGTTCGACAACGCATCGGTGGCCGACCGGCTCGGGCCGGCGTTCAGCACGCTGCGTGGCCCGATCCGCCTGCTGGCTGCCAACGAGTTCTCCACCACGGTGCGCTACCACGGCTTCGTGCCGCGCTGGCCGGGGCTGCCCGAGGACAGCTCCCCCCGGGTCGAACAGCTGCGCGACCTGATGAAGGCCGACCTGCGCAACGCGCGCCGGATGATGCTGGAAATCGGCAAGGGCTCGTACTGGCAGGGCAAGGGCCTGCAGCGCATCCTGAAGCTGGCTGATGTGGTCGAGGCCCAGGGCGACACCCGGGCCCGGGACCAACTGCTGGAGCTTGTCAAGGGCCGGATGCAGTCGTGGTTCTCCGGCGATGACCGCAAGACCTACTTTGTCCTCGACAAGCGCATCGGCACCGTGCTGGCCCACCCGGAGGAGTACTTCAGCATCGAGCAGATGAACGATCATCACTTCCACTACGGCTACTGGATCCGCAGCGCGGCCGAGATCGCGCTGCGCGAGCCGTCGTGGGCCACTGCCGATCGCTGGGGTCCGATCGTGGATCTGCTCATCGCCGACATCGCCACCACCCGCCGCGGCGCGTCGGATTTCCCCTTCCTGCGCCACTTCGACCCCTACGAGGGGCACTCCTGGGCCTCGGGCAACGCGATGGGCGGCTGGGGCAACAACCAGGAGAGCTCTTCGGAAGCCGTCAACGCCTGGGTCGGCCTGATCCTGTGGGCAGAACTGCGCGGCGACAAGGCGCTGCGCGACCTCGGTGTCTGGCTCTACACCACCGAGATCGAGGCGATCCGGCACTACTGGTTCGACGTGCATCGCCTGGTGCTGCCCAAGGAGTACAAGAGCGCCGAGGTGAGCATGCTGTTCGGCGGCAAGATCGCCCACAACACCTGGTGGACCGACGAGCCGCGCCAGATCAAGGGCATCAACCTGCTGCCCATCACCACCGCGTCGACCTACCTGGGTCGCGACCCGGAATTCGTGCGCCGCAGCCTGGCCACGCTGCCCGAGGAAAGCCGGGTCTTCGCCGCCCGCGGCAAGGTGGCCAAGCCGGCCGACATCTGGCAGGACATCTTTGCGAAGTACCTCGCCCTGGTCGACCCCACGGCAGCCTTGGCGGGCTGGGACCGCTGGGGCTCGTTCGAACTCGGCGACACGCGCTCCCACGCGCTGCACTGGATGCTGACGCTGCAGCACCTGGGCACGCCGGATTTCAGCGTGACCGCCGACACGACGCTCTACACGGTGCTGCGCAGCGCCGATGGGCGGCGCACCTACATGGCCTACAACGCCGGGCGCACACCGCTGACGGTGCGCTTCAGCACCGGCGTCGTGCTGAAGGTCGAACCGTCGGAGCTTCGCACCTTGCGTGCCGAGCGTCCCTAGCGGTCACCGTCGAAAGCCTGACCCTCGCCGTCCAGCCTACATGCACATTCGCGGCGGATTGAAATGAAAGCGCTTTCAGTTTCGTCCTGCCCTTTGCCGATTGCACAAAACCCGCACCGGAAGACCTTGCCATGAGCCAGAAGCCCAAGCAACGCCGCAACGCCACCCCAACGCGACGCCCCCATACCAAGGAGGCCGCCAGCCTGGGCACCTTGACGCTGGGCGCGCTGTGGATGCTTGCCGCCCAGGCCGACAGCAAGGTGACCGCCGCGCCGGCCACACCTGAGGCGGGTGCCAACCAGGAGCCGCCACAGACCTCGGCACCCACGGGGGCAACCGCCGAGACCGCAGGCAGCACCGCCGGGGCGCCCCTTGCGCAGACCTCGGACTGGGTGGCGCAACTGCAGCAACTCAACGCAGGTTTGAGGGGCGAACTGGAGTTCGCCCCGCTGCCCACACCCGCCCCGGCGCCCCTGGAGCATCCGTCCCCGTCTGACGCCGGCAGCGCGCTGCCGGCGTCGCCGGAATCCTCCGGCGGGTTGCGCCACGAATCGGCCGCGGCGGCTTCGCAGACGCCAGGCGACGAGGTCGCCCGGACTGCGATGGCGGCGCCAGACAGCGCAGTCGGCGCAGCGCCCGACTTCGCCTTCGATGCGGACGCCGCAGCCGACCCGGCGGCCTCAACGCCCTCTGCCGGTGCCAACGTCATCGTGATGGAGTCGGCGGCGCCGGCAGTCGCCGCCAGCGGCCTGTCCATGACCACGGTGCTCGGCGCCTTGGCTGGCGCCAGCGCCCTGGTCGGCCTGGCGGGCAAGGGCCTGACCGCGAAACCGCAGACCGCTCCCACACCAGCGCCCGCGCCGGCCCCGGCGCCCGCGCCAGCCGCCCCCACCGAACTGGAGTTCGACGCCCGCGTCGTCGACGGCTACGTCAAGGGCGCCACGGTCTTCTACGACGCCGACGCCGATGGCGTGCTGGACGCCGGCGAGGTGTCGACCGTCACCGACGAGAACGGCAACTTCAAGCTCGAAGGGGTCACGCCCAGCGCCAACGGCCGCATCGTGGTGCTGGAAGGCGGCACCGACATCGAGACCGGCAACCCGGTCGGCAGGCTGATGGCCTCGGGCGACCCGACGGTCAAGGTCGTCTCGCCGCTGACGTTGGTGTTGGCGCTGAATCCGACGCTGACCGAGACTGAGCTCAAGGCCGCGCTGGGTCTGCCGCAGAGCCTGGACCTGGAGGCCTTCGACCCCATTGCCGCGATGGACACCGGCACGGCCGAGCAGGCCGCGCTGGGCCAGGCTGTGTTCTCGGTACAGCAGCAGGTGCTGGCCGTGGTGCAGGCCGTGGCCTTGGCCGCGGGTGACGGTGAAGCCAGCAGCGCGGCGCTCACGCAGGCGGCGCAGGCCCTGGGCAGCGCGCTCGAGGCTGCAGCCACCGGTCTCGACCCCGCCGCGCCGCCGGCGCTGGGCGGACGGCTCGACGCCATCGTCGAGAGCGCCCTCGACAACGCGGATGTGCCCGCAGCCCAGGCGCAGGGGCTGGCCGACATCATCGTCGCCTCTGCCGAGCAGGTTTCGCAGGCCTATGCGAGCACCGAAGGGGGGCTGTCGCTGTGGGAAGCGCGCCGCGCCGTGGCCGCGCCCGAGGCTGCGGATGCCACCAGCCTGCAGGCCGCGATCGAAAGGCTTGCCGGCGCCAAGTCCGCCGCCTCCGCATCGCAGACCCTGCTGCTGGACGTGGTGTCCGAGGTGGCCACCGGCGAACGGGACGCGCAGCAGGCCTCGGCCGAATTCGCGGCCGAGCTGGACGCCCACATCGAGGAGCAGGCTGCCGAGTACACCGACCTTCTCGAAGTCGATGCCGGACAAGACGTCACCGTCAACGGCCTGCCGGCCTTCCTGGTGGCCGAGCTGGCGGGCAGCGACGCCAGCCAGCCCAAGGCCGTCCTGGACTACGCGGACGCCGTCCAGACCGTCACACTCGCAGACCTGGTGGCCAAGCAGGTCCGCGTGGTGCAGCTCGTCGGGGGCAACAAGACCCTCACGCTGGACCTGGGCAGCCTTCAGGCCTTCGACGACCAGGAGCTCTCGGCCGACCTGTTCGCCGACGGCGAGATCCCTGCTGGGCAGACGGTCGCGGGCCCAGACTACGTGGTGACCCTGCGCGTGGCCGATGCCACGGCACTCGAAGCCATCGTCGCCAAAGCGCAGGCGCTGGTGGACGCTGGCATCGACCGACTGTCGATCACCGACACGGCGCTGACGCCCTCCACGGCACAGGCCGATGCCCTGGCCGAAGCGGGACTGCAGGTCGCCGGCGCCAGCACCTCGACCGTGCTGCGCGTCACCTTCGAGCTGGACGACACCAGCGGCTACACCCTGGGCCACCCGCCCGGCGGCGTGGACAGCGACTTCGGCGGCGCGGGCTCGTCGATCGCGGTCGATCCTCCCTCCGGCGCTTCAGGCAGGGTGGCACAGGTCGTCAAATCCACCGGTGCTCAGACATTTGCCGGCACCACCTTCCTGACGCTCGGCGCGAACGGGGGCGAACTGGCCACCCCCGACAAGCCGCTCGTCACGATGCGGGTCTGGTCACCCGACGCAGGCACCAAGGTGCTGCTCAAGCTCGAGACCCTGGACAACCCACCGGGGGGCCCGAAATTCGCCGAAGTGCAGGCCACGACGACGTCGGCAGGAACCTGGCAGACGCTCAGCTTCGACTTCAGCGGCGCCAACCACGCCCTCAGCCTGGCCAAGGCCAGTGTCTTTTTTGAGTTTGGCACTGTAGGCACGGGGAAGACCTTCTATTTCGACAGTGTGGCGTTCCTGAAGGAGGGGGGGAGTGCGCCGCCGCCTGCACCAGATGCCACCTTCGACAAGCTAGATTTCACCGGCACGGGCTATCAACTCAGCGGCTTCGAGGGCGCCAGCGCCAGCATCGTCACCGACCCGACGAACAGCACCAACAAGGTCCTGAAGTACGT
>JAIXWM010000032.1 GCA_027491255.1 Rubrivivax sp. | reverse complement strand
GAGGGGCTCGAGACGATGGCGGACGGCATGCTGCATCAGGCGATGAACGCCGGGCAGCAGGCGGCAGCGAACGAGTTCTCGAAAGGCGTGCTCAAGTCGACTGCAAAAGCTGTGGCCGGAGGAGCGATCTGCACGCAATACGCAGGCTTCTGCGTTGGTGCCGCGGCGTATCGCTTGGTGACGGAGGGCGTCGACCACGACGCGGCGGCCAAGGTGCTCGCGGAGGAGGCACCGAACCTCGCCGGGGCTCGCTTCGCGACGAGAGGCAAACCCGGCGCTCCGTCGCAAGCGATCGTCGAAAAGGATCTGGCAGCCCCGGCTGCAGCGGTTGCGCCGTTTGTGGACGCCGCAGGGGGTGGAGCACGACCGGGTGTTTACGATGGCGTGCGCGAAGCGTCTGCATACTTGCGGTCGCAAGGCGTTCCTCGGGCCGTACGAAAGCAAGTCTTGGAGTCTTTCGACGTCCGCACGATTCAGGTGAGGCAGGCTGGCAACGCGCAGTTTGGGTTGCGGTACTTTGACGGTGTGGATGCGAAGGCGCGGGGCCGTTATCTGTTCGAGACATTCCCAGCGGGAAGGCAAGGCCTCGCGCTTCCGCCGCGGTGGAACCAGATGACTGGGATCCAGCAGTTCCAGCTAAGGCCTGGATCGAGCTTCTTCAGAGGGGCGGCTGCTCCGCAGGGCGCGTACTACCCTGGTGGCCAAACACAGCTGTTTGTCCCGAACCTTGGAGACCTGCTATGAGCGATGCCGCGGAAACACGCATCCGTCATGCCATGGATGTCATCGATGCAGTCGAGCATCGAGAGGACTTCCCCGCGATCGACCGTGTCAGACATGAACTGAGTGTCATGCTCGCCGGCATTGAGGCACGGGACATCCCTGAACGCCAGTTCCGTCGCGTTGGGCTAGCTCGACTTGTGACAGACAGCTGGCCCCTTGGCGAACCTGTGACAACAGCGGTGATTGAGGCTGAAACAGCGTATCTGGGACTTCCCTGATCGCGAACCCTTGCCATCCCGCCCACGCCACGCCTTCATCGCGCACGATGGCGAACTACGCCGACTCGACCCGCACCCCACGGACCGCTGACCTGTTGACGGCCGAACTGACATCGCACGCGATTCCAAGATTGCGGTCGTAGGGATCTCGCGTGCCGGCCGAGCTGACGTCGTCGTTCGTACCTCGATCCGGCGGTGATGGTGGCGGGTGCTCGCCGCTCTCGTCGAACGGTGCGCGCCAGGCCTCCCAGGGCAACAGCGGATCGGGCGGCGGTGCCGAGTGCTGCGACCGTGAAGTCCTTCGTGACGACGGGAGCGAAGGTCGGGCTCGGCGTTGCAATCTGCACGCAATACGCAGGCCTCTGCGTTGGTGCCGCGGCGTATCGCTTGGTGACGGAGGGCGTCGATCACGACGCGGCGGCCAAGGTGCTCGCGGAGGAGGTACCTAACCTCGCAGGGGTTCGCTTCACGAGGAGGGGCAAACCCGGCACTCCGTCGCAAGCGATCGTCGAAAAGGAGCTCGCAGCGCCCGCGCCCGCTGCACCGGTTGCGCCGCTTGGGGAGGCTGCGGAGGCACCGGCCGTTCGATACGGACCCATGAATGCGGGGCCACTTGCGGAGTCGGTGGCGAGTACGTTTCGCGGCGGAAGCTATAGCGCCACGACGCTTGCTGAGGAGACGACGCTCTACAGAACGCATGGTGGCTCGGCCGGCCCCATCGGTTCGTATTGGACGCGGGTTGCGCCAACCGGTCCGGCGCAGGCACAAATTGACCTTGCGCTCGCCCCGTCGTGGGGAAATACGGCGGCGAACATAGCTACGATTCGCGTACCAGCGGGTACGACGATTTTCGAAGGCTTCGCCGCTCCGCAGGCTACCGGCCTGGGAGGGCCGCTCCTCGGCGGAGGGAGCCAGGTGTTTATTCCGAACGTGAACCCAGAATGGTTGGTGCCGTGATGAACGACGTGGATCGGGAAAAACAGATTCGGCAGACGCTCATCGACATCGCCTCGCTGCTCGATGGTGTGGCGGAGCATCACTGGGCGAAGAAGGCGAGGAACGCGGCTTCCACGTCGACGATCGATCTCCACGAGGTGCTGTCGTGGTACGGCGGAATGGGGTCAATCAACGATTTGGTCATTGCGCGCGTGAACGGCCACCGCGTGGAGCGCGCGCAGGAATTACCGCTCAACGACAAGCTCGATGAACTTCGGAACACAGTCTACGTGACAGCCTCCGCGTTGCGCCGACGCTGATGCTTTTGCTGCAGAACAGTCCGTATCGCCCTTCGCGGCGGAGTTCGCCGCAGCGAATGGGCGCACCACGCTCGAGTTGACACCGGGCGGGCAATGGTTGGACCAGCAGGCACTCTTCGCACCAAACAGCCCGCTTACGCCGGAGCAGGCGACGGCGGTGTGGTCACGACTCTCGCAACGATTTGCGGAAGCAGCCTCGGGGAACGCAGTCGGGTTCGTTCAAGGCGCTCGGCCTGGCGGCATCTTCAACACCGTCGAATTCCCTCAAATGGTGGCGAATCCGAACGTCACCAACGTCATCACAGGAGGGCACTGAAAATGTTCTCTCGATTGGCCCCCCAGAAAGTCTGTCATTCCTCCGGCTATCTCGTCCAAGTAGCGTCGAAGCAGGGCGTGGAGTTAATTGACGGAGACGGTGGGATTGTTCACGTCGACGCTGAGTTTGGTTCGGTGTCCACCATCTACGCTGACTCGGTCAGGAAGCGCTGTGCTGACGGCCGCGCGGTTACCCTCACCGAAGAAGAGACGCGACTGTTGCTCGCGCAGATCAAGGCCGGACTGGAAGCCATGGGGGGTGTTTATGAGATTGTGTGAGCCGTGGTCGACTCTCAACGACCCCGACCACGACGAAGGGCGATGCCCCCGTGTCCCCGAGCTACACGCTGCGGCGCGCGGTGACGACGGGGACGGGCACGGCGACGGACTACGTGCAGAGCGCAAGCACGGAAGAGGTGCGCCTCGAGGCGGGCGGCGAGGCGGTGGGGCGCGTGCTGGTGAGCACGGCGGACCTGAGCG